>CAYMDK010000004.1:96158-101695 GCA_964389465.1 uncultured archaeon | reverse complement strand
CGCCCCCGAATGTGCGCGCTAATTAACTGGTCGCCCGCCCCGACGAGCAGCGCGCCGGCCTACTTCCCGCGCGACTCGCGCGCCTTGCTTCGAAGGTCGCTCGAGTTGCACTTGCGACAGCGAATTGCCTTGGCGGCGTTGCGGGCGTTGCAGCGCATGCAGATTTTCTTGTTGAAAAGTCGCGCCTCCGCTTCCGGGAACCGGGCCATGCCGCGCCGTAGCAGAGGGGGATAAAAGCGGTTTCGCCAAAACGCCAAATGTTTAAAACCGACTCGTCAGGCCGGGTCCGTGCGGGCAATCGCGGGAATCCTGATGCTGGCGCTGCTGCTGGTCGCCACCCCGGCGGCCGCCAAGGAGGAGGAGGCGCTGGCACTGGAGCTCGACTTTTCCAGCCCCGCTGAAGGTACGGCGCTCCTGCAACTGGCGTGGGACGGCGGCCCCGATCCGCCCGAAGCGCTGGACTGGCCCACGCTGCGAGCACACTACGCCGACAAAAATTTCTCACTCTCGGAAAGCAATGCCTCGGAGGCGGTCCTGCGCTACCTTACCGCGCCAATGCCGGAGGGAAATTCCAGCGCGGTGCTGGCGGGAGCCATCCTCGGCAGCGGGGCAGTCGCGGAAGCCGAGGTCAGCAGCTTCAGCACCAAGCGGGGGCTGGTTGAGCTGGGGTTCGAGTTCCGGCTCGACCCCGGCGAGCCGATGCACCCGCTGATGTTCGCGACTCAGCTGGAGAACGCTAGCGGGATGTGGCTCGGGCTCACCATCCACTACCCGCCAGACGCGCAACTGGCGACCGACAGGTTCGTGCTCGACCATCTGCGGCTGCCAACCGGCGGGTGGATGGGCGGGCTGTTACCGGCCACGAGCAGTGCCAGCTACGACCCGGGCGAGGGCGAAATCAGCCTCGCCACGGCTCCGCAATGGGCCGACGGCCGCGTGATGGCGGTGGCGGTGGTGCTGCAACTGCTGCTGATTGTCGCCATCAGCTACCGCTACGGGAGCAGCCTGCTGCGGCCGCTCGCCTTCGGGGGCGCGGCGCTGCTCGCCTACCTGTTTGTTTCGTTTCCCTTCTCGACCGGCCTCTGCTACACGATTATCCTGTTCGGGCTGGCGCGGCAGTATCTTGGCGCGCTCACCTCGCGGGAGTTGCGACGAGACATGGACGGCTTCGTCGACACGCTGCTGACGCGACCGCGCGGCGTCGCGGCCGCGTCCGGGGGCGGAGCGGCGCTGGAGGAGCTGCGCGCATCGCGGAACCCGCTGGCGCGACTGTTTCCATTCAAGATTCAGGAGCTGTTCCTGATTTACGATGACGGCCGCCTGATTTCGCACTCGACACTGCACGGTTCGCGGACGGTCGATTCGGAAATCGTCAGCTCGATGCTTACCGCCATCGGCGACTTCATCAAGGACTCGTTTCGAGCTGATGACAAAGGCAGTCTTGAAAACCTGAAGTATGGTAACATCAACCTCTACGTCCAGCGACGGGAGCCGCTCTATCTGGCGGGAGTCATTTCAGGAACTGCGCCCGACGATTTCGGTACGCTGATGAAGGAATACCTCGACGAGTTGTGGGGCGAATATGGCTACGTAATCGGCCGCAGCTGGAACGGCGATACCAGCAGCCTCGGCGACATCCGGGGCGATCTGGCTGAATTCATCCACTACTGGTCGTCATCACGCTGAGTCGCCCTTTTATATACCTGTAACCGTCGGAGTTCCTGATGGAGGAGGACGGAGACCTCGACTGGCAGCTACAGGAACTGTTCCTGCTGTTCGACGATGGACGACTCCTGGCACACGCGTCGCTGCAGGAAAACCAGTCGGTTGACAGTGAAATCGTGGGCTCGATGCTGACCGCCGTCAGCGACTTCGTGGGCGACTCTTTCTCGACACGCGACGGATTGCTCGAACACCTGCGCGCCGGCGACCTCAACGTAACGCTACAGCGCTCAAGTCCGCTGATGCTGGCGGGCATCATTTCCGGCACGCCGCCGGCAGGACTCGGACAGGAGTTGCAGGGTGTCGTCGAAGAAATGCGCGAGAGTTACAGTTACCTGGTTGACGAGAAGTGGAATGGAAGCACTTCACTGCTTGACTGTGTCCAGGAGGAGCTGAAAGCGTTCCTGTGTCGAGACTGACGAACCCAAACTTATCAGCTATGGCATATCCTTCGGGAGCGTGCCTCGAGGAAACCCCAATTGAATAATCGAGAACGATTCGACACCAGTCGCAGGAAAACTCCTGCGAAGAGGCGATAGAGTGCTGGAAGCGGAACTGGCGACAGTATCATGGCCTCAAGTAACATTTTTCCTGCTACTTGCGCTGGGAATCTCGTTCCTCTGCTCACTGCTCGAGGCGGTGCTGCTCTCCGCCAACTGGTCCTACATCGAGAAACTGGCCCGGGAAGGGCGCAGCAGCGGTATGCTACTGCGCCACTTCAAGGAGGAAATCGACGCACCGCTGGCGGCCATCCTGACGCTGAACACCGTCGCCCACACCGTCGGCGCGGCCGGGGTTGGGGCGCAATTCTACGAGACCGGGGGCAACTGGCTGGCAGCAGCCTCGATTGTCATGACACTGCTCATCCTGATATTTTCGGAAATCATCCCGAAAACCATCGGCGCCACCTACTGGCGCCAGCTGGCGACGCCAGCTGCGCACGCCATCCGCTGGATGGTCCTGCTAACCTGGCCGGCAGTCATAATCCTGCAGAAATTTTCACGCTCAATCTCGACCAACGGCACACAGGCTGAAATGACACGCGAGGAAGTGATTGCCGTCGCGGAGATGGGCGAGGATCAGGGGACGCTCGACAAAGGGGAGACGCGCGTGATTCGCAACCTGCTGACACTCGACAACATCCACGCCGAGGACGTCATGACTCCCAGCACGGTGATGCTCACCTTCCAGCAGTCGCAGACCGTGGCGGAAGTGGTCGAGGCGCATTCGCCGCTCCCCTTCTCGCGCATCCCGGTCACCGACTCCGGGCTGGACGATATCGTCGGTTTCGTTCTGCGCAGCAAACTGATGGAACTCTATGCTGGGGAGGGCGGCGAATTCCCGCTAGACGAGCTCCTACAGCCACTGCACAGCGTAGGGCCGGACGACAGCGTCGCCGACCTGCTCGACGAGTTCATCGCCCGGCGCGAACATGCCTTCCTTGTCGTCGATGAATACGGGACGACGCAAGGGCTCATCACACTCGAGGACGCGGTCGAAACGCTGCTGGGTGTGGAAATCGTCGACGAGTCTGACTCGGTCGAGGACATGCGCCAGCTGGCGCGCGAGTTGTGGGAGAAGCGGCAGCGGCAGCGCGAAGTCAGCCAGCCCGCTGCTGGCTGACCCACTCGCTGAGCCGGTTACCGGCCCATATCAGGCTGGGCAGCACCAGGATGGCGATAACGACCGAATAGACAATGGTCGCAGCAGTGATGATGCCGAAATTGCGCACTAGCGGCATCGGGCTCAATAGCAGCACCCCGAAACCGGCTACGGTCGTCAGACCCGAAATCAGCAGCGCCGCGCCGGTCTGGTGAATCGTGTTTTCCAGCGCCGCCTGCTCACTCCGGTGCTGCGATTCTTCGCGGTACCGTTCGACGATGTGGATGGCGTAGTCAATACCCAGGCCCACCGTGAGCGCGGTAACCATTACAGTCATCACGTTGAGCGTGATTCCCAGCACCGTCATCGTGCCCATAATCCAGATGGCGGCCAGGATTACCGGCAGGATATTGAGCAGCCCCAGTCCCGCATGGCGATAGATACCGACCAGTAGTACCGCCGCCAGAAATAGCGCTACCAGTGTCGAGGCGAGCTGAGTATTCTGGATGGCGTTGACCGTCGTAATCGTCAGGATATGCCCTCCGGTGAAGGATACCTCGGCGCCGGGGAAACCGTCATCCGGGACATCTTCGTGCAGTTGCACCAGCAATTGCTCCAGCCCCTCGTTGTCCAGCTCGTTGTTGCGCGTCGGCCCGACAAAGACACGGACCACCGCCGCGTCATACACGCCGGCAGCGTCACGGTGCAGGAGCTGCCGCGCCTGCTCGGCATAGGTGGTGCCGAGGAAGACGTCCGCCACATCAAGGTCGCGCTGCCACAAGTAATCGAAAAGTTCCCTGATATCGCGGTCGCTGGTCTGGCTGAAACTGACTGCTTCATGCGTCAGGTTGAAACTGTGGCGCAGAGACTGGACGAAGAGGAAAACACCGCTGCGAACCTCGATGTTCTCGACTAGTGAGTCTTCGCGCGTGTCGTTGACATGTGTAAAACGCAGGTGGGCTCGCTCGGCGGTTTCGGGGATAGTAGCCGTAAAGACGAAGCTGTCAGCAGTCGGTGAGCTGCTCCAGGCATCGGCCTGATAACTAGTCGTACCGCTCTGCATTCCAGTTGCGTTGAGCCAGGTAATGCTCACCTCGAGCGTCAGTAGTGATGGCGTGCCGGGGCGATCGGTTGTCCAGGCAACCTGCATTGTTTCACGGACGGGGAGCGTGAAGGGGACCGTTGCCTGCCACTCATGAGTCAGGTTACTTCCGCTGGAAACCGAATAGGACTCTGCGTCAATCGCAGTCTGCACCAGCGTCTGAATTGAATCAGCCCGCGGTTCGGCGCCCACCTGGATTATATAGGTATCATCGACAAAACCATAGTCACCCGTCCCATCACCAAATTGCAGCCGGCTCAAGTCATCGAGGAATTCGCGGTAGGTAAGATTGCCCTCAATCAGGATTTGCGACTGGGCATAACTGGCACCACGGAAATCTGTCCGGATGGAACTGGCTGTATCCATGATTGGCAGATTGTCCGAGAGGAAATCCTCGATTGAGAAGGAGGTATCTAGCTTGGTCGCCCCCGCCAGTGCCACGAGTGTAATCACCGCAACCACAGCCAGAATTGTGAGCGGGCGCTGCTCAACGGCCATCGCCGCCCGGGCAATGGTCGCCTCGACCATTTCCGGGGTGTCGTGCAGCGCGGCAGGGGTTGCTCCGCGCGAGTCGAGCCAGAAACGCAGTGCCGAGTGGAAGAAGACCGTCAGCAGGAACGCGGCAGTAATGCCGAAAGCACAGATAAGACTGAAGTCCCGCACCGGCCCCACCCCGGCCGTGATGCCGGAGAGGAACGCAATCACGGTCGTCAGCATTGCCAGTGTCAGCGCGCGCCCGGTATGCTGTAGCGAGACTTCCATCGCGCCGGAAATCGAGCGACCCAGATGCAGTTCCTCCTGATAGCGCCGGCTAAGGTGGACCGAGAAGTCAATACCAAGGCCAACAACCAGCGGCATCACCGCCACGTCAATCGCAGTCAGCTGGATTCCGGCCAGCCCGGTAAAGGCAAAAGTCCAGACGACCGCCAGCGTCAGCGTCGACAACGGTATCAGGACATATGACCAGTGGCGGAAGCTGAACCAGAGCAGCAGCACTGTCATCACCAGCATCCCGACCCCCATCATCAGGTTGGTGAGGCGCGTCGACTCATCTACGTCATGCGCCAGCAGGTCCACCGAGAACGGCTCCGCCTCCAGTTCGGTCGCGTAG
>CAYMDK010000004.1:10012-96058 GCA_964389465.1 uncultured archaeon | reverse complement strand
GTCATGCGCCAGCAGGTCCACCGAGAACGGCTCCGCCTCCAGTTCGGTCGCGTAGTCGTTCCACTCCGTCGCCAGTTCGCGAAGCTCGATGCCCACCTGCTTCTTCTGCCCGTTGTCAAGCCCCGGTTCCATGTAGGCCAGGATGAGCGCCGCGGTCGCGTTAGGTCCGGGCCGGCAGGCGCCCTCTTCGGGGAACCAGAAGCCGGTCCAGTCGAGGTCACGGTGGACCAGTACGTCGGTCACGAAATCGACGTCAGCGACCGAATAGTTCCCTCCCTCAAGCGACCCTAGCGAATCATGCACCTGCTCCCAGGGGCAGGCGTCCTGACTCACCGAATCAAGCGACCGGCCTCCATCAGCGAGCGCCCGGTCGAAGAAGCCAGCCACCGAAACTACGTTGGTGACGCCCGGAGTCCGCTCCACTCGCTGGTGCAGGTCGAGCATCTCCAGCAACGCCGGCATCGTCAGGACATTGTTCCGGCCGGCAGAGGGCACAAGGTAGAGCTGCGCCACCTTGGATTCCTGCCCGAACAGCTCCTCGGTCCGTTCGTGGTCAGCGACCGCCGGAGAATCCGGCAGGAACGCCTCGACGTCGGTGCTGAAGGAAACATCCTGCAGGAATGGCGCCAGCAGCAGGGTAATCACGATGGTTACCACGACAATCTCGCGCGGGCGTTCGAGCGGTAGCCGTGCGGCGCGGTCGAGCATCGCCGCCGGCAGGCCGGCACAGCTAATAAGCGTGTTCAGCGGCCGCGCCGCCGTTGCCGCTGCTGGTAGGCGCGGATGGCGCGCAGGAAGTCCACCTTGCGCAGCGCCGGCCAGTAGACATCGGCGAAGTAGAACTCGGAGTAGGCGAGCTGCCACAGCAGGAAATTGGAGACGCGCTCCTCGCCCGAGGTGCGCAGAATCAGGTCGGGGTCGGGCAGGTCACCGGTATAGAGATGCTTTGAGACCATCTCGGTATCAATCTCGTCGGGCCCCAGTTCGCCCGCCTGCACCTTCCGCGCCAGCTGCCGCACGGCCTGGATGATTTCCTGCCGCCCGCCGTAGGCGACAGCGATGTTGTAGCGATAATCCTCGTACTGCGCCGTCCGCTCCTCGGCGTACGCAATCGCGTCGCGCACCCGCTCCGGCAGCAGCTCGCGGTGACCCAGCGCGCAGACGCGGACGCGGCTGCCGTGGATGCGGGGGTCGTCACCCACTTGCCGGAACGCGTCGGCAAAAAGGTCCATCAGCGTCTCAAGCTCTGCCTTCGGGCGGTCGAGGTTCTCGGTCGAAAAGGCGTAGACCGTCAGCACGCGGATACCCAGTTCCTGGCACCACTCCATCATCTCTTCCAGCTTGCCCCGCCCGCGCAGGTGGCCTTCGAACGGCGCCAGCCCCAGTTGCTCGGCGAAGCGGCGGTTGCCGTCCATGATGACCGCCAGATGGTGCGGCAGCGGTCCTTTCCGCAGGTTGCGCACCAGCCGTTTCTGGTAGAGCGAATAGACCGGTCCCAGCAATCGCCCCAGCCTGAAGAACACGGCGCGGCACCTTCGCGACCCATATATGAAGCCGGCCGCTCGCGCCATATGGCGGGCAAGTGGGTCTTCGAACTGGGTGGCGAGCAGCCGCAACTGGCGCGCGCCGAACTCGCAGAGTTGCTGTCGGCGGCCGGCTGCGCGCCCGTCTTCGCGGAGACAGGCGGGCTACGGCTGCGCTGCACGCTGGCGCAGCCGCCGCCAACCGGCTTGCTGGCGCGGCTGGGGATGGTGCGCAGCGGCGGCGAACTCGTCGCCGCTGGCTCGCTCGCAGAGCTGGAAACCGCCGCGGTCGCCATTGACTTGGGCGATGCGCGCTTCGCGGTCCGCTGCTCGCCCGGGCCGCTTGAGCCGCAGGCGGTCAACCAGCAGCTCGGTACCACGCTGGCAGAGACCGGGCGCGTCGACCTTGAGCAGCCCGAAATCACGGTGCGCGTTTTTCAGGGCGATGCGCTCGAGCTCATGCTCGAGCGCGAGCCGACCGGCTACCGCCGCTGCCTCGAGCACCACCTCAACCGGCGGCCACGTTTCGCGCCGGTCTCGCTGCCGCCACGGCTGGCGCGCGCTATGGTCAACCTCGCGCTCCCGTCGGGCGACGGACAGCTGCTCGACCCGTTCTGCGGCACCGGCGGGCTGCTGATTGAGGCAGCCGACTGTGGCCTCACGGCAAGCGGCAGCGACGTCGATGGCGAGATGGTCGCTGCGACGCGCGAAAATTTACGGCATTTCGGCTTCGCCGCCGAGGTCGAGCAGGGCGACGCCGCCGCCGTGGTGCAGCGCGTGCGGCCGGGAGCAATCGCGACCGACCCGCCCTACGGCCGCTCCGCATCGACCGCGCGCGAGCCGCTCGGGAAGCTGCTCGCGCGCTTCAGCACGGCGTGCGCGGAGGCGCTACCGGCCGGCGGGCGACTGGTGCTGGCATTGCCGGACCCGGCGCTGCTGCCGCAGGCGGGCTTCAGCGAGCTGCACCGCTGCGAGTGGTACGTGCACGGGTCGCTGACTCGGCATCTGCTGGTGCTCGAGCGTGACTAGTATTCGACACGAATCGAGAGCTCGTAGGACATCGCGCCCGCGGTAGCCTCGATGCGCCAGGTCCAGTCCCCGACGCTATCAACCTGCCCGCCAGAGAACTCCACAGAGAAACTGCCTTCGTTGTAGGTGTTGTTGAAAATTTCGTCGCCGGTGCCGTTGAAGACGGAAATGCTCACCTCAGAAGTTGTAAGGGTCCGCTCGTCGGTCAGATTCCATCCCAGCGCTACCCGTACGGTGTCTGCCTCTACCGGGAACTGCTGCTGCTCGGAGTTGCAGCTACCGCCCGTAAGCTGACACTGGACGTCGCCCGAGCGGTCATCGGTGTAGACATTCGAGCCACTTGAAACTGTCACCTGCACGATATCCGAATCGGTGGCATTGGCCGGGTCGCTGACAGTGAGGGTCACCGAATAGCTCCCCTCTGCTTCCCAGGTGTGGGTGGTCATCAGTCCCGAGGATGTATTCCCGTCACCGAAATCCCAGTTGTACACCAGCGGGTCACCGTCGGAATCACTCGAAAGGTGGCCCGAAAGCGAGAGCTCCTCGCCAATCCCGACCTTGCCGTCGCTCGGCTCCATCGCAATCCTGGCTGTGGGGGTGTGGTTGACCTGTTGCTCCTCATCACCATTGTCAGCCTCGAGGACCAGGAACCAGTAACCGGCACCAGCGCCGGCGCCTGTGATGAGCAGCAGCAACAGGATTAGAAGGCTCAGCTTCTTCATGCGGCTGCGCGACTGGACCCCTGCTATAAAGAATTGTCACCCCCGACGGGGGAGGGCGCGTTCCTGAAGGAAAGCATATAAATAGGGGTCTAGACTGCCGCCAACTCCTGAGTCCTCAGGGAGGAATATTTGGCCGAAGATAGCGAATTCAAATACATAGTCCGCATTGCAGAAACGGACATTCCCGGAGAGCAGAAGCTGGCGTATGCACTACCCACCATCAAAGGCATTGGACAGCGTATCAGCAACGCGCTGATTACCCGTCTGAAACTTGACCCCGCGCGCCGAGCTGGAGAACTGGATGACGAGGACGTCGTCCGGCTGGAGGAAGCCATCCGCACCGCCGCTGGAAGCATCCCGGCCTGGCTTACGAACCGGCAACGGGATTATGACTCTGGCGAGGACATACATCAGGTGAGCATCGAGTTGAAAATGACACAGGAAGAGGACATTAATCGACTGAAGAAAATCAAGTGCTATCGAGGCGTGCGACATGCGTCGGGGCACAAGGTCCGCGGCCAGCGCACATACTCCAACGGACGGCATGGCCTGGCGCTGGGCGTCAGTCGCAAGAAGATTAAGAAGTAGAATTATGGGCGACCCTAAATTTCCCCGCAAGCATTACGATACTCCATCACACCCCTGGCAGAAGGAGCGCATCGAGAAGGAGAGCGCGCTGGTCCACCAGTATGGGCTCAAGAACAAGCGTGAAATCTGGAAAGCCAGCACAAGTGTACGGCAGATGCGACAGCAGGCGCGAAAGCTCACCGCCACCGCCTCGGAGCAGGCACAGAAAGAACGCGGGTTGCTGCTGGGCCGGCTCGACCGGCTCGGGCTGCTTGACCGCGGGTCCAACCTCGAGGATGTGCTGCGCATGGACGTCGAGAAGCTGCTCGACCGGCGGCTGCAAACACAGGTTTACCTGCAGGGACTTGCCTCTACACCGAAGCAGTCGCGGCAGCTGATTACGCATGGCCACATCACTATAGACGGTACCGTGGCGCGAGTTCCCGGCATGCTGGTCACCCGGATGCAGGAGAAGCAGATTGCCTACTTCAGCGGTTCACCACTCATGAGTGACCTCCATCCGGTACGGCCCAAGCCGCGTACTGGCGCAGACTTCGACACGGAACCGACTGAGGAAGAGGCGCCCGCAGTGAAAGAAAAGGCGAAAACCTCCGATGAGAAGCCGGAAAAATCCTCGCCAGACGAGGCGCAGCCAAAGGCAAAGAAGCCTGCTGCTGAAAAGAAGGAAAAATCCGCTGTAAAGGCTAAAGAAGCAGCAGCTGAGAAAGCTGCCGAGACAACCCCAGGAACCGCCAGCGAGGAGAAGAAATGAGCCGCGAACGCTGGGCCGTAGCCCACATCTTTGCGTCTCACAATAACGTCATTATCACAGTCACCGACGCCACGGGCGCGGAGACCATCGCCAAGTGCTCTGGCGGCATGGTCGTACGGGCTCAGCGCGAGGAGTCGCGCCCCCATGCGGCGATGCTGGCAGCCAACCAGGTCGCTGACACCCTCAAGGAGCGCGGCATCGAGCAAGTACAGGTACGGCTGCGCGGCGCTGGCGGCAAGCGGGGCGGCAATCCCGGGCCAGGAGCGCAGGCGGCCATCCGGGCGTTAACGCGTGCTGGCATCCTGATTACGCGCATCGACGACGTCACGCCGGTTCCGCACGATGGCGGCAAACCCAAGGGCGGACGCCGCGGACGGAGGGTCTGATGAAGCTTAACGTCAGGGAAATTCGCGACGATTACGCCCTGCTAGAGTTCGAGGAGGTCAACTACTCGTTCCTCAACTCACTGCGCCGTTCGCTGGTTGCAATGGTGCCCTGCCTCGGAATCCACGAGGTTGACTTCCACATGGGGGCGCTCGGCTCCTGGACCGATGAAGAAGGCGAGGAGC
This sequence comes from uncultured archaeon, assembly GCA_964389465.1. Taxonomy (GTDB): domain Archaea; phylum Thermoplasmatota; class Poseidoniia; order MGIII; family CG-Epi1; genus UBA8886. The sequence continues at coordinate 90,876 of CAYMDK010000004.1, read as the reverse complement.
GCGAGTATGAATCTATCAGTGCCATGTTCAACGAAATCGTCGCGCACCGACTTGGAATGCTCCCGGTCCCGACCGACGCAGCGACCATCGCCGCTTTCGGCGCAGCGCTTGACGACCCGGACCAGCAACCAGAAATAATGTATTCACTCCACAAGCAGGGACCCTGCACAGTCTACTCTGGCGACCTTGAACCTGTCAACGGCGACAAGTCACTCGCGATTTCCGACCCACACATCCCCATCGTCAAGCTGGGCGAAGGGCAGGCTATCCTGGTCTACGCTCGCGCCATCATCGGCACTGGCTCCCGACACGCCAAATGGCAGGCGGTCGTCGCGCCCCGGTTCTACGAAGCACAGACCGTGAAAATCAGCGGCAGCCGCGCCAAGGAACTGGTCAAGACCGCTGGCACCGGGGGCTTCAGGAAGAGCGGCAAGGCGCAACTCCTCAAGGACCCTGCAAAGGCGTACCACGCCATCCGCAACCTGCGGCAGTTCCATGACGATCCCAAGGCCGAAGAAGCTATCGAGGTCGAGACCCTGCCCGACCACTACCTCTTCGAGTTCGAGACCAACGGCGCCGTGAGCGCCAGACTGGCGCTGGAGCAAGCCCTTAAAACACTCGATTCGCACTGCGCCGAGTTCGTTGCCAGCCTTAAAGCGGCAGCCTGAGCGGGGGTCGCATAGCATGGCCAATTGCGCCAGGTTGAGGGCCTGGTCCTTTAGAGGTACGCCGGTTCAAATCCGGCCCCCCGCACCACCCTCGCACTAGGATATACACAATAATTATTTTATATTCACATCGTGCAGAGAAATTATCTCGTAACCCCCGCCCGGCAGCAGCTTCTCGACTGCCTCGCGGGACTGTCCGAAAGCGCTGGCAAGCTGCGCCACCAGCGGCTTACGTTCGGTGAAGCCGGGCTTCAATGTAATCCAACGGCTGGCGTGCGCTTGCACCGCGGCGGGCGGGCCGGCCATCAGCTTCAGCGCACCGTCGCGCTCGATTTCACCGAGCGCCAGCTCGACCGGCAGGTTGCGGTGCCACTTGCGGCGGCCGCGGACCATGAACGCTCCCTTGGGCAGGAACTCGCCCGCTGGCGGCGTCTTCGAAACCTGGTCGCTCTTGACCCAGTAGGCGTGCCCGGAGGCGACGCCGGCGGCCCAGGCGCGCGAGCAGGCGAGGCTGAAACGGCATGCCTCATCCATCGCCGCCGCCGACGGCGGCTCCGTGCCATGCTTCACGACAACGCTGGGCGCGCCGTGGATATCGGCGTGCGCGTAGCGGTCGCCCGCCTTGAGGTAGCGCTTGACGATGCGGTCGTTCGAGGTCGCGTCGCGGCCTGCGACCGCGATTTCGCCGCTGGAAGCGATGAACCAGCGGTAGCGCTCGAACCATTCCTGCGGCCCGGCCGGGGTGGTGAGCTTGCGCTGACGCGGTCGCGGTGCTGTCGCCAGTTCGCGCGCGCGCTGCGCCTTGCGCTCCAGCCGCTTCGCGGCGTCGAAGAGCCGCGAAGCGTTTGACTCGGCCGGGAGCTCCGCCTCCAGCTCCAGCTCGCGCCCCTCCAACGCAATTTTCAGCCGGCCGCGGTGGTCGGGCTCGCCCGTTGCCAGCGCCTCGGCCACCACAGCGGCGTGCGTGAACAGCAGCTCGCCGTCGTTCCGCAACTGCGCCGCCTCGGCATCGAACTGCGCCGCCGCCTCGCGCTGCTTTGCTTCGCGGCGCTCGTCGGCGTCCGGTTCTTCCACTGGCACAGGCCGCAGCTCGCGGAAGGCGGCAATCGCTGCGTCGAGGCTCTCGAAGTCGCGGTGTTCGTCGAACCCTTCGAGCGAAAACGGCGAGACCGTCACCGGTTCGCCGTCACGATAATGGATGGCGGGCTGTCGCTCACCATCGAGCAGAGTGCGAACGCGCTGCCAGAGTTCGGCGATAGTCGCGGTGGGCAGCGCCGCGGCGCGCGTCCCTGTAAGGCCACGCGCAGCGGTTTCGGCGAGGTCCCCGCCCAGATTGCACTCCACCGCCAGCGCCGGCACCAGCTCGCGCTTCGACGCCGACAGCTGTTCAGCGAACTGCACCTCGCTCGCCGCAAAGGGGTCGCTGGGCGACGGCGGCGGCTGGTACGCCTGGCCGGGCACCAGCGTGCGGTGGCGGAACTGCTGTCGCCGCAGCGCCTGCACGATAACGCCATCCTCGCAGAGCAGCGCGTTGCCACGGTGGAACAGCTCGAGCAGCAGCACCGGCCGTCGATCGCCCGCTGCGAAGCGCAGCTCCAGAATGCGGTCGGCGCCCAGCTGCCCTATCGACTCGATTCGAGCCTTGCGAATATGCCGCCGCAACTCGGTGACGAAGCCGCCTGTCGTCGGGGCGCCGGCCGGGGCGTCACCCAGCCAGGCCCAGCCCTGCAGGTCGACCAGCAAGTGCAGCGTCCCTCGCTGGCGATGGCGCAGCTTGAAGTGCAGCAAGTTGGCCGCGGGGCGCTGGACTTGCTCGACACGCGCACCAACCAGCGACTGCCAGCCCTCAACAAGTGCCCGCAGATCGGGGCTGCTGAGCGCCTTCTTCATCGCCTCCCGCAGCCTACTCTTCGTCTTCGCTGCGGTAATAGCGCGAGAGCAGCACCGCCGCGCCAACCGACGCGGTCAACGCGGTGAAACCGAGGTAGAATGACGGGTTCGCAGTCTTGATACGCACCACCTTGAAAGTGGTCGAAGCCTCGTTGTTGGTCTCATCGCTCTCCTTGATAGCCTTGTCTTCGGGTTTGCTGCCATCGAGGTTGTTATACTGGTCAACCATTACCTTCACCGGCAGGCCGGTTTCGCTGTCGCTGTGAGGACGGTTGGGTTTGTAGCTGACTGATACAGTCTCTTCATCGCCGTGGCCGAGTGAACTCACATACTGGACCGTGCCGACAGTTGAGCCATCGACAGTGAACCAGACATCCACGTTCGTGGCGCTGTTCCCAGCGGTGTCCACATCACCACCGTTGTTCCGCACCTTGGCAGTTATCGTCACAAGTTGTGAATTGCCGCGAGCGGTGATCCAGGCTGAAGTGTGCGAGAATGAAATGTCGGTCGCCTTGATTTCGAGGTCCGGTTCCGGGAGAACTACGGAAATCGTAGCGCTGTCGGAAGCACCATTACTCGAAGTCGCGGAAATCGTCACGGTGTAGGTTCCGGGCGAGGCACCCGCGAAGGGTGTGATGGTCATCTCGCCAGTATGGCTGTGGGTTGCGACAGTATTGCTCTGGCCCTTGACTTCAAGGCCATTGCTCAGCCCGGTAGTCAGGGTCCAGCCGTTGGCCGTGGTTGAAACCGAAAAATCATAGGTGTCGTCATTCCAACCAGTGTTGGTTACCGTGTAGCGCCAGACCGTCGTTTCACCCTGGTATACCTTGTTGCTGCTGGCCGCCGAGGTTGATTCTGCTGTCACGTCAACGGTGTAGGCATTGACTGCGGTTACGACGATATCAATAGAGTTAGTTGCATTACTGGAGCTTGCCGGGTCACCAGCATTGTCATCCCCGTCCACTGTCATGTAGCGGGGGTCACTCTTGCCGTAGACCGTTATGGTGTTCGAGGTACCACCAGTACATGCTCCAAGGCAGTAAACGCTCAGGTAGGCCGTAGCGGTGCCGCCCTTGGCCACGTCGATTGACTGGCCGGTAAGCTCGTTTCCAGAGGAATCTTCGAAGACATAGGGCCAGTCCGTGCCGGACAGCCAGCTGCCATAGAGCTTGACTGTCTGGTAGTTGTAGGTGCTGTCGCTACTGGTGAGTGTCAGGGTGAAGGTCACCGATTCGCCCGCAAGGACATTGCCCGTGGAGGCACTGGAAGCCAGAGTAATCGGCGAGGCTGCACTCACTGTGCTGGTCAGCGCCAGCGAGGTGAAGAGCAGTGCACCCGCTATGAGCGCAACAAGCATACGGCGGCCGCCGTTCGCGTTCGATTCTTCTGGTTTCATAGCCATCATCTCACTTCGTCCTCCTCGGGGGAGGTACTCCTCGACGGAATCCCCGTTTAATAAACCTTTGGTGATATTATCGTCGGTAACCGATGTGATTAAAGCCTTGGGCTGGCTGGAGGCGTGTGGCAGCTACTAATTCAATCGAAACTGACGTGGCACACTTTGGCGCGCTGTTCGCCGCCGCGACCGCCGCCAGCGACGGCGCGCACCCACTTGCTGCGAGCAGCGTTATCGTCTCTGGCATGGGCGGCTCCGGTATCACCGGGCGGCTGGCGCAGGCGCTCGCGGAGAGGTGCGGCGGGCTGCGCGTCCGCGCCTGGAGCGACTACGGGCTGCCGGCGTGGGCTGACGGGAACGAGCGACTCATCGCGGTTTCGTATTCGGGTAACACCGCCGAGACGCTCTCGGGCGTCGAGCGCGCCATTGAGCTGGGCTGCAAGTGGGAAGCGATTACCACCGGCGGCCGTCTCGGCGCGCTGGCGCGGGAGCATGGCGCGCCCGTGACCACCGTCGAGCCGGGCCACCAGCCGCGCGCTGCGCTGCCGCTGCTGCTGGTGCCGCTGCTGCGCCGGTTGCCGATTACCGGGATTGCGGCGCAGCTCGCCGAAGCGGGGGAAGTGCTCGGCGCCACTGGCGAGAATGCCGACGCCGCCAGCCCCACCGCGATTGCATCGCAGCTCGCCGGCAAGCTGCCGTTCATCTACGGCGCCGGCGGCCTCGCGACGGTGGCTTACCGCTGGCGCTGCCAGTTCGCCGAGAACGCCAAGCAATTGGCGGTGCACCACGCACTGCCAGAGCTGGACCACAACGAGATTGTCGGCTGGGCCGCCCCGCCTCCGAACGCGGCCGTCGTCGCGCTGCGCGAGCCCGAAGAACCGGCCCGCGTTGCGGCGCGCTGGAAAGCGACGCGCGCGGCGGCGTGGCGCGACGTCCCGGTCATCGAGTGCCGGGCGCGCGGCGAAAGCCCGCTGGCACGCTGGCTCTCGCTGGTGCAGCTGGGCGACACGGTCTCGGTCGAGCTGGCGCACCTCAACGGCGTCGAGCCGACGCCGGTGGCGGTGATTGAGGAGCTGAAGCGGAGGCTGGAGGAGTAATGGCCGAAGTGGCGCTCGCTCCATTGGGGCTAGTTCTAGTCACAGTCTGGCTCATGCTGCCTGCTTACCTTGCTAACACCATCGCTTCCATAGTTGGTGGTGGGCCACCTATAGATGATGGTCGCAACTGGAATGATGGACGACGCATCCTGGGTGACGGGAAAACCTGGCGCGGGCTTATTGGAGGGACGCTTGGAGGCCTGCTGGTGGGTCACCTGCAAATGACCGCAGGCGCAAGTTTCTTCAGCGGCTATGTCTCGTGGGGTTCCTCACCCTACCTCATCTTCTTCCTGCTCGCCTTCGGCGCACTGGCGGGCGACATGGCTGCCTCGTTCCTGAAGCGACGGCAAGGACAGGAGCGCGGTTCCAAGTCGCCGCTGCTCGACATGTATGATTTCATAATCGGTGCGCTGGTCCTGACAGGACTGTTCGGAGGAGACTGGCTTGGAAGCTGGTTTCTGGAAAGTCCGATTCCCATCATCACCCTCATCATCGTCACCCCCATCCTGCACCGCAGCGTCAATATCCTCGGCTACAAACTTGGCGTGAAACAGGTGCCGTGGTAGCGGCGCACCGATTCAGTCGGTGCGCCGCGCGGCCTTGAGCTTTGCGCCGAGCTGGTGCAGCAGCTCCACCTTCGCGCCACCGTAGGCAAGCCGCAGGCGACCCCGCCCGGCGGCCCAGTGCCCGGGATGGCTTGCTTCTTCTGCCTTCGGCGCCAGCCCCATGCCTTTCGCGAGCGCCGCCAGTTCCTCGGTCGTGGGGGACTTGACGCACTCGGCGACCGGCAGGCGGCGGCCGGCGGAACGCGCCAGCCGGCTATCAAAATATTCGGGGTAGATGACGAGCGGCCGCCGGTCACCCATTTCAGTCGGCTATCAGGACCGCGCTGATGGCGCCGTGCTGTCCCGGCCGCGAGGTGACGCGGGCGCGGCCCGCCTCGGTTTCGATGACCGCGCCGCGGGTAACTATATTCTGCCGCACATAGTGCGGGTTGGCCGAGTTCTCGATGACCTCAAGGATTTTCGACTGCGTGGTCTTTCCCTTGGCGGTGTCGGTGACTGTCGCGATTTCGTCGCGCAGCAGCCGCACCTTGCGGGTGCCGCCGCGAGCACGGGCGAACTTCTGTCTCCGCTCACCAACGCGGGTCAGCTGTAGCTCGCGCCCGATTTCGGCGCGGCGCTTGCCGCGGTGGGGGCGGCGGCGGCCGCCGGTCGACTTGCGTTTTGAACGTCCCTGCCAGAGTGCCATAGTAGGAATTCGCGCACGAGCGCCCCCTATTAAAGGTTCAACCCCCGGAAGCTTATAGACCCGTCCTCGGTGGCGCGGCGTGAAACGGGGAGTCCTCCTGCTGGCACTGCTATTGCTGGCGCCATTCGCGAGCGCTTTCGGTGCGCCGGTCGAGCAGGATGTCGGCCGCACCATCACGGCGTGGGACGTCGCCACCGAAACCGGCGTGACTGTTAGTGGCGACGTGGGCGGCAACCTGCTGCTCTTCGCACCGGGCGAAACGGAGGCGGAGAGCGAGCAGCTTGACGAAAACCCCATCGATGACGTGGCTATCTCGGCCGACGGCGAACGCTTCGTCGCAATCTCGGGCAAGTTCCTGACGCTCTACGACCGGACAGGAGGGCCGCTCTCGCACCACGACTTCGCGGGCGAAATTCCGCTGGCGGCCGCCATTTCGCCCTCCGGCGACTACTACGCCGCTGCTTACGATAGCGGCAACGTCCGGCTCTGGTGGTTCCTGAACAAGGACGACGTCCGACTGAAATGGGAATTCCCGGACAGCGAATTCGACTACTCGGAAGAACAGCGTGACGAGGTGCGACGCGGCCTCAACGCAACGGCGCTGCTGGAAATGAGCAGCGACTATATCGCCGTGGCCGGCAAGGCCAAGCTCTATGTGGTGCTGCGCAACGACGGCAGCCTGAAACAGGCGTATCCGCTCGACGGCGCTGCACAACAGCTCGAAATCTCCGACGACGGCGGCACCCTCTGCCTCGCGACGCAGGGGTCGCTCTCGACCTACCTTTTCAGCGGCGGCGGCGAGCGCAGCTGGCGCTTCGAGTCCCCCGAACAGGACACGGTCCATGGTATCGGCCTCGCGCCTGACGGTGGCCTGGCGGCGGTCCTGCACGGTAGCTCGTCGCAGGTGGTGACCGGTTTCACCCCCGACTCGAGCGAGCCGGCATGGGAGTTCGAGCTGGAGGCAACGCTGATTGGGCCGGCGCTCGCCGTTTCTGACAGCCGCGTCGCGGTCGCCGGCTGGGGGCTGGGCGAGCCCGACCTGCTGCTGCTCTCGGCTGGCGGCAAGCTGCTCGCGAGCACCATCAGCGACGCCGGCGCGAGCGGCGTGCAGTTCGGCGGCGGACGCGTCGTCACCAATAGCGGCGACGTGCTCGCCAGCTACGCGCTGCCGGCCGGCGGAGGCGATAGCGGCGGCTTCGCGCTCGACCTGCCGTTCGATACGCGCACGCTCGGCCTAGCGGCTGCGGCGCTGCTGCTGCTGGCCGGGGCGGTCGGCGCGGTTTTCTACCTCGATATCGACCTGCCGTTCGGCGGCGGCTTGCCGCCGCCGCCACCCGTCACACCTCCAGCGGGCGGTGTACCGCTGAAGGTGAAGCCGGTCGCGACCGGGACGGTGACCATCGCCTGCCCCGGCTGCGGGGCGCGGATGAAGGTGCCGAAGCTGGGGCGGGCGCAGAAGGTCAGGTGCGGCGAGTGCGGTCTGGCCGGCACCGCCGATATATAGCAGGATAGACTTTAATAGTGGCGAAGCGGGTCGAAGCGCGTGTCGATAGAGACTCTGTCCGAACGCGCCAACGAGTTACGCGAGAAAGGACTCTCGACGCGCGAAATCTGCCAGGAGCTGCACCTGTCGCGGGCGACGGTCGAATGGCTGCTGGCAAAGCAGGCGTCGGAACCGGGGGAGCGGCCGCCGGCCGACGTCAAGGCGGGCTGGCGCTCGATTGGCGTTTCCGGCTTCCGGATGCGCGCCATCGCCGAAATCATGGCCGACATCATCCTCGAGGAACAGGAGAAGCACGACTTCGATGTCGAGGTGATTGCCGGCGTGATGGCTAACGGGGTACCGCTCGGCACGCTCATTTCGGAGCTGCTCGAGGTTGACTTCGCGATGGTACGGCCGTCGCGGGAGGATACCTCCATCGACTTCGCGTCCAACTTCGCCGGCCTCAAGGACAAGGCAGTGGTAATCATCGACGACGTCGTCAGCAGCGGCGCCACCTCGCGCGAGGTTATCGAGTTCGTCAAGCAGGAAGGGGGCGAGCCGGTGCTGGTGATTGTAGTTATCAACAAGCGGGCCGAGAATGAACTGGACGGCGTGCCGCTGCGTGCGCTGGTCCGCGCGCGGCCCGTCGGCACCTGAATGCACTGGGCGGACGTTGCCGCCGCGCGGCTGCTCGAGCGCGGGAAGCGCCACGTAATCTCGTCGGGAATCACGCCGTCGGGACCCATCCACGTCGGCAGCATGCGCGAAATCCTGACGGCGGACGCGGTGGCGCGCGCGGTGCGCGACGCGGGCGGCGAGGCGGAGCTGGTCTACGTGGCGGACACGGCCGACCCACTGCGCAGGGTCTACCCGTTCCTCGATGAGAGCTACGGCGAGTGGGTCGGGCATCCGCTGGCGGAAATCCCCGCCCCGGAAGGGGGCGGCAGCTACGCCGACTACTTCCTCGAGCCGTTCTTCGAAGCGCTGCGCGAAGTGGGAGTCACGCCGCGGGTGGTCGACAACCACGCCGCCTACCGCGAAGGGCGCTTCGCCGACTGCACCCGCCTCGCGGTCGAGAACGTGGCGGAGGCGCGCGAAATCCTCGAGCGCGTCAGCGGGCGACAGCTGCCGCGCGACTGGTTCCCGTGGACCTGTCGTGATAGCGACGGACGCCTGGTCGAGGGGCGCGTCACGAAGTGCGAGTGGCCCACGCTCGAGTTCGAGAACGCCGCGGGCGAGACGGTACGCAACAACCTCGCAAAGGGCGAAGGGAAGCTGCCGTGGCGACTCGACTGGCCTGCCAAATGGAGCTGGCTCGGCGTCACCTTCGAAGCGTTCGGCAAGGACCACGCCACCCGCGGCGGCAGTTTTGATACCGGTCGCGAAATCATCGAAGCCATCTATGGCGGCAGCGCGCCCGACCATCTCGTCTACGAGTGGATTCACCTCAAGGGCGCCGGAGCGATGCACTCCTCCACCGGCGTGGCCGTCTCTGCCGCCGAAATGCTGCGCATCGCCCCGCCCGAAGCGCTGCGCTGGCTGGTGCTGAAGCCGCAGCCGCAGCGGCACATCGACTTCGACCCCGGAATGGGGGTGCTCAACCTCGTCGACGACTATGACCGCGCCGGGCAGGCGCGCTTCGCCGGCGACACCAGCAACGAGAGAAACGACAACGCCCGCGCGTGGGAGCTGTCGCAGGTCGCGGCGATTCCGGAAGCGCTGCCCACGGTCGCGTATCGCCACCTCGTGACCCTCGCCCAGTCGCGCCCCGACCTCGACGGCGTGGTCGAGACGCTGCAGCAGACGGGCGAACTGGGCGACGTCTCCGCCGCCGACCGCGAATGGCTGGCGCGACGGCTGGAGTGCCTCGAGAACTGGCTCGCCGGCCCGGCGCCCGACGCGGTGCGCTTCACGCTGCAGGAGCGGCCGCCGCAGCTCAAACTCAAGAGTGGCGAGCGCGACGCGCTCGCCACGCTGGCGGAGCTGCTCACGGAAGCGGAGTGGCAGCCGCAGCCGCTGCACGACCTGTTTTACGCGGCGCAGGAGGCGAGCGGGCGCGACGCAAAGACGCTCTTCGCGCTGGTTTACCGCGCACTCCTCGGCCAGTCGCGCGGGCCGCGTCTCGGCTTCTTCCTCGCGACGCTCGACCGCGAGTGGGTCGTCGCGCGGCTGCGCGGCTATTCGTAACGACTGAAAGCAAAGCTGCCGAGCGCGACCCCCACCGCATCGGCCAGCCAGTCACCCAGCTCGGCGCTGCGTCCCGGCACCAGCGACTGGTGCAGCTCGTCGAGCGCGCCGTAGCTGGCGCCAAGCGCGAGCACGAAGAGCGCCGGCGCGACGACCGGCAGCGGATGGTGGCGCGCGACCGCATTCCGCAGCAGCGCACCGAGCAGCGCGAACTCAGCCAGGTGGTCCAGCTTGTCCGCCAGCGGCAGCCCCAATGCGGTCGCCGGACCGGCGACCGCCGACTGGTGGCTCAGCAGTGCAATCAGCGCCATCCACCCAAGCGCGAGGCCCCAAGCAAGCCGCGGCGTCACAGCTTGCCTTCGCGCATGCGGCGCAAGTCATCGAGGTCGTCGTTGTCGAACTGGTTGGGCGGCTCGCCCGCCAGCTGGTTGCCCAGATCGACCGACTCGACCGCCCAGTACATCACCGAATCCTCGTTGTTCGAGTGGCCGGGGTGGTCGGCGTCCTCATGGTCGTGCGGCGACTCGTAACCGATATTGACCAGCGCGACTAGGTGGCCGTACTCGTGGACCAGCACCGCCTTCTCGATATCCTGTGCCGAGACGAACAGGAACGCGGCGTCCTCGACCTGCTCCTTGAAGATAACTATTGAAGAGCCGCGGTAGGCGACCCCCAGCGCGTCAGGATTGTCGGCGTATTCGCCGTTCAGGTAGAGCAGGTGGATGACGAACGTTCCCTGGCCCTTGTGATGCGTCCGCTCGCGCTCCTCGAGCGCGACGACCTCCTCGAGCGTGTAGGAGTCGTCGTCGCTACTGAACGCGTGCTGTTTGTTGGAGACCGTCGACTTCCCGGTCGTCTCCGAGATGCGGCGCTCGAGCAGGTCGAGCGCCGCGCTGTCGGGGGCGTTGCCCTGCACATAGCTGATTTCGAGCAGCAGCTCACTGTACGGGTCGCCACGCAGGATTTCGTAGCGGCACGCCCCTGTCGAGGGAGCGCAGTCGAACGGCCCCAGCTGCGACTCGTGCAGGCAGCCCGCCAACGGCAGCAGCAGCGCCATCGCCAGCGCCAGCTTCGGCTTCACGCGGTGCGAACGGCGGGGGATTTTAGCGGCTGCGGCGGCCCCCTCAGCCATCGCGCAGGAATTGCAGGTAGAGTTCGTAAACCCTCCGCAACGACGCCAGCGAGACCCACTCCTCCGGCGCGTGCAGGTTGCCGCCCTCGGGGCCAAGGATGGCGGTCGGCGCGACGGTGGCGAGGAAGTTGAAGTCGCCGACCGACGACGAATCGCCGGGCGGGTGGCCGCTCAGCGCGAGCAGCCGCTTGACCAGTGGCGTGCGCTCGGTCGCATACGCTTCGGGCGGCTCCGTCGGGCGCTCCGCCTCCGTCACGGTGAGCCGCGGGTCGAGCTGCGCCAGCGCTTCGCGGGCGACGTCGCGCGATTCGTCCGGCGCGAGATGGCGGTCAACGACGAGCTGCGCGTCCTGCGGATGGCTCAGCCCGCGAGCGCTCGATGCGAACTCCAGCGCCACCTGGCTTCCCCGAACCGCCATCGCCTCGATTTCGAGCGCGATTTCGGCCATGCGCACCAGCGCGCTCTCTCCTTCGCGCGTCGCGTGGCCGCCCTCGGTTTCAAGCTCCAGCCGGAACACTGCGCGGCCGGGTGCCGAGAGCACGACGCGCTCGCCGCTCGGCTCCGGCACCAGCACCAGCGCCGGCGCCAGCTTGCGCAGCCGCGTCAACGCCGCGTTCACACCGCGGCACCACCCCTCCTCGTCGCAGGTCAGCAACAGCGACAGCGGCCGCCGGCCGCTCTCGCCGGCACAGGCGCGGAACGTTTCGACCGCTATCGCGAGCCCCGCCTGCATGTCGGCTGCGCCGAGGCCGACGAGGTTGCCGCCCTCACGGCGAGGTGCGTGCGGCGCCTCCCAGCCGGGGGCGGGCGGCACCGTGTCGAGGTGCGCACAAAGCAGGACCGGAGGTCCGTCGCCGGGGGCGTGGCACCACAGATTGACAGTGCCATCCTCAACCGGCTGCAGCTTCGGCTCCCAGTCGGAAAGGTAGTTGGCGAGGAATTTTGCTTTCGCCATCTCGTCACCCATCACCGACGGGATGGCGACCAGCCGCTCGAGCAGCTGCTCCAGTTCAGGCAAGGCTCACCTCGCCCGCGTGGAGCCGCTCGGTCCCGGCGGCGGTGCGCACCTCCAGCGTGCCGTCGGCACCGACTGCGAGCGCGGTACCGCGGCCGCCCTCCCACGCGACCGGCTGCCCCAGCAGCTGCTCGTGGACACGGTAGCGCATCAGGAACTCCGGGGCCGGCAGCCGCGCCAGCTCGCGCAGCCGCGCGATGATGGCGGTCGCGAGCGGCTCGAGCTTCGCCTGCCAGTCGACGGCGGGTGGCAGGCTGCCGCCCGCCGCCTCGAGTGTCGTTGCGTCCTCTATCGGCGGCTCACCCGCAAGATTGAGGCCAATGCCCGCCACCGCTCGGTCGCCTTCAGCTTCACAGAGCACGCCACCCAGCTTGCCCTCCACGCAGAGCAGGTCGTTGGGCCACTTCAGCCCGATGCGTTCGGGACAGTACGGCTGCAATGCATCACGCGCCGCGAGGCCGGTACGGAGCGGGAGGAGCGGGTCGTTTTCCACGACGACCGACAGATAAAGTCCCCCGACAGGCGATTCCCAGCTGCGGCCGCGGCGACCACAGCCTGCCACCTGCTCGCGCGCGACCACCGCGTCCCAGCGCGGCAGCCGTTGCGAAAGCGCATGACGGTTGGTCGAATCGACGCTCTCCAGCCAGTAAATCACATGAACGCCCCGAGGCTGGTCTGCTGGATTTCCTCGTTCTCCAGCGTGTCCTCGATGGACTGGAACACCAGCTCCAGCCGCTGCTTGAGGAACGGCCGCGCCTCGTAGCGCTGCGCCATCTCGTGCGCCATGATGCGGTACTTCGAGACCGAGGCGCGCGAGATGTTGAGCAGCAGCCCGCCGCCGCATTTCGGGCAGCTCTCGCGCAGCGGAGGACGCCGGTACTTGGCGGTGCACTTCTTGCAGCGCACCCCCTGCAACGCAAACGCCCGCAGGTTGCCGACGAGGTCGCGCATCAGGTGCTTCTCGATAGTCTGCTCGGCGACATATGTAGCATCGGAAGCGCGCAGTCGCTGAGCCAGTTCGAGGGTCGCCTGCGACTTTTCCAGCATCGTCCCCAGCACAACGTAGCGCGACTCGTGGGGCCCGTCGTTCAGGTCTCCCACTCCGTGGGTAAAGCCGAAATCATGGTACTGGGCCGGAGTTTCCAGCCGGTCGGAGACCATGTCGAGCTGCTCACCCAGCGTGGAGGGATGGTCGCCCCGAGCAGCGGCTTGGAAGAAACTGAGCGGCAGCTGCGTCTCGAGGCCGATATTGTGCGCCTCGCTGTCAATCTCTGTCGGGTCGATGCGGGTGCTCATCACGCGCGGAATGTCCATCGTTCCACCGCGCGTCGTCGGAAGGAAGTGTTCCGAGTAGTTGAGCAGCCCGTCGAGTAGCAGAATCACCGAATCCTCATCGCCGTCGCAGTTGCGCCGCTTGGCAGCATGCATGAACGGATGCGCGTACTGCACCTTGGCGTGGGTGAAACCGATGAGTCGCGCCAGCACCCCGGCCGAGGTGTGCGGGCTGAGGCAGATTAGCAGCTGGCCGATGAGGTCCTCCGGCCGCGCCGCGTCGGGCAGGTTGTAGAAGCGGTCGCAGCCGTAGAGCTGCTTCAGCTCGTCATCGACGAAGCGGGCAACTCCCAGCAACCAGTCGCTGGCGCGGCGCGATATGATGAGGTCCTGCACCCGCATTTCGAGCAGCTGGGCTGCGTCGCGCAGCTCAGCGCCGTCGATATCCTGCGTGTACCCCAGCTCGCGCGCCTTCTCGACGCTGAGGCCGATTTCAGTCGGGCGGAAGTGGGTCAGCGGCAGGTTCATCATGTCGTAGCGCAGCGTCCCGTCCTTGAACACCCGCAGGTCGTAGCGCGCGCGCAGCAGCCCCTTCTCCAGCGCCTCGGGGGTGCGGGTAGCAGACATCATCGAGCGGACGCCCTTCACCGGAGACAGCACGCCGATTCCGGCGTTGCGCTGCGCCGCCTCGACCTCGGCGCGCAGGTCCACCTCGCGTCGCTTCGCCTGCTCTTTCGCCACCGTCCGCTGGCCGCAATGGTGGACCGCGACCGTCTCGGTGCTGCACTTGCGGCAGTAGCGCAGCTCCGCCTCCAGTTCGACCCCCTTGCCGGGGCGACCCAGCTGGCTCTGCGACGGCTGCGATTCCAGCGCCTTGTTGAGCATCCGCTGCGGGCCGCCCGCCGGCCCGACAGGGAAGAGCACGTGCGGCGGCGGCTTCATGCGTCGCACATCCGCCTTCTCGGGGCGACCCATGCTGGCACCAAGACGCGTCGGGGCGCGGGCGCGGATTTCGACGCCGGCGGCAGCGGAGACCTGCGCCAGCACGTCGTCGCCTTCAGCGTCCGTGTCGCCGAGGCAGTGGAGCAGTGCGTCGGCTTCCGCACCGACGCGCAGCGATTCGCCGGCGGGCGCGAACGGGATGCCCAGCGTCATCAGCAGCGGCCGCGCTTCCGCCGGGAACAGGAAGCCAGCGTCATCGCGGCTGCCCTCGAGTGCGAGCTGGCGCAACTGCGCCAGCTCGTCGAGGCTGAGGTCGTGCCACAGGAAGGTGTGCGCCGGATGCAGTGGAACGGAGTGCTGCTGCGAAAGCGCGAGCGCCGCGGCGAAGTCGGGTTCCCCGCGAGGCGATTCGCCGCCAGCCGCGCGCAGCTCGGCTTCCCACCACTCGACGCACCAGCCGCCAGGGACGAGCGGGTGGTTGTTTTCGAGGAACTCCCCCGGCGGAATCAGTACTTCGCCCACGTCAATGATTTCGCGGATGCGGGACGCGACAGCATCGGCCGCGTCGCGGCTGGAAAGGCGGACGCAGCTACCGTCGTCGAGCAGCACCAGCGGCCCCTCGATGGAGTCACACGGCGTGACCGCGGCCGCCTTGCCGGGAAGCTGGATTTTGAGCTGGGTGCCAATGGCGGTGAAGCTGTCAAGCGCAACCATCGTCGCCGGATTCAGCGCGACCGCCGCAAGGCCCGTAAGCCGCGTGCGGCCGTAGCGCAGCCGGAAGCCGCCCGGGCGGTCCGGGAACGCGAAAATCGGGCGGCCGACGAGCACGTCCTTGAGGTACTTGTATTCGCCCGCGCCCGCCTGCTCCTGCTTCCGCTCGGCATATGATCGCAGGAAATCCCAGCCGCCAATCTCGAGCCGTTCGACGTGCTTGAGCACCTTGGCCGCCTTGAGACAGAGCCCCTCGGCAATTACCAGCGCCGCGCCGCCGCGCAGCCGGTTGGTCTCGACGCGCGGCAGGTCGCGGTTGCCCGCCACCTCGAGGCGCTCGGTCGGCTCGCCGGTGATGCAGACCGGGCAGGCGCGCACAATCGCGTCAATCTCGTCGCCCGACGGGAGGTATTGCAGGTTGACCGCACGCTTGTAGAGCGGAATTTCCTCCTTGTAGCGCTCGACCTCGGCCGGCGTCGGGATATACTCGTCGAGCCCCAGCTCGCGCCGCACCACGTCCGCTATCAGCACCGAAAGCGCCTGCGCAGTACCGCCGGCGGCGCGAATCGGGCCGGCGTAGTAGATGGCGGCGCAGCGGGTCGAGTTGTGGTTCTCCATCGTCGCGACGCGCACGACCCCCTCGGTCGGCGCGACCAGCACGCCTTCGGTGAGGATTGAGAGCGAGGTGCGCACCGCCTGCTCGAGCGCCTGCTCGACCCCCAGCTCCGCCCGCAGTTCGCCGGCGAGTTCGCGCGCGATCAGCAGCGCCGCAGTCTGCCGGTCGTACTCGGCGATGACTTCGCGGATGCGCGGCGCGATTCCCTTGGGGCCAACCTGCGCCTCGACCCGCTCGGCGAGGTCGCGCGCCCGCGGGATTTCGGCTTCGTCCTCGAGGTCGTAGCCCGCCTTGCGGGCGCGCCCCACCAGCTCGTAGCACGCGTCGGCGCGCGTCTCCAGCGCTTCGAAATAGGCCTCCATTTCCGGCGACGCGACGGCTGCCACACAACCCCATCCCACCGCGGCTTAAGCGCTATGCGCCGCCCGAGAAAACCCTAAATCCACCCGGCACTGCAACCCCGATGTCGGAATCGTGATTTTGTTGAACGGAACCGACCGAGGGTTGGACCCTCTCAACTACAGCAGGAGCCCTTGAGCATGAATGCAGCCACACAACTCGTCGAGATTCTCGAACTCGAACGCCACCCGGTGGCAGTGGCCTTCCTCGACACGCCGCCCGAGGATCTGCCGCGGACCGAGCAGATGGCCGCGGCCGGCTGCGGATACTGGAAACGCGCCGCCGACGGAGAGGCATTCTACACCGAGGCGACAGACCACTACGGCTGCCCAATCGGCGCGCACACCCATGGCATCGACCTGCCCGAGGAGCAGGGTGCCGAGCTCGAGGACGTGATCGGCACAATGGTCGAGTTGGAGTACCTCGAGATGCAGGAGGTCGCGGAGATCCCGCGACGCGAGGAGCCCTTCGGTGTCGTCAGCTACGCACCCCTGGCCGAGACTACGTTCGAACCTGACGTGGTGCTCGTCCGCGGCAGTGCCCGGCAGATGATGGTACTGGCCGAAGCGGCTCATGCCGCGGGCGTGGCCAGCCATAGCTCGATGGTCGGACGGCCGACCTGTGCGGCGATCCCCGAAGTGATGCAATCTGGGCTGAGTGCCACCAACCTCGGCTGCATCGGCAACCGCGTCTACACCGAACTGGGTGACGACGAACTCTATTTCGCGTTTGCCGGGCTGCAACTCGAGAAGATCGTCGAACGGCTCTCGACCATCGTCAACGCGAACAAACAGTTGGAAACTTACCACCGCGAACGGGTATCATGAACCTCTGCAGGAGTCGCTGGCGCTATCTCGTCCGTCGTAGCGCCTGCAGGAATTCCAAGGGGGAGGGGTGTTTTCATGCAGGTTTGGCAAAATACTGTGCCATAGTCGGTAAGGTCCCCAAATAATATTAAAAAAATATTATCCTACGCGCCGTAGGAGTCAATCCAGATGGTGCGGTAGGCGTCCGCGGCGCTGCGCACGCCGAGGCGGTAGATGCCGTAGCCGCAGAGGGCGAAGAGCGCTCCGGCGACCATCCCGAGCCCGTAGCGCGTCCCGTCGGGCAGCGAGTACATCAGCATGACCGCCGCGGGGGGCAGCGCCAGCAGTGCCGACATGAACGCCGAGGCGCCGATGAGCATGAACTGCGTCAGCACGTCGGGGTTGCCGCGGTCGTGCTCGTCGAAGCTGGCGAAAGCTGCGCCGGCCCACAGGCCGAGGCCGGCATTGGCGAGCGTCAGCGCGATGGCGATTTCGCCGAAGAAGAGTGTCACCTGCCACGGGAACTCGGCGAACAGCGGCAGCGGCAGCCAGACCAGCACGATGCCGGGCAGCGCCAGCAGCAGCAGTCCCAGCCCCTTGCCCCGCATCACCGTGTGCGAATCGACCGGCAGCCCCTTCAGCACCCATAAGCGGGAGCCTTCGATGCCGAGCAGCGCCGCGCCGACAAGGGTGCATTGCAGCAGTGCCGCCATGTAGAGCGCCAGCGCCAGCAGCCCCGGGTAGTAGTGGTGCGGCGCGAGGTCGCCCACCTCCTCGCCGGGGATGCCGGTCTGGTAATACCAGAAGAGCAGGATAGCCGAAATCGAGAGCGTCGAGAGCGTCGCGGTGAGGAAATCGCGCTCGCGGATGGCCGAAGTGATTTCCTTGCGCGCCACCGCGGCGACGCGTCGGCCGACCAGCCGCCGCAGCCAGCGCAGCTCCATCACGCGCCACTTGAGCGTCGTGCCGGTCGCCAGCCGCTGTGCCGCAACCGCGTCGAGGTAGAGGCTGTCGGCGAGCCAGAGGTAGCCCAGCAGCAGCAGCAGTGCCGCGGCGGAGACCTGCTGTACCAGCGCCGGCGCCGCATGCGCGTAGCTGGCGAGGTACATCAGCAGCACCAGCAGCGGCGCCAGCGTCGCGAGGTAGCGCAGCTTGCGCGAGAGCGGCTGCAGGTTGCCGAGCAACGAGAAGAGGAAGCCGCAGAGCGGCGCCAGCAGCGCGAACAGCGCCAGCAACGTCCAGAACGGCGCCGGAATCACGAGCGGAATATCGGCGCCCCAGCGCACCAGCAGCGAGAGCGCAACCCCCAGCGCGACCAGTGCCGTCGCGCCGAGCGCGACGGCGCCGAACTGCCCCAGCATCACGCTGCGCGTCGCCACCGGCTGCGTCAGGTGCAGGTCCACCTCGCGGGCGCGCAGCGCATGCCGCTGAGTCATCCCGGCCGACCGCATCAGCAGCAGCACGAACAGCAGCAGGAGAATCGTGCCGTACCCCTCGTCGGGGAACTGCTCGGGCCGCATCGCGACGAAGGCAATGATACGCACGCCCACCAGCACCATCAGCAGCGCCAGCGCAGCCATCACGACGGTCGCCAGCGGACGCCGCCCCACCGAGCGCGCGAAGCGGCGCCAGCCGCTGCGCAGCTCCGCCCGGCAGATTGCGGCAGCGCTCACCCGCCCATCCGGTCGAGCCGCCGCGTCTCGCGCGACGCACGGCGGTAGGCGCGGTAGTGGTCGCGGCACAGCTTCACGCGCCGCCCGCCCGCCAGCTCCAGCTCGGGCAGCGCCTCCACCACGCGGGAACGCGGCTGCGACCGCTGCGGCGCCTCATCACAGCCCTCGACCGCGCAGCCGCCGTCGGTGGCGGCTGCGGGAGCGCTAGCGTCGGGGACTTCGCGGCGGCGCATGGCAGGGGAGCGAACGGGATAACTTAAAGCAGACTCACCCCGAATCGAGGCCGCCCGCGTGCGCGTCGAGGTGGCCGCACGCCGGGCATAAACCGTCCTCGAGCAAGGGCGTGTCGCACTCGGGGCACCAGCCGGGCGACCCCTCGGGGGCGTCCTCAACGACCCACTGCGCCGCGAGCAGGCAGCCGATGGCGCCGACGACCATCACCGCCTTCAGCGCCAGCTGCGGCCAGCCACCAGGCGGGAGCAGCAGCGCGTCGAGGAACAGCAGCAGCCCGCAGGCGATGACCGAGAAGGTCCATTTAGCGTGCGGGCCGGGGCGGTAGTGGTAGAGGTACGCGACCGCAATCACCAGCAGGATGAGTAGCTGGCTGTAGCAGACCAGGGCCTCGAACTCCACGGGGGGTCAGGGAGTGCTAATTTAATTCAGATGGTCGTCGGACAGGCCCATAATATCTGTCCGTTTCGACAGCCCCCTATTCAGGGCGCTGTCCGGTTGGAAGTGTGCCGGAAGCAGGAGACGAGGTGGTCGTCGACCATTCCCGCAGACTGCATCAGGGCATAGCAGGTGGTCGGTCCGATGAAGGAGAATCCCATCTTCTTAAGCGCCTTACTCATCTCGGTGCTCGCCTCGGTGGTGACAGTGATGTCCTCCATCCGTTCACGTTGATTGACGATGGGAGCTCCATCAACGAAGGACCACATGAATGCGTTGAAAGCATCCTCGCTCTCGAAGTTGGCAACGAAGGCCTTGGCGTTGTTGATCGCGGACTTGATCTTGGCGCGGTTGCGAATGATACCCGCATCCTGCACCAGGCGCTCCACGTCTTCATCGGTGTAAGCTGCAACCTTGACAGGGTCAAACCCATCAAAGGCGGCGCGGTAATTCTCTCGTCGCCGAAGGATCTGGATCCATGAGAGCCCGGCCTGGGCGCCCTCGAGGATTATTTTCTCGAAGAGTCGGCGCCCGTCGCGGTTGGGCGTGCCCCACTCCGTGTCGTGGTAGGCGAGGTAGAGCGGGTCACTGCCCGCCCACGGACAGCGAATTACCACATCCATGGTGCTGCCCATCACCTGTTTCAAACTAGCGGTGAGAGTTCGCCCACCGTTTCGTAGAGGCTCGGTCCGCTGCCGAGGTAGTAGACCGAACCCCGCCGGCTGCGCGAATCCTCCGGCTGCGCATTTTCCTTGGTGGCACACTCGCCAGTGCAGCCGTCGGCGAAGGCGATGTAGACTCTCCCTTCGAGGTCGATATGCAGGTCGTTGAAGTCGAGCAGGTTGCGGTTCGAGCCGCCGATGTTGCGGCAGTCACCGCTGTTGAGACAGATGCTGCCGACCTGAACCGGGTCGGGGGAGACCCGCACGGTGTGGAACACCGGCTCCGGGTCGAGCGCGTTCAGGGAATAGGTGACATAGAGATAGTGACTCACGTTAGATGGCGCATAGTGTGCGTTACCGTCCCATGGTTCTCCATCGATATCAGGCTGACCTAGTGCACTAGCGTTCTCGCTTCCAAGGTAGGTAATCGCAATTCGTCCAGGGTCCCCAGCAGAGGTATGAGGGAATGTCGCTGAGATTACTTCTGTGGGGCTAATCCTGATACTTGTTTGTTCCCAAGTATTGCCAGAGTCTATACTTCGTGACATATAGACACCTTGATCACTACCAACCCAGATGTTGTAAGCATTCGACTCGGTGTCTGTAGCAACTTCACCATTCTTACGAGGATTTGGCGTACCCACATCCTCTCCCATCGTGCGTTCCTCCCACTCAAGGCCGTTATCCTTGGAAAAAATGATTGTCGGTGTTGGAACTCGAGGAGGTAAATAGACAGTACCATCTGGTGCAGTCGTGATTGCTCCATGCAATCCTCCATTATCGGTAGCGATACCTACAATGTTTCCTCCAGCTTCAAATGTAGCACCACCATCATAACTGGTGTAGCAGGAGATATAGAGTAATTTGTTGTAACAGAAGTATACAGCTCTTTCGTAACGCAAAGGTTGCATTCCATATCCTTCGTCAGTCCATGGTCCTGAACCGAGTTTGATATGGTCGTTTACTGGCGCGCCCGAGTCATGAGGATTCGCTTCCCAAGTTTCCCCATCATCATCAGACCAACCAATCCAAGTGGTCCAAAGTCCCATCATATGAATATTGAATACTCGATCAGTGACTGGATCAACCCAGCCATACGGGTCGTTGGTGAAGAACGCTTGTGAACCATCACTTGTATCCACCCACGTTTCACCATGATCACACGAGCGCATCGGCTTCTCGAACGCTATGAAAAACATGCAGCCGCTCGAGGTAACCCCGATGCTCGGCTCGGCGCCGTCCTCGCCCACATCGCTGAAGACAAAGCTGAGCGGCAAGGGCGGTTCATCGACTGCCAGGCCGTCGGGCCCGGTGACGAAGACCCCGTCCGGCAGGGAGGGCTCCTCGGGCGGGGGCGGCGGCGGTGTGGCGTCCTGGAGGCATCCAGCGAGGGCGCTTGCCGAAACGATGAGGAAGACCATCGCCAGCTGCATGAAGCGTGACTGAAATCGCATCGATGAGTCCAGCGAGGGGGTCGTCATAACAGTTTCCAGTGGCGTTGTTTCTCGCCAGCCGCACTTAGTCCAGCGTAATCGACGGCATCAATGGGCGCGTCGCGAAGCCCTTGAGCGCGAAGTTGGAGCCTTCGCCGACGCGGCAGACAAAGAGGTCGCGATGGTGCCGCGAGAGGCCGAACTCGTCGAAGCAGGCAACGCCGCCGCACGCTTCCATCGCCAGCGCCAGCAGGTCGCTGGCTCGGCGCGAGCATTCGACCTTGACCTTCGCGGCCGATTCGCGGTCGAGCGTCCCCGCGTCGTAACGCCGGCAGAGGTCGACCAGCCATGTCAGCCCCTGCTCGAGCGCGATGTCCATGTCGAGCACGACGTCCTGCACGCGCTGGTAGCGGCCGAGCGGCCCGCCCATGATTTCGCGCTCCTGCGCGTATTCGCGGACGCGGTCGAGCGCGCACGCCAGCGACGCCAGTGAGAGCGCGGCGATGAAGAGCCGCCCGCCGTTGAGCGTCGTCACCATCACCCGGAAGCCTTCGTTCAGCTCGCCCAGCAGGTCACCTTCGGAAACGCGCACGTTGTCGAGCATGATTGAGCCGGTCGAGGACTGTTCCCACAGGTCCTTGCCCACCATCTCCTGATAGTGGACACCGTCTGCCGCCATCGGGACGATGAAGCAGCTCGAGCGGTGGCCCGGCTTCCCGTCAGGGTCCGTGAGGGCGTGGACGATGACGTGCGACGCCCACTTGGCGTTGGTCGACCAGCATTTCTCGCCGCGGATGACCCAGCCGTCGCCGTCGCGCGTCGCGCTGACCTGCGGGTTGGCGGCGTCGGTCCCGCGCGCCGGCTCCGAGAGGCCGAAGACGAACATGCGCTTGCCGGCCGCCAGGTCGGGGAGATGCGCCGCCTTCTGGGCGTCGCTGCCGCAGAGTTGGAGCGGCTTGGCGCCGAGCGAGAGCGCGGCGCCCGGCGTGATGGCGAGCGACTGTGACTGGTAGCCCAGCGCTAGGCCCATCAGCAGCAGGTCCAGCTGCGAGCCGCCCTGCCCACCGTAATCTTCGGAAACGGTGACGCCAAACAGCCCCATTTCGGCCATCTGCGCGATGGCGTCGTCGGGAATCAGCGCGTGGCCGCGCTCCCATTCGAGCCAGCGCGGTGCGATGCTCTCATCGACGAAGTCATGCATCGCCCGGTGGAACATGAGCTGGTCGTCAGTGACCAGCCGTTGCAGGTAGTGGTCAATCTGCCGCGCCATCGGCACGGCACCACCGCGCGGTTTAAAGGGTCCGCGGGCGGCCGGATTAACGCGAGCGGCCGATGGCGCCGCGGGGCGGCTCGGGCTCGTAATCTGCCTGAAGTTCAGGTGGCCATTCCCTGGGGCTATCGTCCACTCCCTGAAGAATGATGTAACCAATTATCATTATAATAAAGAGAAATGTGATTGCTGCTGGTCTTCCAAGACCGAGTTCATCCACTATTATCCCCCATGAAAGAGGGCCAATGATAGTTGCAAAACGACCTACCATACTGTATAATCCATAAAATTGACCAATATAACGCGGAGGTGTCAAAACAAGCATATATGGTCTATCTGCACACCATGTTCCACCAAGAGCTATTCCTGCCAAGAAGGGAGCACCCCAGATAAGCCATACTGGTAGTCCCAACCAGACCGTAGAAATTAATAGACTAAATGTCGCAAACCAGACCCACAAAACTAGATTCAAAGTTATTTTTGGACCCACAATATCGACAAGATAACCCCACAAAAAACCGCTGACAATAGAACTTAGTATTCCTATGAGCATATACTTTGCAATATCTGCAGTTGTCATTCCAAATTCCTCACTAACATAAATTGCGGCAAAGGCTGTAGCTGTGTTGGCCGCATCCGTATAGAAAATTCGACCTACAAGAAATCTCCCTAGACCTGGAAAATCGTCTACCATGGATATTGTTTTACGTAACTGTTTGAGTGTGCCAGAAACTGCTTTCACAATTGATCCGTCGCGGAATAAAGGAGTTGACGGCGTAGAGAAATATGCGAAGCCACATGCAATTGCTGCAAAAGGCAGAACAAATTTCAGTGAATTATCCAATAAAACAAAAATCAGAATTAAGAGAAATGAAAAAATAACCATTAAACCTGGCCAGAAACTATCTTGTTTGTTCTCTTTAACAAAAACAAAACAGGGTATTGCAAAAATCAGGAAGAGCATCGCTGTTGCCTGAAAGACTGTTTGCAATGGGAAACCAAGAATTTCAATTAGTGCATATCCTGCAATGACACCAATTAAGGAACCCACGTAACCGATTCCTATACCTATGCCCCCAATTCTACCTCTATTTCCTGGTGTCGAAATTGTAGCTAGAGTAGAATCATAAAAAATCAAACCGGCTTGATAGAAATAATTAGCAAGGACAAACAAACCTAACGAGAAAAAGAGCGTTGTATGTTTATCCCATCCCTCCTTTTCGTATCCTAAAAGAGCCGTAAAACTAACACAAAGAAGTGTTGTGAAAAACAAGAATGGCATTCTACGATTTGCTTGATCGGATAGCGCGCCAATAACTGGTGCTGTGATAAAAACCAGAGCCATGGAAATTGCGTTAGCATAAGCATAGTCTGAATCAGAACCGCCTACATTATCATTTATAACCCAGAGAGTGAAGTAAAATGAAACAATCAAGATTGAAAAGATAGTATTACCGAGATCATAGAATGACCATGATACTATGCTGAACATAGAGGTCTTGGAAGTTATACTCTCCCTTGGTTTCTTTGCCTCTTCTCTAAATTTCTTTACCTTGCCCCGTATCTTTTTGATAGCTGATTCTCTTCTCTCGGCCGGGCTCATTAAATTCTCTCGCGCCGGTTCACTCGGCGCTGCCGCGCTTCCGCTCGTCTTCGGCGTGCGCGACGCGGATTCCCTCGGCAACGTCAATCCGCTGGAGCAGCACCGCGCCGATAACCACCAGCACGCCGAGGCTCAATACTGCGGTGCGGCTGTCGAAGATGCCGGTGACGACTACATAGATTAGCGGCCCGAGGAAGGCGGCGATGCGGCCGAAAAAACCGAAAAAGCCGAAGAATTCGGCCGACCGCGTCTGCGGGACCATCTGGCCGAAGATGGAGCGCGCCAGTCCCTGACTCCCGCCAAGCAGCGTCCCGGCCATCAGCCCCAGGAAGAGCCACTGAAGCGAAATGCCGAAGCCGAGCGGCGCCCAGAGGTAGTCGCGCAGGAAGCTCGGGAACGCATCGATGGCGCCGTCACCGAGCGAAGTGGGATGGTCTTCCCCGAGCGCGGTTTTTCCGTCGAGCAGCCCGCCGCTGGCGGAAGCCGAGAAGCGGCCGTCGCCGTCAATCACCGCGAGGAACGCGGTCGCGCGCGTTTCACTGGCGGAGCCGGTCGCGTCGGCATCGATTTCGCCTTCGACGTCGAGCGGCAGGATGTCGCCCCATTCCGCCTTGAAGGCCCTGTCCACATCCGAGTCACCGAGTGACACCGATGACAGTGCCGTGACTTCGTATCCGCTCTCGTCCCAGTCGAGCTGGAAGTCATACTCTTCGTGCTCCGCCAGTTCGAGCGGCGCGAAGCCGACCGCGCCGAATATGACGACAATCCAGCCAACCAGCGCCACGGTGAGTGCGGTGCGGGTCGAGGTCGAGCCGGCGAGCCGCGTGAATAGCATCGCCGACGGCGCAGCGACGAACTGCACCAGCAGAATTACCGCCATGTTGAGCACCAGCGGGATTCCCAGCACCCCGGCGCCAAAGGCGCCAGCGAGGGAGGTGACGGAGTTGATGCCGTCGATGAAGAAGAAGTAGGCCACGATATAGAGCGCCAGCACCCTGAAACGGCTGACTTCGCCGAGGGTCTTGCGCACTTCGGTCAGCGCCAGCCGCGTCGCGGAGCCGAAGGTGAGGTCACGCACCGGGTCGGGAATGGGCGGCTCGGGTACCCAGTTAATCGTAATCAGCGCGAAACCGTACCACCACAGACCGGAGCTGGCGAGCGCTACCGGGACGACCCAGCCGAGCAGGTTCCCGTCGGCGTCAACCAGGATGCTGACCATCGCGAGGTGGATTGCGAGCAGGATGCCGCCGCCGAAGTAGCCGTAGGCAAAGGCGCGGTTGGAGATGTCGTCCATCTGTACCGGCCCGCCCCGGTGCGCTACCTGATAATCGGCGCTGGCGCGCTCGCCCAGGTAGGGCAGCATCGCGTTGTAGAAAATGGTCGCCGAGAGCAGCCCCATATTCGCCAGCACGTAGAAGACGAAGAGCCAGATGAAGCCCCAGTGCGACGACAGGAAATACGCCCCCGCCAGCAGCACCGTTGCGCCCGCGCCAGCCCACGTCAGGTATTTCGTAAGCTTCATCTTGATTTCAGCCCGGTCGGCGATGACCCCCATCCCGGGGCCGACCAGCGCAATGATAATCGCCGAGAGGAACGTCGCCCAGGCCCACATCGAGTCGCCCGTGAAGGTGAAACCCGCCAGCGAAAGCTCGCTGCCGTAGGCGTGCTGGAAGAGTGTGACGAAGTATACTGGCAGGATGGCGACGACTATGCTGGTCTCGAAGGCAGACTTGGCCCAGTCGTAGTAGCACCAGCCGCGAATCGCCTTGCGGTCGCCGTCCGGAAGGTCGCCAATGTTGCTGTCGAGGCCGAAAATCTGTCCAATCCTGTCGTTGCTACCCATGGTTACCACACCAGCGGGGCGAGAGCGTCCCGCTAAAAACCGCTACCCTGCGCTGCGAATCGTATTACGGGTCCCCTGTAAAGCCACTCGCAGCCACCTGCGGCGGGCTTACGTTATTCCACGCGTGCGCGTATTCGAGGAAGTTGCTGAAGAGCTCGGCACCGTACTCAGAGTGCTCGACTTCGGGGTGGTACTGCACCCCCGCGTACGGCAGCTTGCGGTGCTGCATCGCCTGCACCGCACAGTCGTCGCTCGACGCCAGCGCGATGAAATCGTCGGGCAGCCGCGTCACTTCGTCGTTGTGGCTCTCCCAGGCGGTGAACTCGTCGGGCAGCCCCGTCATCAGCCAGCCCCGCTCGGCGACCGAAACCAGCGCCGCACCGAATTCAGGTACACGCGCGGGGCCGGCGGCACCGCCGAAGTGGGCCGCCATATACTGGTGGCCGACGCAGATGCCGAGAATCGGCCAGCGCGCGGCGTCGAGGTACTCTGCGGTGAGGCCGAGCGCGTCCGCTTCCGACTCGATGCGCGGCGCGCCGCCCGAGAGCACCAGCGCGCGGAATTTCTCGAGCTCGGCGGGCGGCGTCGTGTTCGGCACGATTTCAGCCGCGCAGCCGAGGTAGTTCAGCACGCGCCATTCGCGGTGCGTCCACTGGCCACCGTTGTCGACGACCGCCACTGCCATCCCGGCGAAGCTCACGGCCGGCGGCACGCGGCGGCCGCTAAAAGGCTGGCGGGAGCAGGTTGCCCCGGGCGGGAATTGAGGTAAATAACTGTGAGCTCTCCTCCGAAGCCCGAGGCGAGCCGCGGGGCGCAGGGGTAATGATAAACGCTGCGGTGGTGCCAAGCTGGCGCGGCGGCAGCGTTGCCGCGTCGCGCTACCCCGCCGCTTCCGGGTTGAGGCAGGTTGTCAGCGCATCCCCGCGGCAGCGCGCCAGCACGTTATCGACTGCAATGTTGCCCATCGCCGTGCGGGTCTCCAGACTGGCGGAAGCGATGTGCGGGACGATGACGACGTTGTCCATCTTCGCCAGTTCAGGTTCCATCGCCGGCTCGCGCTCGTAGACGTCGAGCGCCGCGCCGGCGATTTCGCCCGCTTTCAGCGCCTTGACGAGCGCCTTTTCGTTTACTACCGGGCCGCGGCTGACGTTAATCAGGAACGCGCTGCGCTTCATCTCGCTCAGCTCGCGCGTGTCGATAAGATGGTGCGACTTCCTGTCGTAGAACGGGTGCAGCGAAACGAAGTCGCTCTGGCGCAGCAACGTGTACATATCGACGTATTCGGCGCCAACTTCGTCGGCATACGGCTTCGGCTCCAGGTCGCTGTAAAGTATTTGCATGCCGAAGCCGCGCGCGCGCTGCGCCAGCGCGAAGCCAATGCGACCGAGCCCGACGATGCCCAGCGTCTTGTGGTGGACGTCGGTGCCCATCAGCAGCGTCGGCGCCCACCCCTCGTATTCGCCGCCGCGCATGTAGCGGTCGGCCTCGACGATGCGCCGCGCGACCGCCATCAGCAGCGCCCAGGTCAGGTCGGCGGTCGAGTCGTCGAGTACACCGGGGGTGTTGGTGACCGGGATGCCACGCCCGGTCGCGGCCGGGACGTCGATGTTGTTGTAGCCGACAGCGTAGTTGGCAATCAGCTTCAGCCCGGGGTTGCAGTCCATCAGCGCGGCATCGATCGGGTCGACCAGCTGGCTCAGCAGGATGTCGCACCACGCCGTGCCCTCCTCCAGCTCGTCGCGCGTCAGCGCGCGGTCGTGGGGATTGACCCGCAGCTCGGTGATTTCGTTCGCCTTCTCGAGCCGGCCCATCACAGTCTCCGGCAACCGCCGCGTGACGAACACTTTCATGCGACGCCAGCGACCGCCGTTTAATTACCTGTCGACCAGCCCGATGACGATATCCATGACGTTGGTGCCGGTCAGCCCCGGGCGGAACAGCGCGCTAGTCGGCGCCAGGAAACCGTGCGAGTCGTTGGCGCCGAGCGCCGCCCGTGCGCCAGTGACCGGTGTCCCGCCATCCACCCACGCGCCGGCGGCGTCGGTCGGCCCGTCCTGCCCGTCGGTCCCGGCGGCGAGCAGGCCGACGCCAGCGTTGCCGGCCAGCTCGATTGCGGCCGCAAGCGCCAGCTCCTGCGAACG
Organism: uncultured archaeon; assembly: GCA_964389465.1. GTDB lineage: Archaea > Thermoplasmatota > Poseidoniia > MGIII > CG-Epi1 > UBA8886. Next base: position 62,717 of record CAYMDK010000004.1, on the reverse strand, counting down.
GCCTCCGCGGCCGTCCCCGGTAACCGTCACGGTCGTCTCGCCGCCCCAGAGCAGGCAGCGGCGGCCGCGCTCGCCCGCGATGCGGCGCGCGACCTGCTTTCCGGCGTCGCGCGCCTCGCCCTCCAGCGCGTCGGTGACGATGCCCGCCGCGTAGCCGCGGGCGGCGGCCGCCGCGGCCGCCTCCTCGAGCGCGATGCGATTCGACCCGATGACCGCCGTGCGGACGTTCGGCGGCGTCGCAGCGGGCGTCTCTTCGAGTTCGCCAGCCGCGCCGCGCTTGAGATGCGCCGCGACCGCAGGCGGCAGCCCGGCGCCGAGCCGCGCGGCGATGGCGAGGCAGTCGCCGTAAGTCGAATCGTCGCCGACCGTCGGACCCGAGGCTATGTCGGGCAGCGGGTCGCCGATGACATCCGAGATGGCGAGCGCGGCGACCGTCGCTGGCGCAGCGAGCCGCGCCAGCCGCCCCCCCTTGAGCGCCGAGAGGTGGCGCCGCACCACGTTCAGCTCGCTGATTGTCGCTCCTGCGTTGGCGAGCACGCGCGTCGTCGCCAGTTTCTGCTCGAGCGTGATGCCGGCGGCGGGGAGCGGCAGCAGCGCCGAGCCGCCGCCCGATATCAGCACCAGCAGCAGCTCGTCCGCGGACGCCCCCACGGCGAGGTCGCGGATGCGTCCGGCCGCCTCCATTGCGTCGCGGTCGGGCAGGTTGTCGGCGGCGCCCGGGTGGAACGCGCTGACGCCGTCGTGCGCAGGGGTCCCGACGGGAACGCTCGCGATGCCGGCGACGATATGCTCGCCAAGGATGGCTTCGGCCGCGCGCACCATTCCCGAGGCTGCCTTGCCGAACGCGGCGAGCCTGACGTTGCGGTCCAGCTGCCATTCCAGCTCGATGGCGGGGAACCGGAGCCGGTCGCCGTCGCGCTCCATGTGCTGCGGCAGCAGCACCTCCGGCTGCACCGCCGCGACCGCCGCGTGGTAAATCGACTCGGCGTCGTCGCGCAGCGTCATGGCTCGCGGAGGCGTCGCGGGTTTAAGCGGCTGCGGGCGCAATCACAGGTGCCCCACGAGCTGCGCCAGACTGTGCAGGTCGCCACCTCCGTCGCGTGCGACGAGCAGCGCGCGCATCCCGGCTGCGCGCGCTGCCGTAACGTCGCCGTGCGGGTCGTCTCCGACGTAGAGCACCGCGTCGGGCGCACAATCCAGCTCGGCGCACACGGCGTCGAAGAACTGCCGCGCCGGCTTGCGCCACCCCAGCCCGGCCGCGTGCAGCACCGGCCGCACCGCGTCGAGCTCCGCGTGGCCGCCGATGATGCCTTCGAGCCGCGCGTCGAAGTTGGACGCGACCGCCGCGCGCAGCCCACGCTCGGCGACAGCGGCGACCCCCGCCGCAACGTCGCCGTAGAGGCACCAGCTTTGCGCCGCCGCGAAGTTGGCCCAGAGCGAGTCGAAAGTGGCTTCGGGGTCGCTGACGTCAGCTAGCGTCGCGGCGACGACGCGCCGCCACCACGCCTGCTCGTCGTCCGCCGAGGTGCGGTCGCCGCGCGGCCGCACCACGCTCCCGAAGGCGACCGACAGCCGCTCGCGCACCTCCGCCTCGGAGAGCCGCGAGCCGTAGCGCCGGCCAATTTCGTGGTAGGCGAGCGGTACGCCGGGGCAGGGATACATCAGCGTCCCGACCGCGTCGAAGACGACCCATTTCACGGACGCCTACTCCACCTGCCGCGCGAGGAACTGCCGCGAGAAGATGGTCTGCGCAATCGCCCAGAGGGCGAAGAAGGTCATCACCGAGAGCGCGCGGCCGTAGATGGTGTTGAACTCGATGGAGTTATGGAACCGCGGCGGGAGGACGCTGCCGAGCAGGTCGTGGAAGCCGAAGGCGGCGGCGGTGAGCAGGGTCGTGAAGCCGAGCGTCAGCAGCAGCATCATGCCGAACCAGTTCAGCACCGAGCCGAACTCGCCCGAGTAGTTCATGATGCGCGCCAGCCGCGCGTAGCGCAGGTGGCCGTAAGCGAGCTCGATGTAGAGCATGAAGCAGAAGATGAAGCCGAGGATGGCGAAGATGGCGCTGGTATCGTTCCCCGCGAGGTTGAGCGGCTGCACCAGTAGCAACAGCGCGCCGATGGCGATAGTCGGCAGCGAGTTACGCCATATGCCGAAAGTGCCGGCGAGCAGCGGCAGCCCCAGCCAGCCGAAGTTGGCCAGCGCGTGCAGCGGCTCGGGCGCAAACGGCGAGCGGCCGGTCAGCGAGAGCCACGCCAGCAGGAATGGCAGCAGCGCCAGCGTCCCGCCGACCCAGTAGCCGTAGCCGCGCTCGTCGGCCAGCGCCAGCACGCCGCCCAGCAGCAGCCCCAGCATGATGCCGCCCGCGACCGTCTCGGCGCTCGCGGTGAATATCGGGTCGAGCCCGAACAAGCTGAGCACCACGTTGAGCGCCTGTGTCAGCAGCGAATCGGTGCCCGCCGAGACGACGTAACCGAGCCAGGCGCACGCCGCCAGCGCCGCGGTCGCGAGCACCTGCATAGCGAACAAGCGCGGATGCGCAATCACTTGACCACCTCCTGCAGCGCCGGCCCCAGCACCGAGTCAGGGTCCCAGCGCAGCGCGCGCGCGCCGAGCGAGCGCGCCTCGGCGATGTTGTTGTCCAGCTCGGCCGAGGCGGTGAAGTAGACTGCCGGCGAGATGATGCGCGACTCCCGGTCGAACTCCAGCGTGTCGGGCGCAATCAACGTCAGCTTGAAGCCGTGCGCGGTGATTTCACGCAGCGCGGCGTGCACTGTCGGGTCCTGCTCGAGGGTCGAGATGACGATGACTGGCGAGCGCGGGGTGAAGTTGCGCAGCTCGCCGATTACCGTGTGCAGCCCCAGGGCACCGGCCGGCCGCACCTCGGATAGCTTCGTCAGCAGCCGGTAGAGGTGCCGTTCCCCGCTGTCGACGCCGATGGACTCGACCGCCTCGCCGTAAACCGTGAGGCCGACGCGGTTGCGAGTGTGCAGGAAGTAGTCGACCAGCGCCGCGGCGGCGCGGCAGCCGTAGTTGAGCGGATTGTGGACCGGTGTGCCGGTGCCGGCAATCTCACGTGCGTCAAGCACCAGCATCACGTCGCTGATATCCTCGCGCTCGAACTGGTTGACCATCAGCTTGCGCGTCCTGCCAAAAACGCGCCAGTTGATGTTCTTGAAATCGTCGCCGGGGTAGTATTCGCGAATCGAGTAGAACTCGCCGCTTGTCCCGATACGCCGGATGGGCATTGCGCCCTGGTACATCTTGGGGAAATCGCTCGAGAGGTCCAGCCCCTCCAGCGCCTCAATTTTGGGGAAAACCACCAGCGTCGACTCGGATTCAACGTCCGACTCGTAGTAGAAGAGGAACGACGGGTTGTAGAGCCGCAGCCGCGGCTTACCCAGCTGGTACTGCCCGCGCAGGTGGCACTCGAGGCGGTAATGCGCCAGCAGCGCCTCGTTGCGGTGGAGCCGCACAATGGTGTGGTTGAGGCCGCCCGCCAGCTCCACCTCGTGCGGCAGCTGGTCGAATATTTCAAGGAAGCCAATGGCGCGGCCGCGATTCTGGATTACGAGCTCCACCTCCGCCTCCTGCCCCTCGAAAATCTGCGAGTCGGAGAAGCGGCGGGTGATGTTGACGCTGACCGGGCTCGTATTCACGAGGCTGTGGACTGCGACGAAACCGAGCAGCGTGATGCCGAGAAGCAGCAGCTGGAGGTTGTTGATGAAAGGCGCGAAGAGCACCAGGATGGTGCCGAGGCCGGTGTAAGTTACCGCCTTACGAGTCCACATCTACTCGTCTTCGACCTTGACGGCCGGGACATCGACCGTGGTCAGGAGCTCCGCCAGCACCTGCTCCGGCTTGACACCGCGGATGCGCGCCTCCGGCTTCAGGATTATCCTGTGCGCCAGCACCGGGATGACCGAGCGCTTGACGTCGTCGGGAACCACGTAATCGCGCCCCGAAAGCAACGCCAGCGCGCGCGAAAGCTTGAACAGCCCCAGCGACCCGCGCGGGCTCGAGCCGACTGCGACGCGCGGGTCGCTGCGGGTGCCCTGCACGAGGCTCACCATGTACTGCATGATTTCATGCTTGACGAACACTTCCTCGACGGCGCGATGCATCGCCACCACTTCTACCGGAGAGGCTATGCTCTCCACCTCGAACGCGTCGTGCTTGCGCTCGGCGCGGGCGGCCAGGATGGAGGCCTCGACCTCCTCGTCCGGGTAGCCGACAGATAGCTTGACGAGGAAGCGGTCCATCTGCGCCTCCGGCAGCGGGTAGGTCCCCTCGTACTCAATGGGATTCTGCGTCGCCAGCACGATGAACGGCCGCTCCAGGATGTGCGTCGTGCCCTCGATGGTAATCTGCTTCTCCTGCATCGCCTCCAGCAAGGCGGCCTGCGTCTTGGGCGGCGCGCGGTTGATTTCATCCGCCAGCAACAGGTTGCAGAAAATCGGCCCTTCGCGGAAGGTGAACTTGTTCTTCTCGGGGTCGAAAAAATAGGAACCAGTGATATCGGCCGGCAGCAGGTCGGGGGTGAACTGGATGCGCTTGAACTTGCACCCCAGCGTGTCGGCGAGGGTGTTGGACATCAGCGTCTTTGCCAGTCCCGGGAAATCCTCGAAGAGGATGTTTCCGTTGGCGAGCACCGCTGCCATCAGCAGCTCAATGTTCTGCTGCTTGCCCAGCACGACCTTGCCCACCTCGGCCTGGATTACGTCGGCCAGCTTGCCGGTCTCCTTGATTGAAAGTTTGGTTTTGCTCACGTTGACCACGCCTCTATCTTCTGCGCCAGCACGCGGATGTCCTCCTCCTTTACCGAATCGGGCCGGAACAGGAGCGCACTAAGCCCGGCATCCAGCAGGATGTTATAACGCTTGACCAGTTCCGGCACCAGCGCCAGCCGCTCCTCAGGAGCGAGGTCATCGAGCTCGTAAAGCTGGTGCCGCAACCGCATCCGCTCGAGCAGCAACTGCTGCAGCTGCGCGATGGAGGGATTCCCCAGCCCGCGCCACGGTCGCGGCCGGTGGATGTCGAATAGATGGCGCCATCGAATCGGCTCCGGCTGCCGCAGCGCGACCATCAGCGTCGCCAGGATGACGACAACAAGCACGTTGAGCCGGATGGCCTGGATTATCAGCGTCTGCCCCGAGAGCAGGAAATAGAAGCCAATTGCTGCCTGGAACAGGCTCGCGCCGAAGGTGTCCTGCGTGTGGCGCGACTCGTCGAAGAGCACAGTCCCCCCGTCGGGCAGCATCTCCGCCACCAGGTCGAGCATGAACTCAGCGTTGTCCTCGCGCTCCCACATGCGGTTAATCGCGAGTGACGAGTCGCCGATGAAGACCGCCTGCCCCAGCTCTTCGCCCTCCATACGCAGCCCGCACCAGACTCCGACCGGGAAACCGGCCGGCCCCGCGACGTCGTCCTCGGGGGTGATGACACCGTCATCATCGAGGTCGATATACGAATTGGACGAACTGGAGATGATCACACTCTCGGTCAGCTCGACTCCGGCGCCCCAGAGCGGGGTGGTGACCGGCTGCCGCGTCCGCAGTGCGGTCGGCTCGTTGAGCAGCAGCGTGTAGCTGCCGCCGCCGAGCGAAGCGCGTACCTCGACCATCGAGACGTTGCCCTGGTAATTCTGGTCCCAGAGCCGGTGACCGGTGTAGCTGGCGGTGAAGAGGTCCGCTATCGAGTTGGAAAAGTCGAAATCGCCCAGCACCAGCACCCGTCCACCCTGCTCGAGGTAGCTGGCGAGCACCTCGACCTCGAGCGCCGAATATGGCGACTCGGTGCCAGTGATGATTACCAGCGTCTGGTCGTGGACGGTGATGTCGTTGATGACCGCCGGGTTGGAGAGGATGGCGGTGACTTCGTAGCCCTCCTCCTCGAGCGATTCGCGAAAGAGCGAGACGTCATTCCAGTCGTCACCATAGGCCGAGAGCTGCGGCGGACGCGAAACGACGCCCTGGAACAGCGGAAAGAGCAGGAAACTGCAGAGCAGGACTGTCACCAGCAGGATGGCGAGTCCAGCCCGGCTGGAGAGGCGCATGCTTCAGCTTGCGTCCTGCATCAGCGTTTCAAGGCTCTCGAGGACCGCCCGCAATGAGCCGATGGCCGCCGTGCGGTCATCACCATGCTGGTCAGTCGTCGAGTAATCGGCCGCCTCGTAGAGCGACGTCAGCCGCTCGATGGAGGCGTGGTCCAGCGGGACCGCCTCGCGCAGCGCGTCGCGGAACTCGCGCACGGTCTCGAAGTTGCGCCGCAGGTAGCCGTGCCCCTGCAGGACGCGCGACATCTCGCGGTATGAGCTGATAATCGCCTCACGGTAGTCGGCGTTGGCCTCGAGCGCCTCGGCGGTGGTCGTAAGCACCTTGCGGATGGCGCGGATGTGGCGCGTCGCATACCAGTGCCAGCCGTAGGCGGTCCCACCCGCGGCGGCGACCCCCAGCGCAACCAGCAGCCAGAGCAGGTAGTTCGGGACCTCGGGCGGCGCGCGCCAGGTGATGGCCGCCTCGGCCGAGTTGCTGAGGTGGAATTCGTCGCCCTGATAGGTCACCCGCACGAAGAATGGCTGGGTGGCGTTGCCGTCGAATTCGGCGCTGAAGCGCGCGGTGCCGTTGGCGTCGGTGACCGCGAGTAGCGTCATCCCCGACGGCTCGAGGCTAACCAGCAGCGGTGCGTTGGCGAGCGGCGTGCCATCCTCGAGAGTCAGTATAATCAGCCCGCTGAATTGCTGGCCCGACTCGAGCGAGGCGGGGACGTCCAGTTCCGTCAGCGTTCCCGCCTTCGCGCGTAGCGAAGCGACGGTCGAGTTGCCGTAGTAATCCTGGCTGCCGGCGAAGGTGACGGTGACGTTGTAATCGCCGACTCCGAGCGAGAACGGCAGCGCGAGCGGAATCGCGAAGTTGCCCTCCGCGTCGGAAATTGCGGCACCCTCGGTGCCGTCCGGCAGCGCCGCGCGCAGGATGAGTCCCGGCACCGGCCGACCGGCACGGTCAACAATGCTGCCCTCGATGAAGGTCGTCAGGTTCAGGACGCCCTCGGCTGGCGCGACCGTCAGGTGCGTGGTGTGGTAGACCTGCACCTGCTGCGAAGCCGAAGAGGGGAGGAACCAGCCGCTGCCGGCGAACTGCACCGTCAGCGTGTTCTGCCCTGCCAGCAGGTCGGTCGGGACCGCAAAGTCATAACTGTAGGAACCGTCGCTTCCGGTCGCGAGCGTCGCCACCGGCAGGCCGCCGAGATAGAACTCGATGTCGCCCTGCAGCGCCGCGCCGAGGTCGTCGGTGAGTCCGCCGCTGACGTGGAAGCTCTCGCCCACCAGCACCGCGTCACCCGCCGACAGCGTCAGCTGCGTCGGGCTGATGACGGTAAGCGAATGCGGCGTGCTGCCGGAGAGGTAGTAGTCGCGGCCGCCAAAATTCCAGGTCGCCGTCAGCGGGCCGAGTGACTGCGATGCCGGCAGCGTCAGGTCAATCGAGACCGTGCCGTCGCCCGCCGTCATCAGCTCGTGCGGGTTGCCGCGCAGCGTGAGCGTCACCATTTCGCCCCCGAGCGGAGCGCCGAGGTCGTCGAGCAGCGTCGCCTCCAGAGTGAATTCGAGCACGCGCTGCACTTCAAGCGGCTCAAGCGCGAAGCTGGTCGCGGCGACGATGTCGCCGGTTACGGCTCCGGTCGAGGGAAGGTAGAAGTAGCTGCCAGCGAAACTGGCGCTGAAAGTGTGCGGGCCGAGCGTCGTCGCTTCAGGGACATTGAAGCTGAAGGGTAGCGCGCCGAATTCGACCGAGAGCGTGGTGCCGGCCGGCGCCTCGTCAAAACTCCACGCCAGCTCCTCGCCCGGCAGCCCCGCGCCGGAGGAGTCGCGCAGCCAGCCGGTGACCGCCGTAGTCGCGTTGCGGAAGCCCTGCTCCCAAACCAGCTCGATGGTCGTGTAGCGCTGCACCGTGACCGTGCCCGAGTCGGAAGTGCCGCGCAGCCAGTTCTGGTCGCTGGTCGCGAGCGTCAGCGTAAAGTTGCCGACCGGCGCGTCGGTAGACAGCGCGAAGCTGCCGCTGAACTCGCCGTTCACCGCCTCGACGGTTGTGCGCGTAATCCCGTTCCAGAGTACCGCAAGCGTGCGGTCGAGCGGTTCGTCGAGGTCGCTGCGCACCGTCCCGGAGTAGGTGACGTTGCTGCCAGCCACGACCACCGGCGAGAATGTTTCGAGTGTCGTAATCGCGCGACCCCAGAGCGGCCATGACTGCTCCAGCTCGGCCGGCATATACCAGCCGAAGCCGTCGAAGGAGAGCCGTACCGCGACCTCGCCGACCGGGTGCTCCGCGTCCCCGCAAGGCCATGCGGGGTCGCACGCAATCGCGAAGCTGCCGTTGGCGTCGCCCTCGAAATTGGTCAGGTAATCCTCATTCCAGAACAGGTTCAGCGCCAGGTCCTCGACCGGCTCACCGCGGTCATCGTAGAGCGTGCCGTTGAACCAGACTTGCTCGCCGCGCACCAGCTGCTGCTGCTCGAGCGTGATGAGCATATCGCTCACGACGGTGAACTGCGCTGCGGTTTCAGCCGAGTCGTAGTAAGGTGCGGTCGCGTTGTCGAAGAGCGCGCGCACCTCGACCTCGCCGAGCAGCTGCGCATTGGGCACCGTGAAGTCGCTCTCGTAGTCTCCACTAGCGCCGGTGGTCGCCGAGGGCGGCTGGTTGGGCGCGTCGGGCCAGTCAAAACTGATTTCGATGCCGGCGACCGGAAGCGAGCCGCTGTCGCGCGCGTCGCCCTCCAGCGTAATGCTTTCGCCGCGCCGTATTTCCTGCCCCTCCAGTTCGAGGAGCACCGTGCGGTGGAGCCAGAGCGTCGTCGAATTGGAGGCTGCGGCGTTGGTCCCGTCGCGGCCGTAATCCAGCTCGAAAATGTGCGCGCCGACCGCAAGGTAGGATGTGTCGGGCACGTACGAGAAAGAGAAAACGCCGTCGGCCACTTCGACGCGCACGAAGACGCCGTCGAGCAGCAGGTTGAGGCTGCCGGCGAGCGGAGTGCCATTGTCCATCGCGAGGCTGCCGTCGACCTGTACGCTGTCACCGGGGTAGAAGTGGCGGCCCGAAACCGCCAGCTCGAGGACGGTCTGCTGTAGCACGGTCGTCTCGGTCGAAGCGGTGGAACCAGAGTGCAGCGCACTGCCGTCGAAGCTAGCTTCCCACGCTGTCAGCCCCAGCGCGTGCGTAATCGGCAGCTGGATTTCCAGCTCGAAATCGCCGTCAGCTTCGGTGGTGGCGCTGCCGACCAATCCGCCATCCCACGACAGGGCGACGGCCTCGTCCGCCAGCGGCTCGCCGAGGTGGTCAACCAACCGCCCCTCGAGCATTACGGGACCGTTGCGAATCGCGTCTGGCAGTGCGTCGAGTGAGACGCTGCTCGTCCCGAGCAGCGTCAGCGTCAACGAGACGCGCTCCTCGGGTAGTGTCGAATTGTCGGGGTCGTCGGGGTAGAAAATTACCAGCACGGTGTAGTCGCCGGCCGGGAGGTCCAGCGGTGCCACGACCTCGAACGACCAGTCTGTGTCACTGACCGCGGCCGAGGCGATGACCTTGCCGTCGAGTTCGACGGAGATGCTCCCCTCGCCCACCGCGCCCTGCATGATAGTGCCATTGACGAAGAAGTCATGGCTGACCGTGACGTTGTCGGGATCGAGCCACGCCTCGAGGTCGACCGACGATTCGAGGATGCGCAGGTTAACCGTCTCCTGCGTCGCGTAGCGGTAGGTCGAGCCACCAAAGGTGACCTCAACGTGGTAGTTGTTGGCGGACGCCGGCTCGCCGTTCTCCGGGACGGTCCAGGTGAAGGCGAAGTTGCCGAACTCGTCGGTGGTCACGTCGCCGATGTCGCAGCGGTAGCGCCACCCGGAATTCTGGCAGTTGGTCCACCACGGTTCGTTGTTGCCCTCCCAGAGCCAGATGTCGAGCATCTCCTCGGGCGCGGCGACATCGCCGATATCGAGCAAGCTGCCGGTAACTATCAGCTCCTGCCCCTTCCCGACCGAGGCGGGCGCGTCAACGGTGAGCACGGTCGCGGTCGAGACCTCGATATCCTCGGGCCCGTCGTAGCCCCTGAATCCCGCCATGTAAGCGGCGGCGTAGATTTCGTTCCACCCCGGCAGTGCCGCGAGGAAGCCGGAGGCGTTGAAGTCGAAGACGCCGGTAGCGTTGGTAACTCCGGTGCCAATCTCGAACGAGGATTCGTCATGGCCGTCGTCCCACATCCCGCCACCGACAAGGAAATCAGGAATGCGAGTGCCGTTGCGGTCCTCGACGTAGCCCCAGAGGCGGAACTCGTCGCCCTTGTCGGCCGCGGCGGGGCTCACGCCCTCGAGCACGACGGTGACCTGTTCGCCAGTCATGTTCTCGATATCATCGGGGTCGAACTCGTCGAAATCAAACTCGTCACCCCCTTCATCATCGTCGGGGCGGTCGAGGGTGGTGCTCGAGCCGGTGCCGCCGAGGTTGATGCGCTTCCAGTGGCTGTCAGAGTAGGTCTGGTTGTTCACGGGGACGTAGACCTCGACGAAGGCGTGCGCCTCGTTCGAGACGTAACGCGTCGGCAAACCGAGCACGTTGGCGGTGACGAAAAAGCCGAACGAGCGGTGGCGGCAGGCGCCGATGCCGTTGATACAGATGGACTGGTAGATGTCGTAGGGCGGCTCGGGGTCGGGGACGTCGCCGTCACCCTCGCGGAAGTTGGAGAAATACCAGGTGAGGTTGGTGACGAGCTTCTCGAGGTTGGTCTCCATCGTGCCGTTCTCGGGCCAGAGCCAGTAGAGCGGCGGGTTGGCCGGCTCGGTCCCGTTCTCCAATTGCAGGAACTGCTTCACCTTCTCCTCGACCTCGGACTGCCCGGTGATGGGGCGAATCGCCTCCGGGGGCAGGTCTGCGGTGGTGAGCGTGTCGTCCACGGGCCGGTTGAAGTAGGAACCGTTGGTTCCCATGCGGTAGCGCAGGTCGATGCTTGCGCCCTCGCTGCCGCGGATGTAGTAGTTGTCAGCGCCATCCTTGTAGAAGTAGATTTCGAGGCCGGTCTGGTTGGCGTCGTAGTCGATAATGTCGGCGTCGGGCGAGACCGAGGGAATCGGCGTGTAGACCTCGGCCGAGACAATCACACCCATCCAGAGCCACCCCTCGAAGATGTGCGTGTAATCGGTCGAGCCGGTGGGGAAGATTTCGACTTTTGAAGTATCATAGATATACATGGTGTAAGGGTCAGTGCTCGAGCTGTCGTAGTATAGCGCGTCCTGCGCCGACCAGCGCTTGAGCGTCATCAGCGCCGGGTCGAAGATTTCGTAAATCGTGACGTTGCCGTCGGTCCGCCCGGTATCGGGCCTGGTGCCGGGCGGCTCGCCCGGCTCGATGGGCGGCGGGTCCTCGCCGTCCGGGTCGCCGTCGTCATCGCTGTCCTCGTCGCACGGGTCTGTGTTTTCGTTGTACTCGCGCAGGTTGTCCGAGCCGTCGTTGTCGGGGTCAGCGTGCTGGTCGCTGAAGTCGGAGGGGTCGAGGCCGCACTGGTCGTTCTTCACCGAGTAATAATGCTCCCAGCCGTCGGGCATCCCGTCCTGGTCACTATCGGCGGTGAAGGGGTCGGTGTCCCATGCGAACTCCCAGTAGTTGGAGAGCTCGTCACTATCAGGGTCGGCGCCGTCGTCGGTGACGTTGCGCGGGTTGAAGCCGTAGTAGATTTCCCAGCCGTCCCACGCGCCGCCGCCGTCGGTGTCGGGGTCGTTGGGGTTGGTATTGTTATTGTATTCCTCGAGGTTGGTATACATCTCCTCGGCCGAGATTTCGCCGTCGCGGTCGGCGTCGTAGCCGTCGCTGTCGTCGTCCTCGTCGCCGTCCGGGTCATTCGGGTTAGAGCCGAAAACCGGCAGCGCCGCCAGTGGCGTGAGCAGCATCACCAGCGCGACCAGCAAACTCAGCCACTTCTGCCTCTCCATTTACGCGCACCTGCGCGTTCCGACGGGAGGTTTTGCTACATATAGGTTTTGGGCCGGGCTGCGCGTCAATTGTCCGCCTCGTAGCCGTCGCTCATCCCGTCGTCGTCCGAGTCGGCGTCCCACGGGTCGGTCATCGCCTCCTCTTCGCGCCAGTTGGGAAAGTCGTGCCAGTTGCCCTCCCAGTCCTCCCAGCCGTCGTCGTCGTAGTCGAGGCCGCCGTCGCTGGCGTCGAGCGGGTCGAAGCCGCGCGTCTCGTTGGCCGGCTTGTGCTCGTCCCAGTAAACCTCCCAGCCGTCGGTGCAGTTGTCGCCGTCGCTGTCGGGCAGCGCCGGGTTAGTGTTGTTGCGGAACTCCTCGAGATTGGTGAATTTCTCCTCGGGCGACAGCTCGCCGTTGCGGTCGGCGTCGTAGCCGTCGCCGTCAAGGTCTAGCGGTGCGTCAGCCGCGTCGCCCGGGTCGAGCCCGTACCACGCCTCCCAGCCGTCGGGCATTCCGTCGCCGTCGGAGTCGGCCTCCCACGGGTCGGTGCCATTGAGGTACTCCTCGAGGTTGGTGAATTTCTCTTCCGGTTCACGCGTGCCGTTGCGGTCGAAATCCCAGCCGTCGTCGTCAGGGTCATCGTCGGCGTCGCTGGCGTCGAACGGGTCGAGGCCGTAGGAAATCTCCCAGCCGTCCGGCATCCCGTCACCGTCCGAATCGGGATTGGACGGGTCGGTGACATAGTCGTCGTCTCCGGCGACTACCTCCTCGCCGTCCTCAATCAGGTCACCGTCGGTGTCGCGTCCCAGCGGGTCGCTGCCGGGAATCGCGTCGGCGGCAATCACGTTCTCGTCGTAGCCTTCGACGAGAGAATTGTTGAACTCGTACAGGTTCACCAGCCCGTCGTTGTCGGGGTCCTCCATGGCGTCGCTGCTGTTGAGTGGGTCGAAGCCCCAGTAAACTTCCCAGCCATCGGCCATGCCGTCGAAATCGCTGTCGCCATTGGTCGGGTCGGTGGAGTTGAGGTACTCCTCGAGGTTGGTGTACAGCTCCCCTTGCTCAAGGCTCAGGTTCAGGTTGGCATCGTAGCCATCATTATCGCCATCGAGCCAGGCGTCGCCCTCCCAGAGAGGGTCGAGGCCGTACCGGACTTCCCAGCCGTCCGGCATACCGTCCATGTCAGTATCGTTCCAGGTCGGGTCGGTGAAATACTCGAAGATTTCCTCACCGTCGAGCAGCCCGTCACCGTCGGTATCGTTGAGCAGCGGGATGGTCGAGAGGATGCCGTCCACCTCGGTGTAGTTACTGCCGGCAAGGGAATTGTTGTATTCCAGCCGGTTGACAACGCCGTCATTGTCGGTGTCAGTCAGGCTGTCGAGTGGGTTGTTGGGGTCCAGCCCTTGCTGGTATTCCCAGCCGTCCCGCATCCCGTCGCCGTCCGTGTCCGCGACCCACGGATTGGTGTCAGCCATGAACTCGAGCAGGTTGGTGTGTAGCTCGTCCGCCTCGAGACTACCATTCCAGTTGGCGTCATGGCCATCCTGGTCGTAGTCCACGCCAGCGTCGAACGGGTCGAGCGGGTTGAGGCCGAACCACACCTCCCAGCCATCCCACATCCCATCGCCGTCGGTGTCGTTCAAATTGGGGCGCGTATCGCTGCTGTACTCCTCGAGGCTGGTGAAGGTCTCGTTACCGGCGACTTCGCCGTTGCGGTTGAAGTCCCAGCCATCGCCGTCCGTGTCGAGCACCGCGTCGGTCGGGTCGAGCGGGTCGAGGCCATACTGCACCTCCCAGCCGTCCGGAATCCCGTCATTGTCGTTGTCGGGGTTGGTGGGGTCGGTCCCGTTCAGGTATTCCTGCAGGTTGGTGTAGAATTCGTCCGGCTCGACCGCCTGCGAGCGGTCATAGTCGTGGCCGTCATTGTCGAGGTCGCCGCGCGCGTCGGCCGGGTCGCGCGGGTTGAGGCCATACTGCACCTCCCAACCGTCCGGCATCCCGTCGAAATCGGTGTCATTGTGGGTCGGATCGGTCAGCCAGGTGCTCAGTTCGGCGAAGTCACCCAGACCGTCAGCGTCGGTGTCGTTCAGGTCGGGGCGAGTCGTGTCAATCTCATCGGCACGGCGCCAGCCAGTGTCGAGCAGACTGTTATTGTACTCATAGATGTTGGCGAGACCGTCGCCGTCGAGGTCACCCCAGTTGTCGCCGGGAAAGAGCGGGTCGAGGCCGTAGACGACCTCCCAGCCGTCGGGCATCTCGTCGTTGTCGGTGTCAGTATCACGCGGGGCTGTGTCATTCAGGTATTCGGCGAGGTTGGTGTAGAACTCGGCGAATGAAAGGTCGCCGTTAAAGTCACCGTCCCAACCGTCATTGTCGGCATCCTGCCAGGCGTCGACGCCGCTCATGGGATCGAGGAACCAGTACGCTTCCCAGCCGTCCCCCATCCCATCACCGTCGCTGTCGGGCTCCCACGGACTGGTGCCGTTCTGGAATTCGGCCAGGTTGGTGAACTTTTCGGAGTCAGTGATGCTCCCGCCGCGGTCGAAGTCATGGCCATCGTTGTCAAAATCCAGTTCCGCATCGCCCTCGAAAAGCGGATTGAGGCCGTAGAGCGCCTCCCAGCCGTCCGGTATCCCGTCCCGGTCTGAATCAGGGTCATTGGGGTCGGTCGAGTTGCCGAGCAGCAACTCCATCTCGAACTCCATCAGATTGGTGAAGTTCTCGAAGCTCTCGAGCACGCCGTTGCGGTTCAGGTCAAAGCCGTCGTGGTCGGTATCCCAGCCGGCATCGGCGGCGTCGAACGGGTCCAGTCCATGCATCAGCTCCCACCAGTCGGGCATCCCGTCGTTATCGCTGTCGCGGGTCGGCAAGTGCGGGTCATCGGTAGCGCTGGCAGGGTCAATGTGCTGCGACGACTGGAAGCTCACCAGCGGGGAGAACGGAAGCGCCGCCAGCAGCATGATTACTACCGCCAGCACAACGTAGCGCCGGCCGCCCGTTCCCGCCATCCCCGGCTACGCCGGGGCGCGCTAGATAAAACTCACCCGACGACCAGCAGGCCGCGCGGCAGGCTGGTGAGGCTGCGACTGCCGTCCCGCGTGATGACGACATCGTCCTCAATGCGGATGCCGCCCAGCGATGGAATATAGACGCCCGGCTCGACCGTGAAGGTCATCCCGGGCTCGAGCGCAACGGCAGAATTCTGATTTATATACGGCTCTTCGTGAACCTCAAGCCCCAGTCCATGGCCGGTGCGGTGGATGAATAACTCGCCGTAGCCCGCTCCGTCAAGGGTGTTGCGCGCCGCCGCGTCCACTTCGCTGGCAAGGATACCGGGCGCGGCCAATGTGCGCGCCGCCCGCGAGGCGGTGCGCACCGCTTCGTGCGCTTCGATCTGCGGTTGCGTCGGCTCGGCAGCGACAACGAAGGTGCGGGTGATGTCCGAAAAATAACCCTCGCAGGTCGCGCCCCAGTCGACAATCAGCATGTCGCCTTTTGCCAGTTTGCGGTCGCCGGGGAAGTGATGCGGGATGGCGCCGTTGGGGCCACTCGCAACGATGGGGGCGAACGGCAATTCCGGTTCGGAGCCGGCGCGGTAGAGCGCCTGCACCAGCACCGCCGCCAGCTCGCTTTCGCGCATGCCGACCCTGATGGAGGGTTGCACTTCGCGGAAGGCGGCTTCCGCCAGCGCCACGGCGCGCTCCATCTTCGTCAACTCGGCGGCCGATTTGCGCATCCGCAACTGCGCCAGCGTCATGCTGGCATCAACCCGTTCGTCGCCGATTTTCGCCTGCGCCAGCAGCTCCAGCTCCATGAAGCGCAGGCTGCGTCCTTCGACGCCTAGCCGACCCGGCGGCAGCCCGGCTGCCGCCGCTTCGAACGCGCTGGCAGGGCCGGCCGCATCAGAATAGGTGACAAGGTCGCACTCCAGCGCTTCGACGCGGGAGCGCTCCAGCTCCGGCAGCACCATCACCGGCCGGCGACGGCGCGGAACCAGCAGGAGCAAGGGGCGCTCGCTGAGGTGGAACTGGAGCCCCGTCAGGTAGCGCAGGTTGGGGCCGGGGACCAGCGCCAGCAATTCGAGACCTGCGTCGGCCATCGCTTCACGCAATTGCGCCAGCCGTTCCATGTCGCGCCAGCGGCCCCTGCCTTTTTAGCGACCCGCCCTGCCCGGCCGTGGAAGAGAAGGTTTACCGGGAAATTCTCAGGGAACTTGACCGGCATCGCGGCTACGGCGTGCATACCGGCGTCGAGGAAGTCGCCGGCAAGTTCGAGCAACCGTACGACGCCGTGCGCGCCATCCGTTCGCAATTCCTGCAACGCAAGTCAATCAAGAACCATTACCGTGTCAAGGATCGCTCGCGAAAGCACCTCCAGCGCTGGAAGACGGGCATCTCCATCGGCGACTTGGCACTCGAACTTGATTTTCCGCCGGTGCTGCTCGCCAACTTCCTGCTAATGGAAATGCGCCACTCCAAGAAGCGCACCAAGGAATTGCTGAAGAACACGAAGCTGGTCAAGGACGAGCGGCTGCGGAAGGAACTCGAGGATATAACCACGCGCGACGAACTCTACACACCCATATCGCACGGCAAGCAGGCGGCCGAAGGCGACCGTCGCGAGGACCGCCTGGCGGTGTGGCTCGATGGGCAGAAGCTGGAATATTTCACCGAGAACGACCTGCGGCAGGGCACGGTCGAGGGCAAGACGCCGGACTTCCTGCTGTTGAAGCCGCTGGTGTGGCACGGTGACGAATACCACTGGGTCGAGTCCAAGGCGAGCTTTGGCGACGACTACATCCATCGCAAGAACCATCGCGGGCAGGTCTCGCAATACGTCGAGCTCTACGGCCACGGGATGCTGGTTTACTGGTATGGTTACCTGACCAACTTGCAGCGCAAGAATTATGTGATTGTTGACCGGCGCGAGCTGGGGCTGGAGTAGGCGCGCGCTACGATTTCCGTCCTAGCCGGCGCGCAATGAGCAGGCTCGCGCCGAGCAGCAGCAGCGCCAGAGGGTTGAGCAGCACCCGTTCCCAGAGCCATGCGCGTTCTGCCTGCGGGTCAAGCCCGGAGCAGTCCCAGCCGTCATAAAATTCGAAAGGTGATTCATAGCAGTGTATCCCCTCGTAGTAGGCCCAGCCGTAGTTGCCGCCACGCTCGACGATATTGATTTCCTCCGATTCGTCCTGCCCTACGTCGCCCAGCCATAGCTCGCCTGTCTCCCGGTCGAAACTGAACTTCCAGGGGTTGCGGAAGCCGTACGCCCAGATTTCAGGGCGGCCTCCACCATCGGCAAAGGGATTGTCATCCGGAATTCCATACGGATCACCGTCATCAATGTCGAAACGTAGCAGCGACCCCAGCAGCGTCTCCAGGTCCTGCGCGTTGCCGAAGGCATCGCTGTACTTGCCGCCGTCGCCCAGCCCCAGCCATAGATGTCCGTCAGGTCCGAACTCCAGGTGGCCACCGTTATGGTTGCGATAGGGTTGAGCCACCTCGAGCAGTACCCGTTGACTGCTCAAGTTGGCATGATTGCGGACCCCGGTCGTGTTGGCACTGGCGCTGAACTCGGCCAGCCGCAGGGCACCATCATCATGCGTGGTGTAAGTGACAAAGAAGCGACCGTTCTCCGCGAAGCCGGGATGGAACGCCAGCCCGAGGAGACCCTGTTCCCAGTCGTCGTCGTTTACCGCTTCGTGAATGTCGAGCAAGACCGTGGCGTTGCCATCGTGCGGGCAGATAACACGGCCGGGCTGCTCGACAATACAGAGCCTGCCGTCACCCGTGGCTGCAAGGCCGACAGGGTTCACGAACCCCAACCCCGGAAACGTGTCCACTAGAGCTAGAGTTCCGCTGGCCTCAGTAAAGCGCCATATGGTGCCGCCATGATCTGCCACATAAAGCTCACCGGCATCATCAATGCCGAATGCGCTGGCGGAGAGCCGCGCCTCCCAGGCTGGATCCTCCAGCGAATCTATGAGCAGCTCGACCTGCGGGCCGTCGTCGGTGCGCTCGAGCGCCCATATCCTGCCGTAAGTGTAGTCTCCGAAAATGTACTTGCCGGCGAGTGATGGTACCGCTGCGCCGCGATAGACGTGCCCGCCCGTGACGGATGCAGCTTCGCCATTGTGTGCATATTCGTAGATCGGAAGGCTATATTGTGCCTGCGGCTGCTCCTCGGGCAGGTTACGCCAACCGACAGAGAGCAGGAACAGAACCAGCAGCAGCGCCAGCCATGCCTGCAACCAACTGCGGCCTTCCATGGCGTCGCAAGCGGTGCCCTGTTTTTAGCGTCAGTCCCAGAAACGGCGTGGGCAGGCGTAGGTGACGGCTGCTGCTGGAGCGTTAGGTATCTACGTCTGGGTGGGACAGCGGAACGGACTGCTTTAGCTGTCTCCACGCCACCCAAACACCCATGACCATCAGCAAGAAACCTAGTATCGCCATTTCATTGGAAATGAAGTGTCCGCCATGCCCTTCCCGCGTGAAGGCCAAGAAACCGTTGCCCACCCCCAAAAGCAGAAGTCCCCCCACCAGCCGAGCACCCACTGCCGTGCGCCAGAACCGGATGGTCACGGACTGTCGGCAGTGCCAGAGCCAGGCTGCGTGAAAAAGCACCCAAGCCGCGAGCAGCTCACTGGTCTCCTCCAGACCATGGGATGTACCGACAGCGCGGACTGCCGGATTCTCCAGCAGTCTTCCACCCTGATCATCGTGAAAAGTGTCAGCCGCCTGTCCCAGCGCCAAGAGCACTACCACGAGGCAGTAGAGTGTTGGCATCCGCCATCCCCAGTAGAGTGTAAGCCAGGATAGCCAAACCAGTACTGCTCCAAGCAGCGCTGCAAAAACAAGCCGGCCAAGTAGCGTTTCACGAAGGGTGAGATCCCAATTGTTTTCCAAGAGCACCATTACTAGACCGAGGGAAAGTAACAGCCAACCCACGCTACGCGAGCGATTCTCCCCGTTGCTATCACCCAGTCGAAGATCAAGCCATGCCACCATCGCCACCAGCAGGTAGGCCAGTCGTGTGGCCTGTTCCAGAGGACGATACTCAGGCTCGATGGCGCCATATCCTACGAAAATCCGTGGCAGCAGGTGGATATCAAGCAAGAAAAGCAACATGCAGCTGCCGTAGATGAACGGCATTGGTGGCAGCCAGAGAGAAGCAGGATGGCTGGCTTCTGGCATGATAGCGGGCACCAGCCCTCCGGTATTAACTCAGTCCCAGAAACGGCGCGTGCGCGCGTAGGTTATTTCAGACTCCATGATGGCCTGCACCAGCTGGTCGTCGGGCAGCTGCCGCCGCAGGATACGGCCTGCCGTCGCGGGGCCGACGCCACGGCCCGCCAGTACCAGCGCCGCACGTGGGCCATGCGTGCGCGCCAGCGATGCCGCTCGCTCGCGCTGGCGCGCCGGAACACCGCGCTCCGCCTCGAGCGGATGGAGCAGCGCAATCATCTGTCCGCTGCATTTCGGGCAGCGCAATTCCCCGGCGGTGACGTCACCGCTGCGGCGACGGCGGGAGTTGTCGCACGCCAGACATTCGAGCCGCAGCAGGGTGCGGCGCAGCCGTCGCTCGACCGCCGCCAGGATGGCGCTGCCGGGACGCGGCGGCTTGAGCAGGTCGCGATACGGCTCCAGCGCGCCAGCCCCGAACGGCGTCGCCGCGGACGCGACGATTTCGAGCTTGCCGTCCGCCAGCGCTGTGGCGAGCGCCTCTAGCCCCGGTTCGTCGAGCTGGTGGAACAGCAGCCGCTCGACTGCCTCGCGGTAGAGCGGCGTGTCGCCGTAGGCTGCCAGCAGCCGCCGCAGCCCGAAGCGCCCTACGTCGGCGTCGGGAGCAATCGCACCCATCTTGCGCGCGACGTGCAGCAGCTGCGGTCCCAAAGCGGGGGAACCCCGCACGGCGAGCCGCAGCAGCGGCCCCAGCCCGGGGCGCAGCGCGCGCAGCGTCTCCGCCACCTCGCGTGCGCGCAGCCTCACTGGCAGGTCGAGAATGACACGGTAGGGGTCGCTCTGGAAACCGCACGCCTCTCCCGCCCGTGAAGTGAGCAGCGACGCCAGAACCATCCCCAGCGTGCGGTTGAGCCGCGTCCCGCCAGCGTGCGTCAGCACCAGCAGCCGCTCATGCCGCTCCAGCGTCATGCGACCGGGCGCGGGCGTCTCGCCATCTTTAAATACAGATGTTCGGAAGTTTTCCAGCGCTTCGCACGCCTCCGGGGCGAGCGGAAGTCCCTCCCAGTCGCCCGTTGCGAGCCGTTCCACGACTTCGCGGGCGACCGACTGGGGCACCGGAATATCCTCGCCAATCCAGCGCGGCAGTTCGCCCAGCGCCGGGGCCGGGGCGACCGTGACTTCCTCCTCGATTTCGAGCACTTCCCACGCCGCGCCACGGAAGATAATGCGCTCGCCCGGCGCCAGGTCCAGGATGAACCGCTCGTCGAGTCGCCCGATGAGCCGACGCGTCGAAATGTCGCGCACCGACATCGTCTTCTCATCGGGGATTAGCGACAGGTTGCCATGGAAATACTTTAGCGCGCGCGGTCCCTGCCGCACGTTGTTTTCCACGGGCCGCGCCTGGTGCAGCTGGTCGAGTAGCGCCAGCAGCTCGTCCAGCCGCTCTCCCCGCAGTTCGCGGAACGGCCACGCCCGCCGGGCAGCCCCGAGCATCGCCTGCCGGTCGACCGACTTGTCGCAGACAGTCCATGCGATGAGCTGGTTGGCGAGCACCGCGAGCGGCGCCTCACGGATGCGCGACGGCTCCAGCTCGCCCGCCAGCGTGCGCCGCGCAACGACGGCGGCCTCGAGCAGCTCGACCGGCTCACTGGCGACGACGCGGCCGATGGCGGTCGCGCGCAGCCGGTGCCCGGAGCGGCCGAGCCGCTGGCTCAGCCGCGATGGGTCGCGCGGGGAGTTATACTGCAATACCAGCTCGGTGTTGCCGACGTCGATGCCCAGCTCGAGCGACGATGTGCAGATGAGCGCCCCGATATCGCCAGTGCGGTAGCCTTCCTCAGCCTCGATGCGCACGTCGCGCGAGAGTGAGCCGTGGTGCACCATTATCGGCGCTTCGGGCTGCCACATGCGCCATCGCACGCCCAGCGCCTCGGCGGTGTCGCGCGTATTGACGAAGAGCAGCGTCGGCCGGTCGGCAGCCGCGTCGGCACAGTAGCGCAGCGCCGCAATCCGCTGCGGCTCCCAGCAGAGCTCGTCCGCCAGCGTCTCGTCCGCGTCATCGGGCTGCGGCGAAACCACCTGCAGATCCATCTTCCTCACAATCGCCGGCGCGACGATTTCGACCGGGCGGTCACCGCCCAGAAAGCCGGCCACCTCCCCGGGAGTGCCGACTGTCGCGCTCAGGCCGATGCGCTGGAATTCGCCTGCCAGCAGCGCCAGCCGCTCGAGCGCCAGCGAGAGCTGCGCGCCGCGTTCGCTCGACGCCAGTTCGTGCACTTCATCAATCACGACGGCGCGCACCTGCTCCAGGTGGGTGCGCAGCCGCTTGCCCGAGAGCATGATTTGCAGCGTTTCCGGCGTCGTCACCAGCAGCTGCGCGGGGTGGCGCGACTGCCGGTTGCGCTCCTTCTGCGACGTGTCGCCATGCCGCACCGCGACCGGCAGGTCCAGCTCCTCGCCGAAGCCCTTGAGCCGGCGCAGCATGTCGCGGTTGAGTGACCGCAGCGGGGTGATGTAAAGCACCGCAATCGGCTGCGCCGGCTCGCGCAGGAGCGCGTCGAGCAGCGGCACGACCGCCGCCTCGGTCTTGCCGACGCCCGTCGGGGCAATCAGCAACGTATGCTTCCCGGACGCAATCGGCGGCCACGCCGCTGATTGCGCCGGCGTTGGCTCCGCCAGCCCGCGGCTCTCCAGAGCAGCCCGTAGCCGCGGGTCGAGCTTCATCGCTCCAGCCGCAAGTCCATCAGGTGGCGCAATTCGCCGAAGTCGAGCCCGTCGAGCGACTCAATCCGCGCTGCCGGCAAGTCGCCGTAGCCGTTGCGCAGCAGCGGGCCGAAGCCTGTCAGCGGCTCGCGGTTTATGGTGCGGCCCGCCAGTTCGCCGAAGGCGGGCATGATTACCAGCTCCTCGCCCACCGCGTCGTAGCGCTCGCCAGCAACGAGCGGCACGCGCAGCCAGCAGTCGACCGTGTGCAGCTTCTCGACACGGTCCCGGAAGGCGATTGCCGGATGGTTATGCCCTGCGACCACCTGTCGGCACGCGACCACCTCGGACGCGGGCCAGGCGTGGCCGTGGTGCAGACCCACGTCGCCAACGACGATTCCCTGCACGGGGTGGAAGCGGACGCTACCCGGCACGAGTTCGCGCAGCCCCCCGTCGTGGTTGCCGGGGACCACCTCGACCTTCACCACCTCACCCAGCGTGGCGAACATGCGCCGCAGGTCACGCCGCTGCTGGTGGCTCGAGTGCGGCACCTGGTGCTTCACGTCGCCCAGCAGCAGCAGCCGCTCCGCACCCGTTTGCGCCACCAGTGCCAGCAACCGTTCGGTGCGCTGGCGGGCGCGGTTGGGAACCCACACTCCGCCCCGCAGCAACTCCGCCTCGACGCCGTAATGCAGGTCCGCCACAACCAGCACCCGCTCGTCGGGCAGGTGCAACACGGGCTCGCCCGGGACCGGGACCGCTGCCACGCTACAGTCCCAGGCCGCCCCGCAAGGCGAGCGCGGCGAGCGCCCAGCCCAGGATAGCGCCGCCGTTGAGCAGCGGCAGCCCCGCCTGCGGGCGGCCGCCGAGCACGAAGTGCATCAGGACCGCGAAACCGGCCAGACCCCCTAGCAATGCACCCAGCCCGACGCCCCAGCCGAGAGTGGCCTTGGCGGAAACGGCCAGTACCCCGGGAATCACGATATCGCCCAGCCCCATGAACATCGCCTCGCGCTCCTCGCCCGAATCCAGTTGCGCTTGCAGGCTGCCCTGCTTCAGGAACGAATAGCCGCGCTGCTTGGGCATCACCAGCAGGATGGGCAGCCGCAAGTCCATCACCGTGTCAGCCAGGTCAACCATGTGGCCGGTGCGGTAGACTGCCCACGCGTCGTAGATTGCCAATCCCACGAGCAGCAGCAGCGCCGGGACCAGCCCGAACGATATGCCAAAGATGGCGGCCGCGCCGGCCGAAATCAGCACCCCGCAGGTGTTAATGACATACCACTCGGGGAACGTCAGCAGCAGGAAGGTAAGCTGGACCGCCAGCGCGATGCCGGCGAGCCACGCGCCAGCCGGTGCGAAGCCGAGCGCGAGGAACAGCGGGTAGAATACGTAGACGAAGGTCATCCCGATGGCGCCCATGAAAATCAGCTGCAGCAGGTTCTGCAACCCGCGCCGCACCAGCCACAGCACGAAGGCGGTGAAAGCCAGAATCAGCGCGAAATACAGGCCGGAATTGGCCGGATTATCGGGGTCTTCGAACGCCTGCATCTCCGCCGCGTCAAAACTCGGCACAAGCGCCATCGCCAGCAGCTGCGCCACGACGAAACAGCCCGCCAGCCCCAGCAGCGGCCAGCGGTGGCTGTACCACCCGCCAGGCGACCGGGCAACGCCATCTGAGTCCGTTTCCGACGGTGACATCGCCGCGCCACCCAGCCCCGGACTAAAGCGGCTTGGGCAGCCTTTTTATCCCGCCGGGCGTGGCGCGGGCCGTGCGGGTGTGGTGTAGCCTGGTATCACTTCAGCTTGCCAAGCTGAGAACTCGGATTCAAATTCCGGCACCCGCACCAATCTGAGGGAAAAACATACCGGCAAATTAATCGTCCAGTTCCTTCAACTTGGCGAAGATATCGCCCAGCTCACCATCATCATTATCGTTGCCGGGTTTCTGTTTCTTCTTCTTAGAAGCTGGATTCACGACGTCAGATTCCTCTCCAGCTTTTTTATATTCATCGTCAGATGATTTATCCCCGGATTCCGGCTGGGCTTCGGGGCCAAGTTCCGAGAGCTTGCCGAGAAGGTCATCCATCCCTGACTCGCCAAGGTCGAGCAGTTCCGGCTCTGGTTCTAGTTCCTTTTCATCTTCCGGCTCGGGCTCGGCAACAGCTTCTGCCGGCGGTTCCGGCTCCGGCCCGGGTTCCACGATGACTTCCGTCTCGACCACTATTTCTGCCTCAGCTACCGGAACCTGCTCTTCCGCAGCCACCTCGACCGTTTCGGCTGGCGCGGCCGCGGCAGGTGGCCTGGCGGATTTGCCACCTTTCAGCAGCTTCTGTAGCGCCTTCCCGTCGGGCAGGTCATCCTTGCGGAAGACCTCGGCACCGGCGAAGAGCGTCGTCGTCACACCAGCATTACGACCTTCGGAATCACGGTAGTCGAGCCGCAACGCGAGGGAGGCGGAACCGGCTCCGCGCGGTTCGAACCAGAACACCAGCTCGCGGCTGTCGTGCGGCTCGATTTCGCCGAGGCGTACGCCGCTGCCGGTCTGCTCCGTTTCCGGTTGTGTCGCGACCAGCTCGAGCAGCGACGCGGTCCGCTCCAGCTTCAGGTGCGCCTCGGTGAGCGGTTGCGAATCATAGTTGCACACCTCCATCTGGACGCGAACGTGACCGGCGACGTGCTCCCAGCTCGCCCGCAGGCCGACCTTCTGGAGCGCGAGGTATTCGTCAATCATCTCACGGCTGACTTTGCGAGTGGCGTCGAGTAGCGGCGTCAGGATTTCGCGCGTTCCCGAGAGCAGTTCG
Organism: uncultured archaeon; assembly: GCA_964389465.1. GTDB lineage: Archaea > Thermoplasmatota > Poseidoniia > MGIII > CG-Epi1 > UBA8886. The sequence goes on along the minus strand of CAYMDK010000004.1, from coordinate 38,091 downwards.
ACATCGCCATCCCAGCCGGCGAGCTCTCTGCTAAAACGCTCCTCGATCTGCAGCAAGGTGTTCGCAACCTGCGAGCGGAGTTCGCGCGTCTCCTCGCCGTATATAACCACTGCCAGCACCGCCTGCTCGCCGCGCTCAATCATGATACGGTTGTCGCCGTAGTTGATTGACCCCAGTTCCCCCGCCGCATGGAACGAGTCCTGGACGAAGTCGTTGATAGCGGTGAGCATGCTGCCCATGATGTCCTGGTCGATTGCGGTTTCCTTGAGCGACTGCCCCGTGATAAGACGGCCGTCATTGTAAATCAGGTAAAGCTCCTCAATCCGGTAAGGCGGGTGACCTCCACTAGCGGGCGAAACCGAATCCTGGATGTTGATAATCCGGGTCACCTGCTGCGGCTCGGCCGCCTGGATGCGCGACACCAGCGACGCGGCGGCCGGCAGGTGGGAGTAGGTCGAGGCGACCTCGCGAATCAGCTCGATATCGACTCCCAGCTCCTTCAGCTCGGAAACCTGGAAGTTATGGAGTAGCGTATCCGCGAGGGCGAGGAACGAGCCTTTCTGCCGTGACGGACTACGATGGTAGCGGCTGGCGGTGGTTTCCCATACGCCGGGGACGACTTCACGCTTGACCTTCTCGAAAAGGCCGCTGTCTACAAACTGCCTGAAGATTGCGCGCAGCTCGGTGCGGAACGGATTCAGGTCGCCGTGGCCCAGGATAACGTCAACCCAGGTGTCGTGCGGGAATTTGATGACGCTGCCGTCGCCCGGCAGGTATGCCAGCGCGCGGTTGAAGGTGCCCTGGTCCATCGGGTCATTAAGCTGCTCCTGCGCGTGGGCCGAAAGCCGCTCGACCGCCGCGTCGTAGAACAGGTCGTGGCAGAAGCGCTCCTCCATGGTTTCCGCGAGGAACACCAGCGAGGTAAGTGCGTGGAGACCGCCAGGGCGGTACTCCTCGCCCTCCTTGAGCAGCCGCTGCAGTAGCAACGAAACGTAGTTGTTCATTCCACGAATGGCGTTTTCCTGGATGTAGTCGGCGGTGAGCGCCCGCAGACCGCGGTGCAGCATTTCGCGAATCATCGACCAGACGTAGATAGGGGAGCCTTCGGCAAACTGCACCAGCGATTCGATGGCCGCCGCGTCGTAGCCGAGGCCCGAGAAGCCGAGCATCTTGCGGCTGAGCAGCTTCATCTCGCTCCCGGAGAAGAGCGGCACCGTCAGCCGGTCGAACTGCGCCTGGAACTCGGCCGGCAGGGAGGCCCAGTCCGCCTCGCGGGCGCTCAGGATGACGCCGCTAATCTGCCGGTCGGTAAGCGCCTGCACCAGCTCGGTGTTCTCCTGGATATCGTCGTAAAACAGCCGCACGCCGAACTTCTCGTGCGCCTTTCCAAGAGTGGTGGTCGAGATGCGACCGACCGGGATGCGGTCCATCAATCGGTCGAACAGCTCGAACAGCAGCACCGTCTTGCCGACGCCCGGCTCGCCAATGATGACGTAGTTGCGGTCGGGCGGCCCGGTAAGCACCCGCTCGATGATTTCGCTGCGGACCGCGTCGACATGGACATTTCCACGCAGGTTTTCAGGCAGTGCCCAGTCGCTGATGACGTGCGCCGGGTCGACCGGGACCTCGAAGTAGGATGAAATCGCAAACCGCTCGCGGTTGTTATGGAGGTAGTCCAGCTCCTTTTCGTTGTTCGGCGCCGCTAGGTACGCCTCGCGGCGGCGCGCCATGTATTCTGCGACCAGCTGCTCGTATCCCTCGAGTCCTTCGGGAGGCAGCCAGCTCTCGACCAGCCGTTGCGGCTGCTCTTCCTCGGCGTCGTCAGCAACCGTCGCGATGACTGCCGGCTCGCGCGAACGGAGCAGAAGTCCACCACCGAGCAGCAGCGTCCCGAGCAGTAGTGCTGCGGCAACAATCAGCAAGTTTCTTCTGTCAATGCCGAAAAACTCCTCATCCGGCATAGTGACCGGCTGCACCTCGACCGTGAACGAAGTCTCACTCCAGGTGCCGTCGTTGTCCTGCACGCGCAGCGTAATGGTATGGTTGCCAGCAGTGAAGCTCTCGGGGCTCATCGAGAAGCTGGCGTTGGTCGAAAGCACTCCATCCAGACTGGATACCCACTGGAGCTGCTCCACGCTGCCGTCGGTATCGGAGAAGACTGCGCTGAACTCGAGCATTGGCCCGTCGGCGCTGACCACTGAGTCCGGGACCAGTGTAGTCGAGACCTGCGGCGGGATGTTGGTGACCTCCACCGGTAGCGGCAGTACCAGCCAGCCCGAGAGGCCGCCGTGGCTGTCCTGTGCCTGCAGCTGGAACAGGTAGCTGCCGAGCGAGGCGTCGAAGTCGGGGCTGAAACTGAACTCCACACGTCCCGCATCCCAGGCTGACGGCGAGATGTAGGCGGATTCCCAGCTACTGGTGCCGACGCGGCGGTAGGCAGCGCTGAAAACCAGCTCCGCGCCGGCGTCCGCATCGTCCATGCCGGCGGCGCCGAACGAGATGACCCCGCCCCGCACCATCAGCAGTGCCGTGATAGAAGGGTCGGAAAGCCGCGGGCGGCCATTTACGTAGATGGCAACTGTCGTGTTTTCGCTCCAGAGGCCACTGGAGGCCTGCAGCCGCAACGTGATGTTGTAAGTACCGTTCGTCAAGGTGGATATCTGGATTGTTTCGTCACTACCGAGAAGACCAGCCTTGTCAGACCACCACTCCCAAGAAGAGATAGGAATCCCACCGGTCGCCTCGCCCTGTAATGTAACGATATCTCCCTCGTGCACCAAAGAAGGTGGATTGACAATTACCGCTCCAGGCCGCCGCTTAACGGACAGACCGGTACTTGACTGGGTAGCACTACCGTTATTGTCTACAACCTGGAGAGTGATTGAGTGACTGCCCAGACTGAGACTGTCAACTGCAAACTCTAGAAATTCATCATATCCCAAAATACCATCCTCAGATGATATCCAAGTCCAGTTGGAAATTAGTCCATCTGGGTCATTTCCAATACCGGAAAATTTTACCGTCCCACCCCCAATCAGAAAATCTTCTGGGTGGCGGGCAAAATTAGAAACACGTATGTTGTCCAGCAGGCCCGCATAGGGGTTACTCTGGTCAGGCGACATACCGAGCCAGGTGTTGCTCTCAGAAGTGTCTGCACCACTCGAGGGCGTTGAATCGAGCAACTCCCCGTCAACCCACAGGCTCACCTCGTCCGCGGAACGGACCACCGCAACGTGGTGCCATAATCCGTCGTTGAACTGGAAACCAGCCGCCAGTGAGAGCGGCACGCCGCCCTGAGTCTGCTCGAAGCGGGGCTCACCATTCAGCAGGTAGAAATGGTGGTTCCGGTTGCTGTCTCCGCTGTAGTAATCAGAGATTAGCGTCCCGATACCGCTGTCGATTGTGTTGAACCATAATTCAATCGTCATCTCGGTCGGTTTGATTAGCGGGCCGGCAAGGTGGCGGTCCAAGCCATCAAAGTGGACGGCGCTGCCGGACTGGCCGGGTACCCAGGACGGGGTTGGACCCAGCGTCAGGTTATTGCCATTGCCGCTCGCGTCGATGACATGCGTGCCGCTGCCTTCGTCCAACGGCCACCACGCAATAGTTCCGCTGTCAACCGGTGACCGCAAGTCACCCTGGATGGCGGGACTTGGTTCTACGGATTCTATCTCTGGTACAGGGGGCAGGTTGAGCCATATTCTCTTCGTTGAATCTACGGTAAGGTTGAAGCTGAATTCCTGGATGCCGTTGAACTGAACCTTTACATCCGTCACGGCCGGAACCGGGACCGAACTCCCATTGTAGATCGTTCCAGCTATCAGCAGCTCTGGCAGCTGACCATCTTCATCTGAGGCGGCATCGCCGCCTCCAAAGAAGGAAGTAGAGTAGACTATCTGGTTCTGCAAACCGATACTGTCCTCAGTTACCTGAATCTCCAGCCAGCTTCCTGCCCCTTCTACCGTGCGCAGCTCAATCACTGTGCGATGTTCGATGAGGAGGGTGCTGCCTTCCTCACAAATAATGCTGCTGAAAGAAGTGCCCAGTGCGCGGTTGCCAATCGAGCTTCCCCACAAAGAAATGTGGTTGGCTATGTTGCTCTGTCGCAACAGGTTGTCGTGACCTCCCTCAATACTCAAGTAATCTGACGTTACATTTTCAAGCAGGGCATTGGTCTGATTACTCAACCCTAACATCGCAAAAACTACATTCTCTAGTTCAATCAGGTCACCGTTATAGATGGTAGCTGAGTCAGAAAAGCTGGAATATGTAATTTGGTGCCCGGAACCATACTGATTCAGTGAGGAGGCATGTCTATTCTGGGACACAAAAACCCTCTCCAAGTTGAAGTCGTGACCGTCAAGCCATAATCCTTCAGAAGCGTTGGTTATCTGAATATCACGCATCTGGAGTCGCGCTACTACCGAGGTGGATGAAGTCCAGATTCCTACAAACTCGATATCGGAAATAGTAAGGTTTGTGAGCTGGATATCCACACCGTAAACATTGATGCCAAAGGAAGAGTTTCCGATTGACAGGTTCTGCAACACTGTACCGTCATTTCCAAGGTTGAAGGCAGCTTCAGGGCCGCCCTGCACCCTCACTCCCGGACCAAGCCCGGTAATTGTGACCCGCTTGTCAACCGTTATCGACTCCTCGTAGAGGCTGGGCCATACCAGCAACTCATCTCCCTCGTTCGCATTTTCGACCGCGTCGGAAATCAGCCCGTATTCTTCACCGGTCCGCAGGTTCTGGACCAGACCGTAGTTCCATTCATCCGGAATGTGGATTGTTTCCAGGTGCGACTCCGTAGTGTTGAACACGGTTGCTTCCTGCCGCAGGCGGTAGGCATACGCCAGCCTGAATTCCGTGGACTCAGGGTCAGAGCTGCCAGTATAGCTGGTGTGGACCAGCATCTGCGGCTCGATGCGGCCGTCTTCACCAGTGGTAGCATCGCTACCGTTGAAGTGGGAGGTAACATAGATCACCTGCCCGTCAGCCTTGAGACGCAAGTGGACACCCTCGAACGGAGTATCGAAATCGCTGTTGCGTGCCTCGATGGTGATGTCGTCAGCGATGAAGAGCTGCGAGGTGGAATCGCAGTTAATTGTACCCTGCAACGCGGAGCTGTTGAGGTAGTTGGCAGTCGAGTTGGATGTCAGGTGGATTTCGCCTGCGAGTGAAGAACCGCTGAATTCATTATCGCTGCTGACCATCAGAATCAGCGCCTGCGAAGCTGCCGAGACGGATTCGTTGGTGAACTGGTTACCGGCTGAGCCGGATAGGTATAAGGCTGTCTCAACTCCGATCCAGTTGTTATCCCAGGCGAGTGTGCCGGTAACCGAAGCCAGCCGGGCACCCTCTGCCGCGGCCGAGCAGTGGTTGCCCTGAAGGGTTATATAATCGCCACTGAGGTCAAAGCAGGCTTCGTTGAAGAAACTTAGGATGTTGGTATTGAACTGGTTCCAGTCGCTGGTAACGAGGAAGCCGATATCGCCGTTGGTGAGCTGGTTGCCAGTAAACTGGTTGTTGCTGCCGGAAACCAGTACCGCATCCTCGTCTGCGGCGTCAACCGTATTTCCATAAAATGTGTTCCAGTGGCCTGGAACCCGGAACGGAATGTCGGAGTTTCCGGAAATGTTGTTTCCAGCAATCTGGTTATTACTGCCGAACACCTCAATCCCGGACGCCTCACCGTCAGTTACCACGTTATCGACAATGTCGTTCCAGTCTCCCTCTATCGTGATACCGGTCGACTCGGTTTCGGAGAGGGTATTCCGGGCAAGGTAGTTGTTGTCATGGATTATATGGAGGGCTGAATTCTCGATTCGTGTCAGCTCATTCTCGGTCACGTAATTGGATTCGGACTCGGCACCAAGCAGTATGCCAGTGACTTCACTGTCGGAAACAGTATTGTTATGGATTCTGTTTCCGCTCGAGAAGAATACTCCAATGCCAAAATACTGTGAGGCGTCATTCCCGTACTGCTCGATGGTATTGTTGTCAATCCAGCTGTTCGAACCATAACGCAACTCAATGGCATTGCCGTCCCCAATCTCAAAGCTGTTGTGGGAGGCACGCACATTATCCACAGTCCAGAGAACCAGACCGTTGGCGTTGCTGTCGAACTGGTTGGAATATATAACCACATTATCAGAGTTAAATATATAGGCGCCGCGGCCCGCATTGTTGCTGAAGTGGGAATTCTTGACGAGCAGGTCATCAGAGGCGGAAGTATCCAGGCCACTGTGGCCTGAATCTGCGCCGTTATCCTTGGTAGTAATGTTATCCAGAGTCGTGCCGGTCGCGGAACTGAGCTGGATTCCACTGTCGTCTCCAGCGCCAGAGAAAGTACTGTTGCGGACCACTGTTCCGCTTGCCGTCGACAACTTGAGGCGGGCTAACTGCCCGCCGGAGGCGGTCGAATCCAGGAGGGTGTTGTCGTTGGCGGAGTTCCGGAAGTAGAACGCCTCGTACTGGACGTCGTTGACGGTACAGTTGATGAGCAGGTTATCGCTGGAATCGTCCAGAATTATTCCACTGCCTGAATCTGCCATGGTAGAGACCAGGACATCACGAAGGGTGTTGGAATCGGATTCCACCAGTTTTATGGCCATGCCCAGAAACTGGGTGATTTCCAGGGTCAGGTTGGACAGGTGGGCCCGCTCATTATCATCAAGCTGGATTAGCTCCCTGCCAAAAAGGGATATATTGTCAAGGACCAGCCCGTCCGTGTTTGTCGAAAGAATCTCCCAGGATCCCTGAGCATTGTCACGAATGATACTGTCCCTGACTGATATTGAATCGCTTGTGTCAAAGCGGATTCCGGATCCTCCATTACCGGTCAGGGTAATTCTGTGCAACTCAACGCTGTCGGCAGAATCGACCGTGATACCGGAGCCGCCGCTATTCGAAACAGCGCAGTCGCTAACAACGCTGCTGGTTGTCTTGTAGAACACTATCCCCTGCTCGGAGCTGTTAGTGACGGTCAGATTGGAGAAGGCCAGATTGTCGTTCTGGAATGCATAAATACCATTAATCGAGGAATTGTGGATTACCAACCACTCCAGCGTTACATCATTCGAGAGCTTGTCAAGATAGAGTCCTCTACCGTCCAGAACAGTCAGGTTTCGAATCGTGACAGAGTCGGCATCAATGTCAATTGCGTAAGCGTCACCGATGGCTTTCAGCAGGACGCCTGTGGTGGAATTGCCAGTTACCACCAGTGACTTTTCGATACTGACTATCTCGGGATAGGTGCCCTGCCAGACCCGCAGTGTATCACCAGGGTCGGCGTCAGAGATCGCAGTCGCCAGCGACCAGTAGTCCTCGCCTGAATTGGCATTACGCACCAGTCCCTTGCGCCAGTATTCTGGCACATGGATGTCCAGTGCCGTGGTCTGGTTCAGCAGATGTGATTGCGCCTTGGCGCGGACGCCAAAGGCGTACTTGACCTTGGTCGCAAAAACATCAGGAGTTGCGGAACCGTTCCAGTGCTGCACCAGTAGCAGCAGCTGGCGGATAGAGCCACTCGAATCAGTAAGATTGTCGCTACCGCCCCAGTGCGGCGAAGCGTATGCTGTGCCAGCGCCATCCTCAACTGCAATTTCAAAATCGACAAAAAGGTCACCATCCTCTTCCAGAATGCGGAGGCTAAACAACTCCCTCTCACGCAAATCAGCGCTGGTGGATATCCAGATGGAAGAGAAAGTGGAATTGACGACAGTATGTTCACCTGTCGTTATGTAAAAATCATACTCGCTACTACCGGATATCGTGGAATTTTCAATGGTATGGAAACTACCACTGCCGAGGGTGATACCTCTACCACTTTCACTGATTGTGTTTGAGAGAAGTTGATTGTTACTGCCAGCCCATGACCAGATCTCTATTCCATAGGAGTTCTCGGAGATGTAATTATGTGAGACCTGATTTTCGGTGCCGTGTGTGCCCGAGCAACAGCTGCCAAAGATTGTGATGCCGTAGCCGTTACCGGTGATGTTGTTGTGGAGGAATTCACTGTTCCGGGCTCCAGTATAGATTCCCCTGTTTCCTCCGAATCCCGTGTTATGGTTCCGGATTTCATTGTAGGTAAAACTACCAGCTGAAACATAAGCCGTTCGAATCCCGTCACCACCATTGTCGATTATCCTGTTGTGGTGGACACCATTACCAGTTCCTCCTACGTTCCAGCGAATCCCGTGGTTGGTATTGTTATGGATGTGGTTACCATAAATCAGTATATTGGAGGTAGTATCAAGGTTAATTCCGTCGCCACCATTATTGTTGATTGTGCAGTTCTCGATGCGAAGGCCAGTAGCAGTATTGACGCCGAACCCAGCGTTAGTGTTCGATTCAATTATGCTGTCGGCAACCCGGGAACCCCATTTCTTGGTGGTGCTGAAATAGATGCCGTGAAAGTTGTCGTACAGTCGCAGGCCGGTCGCGTTCAGTGCTCCGCCGGACTCATTTACAAGAATTCCGAACCTGTTTGTGCCAGATAGGTTGGTAGCCCCCTTGACAGACAGGTTTGCTATAGTGGCGTACTTGCCTGTGACCCTAATCGCGGTATTTCCTACACCATCGATTATGGTATTTGCGGTCCCATTACCCAGCAACATCACCCCCCTGTCAATTATCAGGTTTTCATGAAAGGTCCCGTTCCAGGCATAGACTGTGTCGCCCGCGGTCGCGTTCCCTATTGCGGACTGAATATTGTAGTAGAGGTCTCCAGAGTGGTAAACCCGGAAATCAGGGACCTTGAAATTCTTGGTATAACCTTGGGAAAAGTTCAGGACTAGTGTTTCGTGCCAGTCAACGTAGCGCAGCCGCAGTTCTACATCCTGGTCTGTCGCAGTCGAATTAGAGTAGTAGCGCTGCGTAATTACCAGGATACCGGGAACCGGTATAGCTCCTTGGTAATTCAGCCAGCCACTGTCATCGCTTTTTGGAGAGCTGCCTCCAAAATAGGGCGATGCGTACTGCACTCCATCGCGGTCAGTGACGCGGGCGTCCACGCCTTCCTGTGGGGCGACAAAACGGTCAATCATCCATTTTACCTTGCCACTCTCGAAATTGTCCGAGAACAGCGTCTGCTCACCGTTAGTCACCGTAACATCGTCGATATACCAGCCTTCGTAATTGCTTTGGGACGCGTCCGAGGCGAACCGGAAGCGGAGTTGGATATCCTCGTTGTCATAGTCGCTGAGGCTGAAATTCTGGATTTTCCAGCCGTTCGATTGATTGCAGTAACCTTCATCCTCGAGGGCAACCACGTTGCTGCAGGGATAGCCGCCAGCAGGTGTTAGCAGGGCCCAGGATTCACCACCATCAGTAGATATCTGTACATGGCCACCATCGTATGTATTTTCAGTTTTGTACCACGTCGCAATGCTCAACTTGGGCGAGCTGCCGAGCGAGATCGCATCCTTGGTAACGAACGAGAAATCCCAGTTATCCTCGTATTCGCCATCATTCTTGTCCGGGTTACCCAGCCACATCGCGTGCGTTCCCGAATACGCCTCTCGGTTCTCGTCACTCTGATTGTCATAAATCTTCCACGAATCACTCGTGCCGTTGTCGGTGACCTTGACACGCAAGTTCTTCTTGATTAATAATTCAGAGCCGGAATTGATGCTCAGGGACTCTCCGAAGTTAGTTTCATAGAGAATAATGCCTGTTGATGGATCTCCACTGAAAAGGATTGATTCCTCATCTCCACTATAAAAGCCACCGTTTATGGTGTTGTTATGTGAGCTATCCTCAAACACCAGGGCATACTCATTGCTCCAACCACCGGAATTATTCAAGTAGTTACTTGTGGATTCTGAACGGAAAAGGTACCCGTGATCCTCATTGTTGTATGCCTGACACGCTCCAATTTCATTTTGAGTGGAAGAATCGGTTAACGTAATACCGCCCTTGTTGTTAGCGAATTGCGCGTTTCGAACTGAATTAGAGGACCCCGCGTGGAAATAAAGGCCAATGCCGGTATTCTCCTCAAAATCAGTCTCGTAAAACGTCTGGTTGGAAGCATACTCTGATTTGAATCCCTGGGCACCATTATTTTCGAATACGCTGTAGTAAATCCTGGCATGGTTACAATAGTAACAAGTGAGGCCGTTGTTGTCATTGTTACTGAATGTCGAATTGTCTATCCGCAAGTACCAACTACTCTGAAAATAGGCTCCTTTATTAGTAGAATTAGTTATCGTACTGTTTGAGACATGAATGTAGAACTCTCCATCGACTGCCAAACCTACGTAATTACCTTCCAGAGTCAGGCTCTCCAGATAAAGGTGGGCACCTTCATTGTCATTGACGAAAACTCCAGAAAAATATGCATACCAAGGGCCTCCGGGTATAGAACCATTGGCGCTTGATTCTACTTGTAAATGGCTGATTTCAACATAATCGCGTTCTACAATGAAGCCGTGACCTTCCCAACTGGCGTTAACGACTGTAGACGTGCCATTACCCCGTACAGTAATCTGATCCTCGATAGTCAAATTGTATTCAACATAAGTGCCGTCCCAGATACGGACAAGGTCACCGTCTTCAGCAGCCTCCAGTCCGTCTTCGATTGTTGTGTAGTCACCATTACCATTAACGTCGACAATGATTGTTTCACCATCTGCTGTAGGAAATAGCAGCAGTGCCGCCAGCAGCGCGAGGGCGACCAGCGGCAGGCGTGGTGAGGACATCGGCTCCCGCCGGCATCCCGGCGACCGGGATAAATATGGGTTCCTGCCGCGCATGCCTCAAATAGTGGTCGTCGATAGGGCAGCATGGCGGTCGATGGCGATACCTTTCGCGCGCTGATGCGGCAGTTCCCCGCCGGCGTCACCATCGTCACCTTCGACGACGACGGCACCCTTGGCGGGCTGACTGTCTCCAGCTTCTGCTCGCTCTCGCTCGAACCGCCGCTGGTGCTCGTCTGCATCGACCGAGGGGTCGTCAGCCACGACGCGATTGCGCGTGCCGGGAAGTTCGGCGTCTCGGTCTGCTCTACGGAACAGGGTGGCCTTGCATGGGACTTCGCCAATCCCGAGCAGGACAAGCAGGCGCTGCTCGCTGCGACGCCGCACTCGCTTACGGACGGCGGCGTGTCGCTGCTCGATGGATGTGTCGCGACCATGGCGTGCCGCGTCGTCGCGGCGCACGAAGCGGGCGACCACACGATTTACGTCGGGCAGGTCGAAGCGGGCACGGTCGACGAATCGCGCGAGCCGCTGGCCTATTGCCGTGCGGGGCTCGGCTCGTTCTCCCCCGCGTAGCCGGCGAGCCGCGCGAGCGCGCCCTCGACGATAGCGCCCTCAAGGTTGCCCCGCAAGGCGACCTGGCTGCGCCAGAAAAACGCCGAGAGCCAGAGCTCCTTCACCTCGGCTTCGCCGTCGGGCAGCGTGAGCCGTCCCACCTGCTGCCAGAGCCCGAACGACGGCGCGAAGATGCATTGCTTTTCGCGCGGCGTGAAGCCGGCGGCGAGCAGCTCCTGCTCGAGCGCGGTCAGCAGCTCCTCGCCGCGCGTCTCGAGCAGCGCGCCGCGACCTTCGCGTAGCCGGTAGCCCTGCGCCGCCAGCCAGAATCCCGGCAACGCAATCAGCAGGAAGAGCCAGTCAAGGTGCAGCCCCGTCAGCAGCGGCTCCTCGACGGCATTGCGCACGATGGCGCGGGACGCCAGCATCACTACCAGCACCAGCGCCGCGGCACGATACCATTCGCGCGACTCGCTGTGCCACTCGAGCCGCGCCATCAGAAAAGCGTCGCCTGCCTGCCGCCGGTGCGCAGCGCGCGCTCGTCCCATCCGAACACCTCGGTGATGCGCGCAAGGGATTTCGCCATCCGGCCGGCGTAGTAGTCCCAGTCGGGCGGCGGCGGCTCCTCGCCGGGAAAGAAGGGCTCGACCACCATCGGTGTGCGCGACGTGTCGGTGACGATGAACGCCACCTTCATGCCGCTGACGAAGGGGCGGCCGGTCGCGACGAACTTGGCGTGCGCCTGCAGGTGCGCCATCGCCTTCGGGTTCTTGTATTTACGACCGAGGTTGACCGTCTTGGAAATCACCAGTTCCTCCGGCGCCACCTTGCCGGCAGCAACGCGCGCGACCCAGTCACGCGCGGTCTCGCGCGCCGTCTCGGTCGAGCCCTCCATCAGCCGCGCAAAGATTTCCTGCAGCGCCTCGACCTGCGCCGGGAAGGCGTCGCTGCGCCGCGTCTCGTAGCCGCGCACCACCAGCGCCTCGCGCGGCCAGACCTGCTGGCCGACGTAGCGCTTCTTGACACCGTGCGAAAAGAAGGGGTGCAGGATTTTCTCGAACTCCAGCTTCCGCGCCCCCGCCGAGTAACGCGCTGCGATGGCTTCCCCGAAGGCGACCGTCTCGTCCAGGTTGCCGTGCGGTGAGCCGAAAAAGACCGAGTCGGTGTCGCCGTAAATCACTGCGAGGTCTTCGCCCTCCAGCTCGGCGATGATGTCGCGCACCGCCTCGCGGGCGTAGGCGGTGATTGAGGCGCCGATGTCGAGGTTGGTGAAGCGGTAGAAGTAGGACGCAAAGACGCCGTAGACCGAGTTCATCAGAATCTTGATGGCTTCCTGCACCCGGCGGTAGTGCTCCGCCTCGGCTCCCGTTGCGGCCACCTCCGCCCGTTTGGCGGAGTCGCGCTCGAGCATCAGCCCCTCGAGCAGCTCGGGGAGCAGCCCGCGCCGCACTTCGGGCGACTGGAAATTGACGCCGTGCGGGGTCCTGATGGCGCCATCGTCGGCGAGGGTCGTGAAGCAGAGGTTGCGGTCGATGATGATACTGGGGTACATCGACTTGAAATCGAGCACGCAGACCCAGTCGTACAAGCCGGGCTCGAGCGCATGCACGTAGCCTCCCTCGATGTGGCCGGTGCGCCGCTGGTGGCGCGTCAGCGGGACGCCGATTGCCTTGCGGTCGGCAGCGCGAATCATCAGCGAGTCAATCAGTGACGAGGTGCGGCCGTTCAGCACCTCCTCCAGCGGCAGCCGCGCGACCGAGCCGAGGTGCTGGAATTTCTCGAGGACGCGGATGTGCTGCATAATCTCGAACGCGAGCCGCGCGTCCTCGAGGCAGTAATCCATGACGCGCTGCGGGTCGCGCTCCCACTCGGCGTCCATCTGCTGTGGGTTGACGTCGTGCTTCTCCCGCCCGAGCAATTGCTTCGCGACCGCGTTGAGCGACTCCTGTCGCGGCCGGATTTCGCGCTTGACGTTCCACCACGCGTCGGCCACGACGCGGCCGCGCACTTCCCAGGTGCGGTTCGACCGCTGCTTCGACTCGCTGCCGTCGCGCCCCAGCACCAGCCGCAGCCCATGCAGCTTGGCGCGCTCGGCGAGCAGCGGCAGGTCGTAGCCGTCGATGTTGTAGCCGGTAATCACGTCGGGGTCATGCTTTGCGACGGCAGCGGTGAAGCCGGTGATGATGCCGGCTTCACTGCCGTCCAACATCTGCTCCACGACCAGCTCGCCGCCGTCATGGACCGTGAGGCAAAGGCAGAAGAGGCGGCGGTCCAGCAGCGAGTTTTCGACGTCGAAACTCATGACGCGCAGCGGCGCGGTGAAGGTCTCGGCCGGCGCGAGTGTCGCGGCGTCGATAACGGGGCAGCTCCAGCCGCGCTTCTCGAGCAGCTCGCCCTCGACGGTGATGCAGCCGCCGATGTCGTGGTCATACAGGAAGCGAAAGTGAAACGGGATGTCGGCCGCCAGTACCACCAGCTCGCTGGCGCGCAGCCAGTCGCGCAGCTGCGGCACCTTGCCAGGATGCCACACCTCGACCCGCAGGCAGTCGCGCTCCGTGCCATCGACCCACAGCCGCTCGGGGCGGGTGGCGCGCACCTCGGCGTGCGCCTCCAGCTGTGCCACCATCGTATCCGGCGGCTCGACGACCTGGAACCACGGGGCCTGCGGCTCCGTGCGCACCGCCATGCTGCGGCCGTCGGCGGTGCGGCCGTAGAGGTAGACCACGGTGATGTTCCTGCCGTCTATTTTTTCGGAGTGCGAAACAGCGTTCAGCAGCCGCAGGGTCGCGCGCACGCGCTCCGGATATGGGCCGGCTTTATAGCCGCCCGCGCCGCGACCGACCATGCGCTATGTCTGCGACGCGATGCTGGGGCGGCTGGCGCGCTGGCTGCGGCTGCTGGGGCACGACACGCTCTACGCCGACGTCGGAGACGACGAGCTGTTGCGGCTGGCTGAGACGCGGCGGTTGCTGACGCGCGACCGCGAACTGGCGCGCCGCGGCAACGTCGCACCCATTGAGTCGGACGAGCTGCGCGCGCAGCTGTTCGAAATCGCGCCGCCCCCCACCACGCCGTTCACCCGCTGCACCGCGTGCAACGGCGCGCTGCACGACGCCAGCTCGGCCGAAGCGGCGCGGGCGCCCGAACGCGTCCGCGCCGCGCACGGCGAGTTCCGCGCCTGCGACGCGTGCGGGCAGCTCTACTGGCCCGGCACCCACTTCGAGCGCATCCGCGACTCGCTCCGCGAGTGGGGGCTACTGGAGTGAGAGCAGCGCGCGCAGTTGCTCGTGGAACGCGATATCGAGCGCGACCAGCGCGAGCATCGCGCCCAGTGCGAGGTTGACGCGCCGCGCGCTGGCGGGGTCGCTGAAGATGCGCTTCAGCAGCACCCCCGCGCCGGACCAGAAGAGCACCGAGCCGATCCCGATTGCGGCCGACGCACCGGCGAGCAGCAGCTTGATGCCGAAGCCGGCGCCGAGTCGCGGGGCGTAGACGCCCATCAGAAGCACGAAGAAGGCCAGCCCCTTGGGATTGACAAACTGCAGCATGAAGCCGGTGGTCGGTCCCAGCGGCGCCTCCGCGACCGGAGGCGCCACTTCGTCCCCGGCAGGCAACGCGCTGGCAATCCGGCTCGCAAGGTAGAGCATGTACGCGGCACCGACATACTTGACGACATCGAGTGCTGCGCGGTACTGCTCGACCAGCTCGATGCCCGCGCCGACGATGATTGCCAGCAGGAAGAAGCCTGCCGCCATCCCCGCCTCGAGCGGCAGCGTCGCCTGCCAGCCGTGGCGGTTGCCGTGCGCGGCACAGAGCATGGTGTTGGGGCCGGGCGTCCAGCACATCAGGAACATGAACCCGGTCGCCAGCGCCAGCTCTGAAAGGTCCATGCGCAGCCCATGCTGGGACGCTATTAAATCTGGACCTTCACGAGCGCCTGCTCCAGGTCGGCAATGAGGTCGGCAGAATCCTCAATGCCGACCGAGAGCCGCACCAGTCCGTCGGTGATGCCCTTCGCCAGCCGCGCCTCGAGCGGGACCGAGGCGTGGGTCATCGGTGCCGGGAGCTCAATCAGCGACTCGACCCCGCCGAGCGACTCGGCCAGCTGGAAAATCCGGACCGCCCGCACCAGCGCGGACGACTGCGGGACCCCGCCGGGGAGCTCGAAGGAGAGCATCCCGCCGAAGTCCGCCATCTGCTCGCGGGCGACAGCGTGTCCCGGATGGCTGGCGAGGCCGGGGTAGAGCACGCGGTCCACCCCGGGGTGGCCGTCGAGGAACTCGGCCAGCGCGCGCGCGTTGGCGCAGTGCCGCTCGATGCGCACCTCGAGCGTGCGCAGGCCGCGGAGGGTCAGGAAGGCGTCGAAGGGCGAGTTGGCGGTGCCGGCAGAATTCTGGTGGAACCAGAGGTCCTCGCTGCGCGCCTCGTCGCGCACCACGACCGCCCCGCCGACGACGTCGCTGTGGCCGGCGATATACTTGGTGGTCGAGTGGATGACGTAGTCGACGCCGAACTCGATGGGGCGCTGGAGCGCGGGGGAAGCAAAAGTGTTGTCGACCGCCACCTCGGCGCCCACCTTGCGCGCGCCCGCAACCGCCTGCTCGAGCGAGGTTATCGTCAGCAGCGGGTTGGAGGGGGTCTCGACGTAGAGCAGCCGCGTGTCCTTGGGAAGTGCCCCGAGGACCACCGGGTCGCTCGTGTCGACGTAATCTATTCGGACGCCGAAGCGCTCGATGACCCGGTTGAAGAGCCGGTGGGTGCCGCCGTAGAGGTCCTTGCCGGCGACGACGCGGTCGCCCGGCTTGAGCGTCAGCAGCAGCGTGTGGATGGCGGCCATCCCCGAGGCGAAGGTGAAGGCGGCCGCGCCGCCCTCGAGGTCGGCCAGCGCGTCCTGCAGCGCGAAGCGGGTGGGATTCTGGGTGCGGCTGTATTCGTAGCCGCCGCGCGGCTGGCCGGGGCCGTCCTGCACGAAGGTGCTGGTCAGGTAGACAGGGGGCATGACTGCGCCGGTCTGCTCGTCGGGTTCCCAGCCGGCGTGGACAGCGCGGGTCCCGAAGCGGGCGTCGGGGTCCCGTTTGGGGGGAACGTGCTTGTCGGGGTCAGACATCGGTTGCGCCTCCGTGGTCCAGCCGCGGCAGTGCCCTTAACATATCGCGTCGCTCGAGCACCGCCCAGCCATCCGGCTCCCGGACCAGCACCCGCTCATGCTCGGCCAGCGCCGCCAGCGCCTCACTCCACGGGGCGCTGGCGTCGAGCACCGGTCCCGCCTCGGCGATGTAATCCTGCACCAGCAACGGCTCCAGCGCTGCGCCGGCGGCGAGCAGCTCGGTGAGCCGCGCCTCATCGACCACGCCGAGCAGCGCGCCGCCTTCCTCTTCGAGCACAGGGAGCGGGCGGACGCCGCGTTCGCCCATGTGCCGCGCCGCCCAGAATAGCGTCTCTCCTGGCTTGACCCAGGCACGCGCGCCATCGCGCACCAGGTCGGCGACCGTCGCGTCGGCAGCCGGCGTTGCGGGGAGAAAGCGCAGGTCGCGCAGCCAGTCCTCGCTATAGACCTTGCTCAGGTAGGCGCGCCCCGAGTCGGGCACCAGCGTCACGACCCGTGCCTCGGCGGGGAGCTTGCGCGCGATGTCGAGGGTCGCGACAAGGTTCATGCCGGTCGAGCCGCCGCCGAAAATGCCGGTCGCCAGCGCCAGCCGGCGCGCCATCGCGAACGAATCGGCGTCGGTGACGACGCGGTAGTCGTCGACGACTTCGGGGTCCCAGGCGCCCGGGACTTCCTCCTCGCCGACCCCCTCCACGAAGTAGTAGCCCGGCTCGACCAGTTCGCCGGTCCGCCAGTAGTCGGCCAGGATTGAGCCGGGCGGGTCGACCCCCACTACCTGCACCGCGGGGTCCTGCTTCTTCAGGTAGCGCGCGACCCCGGCGAGCGAGCCGCCGGTACCGGCGCCGGCGACGAAGGCGTCGAGCCGCCCTTCGCACTGTCGCCAGATTTCGGCGCCGGTGCTGTGGTAGTGCGCGTCGGTGTTGTCGGGGTTGTGATACTGGTTGGGCCACCACGCGCCGGGAGTATCCTCGGCAATCTGCTGCGCCTTGCGAGTGTAGTGGTCGGGGTGGTCCACCGCGACGTTGGCGGGGGTGACTACCACCTCGGCCCCGTAGGCGCGCAGGACGTCGATTTTCTCCTGGCTCATCTTGTCCGGGATGACGATGGTAATCGGGTAGCCCAGCGCCGCCGCCACCATGCAGAGCCCGGCACCGGTATTCCCGGATGAGCACTCGACGATGCGCCCGCCGGGCTTGAGCAGCCCCTTGCGCTCGGCTTCGCGAACCATGAAGAGCGCGATGCGGTCCTTGATGCTGCCGCTCGGATTCATGAACTCGACCTTGAGCAGGATTTCGCACTCGACCCCCGGCTCGAAACCGGCCGGCAGCCGCACCAGCGGGGTCTCCCCGATGGCGCTCAGGATGCTGTCGTGGACCTGCGGTCGGGCCGGCGCGCTGCCGGCCGGCAGCGCGCCGTTCTTCCCGTCCGGTCCGTTCGTGCTGCCCATCGCGCCGGGGATGTGGTGCCGGTTATAATGCTACTCGGAGTCGCGGTCGTAGGGAACAATATTCTGCCATTCCGACGCATCGGAACGCGCGACGACCGCGTGGACCCAGTCGTCGTCGGAGCAGTTGAACACTTCGTGCGGCAGTCCCGGCTCGATGTAGAACATGTCGCCCGCCGAGTGGACGACCGACTGGCGGCAGCCCGGCCCGAACTCGTGTCGCACGCTGCCCCGAAGCAGGTAAATCATGACGTCGAAATCGACGTGGATATGCGCTTTCGCGACCCCGCCCGGCGGGATGTAGGCGCGGTTCATCGAGAGCGCGGTCGACGGGGTGTTCTTCCCCGACAGGCCGGCGCCATACTCGATGCTGTTCCAGCCACGCACCTTCTCGACCTGCCGCAGGCTCCAGATGCCGCCCTCGTCATTCACGAACTGCGCCAGATCAACCTGTTCGCCGCTCAGTGAAAGTTCGTCTTCGCCCATGCTCGGCGAAGCCGTTGAGCGGCTTAAGATTTCCGGCGGCCGCGCGGTTATAACCGTCCCGACGTTAGCAGGACATGGCCCAGGTGGTGCACGACACCGTGCATGGCGCGATTTCGCTTGAAGGCAGCTTCGAGCCGCTGCTCGAGACGCGCGAGTTCCAGAAGCTCTCCTCCATCCGGCAGCTCGGCTTGGCGCACCTCGTCTTTCCCGGCGCTAACCACACCCGGCTCGAGCACTCGCTGGGTGTCGGCCACACCGCGCGCCGCATCTGCCGCAACCTCGGGCTCGCGGAATGGGAAACGGCGCTGATTGCGTCGGCGGCGCTGCTCCACGACGTCGGGCACGGGCCGTATTCGCACACGCTCGAAGCCATCCTGCACGAGCGGCTGGGCGTCGACCACATGGCGATTACCAAAGACATCATAACGGGACGCCAGCCGCCGCCCGATACGGTGCTGGGGGGGGCGACCATTCCCGAAGTCCTGGCGGCGCACGACCTCGACCCCGCGGAAGTGGCGGCGCTGGTGACCGGCTCCCTCGGCGACAGCGAGCAGTCACGGCTGGCGGTCCACGACGGGCAGGCGCACTACTCCGGGCCGGCGTATCGCGGGCAGGTGGTCCACTCGACGGTCGACGCCGACCAGATAGATTACCTGCTGCGCGACTCGCACTATACCGGCGTGGCGCACGGCACGATTGACGGCGAGCGGCTGGTCCACTCGCTGGTGCTGCACAACAACCAGCTGGTCATCTCCCGCTCGGGCGTACCGGCGGTTGAGGGGATGCTGGTGGCGCGGACGCTGATGTACTCGGCAGTCTACTTCCACAAGACCGTCCGCATCGCCGAGCTGATGCTGGCGCGCGCGGTCGAGCAGATTGACGACCTCGGCGCGCTGGAGGTGCAGTCGCTGGTCGACACCGAGCTCGACGCACGGCTCGAGGAGCTGGGCGGCTTCCAGCGCGAGACACTCCAGCGGCTGCGCTACCGACGGCTCTACAAGGTCGCCTGGGCGCTCTCGCCGCAGGAAATCGGTGACGAGCACCGCGAACCGCTGCGGCCGCTGGCCGACGCCACCAACCGTCGCCGTGCAGAGGCGCGCATCGCGAAGCGGCTCGGGCTGGAGCCGGGCGAAGTCATTATCGACCTGCCGCTGGCGGAACTGCTGCTCTCAGAGCCGCGCATCGCCTCGACCGGCATCCGCGTGCTCGATGGCGGGCGGCTGCGGTCGCTCAAACGCTACTCGCCGCTGGCGGAGGCATTGCAACAGCGCGCTGTCCCGCCGTGGGCGGTCGCGCTGATTGTGCCGAAACGGGCGCGCGGGGACGCGGCCGCGAAGGGCGAACGGCTGTTGTTAAGTTGAGACAGTTGTCCGCAGGCTCCCTCGCGAATCGAAATCTTAATATCTGCGGGCAAATCCGCGGCTGGTGCACTTGTTAATCTATAAGCTCTCGCGGACGGGCAAATATGGCGTGCTTTTGCTGGCGCTGCTGGCACTGGCAATGCCGGCTGCATCGGCCGATATCACGGTCTACATCAACGAGGAATTGATGGGGGGGCACAACGAAAACACCGTCACGGTCGAGAGCGGACGGGAAATTAAAATCTGGATTGACCTGACCGATTCACACAAGGAAAATGTTTCCCGCCTGGTCGTGGTCGGTGAATATCTGGATACAGTGCGGGACCAGATTGACGGCGTCGCCTCGTATGATGCACCAGACGATAACGAGATTCCACCGGATTTCGACCGCTACTACATCAAGTGGCCCGGGAAAGGAACCAACGGCTACGCGCGCGACGGCACCTACGTCGGGGTCCTGCAAGTTACCGTACGGGCCCAGCACGACAACGGCTCGCTGCTCGGCGAACAGACGATGTTCGTCAACGTAAGGGCAGCCGAGGAAGATGGTGTCTCACTCAGCCTGCCGGATCTGGCAGGCATCATTGGGATACTGCCCTACGCCATAGGTGGCCTCCTGCTGGTGCTGATCCTCGGCTTCGGCGTGAAGCGGTTGCTCGACCCCGAGGAACTGGCGCCGCAGAAGAGGGAAGAATACGACCCGCTCAAGGAAAGCATGATGGGGACAGGCCACGAGGTGGATCTGCCAAGCACCGAGGATGACGACGATGACGAGTATGAAGATGATGATATTGATGATAGCATCGGCGCTAACGTTCCTGAGCAGGGACTCTCCGAAACTGAGCTGCTGGCGCAGCTGACCTCTGGTGCCGAGCTGGCCGACAGCTCGGAAGAAGATACCGGGGAAGACGCTGGCGACGATGCAGCGCCACCGGCCGCAGCCGCGGCACCGGTCCGCCGCAAGGTGAAGAAGAAGACCGCCCGCAAGGCGAAGCGCAGCGGACGCAAGGTAAAGCGCAAGGCGCCTTCCGGGAAGCCGCCGCGACCCAGCGGCAAGCCACCGGCACCGAAGGGGGCTGGCTTCCACTGCCCGAAGGATGGCAGCGCGCTGCAGCACTGGCCTGACTCGGGCTACGCGACCGACTACTACTGCCAGAAGTGCGAAGAATACGTCGCGCCCGCCGAGCAGCACGCCGGCGACCGGCAGGTCACCTGTCCCAACTGCGACCGCAAGCACGCTATCCCGCCCGAGACGACCAAATTCATCTGCCAGTGCGGCCGCCGCATCCGGCTCGGCTGAGCGTTTTCAGTCGACCGCCAGGATGTGGAGCCGGGACTGGTTTTCCAGCTTCACCGGCAGCAGCGTCACCTCGACCGGCGCGCCCCGCTCCCGCGCGTGCGCCAGCGGCAGCGCCAGCTCCCACTGCGTCAGCGGCAGGGTTTCGAGCGGCCTCGCGACCGTATCGTCAGCGAGCCGTGCCGAGGCCCAGCGGACAAACTCGTCGCCGCGCTTGTCGCGCCGGGCCCTGAAGTAGCTAACCTGTACCCTGACCCGGCTCTGCGCACCAGCCTTGAGCGCCGCAGCGAGTGAGCGCTGCGGCGCCTCGCCAGCCGCCCTGAGCGGCAGCTCCTGCCAGAATCCGGCATCGCCGCGGCCCTCGGCGAGGCGCAGCCGCTTGCGCCGCACCGCGTCGGGCTTCTCGTGCTCAGCCATGACGCGGTAGTAGCTGAGGGGGTGGGGAATTTCGCGGCAGAGCGCGTTGCCGCCGGGGCAGACGCCCTGCGAAATCAGCGTCTCGCAGCCCGGGGTATCGTACTCGGTCCCCGAGATTTTGCCGGTGATGTGCTCGACCTGGTAACGCGTTACAGACTCCTTGAAATCGGGCGCAGTGGCGTAAAGCTGCATTATCTGTTCGGGCTCCTGTCCCAGTGCGGTCAGGAACGTCGTCAGGAAGAAGCGCGCCGGATGCGGCAGGTTGACTCCCGCCTGCAAGTCGGCCAGGTGGCCATTGAAGCAGGGTGGTGCCTTGCCGAAATCGAGCCGGCCCATTTCGCGAATCGCCTTCTCGCGGCGCTGCTTGGTCACGCGCAGCAGCGCCTCGATTTCGGGCGCATACCGCTCGGCGATGCCGTCGGGTGCCTCGGGCAGCTGCCTGAGGTGGTTGGCGATGACCTCGCGCAGCAGCCGTTCCAGCGCTTCGCGTGGCAGCGAAACCATTCCGTGGCTGACGCCGCGATTGACCAGTTTCCACTTGCCCTCACGAAGGCTGGCGGCAGCGGTGAGGTAGTCGCCGAAGGGGACTACGTAACCTCCGTTCTCGCGCCGCGCAGCAAGCCCCAGCTCGGACGCGATATGGGCCAGCCCGGCCTCCTCCTCGGACGCCAGGAATCGCTGGGCGCGCAGCGCCTCGGCGAGGGCGACCTGGCTGGCAAGGTTGGGGTCGCCGGCAGCCGCCAGAATCAGGCGCGAAATCAGGAACCCGAGCAGCTGGTCCTGCTCTTCGCGCTCGTCGGAGGGGGTGCCGGTCGCAATTTTCCCTCCAGCGGCGGCCGCCTCGAGTCGCATCACTGCAATCGAATTCGCTTCCCCGTAGAGCGGGTCGTCGAGCAAATCTTCGAGCTGCAGTTCCTGCACCGCCTCGCGGGCGGCAGGCAGGAACGGGTAGCGCCAGAGGTCCCTCACGACGAGTGCAGGTGCTGCGGTTTTATAACCGCGAGGCAGCGTGCAATAGCGTGCTGCTGGAGCTTGAGGGCGTGCAGAAGGGCTACCCCGTCCGCCGCTGGGGGCGCGAGGTTTCGCGCGTCGAGGCGTTACGCGGGCTGGACCTGTCGGTCCCCGAAGGAGCAATGTTCGGCTTCCTCGGCCCGAATGGCGCCGGAAAGACGACGACAATCAGCTGTATCGTCGGCATCCTGCGCGCGGATGCGGGCAGCATCCGGCTCGACGGCGAGCCGCTTGACGCGACGCAGGGGCACGGGGAAATCGGCTACCTGCCCGAGCAGGTCGGCCTGCACGGTCACCTGACTGCGGAGGAGACGCTACAGTTCTACGGCGCGTTCCACGGGGTGGCGCGCGACGAAATTGAGTCGCGCGGCGAAGAGCTGCTGGGGCAGCTGGGGCTGGCGGGCGAAACCACGCGCGCGGTGCGCGGCTTCTCGCTCGGCATGCGCAAGCGCCTCGCGCTGGCGGTAGCGCTGCTGCACCGACCGCGGCTGCTGGTTCTCGACGAGCCGACTTCGGGGCTGGACCCCCGCGGGGTTGCCGCGTTGCGGAAGCTGTTGCGGCAGTTCAACAGCGAGGGGCTCACCATCCTGCTCAGCTCGCACGTGCTGGCGGAGGTGCAGCAGCTCTGCAGCGAGGCGGCGATAATCCACCGCGGCCGGCTGGTGCGGCAGGCGCCGGTCGAGGAGCTGCGCAGTGCGGTCGCCGACGCGGGGCAGCGGGTGACGCTGAAACTGGGCGACTTTGAGCCGGAGATGCTCGAGAAGCTTGAGGCGCTCGATGGCGTGGCCGAAGCTCGCGCAGCGCCTGACGGGCGGCACACGCGGCTGGAGGTGCAGCTGGCGGGGCTCACGACGGCGGAGCTGACCAGCGCGCTGGTGGATGCCGGCGCGCTGGTCTTCTCGGTCGCGCCGCACGAGCCGACGCTCGAGGAAGTGTTCCTTGCCTCGACGGAGGAGGCGGAATGAATCGCGCCGAACTGCAGGCGCGCTGGGAAGCGCTGGGTCCGTGGCAGCCGCTCGTCGCCGCCTTCCTCGCAGTGCTGTTGCTGGCGGTCTCGCACTACGGCTACTGGCAACTGACCGCCGAGACCGACCCCGGCGACTACTGGGCGTCGCGCGACCTCGAGCGCGATGGCAATGTCTGGAGGCTCTACCTCGACGACGAGCCGGGACCGGGCGGCAGCGAGGTGGTGTTCCGCGGGACGCTGGTGACCTCACCGCGCTTCTCGGTCTTCGAGAACGGGACTATCAAGACTGGCATCTTCTCGCCCTCGGACGGACTGGTCTACACCGAGGACCTGTATGGGAAAACGATGCTCAACCTTTCGGGCATGCCGCTGCTGGTGCACGGCAATGTTTCGGGGCAGTTCTTCGCCAACGAGATTGTTGCCATCCGGGCCACCGAGGTCTACAACATCACCCTCTTCGAACAGGATGGCGAGAATATCACCCTCATCCGGCAGGGCTGGGAGGTGCAGCCGGAGGACATCGTGCTCGCTTCGCAGGCGGACCGCTGGTTCTTCGGTGGTGAGCTGCTGGCGCTGGTGGCGGGCGGCTGGCTCACGGCGCAGCGGCTACCGTGGCTGCGGCAGGAATGGGGGGCGGCGCAGCATATCGCCCGCTTCGAGGCGCAGCGCGGGCTGCGGTCGCCGCGGACGATTGTGCTGGTACTCTTCTTCACGCTCTTCATCGTCGGGATGGGGTGGCTGCTGGGCGACCTGCAGAAGGATGAGAACGCGCTCCTCGGCGGCGTCCAGAACCCCAACGACGCGCTCGGGCAGCTGGCGTGGTTCACCTTCTTCGTAACGGCGCTCGCCGCCGTGGCGGTGTCGCTTGACAGCTTCGTCGCCGAGCGAGACAGC
The DNA here is from genome assembly GCA_964389465.1 of uncultured archaeon. Lineage (GTDB taxonomy): Archaea > Thermoplasmatota > Poseidoniia > MGIII > CG-Epi1 > UBA8886. Next base: position 13,852 of record CAYMDK010000004.1, on the reverse strand, counting down.
GGGACGCTACCGCTGCTGCTGGCGCAACCGTTGCGCCGCGAGACGGTCGTCCTCGGCAAGGCGCTCGGCCTCTGGCTCTCAATCGGGCTGCCGGCGCTGGTGGCACAATTGCTCGGGCTGGCGCTGATGCTGCGCGAAGGCGGCCAGCCGGCTGGCGCTGCGATTGCGGGCTACCTGCTGCTGGGGCAGCTGATGATACTGACCTTCGTGCTGCTACAGCTCTGCCTCGCCATCGTGGCGCGCACCGGCGCCGAGGCGGCGGTCTACGGCCTGCTGGTGTGGCTACTGGTGGCACTGGTCTGGCCACTGCTGTTCCTCGCCGCGGCGTACGCGCTGGGCATCGACGTAACCGCGGCGGGCTACGAGCAGGACCCGCGCTACCAGTCGGTGGTCTCGCACATGGGACTGCTCAACCCCGGCTACCTCTACCAGATGGGAGTGGGGCTGCTGGCGCACCGCACCTTCGCGGTTGACTTCGAGGGCGTTTCCGGATGGCAGGTGGCGTCGGCGCTGCTGTTATGGCCCCTCGCCTGCCTCGCCCTCGCGGCATGGCTGTTCCGGCGCGAGGAGCGCGGATGATTCCGCGGCGGGAGGAAGGCGTGACGCACGTCATCGAGTTCACCTTCGCGCTGACGCTATTCATCATCCTCATTCAGGCCTTCTCGACCACCATGGATTTCCGCATCGGCGTCGATCTTGACAGCAACGACAACCGCATCGCCGCCGCGCGCTCCATAATGCACGAGCTGGCGGGGTCGAGCGGCAACGCCTCCGGCACCGTCGACTGGGAGGCGCTCGAGTGGGGCAGCGGCAGCCCGCAGCTTTCGGCCGGCCTGACGGTGGGGCTGCTCGCCGAGTCAGGAGTGCTTTCGCTCGCCAAGTGCGAGGCGCTGACGAAATTCACCTACAACGGGCTGCGCGACGAGCTCGGCACGAAGGAGGGCATGTCGGTCGAGGTGCGCACGCTCTCGCCCGACGCGCGCGTCAGCTTCTGGGGCGGCGACGTCTCGAAGGCAACGGTCTCGGTGACCGAGGAGCGCATCCTGCTGCTGCGCACGGCTGACGGCGACGTGCCGGCCAAGCTGCGCGTGACGCTCTTCAGCGGCGTGACGCCCGACACGACGCTGCGGCTGACCGAGGTGATGTACCAGCCGGCCGCCGGCACCGAATGGGTCGAAATCTACAACCCCGCTTACGTCGCGGCCGAGGTCACCGGCTGGAAGCTGAGCGACCTCGCCGAGGAAGACCTGATTCTCGGCGGTGACGGCGAAACGCTCACGATCCCGGCGCGCAGCGCCGCCATCGTCGCCGCCAGCCCGACCGATTTCGCCAGCCGCTACCCGGGCGTCAGCTATGTCTTCGGCCTCGAGGACAGCGCCATCGGTGACGGGCTGGGCGACATCGCCGACACCATCACCCTCGGCTACCACAGCTACAGCGACGCGCTCGCCTACGAAGACGACGACGGCGCAGCGGGCGACGGAAACTCGCTCACCCGTGACTGCACCACCTGCGACAACTGGACCGCTGCGGCGCCGACACCGGGCGCAGTCTGAACTACTCGAATGCCTGGATTCCCGTAATCCACTTGCCGAGAATCAGGTTGTGGATGTCGTGCGTCCCCTCGTAGGTGGAAACGCTTTCGAGGTTGGCCATGTGGCGCATTATAGGGTACTCATTGAGGATGCCGTTGGCGCCGTGGATATCGCGCGCCATACGCGCGATGCTCAGCGCAACGTCGACGTTGTTCATCTTCCCCAGAGAAACCATCTCCGGAGAGGCTTCACCCTTGTCCTTCGCGCGGCCCAAGTGGTAGGCGAGCAACTGCCCTTTCGTAATCTCGCGCAGCATCCACGCCAGCTTCTGCTGCACCAGCTGGAAGCCGCCGATGGGCTTGCCAAACATGATGCGCGATTTTGCGTATTCGACCGAGGCGTGGTAGCACCCCATGGCGGCGCCGAGAGCCCCCCAGACTATGCCGTAGCGCGCCTGCGTCAGGCACGACAGTGGGCCCTTGAGGCCGCTGACGTTGGGCAGAAGGCGGTTGCCGGGAATGCGGCAGTCCTGCAGGACCAGCTCGCTCGTGACTGAGGCGCGCAGCGAATGCTTGCCCTTCATCTCCGGCGCGCTGAAGCCATCATCGTTCTTCTCGACGATGAAGCCGCGAATCTTGCCGTCCAACTTGGCCCACACAATGGCGAGGTCGGCGATGGTGCCGTTGGTAATCCACATCTTCGCACCACTGAGTACATAGTCATCTCCATCGGCAATCGCCTTCGTCTCCATACGGCTGGGGTCGGAGCCGTGGTCAGGTTCAGTTAGTCCAAAACAACCAATGAGTTCACCCGCCGCCATGCCGGGCAGATACTTTTTCTTCTGATCTTCGGAGCCAAAGGCGTGAATAGGATACATCGAGAGCGAGCCCTGCACTGAGACAAAACTGCGCAGCGCCGAGTCACCCCGCTCCAGCTCCTGACAGACGATCCCGTAGGCGACGTTCGAGAGGCCGGCGCAGCCAAAGCCTTCGAGGTTGCAGCCGAAGAGCCCCATCTCGCCAATCTGCGGCAGGAGGTCCATCGGGAAGGTGCCGGCCATGTAGTGCTCTTCGATGACCGGCAGCACGTTTTCCTCGGTCCAGTCGCGCACCGTGTCGCGCACCATGCGCTCCTCTTCGGTCAGGTGCTGCTCGAGGTTGTAGAAATCGACCCCGCTGTAAGGTGCCATACGAGGGTCGAATCCGGGGGCTATAAATGGGAATCGCAGCCGCCGCCTTTAATTCAGGCGGCTGCTGCCCCCATGATGGAGGAAATCTGGGTCGAGAAATACCGCCCCGCCACGCTCGCCGAGGTGGTCGGGCAATCGGCGGTGACGACCCGGCTCGCGAGCTACGTGCGCGAGAAGTCGATGCCACACCTGCTCTTTGCGGGGCCGGCCGGGACGGGGAAGACTACCTGCTCGCTGGCGCTGGCGAAGGAGATGTTCGGCGAATACTGGCAGCACAACCTCCACGAACTGAACGCTTCCGACGAGCGCGGGATTGACGTCGTGCGCGGCAAAATCAAGGAGTTCGCGCGCACCGCGCCGATTGGCGAAGGGGGCTTCAAGATAATCTTCCTCGACGAGGCCGATGCGCTGACGAGTGCGGCGCAGGCGGCGCTGCGCCGCACGATGGAGAAGTATTCGCGCACCTGCCGCTTCGTCATGTCGTGCAACTACTCCTCGAAAATCATCGAACCGATCCAGTCGCGCTGCGCGGTATTCCGCTTCCGGCCGTTGCAGGGCGAGGACGTCCAGCGCTACCTGAAGTTCATCGCCGGCCGCGAGAAGCTGAAGGTAGACGACGAGGCGTACGAGGCGCTGGCGTATCTCGCGCAGGGCGACCTGCGCCGCGCCATCAACTCGCTCCAGATGGCAGCCGCCGCCGACAGCGAGACCATCACCGCCGAGGTGGTCTATCAGGCGGTCTCGGCGGCGCGGCCGGGCGAGGTGCGCGAAGCGCTGGAGCTGGCGCTGCAGGGCAACTTCGCCGGCGCACGCGAGCGGCTCGACGCGCTGATTATCACCTACGGACTCGCGGGCGAGGATATCCTGCGGCAGATGCACCGCACGGTGCGCGAGCTGGAAATTCCCGACGAGGCGAAGGTGCAGCTCATCGAGAAGCTGGCGGAGGCGGACTTCCGGCTCTCCGAGGGCGCGACCGCGCGCATCCAGATTGAGGCCGCCATCGCGCATTTTATCACCGTCGGGCGGCACATCGAGCGCGAGCAGTCCTGACCTCGCAGTCATGACCTCGCAGTCATGACCCCACAGGGCTGGATTTGGACAAAAGGTTTAGAAACA
>CAYMDK010000004.1:0-9912 GCA_964389465.1 uncultured archaeon | reverse complement strand
TGACCTCGCAGTCATGACCCCACAGGGCTGGATTTGGACAAAAGGTTTAGAAACACCCCTTATCCCCCGCCGTGGGCGACAGCTTCCTGACGCTGGACGACCTGCCGCCCGGCGGGAAGACGGTGCTGCTGCGGGTCGACATCAACTCCTCCCTCAACCCGGAGACCGGTACACTGCTGGATGACACGCGCATCCGGCGCCACGCCGCAACAGTGGAACTGCTGGCGGATGCCGGCGCAAAAATCGCCATCCTGGCGCACCAGTCGCGCCCCGGCCTGCTCGACTGCACCCCGCTCGAGCGGCACGCGCGGCGGCTGGCGCACCTGCTCGACCGGCCGGTCGAGTTCATCCCCGACATCCACGGCGAACTGGCGCAGGACGCCATCCGCGGGCTGCAACCGGGCGAAGTGGTGATGCTCGACAACGTCCGCTTCGACCCGGAGGAGGTCGCCGTGAAGACGTGGGACGGCGAAGGCTTCGCACCGCAGGCGGACACCGCGCTGGTGCGCAACCTCGCGCCGCTCGCCGACATCTTCGTCAACGACGCTTTCGCGGCCGCCCACCGCTGCCAGCCGTCGCTGGTCGGCTTCGTGGAGGCGCTGCCGATGGCGACCGGCCTCGTGATGGAGCGCGAGCTGCGCAAGCTGGGCGGCGCGATTGCCGACGGCCCGGCGCCGCGGATTGCGCTGCTGGGCGGCAGCAAGGCGGCCGACTCGGTCGCGATTGCGCACCATTTCCTTTCGCAGGGTGTCGACGAAGTGCTCACGGGCGGTGTCGTCGCCAACCTGTTCCTGCTCGCCGGCGGCGTCGACATCGGCGCGCCGAGCACCGCCTTCATCCGCGACCACGTCCCCGGCTGGGAGCAGGTGGTCGCCGACGCGGCAGCGCTCCGCAAGGAGTTCGGCGACCGCCTCGTGGTACCGCTAGACGTCGCGGTCAGCGACGGCGGCCTGCGCCACGGCCTGCCGGTGAGCGAACTGCCGACAAAGCATCCGGTCCACGACATCGGCCTCGAGACGCTGGTCACCTACCTGCAGCGCATCGAGGGCGCCGGCACGGTCATCGCCAACGGGCCGATGGGCGTCTTTGAAAATCCGGAGTTCGCCGCCGGCACGCGTGAAATCTTCACCGCCATGGCGAACAGCGACGCGCTGACGGTCGTCGGCGGCGGCGAGTCCGCGATGGCGTTCACCCAGATGGGGCTCGCCGACCGGGTCAATCACGTATCTACGGGCGGCGGCGCCTGCATCGCGTTCATGTCGGGCCGGATGATGCCGGTGCTTGAGGCGCTGCGGGACTCGAAACGGCGTTTCGATGAAGGTGGTTACAACAAGTAATGGAGCCACCGGAGGGATTCGAACCCTCGACCTGCTGATTACGAATCAGCCGCTCTACCGGGCTAAGCAACGGTGGCTCGCGCCTCCCCCTGCAGGCGGCAGTTAAGAGGCTAGCGCGACGCGCGCTGGCGCTGATGGCGGCGGGAAATGCGGATGCGTACGTCAAGTGTAAAAGTCACCTGCCCTCCGACCCCGCATGGCAACCGACTGGTTCGAAGCAATTGACGCCTATTGCGAGCGGACCGACGCAACCCTCTGGTCCGAGCCGCTCAACGCCTTGAGCAATCTGGCGTTCATCGCTGCCTTCATCGCCAGCGTTTATTGCTACCGCCGCTACCGGGAGGAGGCAGGACAGCATAGATGGGAATTTGTCCTGCTGTTGGGGCTGCTCTGCGCCATCGGCATCGGCAGCTTCCTGTTCCATACCTTCGCGACCCGCTGGGCCCTCGTAGCGGACGTGGGGCCGATTACCCTGTTCCAGTTCGCCTACCTGGGGATCTTCTGCTGGCATATGCTTGCCCCGCGCTGGTGGGTGGTGCTGGCAGGCTGGGCGGCGTTCGTCGTCACGACGCTGCTGCTGGCGATTCCCTTCCCGGCGGACTATGCCAACGGATCCTCCAGCTACTTCTCCGGCCTGCTCTTCATCGCGCTGCTGGGCGGCTACAGTCACCACGCGCAGAAGGAGGGTGCCTGGCTTGTCCTGCTCGCCACGCCGCTCTTCATGACGGCGCTGCTGTTCCGCTCAATCGACCAGCAGGCGTGCGACGCTTTCCCGCCCGGCACCCACTTCCTGTGGCACCTGTTCAATGGCGGGATGCTATACTGCCTCTTCGCGGGGCTGGTGGCGGGGAGCGGTCCCGGTGGACTACAAACGCGCCCCCTTTCAGCTGGCGACTGAATTTTCTGATGAAACGCGGGCGCTGGGGGACTCACCACCTCACTGCCGCACCCAGAACCGGTAGTCGTTGCTGTAGCGCAGCTGGTGGCCGAAATGCGCCGGCCGGTTTTTGAGCAGCTGGAGGCCGCGATAGGTGCGGTTGAGCAGCATTGATGCCACTACCGGCTGTGGCAGTTCGAGCATGCGCCCCCGCCGGAACTCCAGCCGCGCCAGCAGCCGCTCCAAGCCGGGGATGCGCGTCGTCGCTAGTAACCGCGTCCGTCCCGCGACGAGTGAGGCGAGGAGCAACTGCCCCAGCCCGTGGGCGCGGTGGCGACGATGCACTATTAAGGTCCCAATTTCAAGCCATCCTGCGCTACGAGGATAGAGGAAGACCGCACCCACCAGCGCGCCGCGATGGAGGGCCACTCGCCCCTCGCAGGCCCGGAGGATACTGGCAGCGATGTGCAGCGACGAGATGTGGAGATCAGGCTCGTAGCGGCAGAGCTCCACCAGTTCCCTAGCGAGTCCGTCGCCGCCCGGTTCCGCCAGCGGCGTACGCAGCAGCTGGAGCGCCGGACTGGGGAGGTGCGAGCGCATTACGGTGCAGTACCGGGCGGGTTTAGGGATATGCGCAGCGGTGGCGCTGGAACCACAGGTTCTGGCACTCCAGCTTCGCAATCGCCGCCTTCTTCGCTTCCGCGTCGTAGCGGAAGGTGGGCCACTCGGATTCGCCTTGCGGGAGTGCTCGTCGCGGCGCTGCGCGCGAGCCGGCGCTACTCCTCGTCTTCGTCTTCGGGCTCTTCTCGCGCCCAGATGTTATCGGGGATTCCGTCGTAGACTGACGGCTCCTCCTCCTCAGGCTCGAACTGCGGGCCGGAGTCACGGCGGTTGAAGATTTCGCGGTGCTTCATGAGCCAGTAGTGGATGCGCCATTCACGGCCGTCGTAGAGCGTGGTTTCCTCGCGCTCGGTCTCCATCAAACCGGTGTCTTCCAGCATGTAGAATGTGTCGCGGTCCTCGGGGTGCAGCACGTTGTCGATGATGCGGTCGCTGTAGCCGAAGAAGTTCAGGATGTGCTCCGCGAGGTAGCCCGCTTCGTCGTCGCCGAGGTGCGAGTATTCGGCGCTGTTGCGGATGGCGGTCGCGAGTGAGTCTGCCGTCAGTACTTCCATGGGGCTCCGGGGCTTCCGCCGCTGTGGGCTGGGTGCTATATTAATTCCGTGTCGCGCCGTTTATATGCGCGCGACGGCTCGCGCCGCCCGTGGCCGACGGGCAGGACCCCTGGGAGCAGATGGAGCGCAAGCTCTTCGGCATCCCCGAAGGCGCTGGAAAGGCGGACGACGCGTCCGGAAACGCAGCCGCGCCCCGCGCACTCCCCGAGCTGCCGGAGCTGGAGGCGGAGGCCGCCCCGGCGCCGCCTGCCGGGGACGGGATGGCATCGCCCGCGAGCGTGGGCTCGCCACTAGCGGCGAGCCCGCTCGAGCTTCTGCGAAGCGGCGTTCCCGCCGGGTTTGGCTGCATCCTCGGGACGATGGTGCTCTTTGGCCTGCTGGGGCTGCCCGGCTCGCTGGGCGCCGCGGTCGGCGGCTACTTTGGCGGTCGCCTGGCGGGCGACCCGGCGCGGGCGCTGACGGCGGCGATGCTGCCGTTCCTGCTGGTCGCCGCGATCGCGGGGCTTGCGAGCGCCGGCGGGCTGCCGCCGGGGGCGGGGCCGCAGGACCTCGGCGCGGCGCTGGGCGAGTGGCTCGACTATTCGCCGGACGGGGAGGCGCTGGGGCCGCTCTCGCAACTGCCCGATTCCGGGTCGGCGGTCTTCATCACCGTTGTTGTTTTCGCCTTCGTCGGCGGCCTCTCGGAAGCGGCGCGGCGCGACTAGAAACCGAGCCAGCCTGTTGCCAGCGGCCAGTAGTAGCGCTGCGCGCCGAGCAGGACCGCCGCCGCCAGCAGTACCATCGGTACGCCGTTGCGGACGAAATCAGCCGAGGAGGGGATGCCGGAGGCGTGGACTATCAGGTTGGGCGGCGTGCCGAAGGCGGTCATGAAGGCAAAGGCGGTCGAGATGGCGGTCAGGATTGCGACGACCGCCAGCTCCAGCCCCGCCGCGACGCCGACCGCGAGGGTGATTGGCACCAGAACCGCCGCCGCGGCGCCGTCGGACATGATGTTGGTCAGCGCGACGGCGAGCAGGATAATCACCGTGAAGAGCAGCAGCTCGCCGCCGCCTTCCACCAGCCCGAAGATGCCGAGCGCCAGCCATTCGGCGACGCCGTGGTCGACCATCGCCGCGCCCAGCGTCAGCGCCGCGCCGTAGATGAACATCACACCCCAGCGCAGCTGGCGGCGGCTGTCGTCCCACTCGAGCACGCCGGTGGCGTGCATCGCAATCGCCCCGAGCATCGCGACGGTTCCGAGCGTCAGCCCGGTGCGGCCCGAGGTCAGGAAGAGCAGGAAGGTGCCGCCAAGGATGGCGAGCGCCAGCAGCTGCCGGTCGCGCAGCGGTTCGGCGGGCGGCAGGTGGTAGTCCAGCGGGCGGTTGCGCAGCTGGTTGGCAACGATTAGCGTCACGAAGAGCAGCGGCATCAGCGCCAGCGTAATCGGCGCCGCCAGCACGACCCAATCGAGGTAGTCTATGCTCAGGCCATACTGCTGCAGGAAGCCGATGGCAATCACGTTGCGCGCCCCGCCCGAAGGCGTCGCGAGCCCCGCAATCGAGCAGCCGAAGGCGACCGCGAGGGTGAACGCGACCATCTCGCGCGGGTGGTCGCGGATGTCGGTCTTGTCGATGACCGTCAGCACGATGGGGAGCATGATGGCGGCGACCGAGTGGTCAGGGATGACTGCCGCCATCAGCGTCGAGACAATAATCAGGCCCCCGAGCAAGCGGTAGGTCGAGGCGGTGAAGGGCGCCAGCAGCTTGCGGATAATCAGCGACTCGGCCCCCGAGGCCGAAATCCCCTGCGCGATAATCAGCGAGCCGAGAATCATGAACACCGCGTCGGATGCATACGGCGCGAAGGCGTCGTCGCGGCTGCGCAGGCCAAGCAGCACCAGCCCCGTGCCGGCCATCAGCGCCGTCACGGGCAGCGGAAAGACTTCGGAAACCCAGAGGTAGATAATGAACAGGAAGAAGAGCAGGACGTGCCGTCCGTCGGCCGGCAACGTAGTGATGAGCAGCAGCAGCCAGATTACGAACAGGATTACGCCGCCCGCGAGCAGCTTGCGGAAGGTCCGGTTGAGCCAGAGGCGGTACGGCAGCGCGTGGCGTCGCGGCTGCGCGCGGAGCCGCAACAGGTCCGCGCGGCGCCTGCGGTCGTTACGGTCTTCACTCATCGCAGCACGCAGACCGGCCGGTGGGCGTCAAGCACCAGCTCGTGCAGCAGCGCCACCGAGACGGCGTCCTCGATGTCGGGCAGCACCACCAGCCGCGCCCCCTCGGCAGCGATGGTGCGGTTGGTCACCGCAAGGTTTCGCCGCCAGAGGCCGCGCAGCGGTGCAATCGTCGAAGTAACGTGGAACTCGCCACCCAGCTTGCCGCGCAATTCCTGCACCGCGTCATCGAGCGCCGCGGCGCCACCATGCATATCCTCGCCAAGGTGCAACAGCTCGAGGTCGCAGCCGAAGGTGCGCGCCAGCTGCTCGACCAGCTGCATCGCCCGTTCCGGCAGCAGCGGGCCGTCGAACGCAACCAGCGCCGGCCCGCCCGGCCCCGGCAGCGGCTGCTCGTGCCGCACGACGAAGGCGTGGCACTGGACGTCCTCGAGGATGCGCTCGACCTCGGAGCCGGTGAAGAAGCGCGTCAGCCGCGACCGGAATGGCCCCAGCACCAGCGTGTCCCCCGCCTGCTCCTCGGCGACCATGTGTGCCAGCACGACGTTGCGCTCGCCACACCGCAGCAGCGGCTCCATCTCGACGTCGCTGACCGACGCGGCGAACCGTTTCAGCTCGCGCTCGCCCAGCGGGAAGAAGCACTTCTCGGGGTCCTGTAGCTCGCTGCCAGCGCCGGTCTTGGCCGGATTGGCAATGTAGGCCGCCACAAGCGGCAGCTTCAGCCGGCGCGCCAGCGTCAGCGAGTAGTCGGTCGCCGCCTTGAGTCGCTTGGAAGGGTCGAGCGGCAGCAGGAGTTTGCTGAACATCCTCGTCCAAGTTGGGGCAACGTATATGAACTACCCCCCAGTCCGCCGCAGCCCGAGGAGGCAAGCATGGCTAAAGCGCAGCGCAAGGTAAAGGACCGCTGGAAGGGAAAATCGTGGTATTCGCTCCACGCACCCTCCATGTTCAACTACGCCGTCATGGCCTGGACACCGGCCGACAGCCCGGAGGCTGTCAACGGTCGCGTAGCCGAAGTTTCGCTTGACCAGCTCAGCGGCAATTTCGGGCAGAAAAACTACATCGTGCGCTTCCGCGTCGGCGAAGTGCGTGGCCCCAACGCCTTCACAACCTACGACGGACACCGGCTGACTTCCGACTACAAGCGGGCGCTGATTCGGCGCCGCAACAGCCGCGTCGACTGCAACTTCATCCTAACCACCGCCGACGACGTTCGCCTGCGGCTCAAGCCGATACTGGTGGTCGACAACCGCATCCGCCGCTCGCAGGAGAAAGTGCTGCGCGCCCGGTCGACCCAGCTCATCATCGAGAGCCTCAGCGAGCTGGCGCTCAACGAGGTGCTGAAGCGCATCTACTCGGGAGACCTCTCGCGCGACCTTGCCAAGGAGCTGCGCGTCATCTACCCCACGCGCCGCGTCGAAATCTCAAAAATCGAGGTGCTCTCGCCCGACGCGCTGATGGAAGTCCCGCCCTCCGAAGAGGAGCTGGGGCGCATCCTCGCCGGGGAGGAAGAAGAGGCCGAGGAAGCGGATGATGAAGAAGCGGACGCGGATACCGACCACGAGTCGCTCACCGTGCCAGAGCTCAAGGAACTGCTCAAGGCGCAGGGGATGCCCGTCTCCGGCAAGAAGGCCGACCTCATCGAGCGGCTCGCGTCAGCCGGCAGCGGCGAAGCCGAGTAAGCCCACAAGGCGATGCCGCTACTTTTTCCGCTATTTTTTCAGGCCGCGCACTTTGCGCACGGCTCGATATACGCATCGTAAACGCCGTCAAGGAAATGCCATAGCGCCTGCGACGCGGCGCCGGCGGCCGCCACCGCTGCATCGCGGCTCGCCTCGTCCTGGCATTCGCGCGCCAGAATGGCGCGCTCCTCGGCACGGTGTCGCAAGTCAGCTTCCTCGTGGACGGTAAAGAACTCCACCGCGCGCGGGTCGTCGAGCGCATAGAACTTTGCAAGGCCCTCGCGTTTGGTGCGCGAAACGTCGGGCACCTGCGATTCGTAGGCGTAGAGCGCCGCGACGCCGTTACGGTAGTCGTCACCTTCGCAAAGGTCGCGCAGCATGGCGATCGAGTCGCGCGTCGCGCCAAGCGGCCGCACGTCCTGCGCGCTCTCGCGGCTGACACCCAGCCCTTCGGCGAAGCGCAGCCAGAGCTCGGGGTGGTTATCGGGTCCCTGCTCCTCCTCGACAAGGTTGTCGAGCAGCATCTGCCGCACGCCGATATCGTCACAGCGGGAATGCACCGCACTCACGTAGGTCGGGAACGCCCTCACGTGCGCGTAATACTGGCGCGAATACTCCTCGAGGGCTTCGCGCGGCAGTTCACCCTCGTTCCAGAGCTGGTAGAAGGGGTGGTCCAGCAGCGCATGCTTGGTCACGGCTGCGTCAATCCGGTCCAGGAATACATTGGTTGCCTTGTCCATCTCAATCTCTCCTTTGGGCCGCCTTGGCGGCGGGGGTGCACTCCCGGCCGGCTCAAAAGTATTGCGCCCCGCCTGACGAGGCGCGACTGCTGCACAGTCACGCCGGCCGCGGCTACCTTCGGGAGCTGGAAGCGGCCGTCTTCAATTTAAATACTGGTCGTCAGGAAACGACACCGGTCTCGCGAGCCGCCCGCTCTATCGTTTCGGGCGGCTCACGGTCGAGGATGGTGTAGCGTTGCGGCCGGATGGTGTGCGCCTCGCGCAGCGCCTCGAGGACGATGGCGTCCTCCAGCCCCAGCTGCTCCGCGGTGACAGGCGCGCCGGCTGCGGCGAGGGTGTCGCGGATGCGCTGCCAGTCACCGCCGTGAAGCTGCATCGTCACAACCGAGCCGACGCCGCACTGCTCGCCGTGCAGCGCGGGGCTGCCGGCGTTGGCGTCGAGCCAGTGCGAGAACTTGTGTTCGCCGCCCGAAGCGGGGCGCGACGAGCCGGCAATCGACATCGCGACGCCTGAGGAAATCAGCGCCTTGACCACCAGCCGTACCCCTTCCTCGCTGCCGCTGCCGACCAGTTCGGGGTCCTCCTCGACCAGGCGCGCGGTCATCTCCGAAAGCGCCGCTGCGTAGGCCGAATACTCCTCGCCGCGGTCGCGACCGAGCTGCCAGTCGAGCACCGCGGTCTGGTTGCTGACGATATCGCCAATACCGGCCGCCAGCAGCCGGTGCGGCGCCGAGGCGATGATGCTGGTGTCGGCGACCACCGCAATCGGCGGGCGCGCCTCCATCGAGGTCTTCTGCCCTTCAGCACGAATCGACGCGCGTGCCGAGGCGAAGCCGTCGTGCGACGCCGCCGTTGGAACCGAGATGAACGGCAGGTCGAGGTGGTAACCCGCCTGCTTGGCGAGGTCGACCGGGCGGCCGCCGCCTACTCCGGCAAGGAATCCGCAGCCTTCGGCGGCCGCCTCGACGCGTGCCAGCTCCTCCATGCTGGCGCCGTCGATTTCGATGACCGCAACCGGGTGGCCCGTCTCCTCGAGGTAGCCAAGCACGCGATCGCCCGCCACGGAGCGGGTGACCGCGTCGCAGACCAGCAGCCCGCGTTCGGGCAGGTCCAGCTCGGCGATGACGTCCGGCAGCTGCTCGATGACGCCGGGGCCGGTGACTACCATCCGCGGCAGGACCATCGAGCGCGGCGGGCGCGGTTTCATGGCGGCGCAACGAGCGGCGTGTTTAACCGTGACGTGCTCACGGAGACCGCTGACGGAGGCGGGCGCGCTGACACAACCGCTTAATACGGCCGCATTTACGCGCCGCCATGCGGGATGGCGACATCATCACCCTCGACTACGAGGGGCACACCGACGGCGAACTGTTCGACACGACGCTCGAGAAGGCGGCGAAGGAAGCTGGCGCCCATGAAGAGGGACGACCTTACGGGCCAATCACGGTCATCATCGGCGAAGGGCGGCTCGTGCCCGGCCTCGAGGCGGCGCTGAAGAAAGCCAAGGTGGGCAAGGCCAGCGAGGCGACGTTGCCGCCCGAGGAAGCGTACGGCCAGCGCGACCCGAAGCTCATCGAGACCATGTCGCGAAAACGGTTCGACCGTGCCTGCCCCGACGCCAAGGGCTACTCCGGCGAGGAGCTGGAAATTGATGGGCGGCATGCGCACCTCGTCGCGATTTACGGCGCGCGCGTGCGGGTCGATTTCAACCAGCACCTGGCGGGGAAGGAGCTGCTCTTCAAGTTCACCATCAAGTCGAAGGTCTCGAAAGCGGATGCCAAGGTGGCGGCGCTGTTCGACATGGAATACCCGTCAGGCGACACGCCGGAAATCGCGCTCACCGGCAAACGCGCCGAAATCATGCTCCCCGACCGCTGCAAGTTCGACCCGGCCTGGTTCCAGGCCAAGTATCGCGTCGTCGCGGCGCTGCGCAAGCACACCGACCT
>CAYMDK010000003.1:107330-119765 GCA_964389465.1 uncultured archaeon | reverse complement strand
TGCCGAGCCACCGGCGTTGTCGTCCTGGCAGAGCGCCCGCTGCCGCGCTCCTTCTCCGCCCCGCTACCCATCCGAGCGTCGGAAGTCCACGGTGGGGCTGCTCCCTTCCGGGCCTGACCCGATTCCCGTGGTGAAGGCCGACAGCCTGCCCTCCGGCAGACCGCGCTGACCGCCTGCGACCCCGGAGGACAGGACTTCACGGTCGGATTGCGGATTGGGCGACCCACTGGGTGCGCCGCCGCCGGCTGTCGCCCCCCCTGAAGGCGATTGGGGGTCACAGGGTACGTCTAGCTCCCCGGCCAAGCTCAGCCCTCCCTTTCGTCAGGACGACTATTTGGAGCTTTGCATGCCGAAAACCCGCTTCAGCCCGCGCGCCGAGCCACGGAACAGCTTCGTTGTCCAGGTCTCCTGCTCGCCACTGAACTGCTTCATGATGGCGTGGCCGTAGGGCTCGATGGTCTCGCTCGCGACCGCCGCGTAGCCGTGCTCGTGAATCTCGGACAGCGTGTCGCCGTAGTAACCCAGGATGTTCTCGTAGAGCATCGCGCCCGCCACTTGCGGCGCGGTGACGGCGAGCCCGGCCGCCTGCTTGGCGCGTGCGGTCGCCTGCAGCGTCATCACGCCCCCCAGCTCGAGCAGCGACTGCCCCTCGTCGGTGGCGGTCGCCAGGAAATCCTCCATCACGGTCGCGACCTCCTCCGAAACCTCCCCCGCGGCGCGGCCGGTAGTCGAGAACAGCTCGCCGATGGAATCACGGATTTCGTCGATGTTCTCGAGCACCTGATCGCGCGACAGCGGCGGCGCGTCAATGTTCTGCGCGAAGCTGGCGGTGGTGCGTTCCAGCCCTTCGAGCAGTTCGGCGAGCGAGCCCGGCTCGCTCGCCTCGTCAAGGTAGCCCTTCGCGACCAGCTCGCCGTGGAGCCGGTACATGTACGCCTGTCCCCCCTTGACCGAGTCGGCGAAGAAGGCGAAGACCCACAGCGGCGAAAGGTGCACCGTCGCGACGCCGATGCCCTCGATGGCGTTGCCGAGCAGCTTGCGCGTGGCGTAATCTCCGCTCAGGCCTTCGTCGTCGTAGACGCCCTCGACCCCACCAACGTTCTCGACCGCGAAGCGCAGGATGTTGCCGACGAACAGGTTGTAGCTGGTGGTGTCCTTGACGAAGTCCGGCACGAGCAGGTCGGTGGTCTCCTTCAGCATCCCGCCCAGCAGCGCGGTCAGCCCGCGCAGGTAGCGCTCCGGCAGCGACAGGGTATAGAGCGCGCCTTCCCAGAGCGCCTCGCCGGCGCGACGCAGCGGTTCAGGCATTGACGACCCGGCCGCCGATGATGACGGTCTCGACGTGGTTGATGCCGAAGTGGTAGGTCAAATGGCGGTAGTCGGGGACGTCGCACACCAGCAGGTCGGCGCGCCAGCCCGGCGCAATCGCGCCGCGGTTGCTGCGCCCCAGCGCCAGCGCGCCGTTGAGCGTCGCGGCGGTCAGCGCCTCGCCCGGCGTCAGCCCCATTCGGAAAACGGCGAGCTGCATCACCATCTGCATCGACTCGGTGTAGCAGTTGGGGTTGCAGTCGGTCGCCAGCGCCAGCGGAAGGCCGGCGGCGACCATCTTGCGCGCCGGCGCGAACTCCGACGAGAGCAGCGCCAGCGGCGTCCCGGGCAGTAGAATGCCGGTCGTCCCGGCGTCGCGCAGCGCCTCGATGGTCTCCAGCGTGGAACCGGCCAGGTGGTCGGCCGACGCGACTCCCATTTCGGCGCCGAGCGCGCCGCCGCCGCTGTCGCCGAACTCGTCGGCGTGGATGCGTAACCCCATGCCCGCCTCGCGCGCCGCCTCGAGCAGGCGGCGCGACTCGTCAACGGTGAACGCGCCCTCTTCGCAAAAGACATCACAATATTCTGCCAATTCCGCCGCGTCGGGCAGCATCTGCTCCAGCTGCTCGAGATACTCGCCCCGGCTCGTGTCGTCGGGCAGCGCGTGCGCGCCCATGAAGGTCGAAACGACCTCGGCCAGCTCCTGTTCGCCGAGCCAGCGCGCGACGCGCAGCTGCTTCAGCTCCTCCTCGCGCTGGAGCCCGTAGCCCGATTTTATCTCGATGGTCGTCGTCCCCGTGCGGGTCGCGTTGCGCAGTCGCTTCAGCGACTGCTCGCGCAGCTCCTCCTCGTCGGCGGCGCGGGTCTCGCGGACGGTGCGCAGGATGCCGCCGCCGTCGGACAGGATGTCCTGGTAGCTGCGTCCCTGCAGCTTCCACTCCAGCTCGTGCTCGCGCGAGCCGGCCCAGACGAGATGGGTGTGCGGGTCGACAAATCCCGGCACGATGACCTTGCCGCGCGCGTCTATGGTTTCGGCGTCGGGGTAGTCCAGCTTGCGCCCCACCTCGACGATGCGGCCGTTGCGGATGGCGACGTCGCTGCGGGTGTGCAGTTCGATGCGTCCCAGCATGTCGCCCGCCAGCGGCGAATCCGATGCGGGGGGTGAAGCGACCTGCGCCGCCCCCTTCAGCAACAGCATGGGCGCCCAGAGCGCGAAGCCATAAAGCCCGCTGGCGCTGCCGCACGGATGCTCGAGATGGCGCAGTTCCGCGACTCGCCCGATGCGATATTCGCCGACCTCGAGCGGCGTGGTCTCGACCGCGCCGCGGCCGAGGCGGTCATCGCCGCCGACGAGCGCTGGCGGTCGCTCATCGATGAAGGCAACAAGCTGCGCAGCGAACGCAACCGCATCTCGCGCGAAATCGGCGCCGCCAAGAAGGCGGATGACGACGCGCAGCCGCTGCTAGGGAAGATGCAGGCGCTGAAGCAGCGGCTGCCGCAGCTCGAGCAGGAGACCGCCGCGGCGCTGGCAGACCGCGACGCAGCGCGCATGCGCGTCCCCAACCTGCTTGACGAGGCGGTCCCGCAAGGCGACGGCCCCGACGGGAACGTCGAGCTGGCGCAGCATGGCGAGCGGAGCGATTTCGGCTTCGAGCCGAAATCGCACAACGAGCTGCTCGAGACGCTGGGGGGCGCCGACCTCGAGCGCGCCGCGAAAATCGCCGGGCGTCGCTTTTACTTCCTTACCGGAGGACTGGCACGGCTCGAGCTGGCGCTGGTGAACTACGCGGTCGAGCTGCTGGCGGACCGTGGCTATGAGCCGGTGGTGCCACCCTTCGTGATGAACCGCGAGGCGTACGAGGGCGTCGTTGACCTGGGCGACTTTGAAGACGTGATGTACAAAATCGAGGACCACGACCTCTACCTGATTGCCACTTCGGAGCATCCGCTGACCGCGCGCTTCCGCGACGAAATCCTCGAACCGAAATCGCTACCGCTAAAGTTCTGCGGGCTCTCGACCAACTTCCGGCGCGAAGTGGGCGCGCACGGCCTCTCTGACAGAGGCATCTGGCGCGTCCACCAGTTCGCGAAGGTCGAGCAGGTCGTCATCTGCAAACCGGAGGATTCAGCCGCGCTGCACGAGGAGCTGTTGCAGAACGCGGTCGACCTCCTCGCAAGGCTCGAATTGCCGTTTCGCGTCGTCGAGATGTGCACCGGCGACATCGGCACCGTCGCCGCGCGCAAGTTCGACCTCGAGGCGTGGATGCCCAGCGTCGGCGAATGGAAGGAGGTGGTGAGCGCCAGCAACTGCACCGCCTACCAGTCCACGAGGCTCAACATGCGCTACCGCACCCCCGACGGGACCGCGACGCCGCACACGCTCAACGCGACCGGCATCGCCACCACGCGCACGCTGGCTGCCATCCTCGAGAACTGCCAGCGAGCGGACGGTTCGGTCACCATTCCCAAACCGTTGCGCAAGTGGATGGGCGACGCGGAAGCGCTGCTGCCGGCATGAGCGTCGCGCTGCTGCCGGGGCGCTTCCAGCCCTTTCACCGCGGCCACCTCGCCATCGCGCAAACGGCGGTCACCGACGGCCACGAACTGCTGGTAATGATTGGCTCGGCGCAGGAAGCCGCAACGTGGGAAAACCCCTTCTCGGCCGGCGAGCGGCGCGAGATGGTCGCGGCCGGAATGGCGGCGACCGGCCTCTCGCCGCGGGCAATCGTGGCGGTCGAGGACATCGACGACTATGACCGCTGGGTCGCGCACGTCGTCGCACGGCTGGGACCGTTCGACTGCGTCTATTCCGCCAACGCGCTGGTGCAGCGGCTCTTCGGCACGGCGGGCTACCCCGTTATCGCACCGGAGCTGCAGAACCGCCGGGAGTGGGAGGGCGGCGCCATCCGTCAGGCTTTGGCCGTGGCGGGGGCATGGGAGACGGCGCTGCAGCCCGAAGTGGCGGCGCTGGTGCTGCGCTACGGCGGCCCGGAACGACTACGGTCGCTGGCGCCGGGATAGCGCTGCGGACGGCCTCATGGCTCTCGAAGATATGCATATAAAAGATTGCGAAACCCGTTTCAGTCGACCTTGACGCGGGTGCCCTGCGGTTTTTCCGACTCCTGCTTCTTGAGCACGAGGTCGAGAATACCGTTGGTGTAGGTCGCCTTGGCTGAGTCGGGAATGACTTTCGACCGCAGCGGCAGCCGCTTGTAGTAATTGCGCGCGTCGGTCTCGACCTTGATTATGACTTCCAGCTCGCTGGCATCGATATCGATATCGGCTTTCGAGACGCCGGGCAGCTCGACCGTGATGGCAATCTCCTCCTCGGTCTCGTTGGTGTCGGTCAGCGGCTCGCGGCTGCCGGTTTCCACAGTCGCCTTCTGGTCCGCAGGGCCGAACAGGTTGTGACTGGTGTTGCCAAACTCCTCGAACTGCGGCCGGCCGTCGGGGCCGGTGCGCATGCTGAAGCCCCAGACGAAGGGCGACTTGCCGTCCGCCTCGGGCATATTGCCCTCAGCAGCGTCGCGCATCATTTCGTCCATCGTCTTGCGCATGCGCCTGAACTCGGCGTCCAGGCTGCCGAACAGGTCGTCCAGATTCCAGTCCTGCCCGAACCAGTCGTCTTTCTTGTCTCGTTTCCAGTTCATTTTTGCCTCGTTTCAGTATACAACCTCAGGTTGTAAACTCTATGTTGCTTACTGCTATATATAATTTTGGCCCAGACAGCAAAATCAGCTGAACTCCATCTCATCTTCTTCCTTGACAACCTGCGCCTTGACCACGACTGGCGTCGCCGCGTCCGCCCCGGGCTCGACCGGCTGCACCGTCACCGCCTCGGCCACCACTGGAGTCGCTTCGACTGCCTGCGCGACAACGGGCTCGACCGCAACCGCCTCGACGGGCGTTGCCTCCACTGGCTGCGCCACTACGGGCTGGGCGACGGCCGGCTGCGCGACTACCGGTTCGGCCGCAACGGGTTGGGCCACGACTGGCTGCGCAGTGACCGGCTGCACCGGCGCGGGCTGGGGCATAACTGGCGCCACGTCTGCTACGGGAGCCGAAATCACGGCGGGTGGCGCCGCTTCGACTGCCGCCACCGGGGCCGCCTCGACAGAGGCGACCGGCGGTCCCTCCGTGGCGGCGACCGCGGGTGGCTCGCCAGGGTCGCCTTCCTCCTCCTCGTCATCGTAATCCTCATCGTCGCGCGTGACGTACCAGTAGCCGCCGCCGGCAATCCCGGCGAAGAGCACCGCCGCGAGTCCATAGAGCAGCAGGCTGGAGCCCGCTTCCTCGGTCGGCGTCACAGCCTCGACGGCGAAAGCGCGCTTCTCGGAGATGCGCGCATGCTGGTCGTTCGAAAGCCAGACTTCCATGGTGTAGTGGCCGGTGGCTGCGCTGCCGGGAACACTGACGCGCAGCGTCACAGTCTGCGTGCCGCCGGGCGGAATCAGGATTAGCGACTGAGCCGAGACTGGCTTGCCGTCGCGGTCGATGAAGCTGAGCCAGCTCGAGGCGGCGGGGTCCGTCAGCGATTCTGAAGCGAAATAAATCCGGATTGGCTCTTCGGGGTTGGTGTTGCGCACCTCGAACTGGTGGCTCACCGAGCCCCCCTGCTCGGCGCTCAGCTGCAGGTTGGGGTTGCGCAGGTCGATAAAGCCGGACTGCACCAGCTCGATGTCGACCGTCGCGCTCTCAGTGCCGCTGCCGCCGCCCGTGAGCGACGCGCTGATGGTGGCGGTCCCGGTGCCACCGCTGTAGCTGGGGCTGACCGAGAGGGTCACCTGCACCTGTTGCGCCTCGTCCGGCGCGAGGCCGCTCACCATACTGGGGCTGAAGCTGGCCGTGAACGCCCCGGAGGGGTTGGAGACTGAGCTGAATGTGTAGCTCGCGTCCTGGTTACCCTTGTTGGTGACTGCGACCTGGAACTGCACCTCGCCACGGTCGCGGATGGTGATGTCGGGGCTGCCGAGCAGGTCGAGACGGAAGCTCCAGTCGGGGTCAGGAATGCGTGCGGTCGTCGAGAAAACCTGACTGTCGTGGATGCCGGCATCGCTCTCGGCGCGCGCAGTCACTACAGTGTTGTCCTCCTCGCCGTCACCCGCACTGGAGGGGGCAGAAATCGTCAGCTGGACCGACTTGCTGTCGCCGGCAGCGAGAAAAAAATCTTCATCGCCCAGCTCGGCAGTCCAGCCATCAATCGTACCGGCAGACGAGAGCAGGACGTTGTCGTCGCCGCTGCCGCTGTTGTAGACCGTCAGCGTGTAGGACACCGAGTTGCCGGGGTTGACGTTGCGCGAAGTGGTACCGGCGTCGACCTCCAGCTCGGGCGTGGCCGGGATGTTGACCCAGACCGTGAAGTCGGCACTCCATTCGTGGTTGCTGAGCGTATCGGTGAAGGTCACCTCGACCGGATAGGCGTTGTTGCCCGCCGGCAGCGTGTGACCCTCGTATGACCAGTCAAAGCGCGCCTGCATCCAGGTCCCCTTGCTGGTCACCATCTCGCAGCTGCCTTCCCAGGGCGGTTCACCCTGTGGCCCCATGCGCATGGTGTAGCCTCCCTTGCCGCTGGGCAGGTAGTCGTTGCCGAAAGCGTCCTCGACGCGGGTGTAGACTATGACCTTGCGACCGGTCTCGTCGTGGTTGGCCGCCCCGTCAGCGATGGCACGGGCATGGCCCACCGGCAGGATGATACCGCCCTCGAGGTCAGGCGAGTTGCGCGAGCCGTAGCGCAGTTCGACGGTGGCGTTGCCGGGGGGCTGCTGCCCCACGTTGAAATTCCATTGCGCCTCGACGCGTAGCGTGAAGCCGGCGGTCGGCAGCGCAGTGTGCGCCAGTGTCCCGCTCCCCTCGAGGAGCATCTCGCCGTCGTTGACCGTTTCGGTTGCAGTCTCGAAGCTGCCCTGCACCTCGTCGTCGACGACAATGCTGAACTGCAACTGGATATTGATATCATGTGAGGAATAGACAGTCACCTTGCCACTCCATTCACCAGAGGCGTTAATCGAGAAGCCCAGGCTGGATGACTCCCAGTCAGCGACATGGACATAATTGTTACCGGTCGGGTTCGAATCCACCTGCGCCGTGTGGGGGCTAGCGGCGGGTGGGCGGTCGATATCCAGGTCGCCCGGGGTGGCGGTGTCGGCGTTCCCGTCCATGTAGAACACGACGGGCGCCTCCCCGTCGCTCGCCGGCAGCAGTGCCAGCAGCGGCACGAGGGCGAGCAGCAGCCATATCCGGCGGGGAAGCATCAGGCGGTGGCGAGGTAGGTTTCCATATTTAACTTGTGCTAATCGTCGCCGCCGAAATCCCAGACGGTGTCGCCGATGTGGTGCAGCGTCTTCACCGCCATTCCCCGCGCCGCCGCAACCATCTCCGCGCCATCCATGCTCGCCTCGCCCACCGCCAGCGGTCGCTGGTGGTTTTCCTCGCGCACCCAGACCAGGTCGCCCTTCGTGACTGCCTCGGCGACATCGTTGATGCCGGCCGCCATCACGTTGGCGCCGTTGCGCAGGAACGGCACCGCACCCATGTCCACCTGCACCCAGCCGCCCGGCGGCGCCAGCTCGAGCAGCCCGCGCACCGCGAGGTGCCAGCGGTCGCCGCGCTCGAACGCAATCACGCGGCCGTCACGCAACAGCGCCTGCCCCGTCGGGGATTGCGCCAGCTCGACCTCGCCGGGACGGTAGCTGAATTCGAGTCCGTGCGCCTCAGCCAGAGCCGCGTTCAGCGTGCGCGCCTCGCGCTTGTTAACCGGGTGGCGGCGACGCAGGTTGAACTGGGCCATGCGGTCGCAGGACAGGGGGTCTTTTAGCGGACCGCGCTGGGCGCGCGATGCGCATCGCAGTCATGGGAACTGGCTACGTCGGACTCGTCACGGGAGCCACCCTCGCCGCCTCCGGCCATGACGTGGCGTGCCTAGATATCCTGCCCGGGCGCGTAGCAGCGCTCAATGCGGGCGACTGCCCGATTTTCGAGCCGGGGCTGCCCGAACTGCTCACCGCCGGCCTCGCGTCGGGGAAGCTGCGCGGCTCGGGCGAGATGGCGGCAGAAATCAGCGCCGCGGATTTGACATTCATCTGTGTTGGCACTCCGTCGCGCGACGACGGCTCGATGGACCTGGCACAGGTCGAATCGGCCGCAGCGGCCATCGGCGACGCGCTCGCCGGCGGCGAGCGCGAGCATGTCGTCGTCGTGAAATCGACCGTCCTGCCGCGAACGACCGAGGAGCTGGTGCTGCCCCGCGTGCTCGAGCGCAGCGAGCGAGACCGCGGCAGCATGGGCTTCGCGATGAACCCTGAGTTCCTGCGCGAAGGCAGCGCCGTGGCGGACGCGCTGGCGCCCGACCGCATCGTCATCGGCGCTGCGGACGGGCTGGCGCAGGCGAAGCTGCGCGAGCTTTACGCCGGCGCGAAGTGCCCGATGCTGGAGTGCGACCCCCGCACGGCGGAGATGGTCAAGTACGCCAGCAACGCGTTCCTCGCCGCCAAGGTCTCCTACGCCAACGAGGTCGCGAACCTGTGCGAGGCGTGGGGCATCGACTTCGCGACCGTCGCCGAGGGGATGGGGCTCGACGACCGCATCTCGCCGCGCTTCCTGCGCGCTGGCGCCGGCTACGGCGGCTCCTGCTTTCCCAAGGACGTAAAGGCGCTGCGCGCCGCCGCTGCCGCCGAAAAGCTGCCGGCGGCGATGCTCGACGCGACGCTGGCGGTCAACGAGTCGCAGCCGCTACTGCTCGTTGCGTGGGCGCGCGACGCGCTCGGCTCGCTCGAAGGCAAGCGCGTCGCCATTCTGGGACTGGCCTTCAAACCGGAAACGGACGACGTGCGCGAGGCGCGCGCCGCCGTGGTGGCGCGCGCCCTGCTCGAAGCCGGCGCGAGCGTCGTCGGCTGCGACCCGCAGGCGGCCGCCAACTTCGACGCGCTGTGCGACATCGAAATCGCGCCCTCCGCGGAAGCGACGCTCGACGGCGCCGACTGCGCCATCCTGATGACCGAATGGCCCGAGTATACGACGCTGCCGCCGGCCGTCTTCGCGGAGCGCATGGCGCGGCCGCTGCTGCTCGACGGCCGCCGCGCCTTCGACGCGGCGGCGATGCGCGAAGCGGGCGTCGAGTATCGCGCCATCGGGCTCGGTGGGAGCGAGTAAATTCTTTAATATGCCACCCAAGTCCGCCGTCCCCCCGCGGTCCGTGGACTGCGGAATCTGGTGAAACACCATGACCAAAGGCACAGCATCTTTCGGAAAGCGGCAGAAGAAGACACACATCATCTGCCGGCGCTGCGGCCGTCACGCTTACCACGTTCGCAAGAAGCGCTGCGCCGCCTGCGGCTTCGGCGCCTCCGCGCGCCAGCGCAGCTACAGCTGGGCCAAGTCGCACTGATGCCGCTGCGGGAGGCGTGCGGCGTCGTAGGCATCACCACCACGACGCCGGTATTGCACAACCTGCTCGTCGGCCTCCGGGCACTTCAGCACCGCGGGCAGGAATCGGCCGGCGTCGCGCTCTGGGACGACGGCCACCTGACGCGACGCGGGATGGGGCTGGTGTCGGAAGCGCTGACCAACTTCGAGACGCGCTTCCACGACGCGGCGACCGGCATCGGCCATGTGCGCTACTCAACGGCGGGCGGCTCCTCGCTGCGTAACGCGCAGCCGATTACCGCCAGCTTCGCGACCGGCGAACTGAGCCTGGCGCACAACGGCACCATCTCCAACCAGCAGGAGCTGCGCGAGCAGTGGGAGACCAAGGGCGCCGCGTTCATGTCCGACACCGACTCCGAAATCATCGTGCGGCTGATTGCACACCGGCTGCCGCACGCCGGCTCGATGGTCGCCGCCATCCGCGAGGCGATGGGGCGCATGGTCGGCAGCTACTCGATCGCAATGCTGCACAACGACGAGCTCTTCGCCTTCCGCGACCCGCTCGGCATCAAGCCGCTCTGCCTCGGCGAGCTGCCCGACGGCCACGTCGTCGCTTCCGAGAGCGTCGCGCTCGACGCTATGGGCGCCACGTTCGTGCGCGACATCACGCCGGGCGAGATTGTCCAGCTGACGCCCGATGGAGTCGTTTCCCATCCGCCCCCCGCCGGGGGCGAACGGGCGTTCTGCATGTTCGAGTACGTCTATTTCGCACGGCCCGACTCGCGCATGGACGGCACGCTCGCGTATGCCGTGCGCCAGGAGCTGGGACGGCAGCTGTGGCGCGAGCATCCGGTCGAGGCCGACGTCGTGGTGCCGGTGCCCGACTCCGGCATCGCGCACGCGCTGGGCTTCGCCGAGGCGGCGGGAATTCCGTACCGCGAGGGGCTCATCAAGAACCGCTACGTCTGGCGCTCGTTCATCCAGCCGCACGACGCGCAGCGCAAGGCGACCATCAACGAGAAGCTGAACCCGATGCGCGAGTTCCTCGAGGGGCAGCGGGTGGTGCTCATCGATGACTCCATCGTGCGTGGCAACACCTCGCGCCGCATCGTCGCGCGTGTCCGCGAGGCGGGCGCGCGTGAGGTGCACCTGCGGGTCGGCTGCCCGCCAATTATCTCACCCTGCTACCTCGGTATCGACATGCCGAGCCGCGAGGAGTTCATCGCCCCCGGCAAGAGCGCGGCCGAAATCACGCGCGACGTCGGCGCTGACTCTGTCGCTTATATATCTATCGACGGACTGGTGCGCGCGGTCGGCAAGCCGCATGACGAGCTCTGCCTAGGCTGCATCAGCGAGGAATATCCGGTCCCTATTCCGGGCGAGCGGATACGCGGGCAGGCAACACTGGAAGAGTTCGAGGCGTAAGCGCCCGGGACCTACAATGCGACCAGGTAGTAGCGCTTGAAGCGGCCCCAGAAACGCGACTCGAGTTCGCCGCGCCGCTCCAGTTCCCCGAGGTGGTAGCCAGCCAGCTGCCGGCTCACCTCGAGGTTCTCGGCAATCTCCTTCTGGTTCATCCCGGTACGGTCGGTCAGCAGCGCCAGAATTTGCTGCTGTAGCCGGTGGAGCAGCGGTCCCGGATCGACCTTGACACCGACCGGGAAGAAGCGCTTGTGCGTCCCCTCGATTTCGGCACGGACGAACCCCTCGGTCTCGAGGATGTCGAGGTGATAGGTCACGACACCGTTCGATAGCTCGAGGCTGTTGCGAATCGAGGAGTAGCAGTCGCCCGGGTTAGCGCGCACGTAGCCATAAATCTGCCCGCGCACGAACTGGTCCAGCACTTCGTCCTTGCGGAGCCTGACGTAGAGCGGCAGGCAAAGCAGCCAGAGCCATGACCGACCTCTGTCAGTCGCGTAGATGGCGGCGAAAGGAGGCGACCACCCCCGTCCCGCCAAGCGTGGCGATGACCATCGCCGCGCTCGGCCCGGGCAGGAAGCTGCCGCCATCCTCGGTCGCGATGGTCGATGCCACTGCCTGACCTGTAACCGTGCTGTCTCCGCGCGAGGCAGCGCTCACTGCGAAGACCAGCGTATCCTTCTCAGCCGCATCAGACGGGACGGTGACGGTCGCAGTCACGGTCGTGAAGTCGCCCGCGCCGAGCGTCACCGACGCCTCGGAGAGCGAGACGGCCCAGCCGTCAACGCTGGAGTTGGTGTAAACCATCTGCGCCACAAGGTCGAAAGTGTCCTCCATTCCACCGGTGTTGAGCACCGTCACGCTGAAGCTGGCGTTGTCGCCCGGCGCGACCGCGCGCACCAGCGGCTCCATCGAGACCGCAACGCCGTAGCCGCCACCGCCAACCACGGGGCCGTCGCGCCAGTCGCTGTCGACAGCCTGCTTGCCGTCGCTGGCGAGGAAGCTGTATTCGTGGTTGCCCACCGCCAGGCCATCCACCGCGACGGAGTAGCGCACTCCCTCGTAGAAGCCGCCTTCACCGTCGGAGTCGCGCGACATGACGTGCTTGGCATCGTCGAGCCTCAGCTTGACGTAGGCCGGCGCGTCGCCGTCAGCATCGCTGTAGATGACACTGAAGGTGAACTCGGTCTCTGGCGTACCCGCCTCAGGCGAGACATGGCCATCGCGGAGTTCCGGCGCGTGGTTCTCGCCACCGCCGCGCGGGTAGAGGCCGACCGCCTCGTGCTCCCACCAGTCGGTCGCCTCACGGTCGCCCGAGCGGTCGCCATCGCCACCATCGCCGCCGTC
>CAYMDK010000003.1:94653-107230 GCA_964389465.1 uncultured archaeon | reverse complement strand
CCATCGCCGCCGTCTCCACCGTCTCCACCGTCTCCACCGTCATCGCCATCTTCGGGGCCGATTGAGAGGTCGAAGGCGTATTCGCCCGCTTCATCGGGCGACCAGTCGAAATAGTAGGTGTCCTCGCCCGATTCGCCGTGCAGTATGAGGTCCTCGAACATGTGGCCCACCTTGTGGTTACCCTGCCAGACGCGCAGCATCACCCACGCCTCAAGCTCCTCATGCTCGGTATCGCCGTTGAACCATACGCGCGCGGTGTCGGCGTGGTCATCCTCGTCGGTGTCGAGCAGCTCCAGCTCGACGAAGCGGAACCACGGGTCGCCGTGCTCCTCCTCTTCGTGTTCGGGGCGCAGCTCGACGCCGGTCGTCTCGCCCGCCTCGACGTACACCTCGCGGCCGTCCCATGCCTCGTTCTCCAGCTCGAGTTCGAGCCAGTACCAGCCCTCTTCGAGCTCGAACTCCTCGAGCAGGTCCTCACCGTGCGGGACCTCATACTCGTCATAGATTTCGTCACCGAGTTGTAGCCAGCCCCACTGTCCGTCAAAATCGTTGATGCTCCAGACCTTGAGCCAGCCGTAGTCGTCATCCTGTTCGGGCGTCAGCAGTACCTCGCTGGTCTCGCCGTCGTGGATTTCGACCTCGCGCTCGCACCAGGCGTCGTTCTCCAGCTTGAGCTTGACCGAATGGCCGCCCGCCTCGATTTCGTAAAGCGTATCAAGCAGGTAGGCGTGCTCACCCTGCTCAATCCAGTATTCGTCAACCAGTTCCCCGTCCAGCTTGAGCCAGCCCCACTGGTCCTCCCAGTCGCTCTCGACCCACACTTCGAGCGAGCCGTAGCCGTCGTCACCGTTATCGACCTCGGGGCCTTCCTGCCACTCGGTCTCAGCCATTGCATCGCCGTCGCTGGCGATGTACTGGTAGGAGTGCTCACCCTCCTCGAGCTCGGTGAGGGTGCGGCGGTACCAGACTCCCTCGACGTAGTCGTCCGACTCGTCGTCCTTCTCCATCTGGAAGTGGTTATCAGCGTTGTCGAGCCGCACCTTAACATAATGCGGCGCGTCATTGTCAGCGTCACGGTAGTAGACCTCGAAGGTGAAATCAGTCTCCGAATTGCCCTCCTGCGGCATCACCCATGCCTCGTGGAGCGTCGGCGCGCGATTCTCCAGCTCGGGCACCAGCAGCACCTCGCTGGTGTGGTTCGTCTCGACCGTCGCCTCCTCCTGAGAGATGGCGTCGTTCTCCAGCTCGAGCGTGATGACGTAGTCACCCGTGTAAAGTTCAAGGGTGTCAAGCAGGTACGCCTCTTCGGACGCCTCGACCCAGTAATCGTCGATGAAATCATCACCGATGTAGAGGTCTCCATACTGATTGTCGAAGTCGCTCTCGACCCATATTTCCAGGTAACCCGTTTCGGAGCCACCTTCACCGCCGAGCACTGCGGGGAGCAGGCCGACGGCAAGCATCAGCGCCAGCAGGATGCTGGAGCCCTGTGCGTAGCGGGAATTCATGGTATTCACCGTCTGTTTCGAGGCCAGCGAGCTATATTAAGGAGTTGGAACGGAATTTTGCATATGCCCGAACCGCGCTATTCCCACAAGAAGAAGGTGTCGCCACCGTCGCGTACCGCGTTCACGCTGCCGTCCCAGCCTTCGGGCGCGCGTGCCTCGACCGTGCGCAGCGTGAACGGGTCGAGCAGCTGCAGTTCGCGGCCGCGCCGGCTCACCACCTGCGCCTCGCGCTCCTCGCCCAGTCGCCGCGCCGCCTCCAGCTCGGAGAGCTGCGTCCTCCAGTCCGGCCGCGTTTCCGACGCGCAGCGGAGCCGGGCGCGACGCCGCTCGATGGCGGCGACGCGCCACGCCGCCCCGTCGTGGAGCACGATGTCGTCCGCCAGCACTGGCGGCAGCCGCACCCCAAAAGTGTGCCGCAGCAGGTCACGCCCTTCGCGGCGGCCGACCAGCGATGATGTCTCTTTGACTTCGCCGCCCATCGCCAGCAACAGGGCGCGCGACAGCGCCCGCGCGCGGTCGGTCGACGAGAGCTGGAAATCATACCCGCCGCGCACCGGGCCGTCCTCGGTCGCGAAGAACGCCGGCGCGCCCTCCTCGAGCGCGGCGTTGACGCGCGCGACCGCTGCCTTCAGCACCGCCCGGCGGGGGGTTCGCAACTGGAGCGTTGCCTCGTAGTAGCCGCCCGCCTGCCGCGAGCAGCTGGTGCAGACACGGAACTCGAGCAGGATGTCGCGCTCGAAGCGCTGCTCGAGCGCGATGCCGTCGAGCGTGCCACTCGCGCTGCCGTTGGCGCGGAAACGCTGTGGGTCGAGCTCGCGCAGCTCGAAATCCAGCTGCACCCCCGTCAGGCCATCCGCCCACGCCAGCGCCCCGCGCAGCGCCGCGCCAGCCGCGGCCGCCGGCGAGTCGTGCAGCTCCCAGCCGCCCGGCACTTCGCGCGCCGCGCAGTGGCGGCAGCAGGTGGCGTGGACCGCCGGCGGGAGTTCGGCCGGGGCGTGGGCGGCGCTGAAGCAGGCGTGGCACATGCTGCGCGCGAGCGGCGGCGGAGCGCCGCATTTCAGGCATTGCTGCACGGCGCGGCAGCGACGGCCGGTTATGGTATTTGCGCGACGCACGCTTCTTAAGCGGCACGAAGCTGCTCTGCTCCGCGGTGAGAGCGATGGTACAGGTATTCCCCCCACCAAAGGCAGCGTCGAAACAGGCGCACATTTCCAGCCTTGCAGAATACCGCGAGCTCTACGACCGCTCGGTCGCCGACCCCGAAGGATTCTGGGCCAGAGAAGCGGAGCGCATCAGCTGGTCGCGCAAGTGGGACCGCGTGCGCGACTGCGACTACCGCACGGCCAGCATCGCCTGGTTCGAGGGCGGAAAGCTCAACGCCTGCTACAACTGCGTCGACCGCCACGTCGAGGCGGGGTACGGCGACGCGACCGCCATTATCTGGGAGGGTAACGACCCCGACGAGAGTCGCGCATTCACCTACGCGGAACTGCACAGCGAGGTGCAGAAGGCCGCCAATGCGCTGAAGGCGCTCGGCATCGGCAAGGGCGACCGCGTCTGCATCTACCTGCAGATGGTCCCCGAACTGGCGATTGCGATGCTGGCGTGCGCGCGCATCGGCGCAGTGCACTCCATCGTCTTCGGCGCGTTCTCGGCCGACAGCCTGGTTTCACGCATCAACGACTCCGAGTGCAAGCTCATCATCACGCAGGACACCGGCGTGCGCGGTACCCGCAGCGACATTCCGATGAAGGCCAACGCCGATGCGGCAGTCACGCAGACGCCGAGCGTCGAGCACATGCTGGTGGTGCGGCGCACCGGCGGCGCGGTTGCGATGGAGGCGGGGCGCGACGTCTGGTGGCATGACGCACTCGGCGCCGCCGGTGCCGAGTGCGCGCCGGAACCGATGGACGCCGAGGACCCGCTGTTCATTCTCTATACTTCCGGCAGCACCGGCAAGCCCAAAGGAGTGTTGCACACCACCGGCGGCTATCTGGTTTACGTGGCGACGACCCACCACTACATCTTCGACTATCACGAAGGGGAAGTATACTGGTGCACCGCCGACATCGGCTGGGTTACCGGCCACTCCTACATTATCTACGGGCCGCTCGCCAACCGCGCCGTGACGCTGATGTTCGAAGGCGTGCCCAGCTACCCGGACTTCGGCCGCTTCTGGCAGGTGGTCGCCAAGCATCGCGTCAACATCTTCTACACCGCGCCGACCGCGCTGCGCGCGCTGATGAAGGAGGGCGATGCGTGGCCGCAGCAGCACGACCGCTCGAGCCTGCGGCTGCTTGGCACCGTCGGTGAGCCCATCAAGGAACCGGAGTGGATGTGGTATCGCGAAACCATCGGCGAAGGGCGCTGTCCCATCGTCGACACCTGGTGGCAGACCGAGACCGGCGGCATCCTGATTACGCCGCTGCCGGGCGCCACGCCGACCAAGCCCGGCAGCGCCACGCTGCCCTTCTTCGGCATCAAGCCAGTCCTGGTCGACGACGACGGCAACCTGCTCGAGGGCAACAACGTCGCCGGCAATCTCTGCATCGCCGAGTCGTGGCCGGGGCAGATGCGCACCATCTACGGCGACGCGCAGCGGTTTTTCGAAACTTACTTCGCGCGCTTCCCCGGTAAGTATTTTTCGGGCGACGGCTGCCGCCGCGACGAGGACGGCTACTACTGGATTACCGGCCGCGTCGACGACGTGATCATCGTCAGCGGCCACAATCTCGGTACCGCCGAAATCGAGGGCGCCATCGGTGGCCACCCGGCGGTCGCCGAGGCTGCCGTCGTCGGCTATCCGCACGACATCAAGGGTAACGCCATCTACGCCTTCGTGACGCTGCGCACCGGGCAGATGCCGACCGATACGACGCAGGCGGAAATCGTGCGGCAGGTGCGCGCCGACATCGGGCCGCACGCGGCGCCCGGGAAAATCCAGTTCACCGACGGGCTGCCGAAGACACGCAGCGGCAAGATCATGCGCCGCATCCTGCGGAAAATCGCCGAGGGCGATACCGCGGACCTGGGCGACACCAGCACGCTGGCGGACCCGGCGGTCGTCGAGAGCCTGGTCGCGGGGCGAGTCTAGCCCGCCGGCGCAACCATTCCCGCCGGGTCGAGCAGTTCGCGCAGCTCCTGCTCGGGCAGGTCGGTGAGCTCCAGCGCTTCTTCCAGCACGGTGCGCCCGGACGCGTGCGCCGCCTTGGCGATTTTAGCCGCCTGCTCGTAGCCGACCGCCGGCGCGAGCGCCGTGGCGAGCATCAGCCCCGACTGGAGCAGCTCGGGCCCGCGGCCGGTCGCTTCCAGCCCGGCGATGCACTTCTTGCCGAAGATGGTCGACGCGGCACCGAGCAACTGGATTGCCTGTAGCAGGTTGTGGGCAGCGAGCGGCAGCATCGTGTTCAGCTCGAGGTAGCCGCCCTGCGCCGCCTGCAGCAGCGCGGTGTCGCATGCAATCGCCTGCGCGGACGCTTGGATAACCGCTTCGGGAATCACGGGGTTGACCTTGCCCGGCATGATGGACGAGCCGGGCTGCACCGCCGGCAGCCTGATTTCAGCCAGCCCGCAGCGCGGCCCCGAGCCGAGCCAGCGGATGTCGTTGGCAATCTTCTGCAAAGCCACCGCCAGGCAGCGCAGCGCGCCGCCCAGCGCCAGCACCCCGTCAAGCGACGACTGCGCCAGAAAGTGGTTGTCGGTCTCGTGGACGTCGATTCCCGCCAATTGCGAGAGCTCCTCGCACGCCAGCCCGGCAAATTCGGGGTGGGTGTTGACGCCGGTGCCGACCGCCGTGCCGCCCAGCGCCAGCGGCGCCAGCTCGTCCTGCGCCACCAGCAGCCGGTCGAGCGCCCGCTCGACAAGGCCGGCGTAGCCCTCGAACTCCTGCCCCAGCCGAATGGGGGTAGCGTCCATCAGGTGGGTGCGGCCGGTCTTGATGACGTCGTGGAACTCCCCCGCCTTCGCTTCCAGCGCCGCCTGCAGCGCGAGCAGCGCCGGCAGCAGCTGTCCGTGCAGCTCCAGCAGCGCCGACAGGTGCAGTGCAGTCGGGACGACGTCGTTGGAGCTCTGCCCCAGGTTGACGTGGTCGTTGGGGTGGACGCGGCTGGCGAGCGAATCGCTCGCCAGCCGCGCAATAACCTCGTTGGCGTTCATGTTGCTCGACGTCCCCGACCCGGTCTGGAAGACGTCGACCGGGAAATGCGCGTCGTGCTCGCCCTCCGCGACGGCCAGCGCCGCCTGCTCGACCGCCTCCGCAATCCCGCTGTCGAGCAGCCCCAGCTGCCGGTTGGCGCGCGCGGCCGCCACCTTGATGCAGCCCAGCGCGCGGATGAAGCTGCGGCCCATGCGCAGGCCGCTGACCGGGAAATTCAGCACTGCGCGCTGCGTCGAAGCGCCCCACAGGGCATCGCGTGGCACTTCCATCTCGCCCATCGTGTCCTTCTCGACGCGCGTGTAGGGGTCGGCCGGCAGCGCCCCCGCTCCCGCAGCCACGTCCGGAACAGCCCCGGACGGCGGCTGCGCGCCGATTACGGCGCGCAGCCGCTCGCGACGGTGGGCCGGGCACTGGAACAGCCCGTATTCGGGGAAACGGACGTGGCCGTCGCCAAGGTCGGCCAGCAGCTGGCCCAGCGCAGCCGTGAGCGAAAGCCCGTCGTAGCACGACTCGGCATAGCCCTGCAATTGCTGGTGCACTTCCTTCGTGACGCGTATCGACGTGTAGTCGGGCATGAGGCACCCTGAGCAGCACCATATAAAAATGTATGCAATATGTATTATTATGCAATATGCATACAGAAATCAGGGTGCGACGGTCGAATCCCAGCTGGTGCGCAGGTTCTCGTCAAGCGAATTGAGTTGGTGCATGTCCTCCGCGGCAATCTCGAAGTCGAAGACGCGCGCCGTATCGAATGCCGGCAGCCGCTATCCCGAAACCAGTTTCAGCAGCGCGTCGTGCAGCACGCCGTTGCTCGCGACGCACCCTGCGCTCTCGGGCGTCCATGGCTTGCCGTCAAGGTCGCTGACGCGGCCGCCCGCTTCCATGACTAGCAGGATTCCGGCTGCGATGTCCCACACTTTCGCGCCCGAAACGACGTAGCCGTCATACCTGCCCGCACCGACATAGGCGATATCAAGCGCGGCGGAGCCGGTGCGTCGCGTCGCGCGGGAAACACGGCAGAGCTTGTCCCACACCGAACTAACCAGCCGGTAGTCAGCTCCGTCGCGGTCGTAGGGAAACCCGGTCGCGAACAGTCCGTTCACGAACTTCGCGTTCGCGGTCACCGACAGACGGCGGCGCGCGCCACCCGACTCGAGCCAGGCGCCTTCCCCCCGCGCGGCGAAAAAAAGCTCGTCGGTGAACGGAACAGCCAGCGCGCCAGCGATGATTTCGCCGCCCTCAAGCAGCGCCAGCGTGCTGCAGCAGTGCGGAACCGCGTGCGCGAAATTGGTCGTCCCGTCAATCGGGTCGACAAACCATGTGCGGTCGCCCGCACGGCCGTCGCGCTGCGTACCCTCTTCAGCGCGGATGCCATCCTGCGGCCGCTCGCGCTCGAGCAGCGCCACGACCGCTACCTCGGCGGCGCGGTCGGTCTCGGTCACAAGGTCGACCGGCCCCTTCATTTCGACGCGCTGCGGACGACCGAAGCCGGCGCGGATGGCCTCCGCGCCGGCCTTCGCGGCGGCGGCGGCGACCTGCATATCGCTCAGCGACACAGGTGCTCGATGACGCCTTCGAAGAGCGGCCGCCCGTCGCCCGGCCCGTCGGGGTTGCGGCCGTTGCTGGCCCAGTCGGAGTGCTGCCAGCCGTGGAACACCCGCTCGGGGTGCGGCATCATCCCCAGCACGTTGCCGCGCGGGTTGGTGATGCCGGCGATGTCGCCCGGCGCGCCGTTGGGATTCCAGGGGTAGCCGGCGCCAGTATTGCCTTGCGGGTCACAGTAGCGGAACGTCACCTGCCCCGACCGTTCCAGTGCCGCGAGCCGTTCGTTGGAGAGCTGCAGCTTCCCTTCGGCGTGCGCGTTGGGGATTGCAATAACCTGTCCGCGCGCGTAGTGTGAAGTGAAGGGGCTACCGCCGTTGCCCTCGACCTTCAGCATCACCGTGCGGGCTTCGAAACGGTTCGAGTCGTTGGTGTGCAGCACCGCCTCGGGGCCTTCGCTCAGGCCGTCCGGGGTGCCCGGCAGCGCACCGGTCTCGACCAGTATCTGGAAGCCGTTGCAGACCCCAAGGACCGGGGCGCCCGAATTTATATACTCATCGAGTGAATCGCGCAAGCCCGTCCGCAGCCGTGCGGCGAAGATTGCGCCGGCACGCACGTAGTCCCCGGCGGAGAAGCCGCCCGGCAGGAAGAGTGCGTCGTAGTCAGCCAGTTTGCGGTGCGGCTTTGCTTCGCTCAGCAACTGCTTCAGGTGTACCTGTTCGGCGTTGCAGCCAAGCTGGCTGAACGCTGCCGCTGCCTCGTCCTCGCAGTTGGTGCCCTCGATGCGCAGCACTGCAATATTGAGCTCCTGCGGGGAAGTCATCACCCGGCGATGGTGGCAGCCGTAAAAAGCTAGTCCAGCCCGGGAAAGAAAATCGGGATTTCGCGCTCCGCGCTCTGCACCGAGTCGGAGCCGTGGACCACGTTCTCGTCCATCACCAGCCCGAAATCGCCGCGGATGGTCCCCGGCGCTGCCTGCGCGGGGTCGGTCGCGCCAATTAGCTTGCGCGCCAGCGCGACCGCGCCGGTCCCTTCCCAGACGGTCGCGACGACCGGCCCGGAGTGGATGTAGGTGAGCAGGCTGTCGTAGAACGGCTTGCCCTCGTGCTCGGCGTATAATGCCTGCGACTGCGCCTCGCTCACGTCGAACCGCTGCATCGCGACCATTCGCAGGCCGGCGTCCTCGAAGCGTTGCAGGATGCGTCCGGCGAAGCCGCGTCGCACCGCGTCCGGCTTGAGCATGACGTAGGTGCGTTCGCTCATTTCTTCGCCTTGCGGGCCTTCCCGGTCCACTCGGTGCGCCCCGGGACCCGCTTCAGCTCAATCAGGTTCCGGCGGCACTTGGAGCTGCAAAAATCGAAGGTCTGTCCGGTCTTGCGGACGTAGAGCATGCCCGTTCCGGGCAGTATACGCTTGTCGCAGAAAGAACAGTTTCGTAGTTCAGCCATGATTACCTCTTGCGGTCCAGCGCCTTTGCCTCTCGTGAAGAGTCCATCAACAGCAGCATGTCGCCGACCTCAATCGGTCCCAGCACGTTGCGCCGAATGATGCGGCCGCGGTCATCACCGTCGAGCACGCGCACCTTGACAGAGCTCGCCTCGCCACGCATGCCGGTGCGACCCAGCACCTCGACTACCTGCGCCGGAACGCCCTCTATCATGCCTTCTGCGCGGCGGTAATCGCCTTCGTGACCTCTTCGAGCGAAGCCTTCTTCTTGCCGATATTCGAAATCGCCACCGCGGCGGTCGGCACCTTCAGGCCGGACGCCTTGCCCAGCTCATCCTTGGAGGGGACGTAGGTGTAGGGTATCTGTTTCTCGGCACAGAGCATCGGCATGTGCGCCATGATTTCGGGCGGGCTGATGTCGAGCGCCATCACGACCAGCTTGGCCTGGCTGCGCTCAACGCGCTTCGTGACTTCGTTAGCGCCCTTGTGGATCTTGCCACTGTCGCGTGCGGCCTCGACGGCCAGATACGCCTTCTCGCTCAGCTCCTTGGGAGCCTCGTATGTTACGTAAATCGGGTTTGCCATGTTTCCTCCTTCGGACCGAAGTCCTCATTATTCACGGGGGCTGCGCGCCACGAAACGGGGCCTATTTAAGCATCCCCGGATGCGCCGCGCGTGGCACTCACCGTCTACACCACTGCCCCCGACGAGGAGAGCGCCGAGAAACTGGCGCGCGGCGCGCTCGAGAATGGTCTCGCAGCGTGCGTCAATTTCTGGCCGGTGCGGACGATGTATCGCTGGGAGGGTGAACTGCGTGACGACACCGAGCAGCTGCTGCTGCTGAAGTGCGGGCACGAGAAATGGGAGCAGCTAGAACAGTTTATCAAGGAAAACCACCCCTACTCACTGCCTGCCATCGTCGCGCTGCCGTGGGAAGCATCGCACGCGCCGTTCCGCGACTGGGTCGAGGGAGCATGAGCGACTACGACGTCATCGTTTGCGGTGGCGGGCCGAGCGGGGCGACGACCGCCTTCTACGCTGCGCGGGCGGGGCTGCGCGTCGCGCTGGTTGACCGCGCGAAGTTCCCGCGCGACAAGGCGTGCGGCGGGCTGCTGACGCCGCGCGTGCTCAGCGAGCTGCCGGAGCTGGAGCCGTTCATCGAGCCAGTCATTGAGTGTGCGTCGCACGACGTGCGGCTCTACTCGCCATCGCTAAAATACCGCATCGACTTCGATTTCGGCCCGCACACGCCGTGGAATATCCGGCGCGAAATCTTTGACAACGCGCTGCTCGAAGCGGCGCGCGACGCCGGCGCGGAAGTCTTCACCGGCACCCGCGCCAGCAGCTTCGACTTCAACGGCGGCGTCACCGTCACGACCCCGCAAGGCGACCTTACGGCGCAGGTGGTGGTCGGCGCGATGGGGCCGAACGACCCACTGGCGCAGCTGATGCGCAAGGAACGCGGGGTGGCGCCATGGCACGACGGGGAAATCGGCACCGCGCTAATGTGGGAGCCCGAGGTGGGGCGCGATTTCATGGAGCACGCCTTCGGCAGCCAGCGGTCGCTACTGGTCCACTTCCGGCCGGCCGGCATCGAGGGGTACGGCTGGGTCTTCCCCAAGGATACAATCCTGAACATCGGCTTCGGCGGCTACAACCGCACCATCAAGTCGGTCAACGTGCGCGAAATCTGGAAGGGCTACCTGGAGCTGCTGCGCAACGACGGCTACTTCCCGGAGGGCGACCCGGACCCGCCGGTGAAGGGCGCGCCGCTGCCGCTCGGCGGCCCGCTGCGCGCGACCACGATGGAGCGCACGCTGATTGTCGGCGACTCGGCCGGGATGGTCTCGCCGCTCTCGGGCGAAGGCATCTACTACGGCATGCACGCCGGCAAGCTGGCGGTCGAAACCATCCAACAGGCGCTCGCGAGCGGCGACTTCTCGCAGCGGGCGCTCGACAGCTACCACCGCGCGTGGCAGCGCACTTTCGGGCAGGAGCTGCGCGACCTGTCGTTCTTCGCGCGGCTGGCGCTGAAAATCCCCGAGCGGATGGTCTACTACGGCACCCGCGACCCGAAGATGTGCGAAATCTTCGCCGACCTGTTTCTCGGTGTGACCCCCGGCGGGCTCGGCAAGCGCAAGCCGGTCGCCCGCGCCCTGCGCAACGTCATCCGCTACCCGTATTTCGGCTGGGGCTGAAGATTTTCATCGGCTCCAGCACTCGCCGGCTGGCGCGGAAGCGGCCGCCGAAGCACGCCTGCCCTTCGCGGATGAGCGTCGGCGCGTGGTCACGCTGATAGGCTTCGAGCGCGGCGCGGTCGCGCAGCCGGTACTGGATAGTCCAGCGCACTTTTTCGCTATCTCCATTTTCATCCACGGTATCGCGGTCGAGCCACTCGGCGCCGAGGAAGCCATCGATTTCGAGGATGTGCGCGATGTGCGGCCGCAGCCACGCCGCGTATTCGTCGGCGACATCGGGGTCGACGGTGAGGTTGACTTCGTAGATTATCATGCGGCAAATATGCGCTCGACAATCCACGCCGCGTCGAACGGCATCAAATCTTCATAGTCCTGCCCGATGCCGACGAAGGCGATGGGGCGGCCGATGGCGCTCGCTATCGAGAGCGCGGCGCCCCCCTTGGCATCGACGTCCAGCTTGGTCAGGATGACCGCGTCGATACCGACCGTGGCATGGAACTTGCGCGCCTGTTCGACCGCGTCGTTGCCGGCGAGCGCATCGCCGACGAACAGGACCATATCGGGCTTCGCGACGCGCTGTATCTTGGCCATCTCGTCCATCAGGTTCGCATTGGTCTGCATCCGTCCCGCGGTGTCAATCAGCACCACGTCGCGATGCTTCGCCCGGGCGTGCGCGACCGCGTCGAACGCGACCGCGGCCGGGTCGCCGCCTGACTGGTGCGCGATGAACTTGCACCCCAGCTTTTTGGCGTGAATCTCGAGCTGCTCGATGGCGCCGGCACGGAACGTGTCGGCCGCCGCGAGCACGACGCTGCGCCCCTGCCCTTGCAACCAGTGCGCCAGCCGGGCGATGGTTGTCGTCTTGCCGGTGCCGTTCACTCCGACAAAGGCGATTACCAGCGGCCCGTCACCGCGGACGAGCAGTTGTTGCGGGTCGAAGCTCTCGAGCGAGAGCAGCTCGACGAGGCTCGCCTTGAGAGCTTTCTCGATGGTCGGCGCGATTTCGCCCTGCGAGGCGACGCGCAGGCCGACCAGCCGCTGCTGCAGCTTCGCCTTCAGCGCCTCGACCGCCTCCATCGCGACGTCGCTCTCGAGCAGCGCCAGCTCCAGCTCCCACATCACGTTCTCGAGATGCTTCGCCTGCACCACGGCGCCCTTCTCGCGCTCCTCGGGGCGATACGCTTCGTAGCTCAGGTCGAGCTGAGGCTCGATTTCGGCCTCCGCCTGCTTGCCGGCGCGCCGGAAGCGGTCGCGCAGCGACTTGAACATCAGCGGCCTCCCGGGAGCAGGAAGTCGGAGCCGACCTCCTTCGCCGCCTCGGCCTGCGCGTAGAGCGCCTCGGCGCGTTCGCGCAGCTGCGCGTGCTGCTGCTGCAGCTGCGCCAGCGACTCGCGGTAGTCGCGCGTCGCCTTCTCGACTTCATCCAGCCGCGACTGGAGCCGCTCGAGTGCCTCTTCCAGCGGTGCTTCCATGTAGACGCGCGAGCCGAGTCCGGTCAGCACCCGCTCCTGCGAGCCGAGGGTCGCGAATAGCGAAGTGTTGTAGCCGACGGGGACCAGCATCTCGCGCCCTTCGGGCTCTTCCTGCAGCCCGTCTAGCGTCGTGCGCGCCTGCCAGATTTCGGCGCGCACTGCGGCGAGCGTCTCGAGCTGCGCCTCCCACGCGCGCACCTGCTGCTCGACCTGCGCCAGCGTATCCACGAGCTGCTTCAGCTCCGCCTCGTC
>CAYMDK010000003.1:81927-94553 GCA_964389465.1 uncultured archaeon | reverse complement strand
CCTGCTGCTCGACCTGCGCCAGCGTATCCACGAGCTGCTTCAGCTCCGCCTCGTCATCGGACACGCGGCGCCATCCACCCCCGGATTAAAGCGCGACGCTGGAAAACCGAAGCTATTATATGCTACAGCCAATGGAAACGGGCGGCTGTCGAAGGCTCTGCCGACACATGAAGTGGAGTGCAAACGGCCGCATAAATGACGCCTCTAGGGTCCCCGCCTGATTCGTGATGGATGGGACAACCCAGGCGTCGCACACGTCGCCCGGTCAGGGTCAGGGCCCGGACTAATGATGGTGCCCGTTACGACCGGGGGACACCCTGTTTTAGCGATAAGCGACGCGGAACGCCTCGAGAAATCCCGCGAGCTCCCCGTCGGGCAGCGCATCGATGCCGGCCGCCTTGGGCCGACCGCCGCCGTCGAACCGCGCGCAGAGTGTGCCGGCGCCCTCCGGCGCTTCGAGCGGCGCGCGCAGCGAAACGCGCAGGCTACCGTCGCCGTTCTTGACCAGAACCGCGTGTGCGCGCTGGCGCTGCGCCTGAGCCAGTTGGTTCCCCAGTGGCCCAACTATGCGCTGGGCCCATTTTTCGGCGGGCAGCTGCCACGCGGCTACGGTCTGCGTATCGAGCAAGGGTTCGGTTCTTTCAGCGCTGGCGATATCAGCGCGGTAGCGCTCCCACAACTCGCCGGGGAGCGGCTGGTGCGCGAACTCCAGCGGGTCGGCGAACGGCGCCAGCTCGCGGTAGAGCGCGTCGGGTGCGATGTGCAGGTCGGCGACGCGCAGGCCGTAGCTGTTGTAGTTGAGCGCGATGCCGAGCCGCCGCAGCACCTCGGTCTCGTCGGGCGCGAGCCCCGCGTCGGCGCAGAGCCGCGTCGCGAGCCGCAGGTGGTTGTCGCCGAACGCCGAGACTATGGCCCAGCGATGATGTGCGCCGGCCAGCAGCCGGTCGACGATGAGGCCGGTGGTCATCCGTGGCGCGATGTCTATGTGCGTTTCCAGCCGCAAGTGCTCCGCGACTTGGCCCGGGTCGTGGTGGTCGATGTAGCGGATGTGCGCGCCGGCGGCGAGCAGCCGCTCGACGTCGGCGCCGTTGCGGCGGTAGGAGACGTCGAGCACCGTTACCGTGTCGCCCTCGCCCGCGTCGACGCACGCCAGCAGCGCGTTATCGCGCTTGACGCCCGTCACGAGCGTCGCCGTGCGGGGGCGCGCCAGCCGCAGCTGTTGTAGCGCGCAGATGCCGTCGGCGTCGCCGTTGAAGACGTCGTAGTGGGTCATGCGAGCCACCCCGGCAGCTCGCGGTCGCTTAACAGCTGCGCCAGCGCGCGGTTGTGCGGCGCGTAATATTCCTCGAGCCGGCGCCGGCTCGCGTCGTCGAGCACCGCGGGGTGGGCTTTCGCGTTCAGCAGCCGGTGCGCGCCCGAGAGCAGCCGCTTGCTCCACGGCGCCCAGCGCCAGAGCGGCGCGAAGCCGTGGTCAACCGCAATCGCCAGCCGCTGTATCGCGCGGCTGCGGTAGAGCAGCGAGACATTCTCGGCACCCGCCTGCGATGCCGGGATTTCGCCCGCGTCGAGGCCCAGCCAGTCGCAGATGCCGGCGAGCAGTGCTGCCGGGTCGGCGACCAGCGTGTCGAAGAACTCGACCCGCAGCGCGTCGCCGAAGGCCGCCTGCCACTCTGGCAGCCAGCGCGCGTAGCAGCCGCCCGCGACGCCGAACAAGTCCTGGTTTTCACGCCGCCCCAGCTCCGCCTCCGGGAGCGCGAGGCCGCGCTCGACGTAATCGCCAAAGGCGACCCCCACCAGGCGACCCTGCGACTGCCGGTAGCGGTAATACGAGAAGGCGCGCCCAACGGGGTCGCGCAGCAGCAGGATGACGCGTGCGTCGGGCGACGCCTCGCGGATGGCCTCCGCGACCGTGCTGCCGCCGTAGGCATGGCCGGGGGTGCCGTCGAGTCGCCACTGCTTTCCCCGCGCGTGCGCGAAGTTGCGCGCGTAATCCGGCGGCGGGAGCGGGTCGCCCCAGCGCAGCGGCAGGAAGTGGCCCGGCTCCTTGGGGCGCGCGCCGCATACTTCGGGATGCGCCGCGAGCCAGCTGAAGAGCGAGGTCGTGCCCGCCTTGGGGAAGCCGGCGAGGAACAGGTTTGGCAGCACGAAGTTTCAGGGCCACAGCCCTTTATAATCGGAGCGAATGCAAAACAGTTGAAATCCTACACGCTTTTCGACGGACTCCGGGTCGCCCTCGAGTCCGAAAGCGCCGCCGCTGCCGCGCACTTCGACGCCGAACTGCTCCCGCACGGAGCCGACGCCGGTGGCGAGCGACAGGAGATTTTCTTCCGCGAGACCGCCGTGCTCAGCGGCGGGGACGGCGCGGTCGGGTCGCCCGACCGTGCCCGGCTCAAATTCGTCAAGGGCGCACCGCAATTCACCCTCGACGGCGACCGCATGCTGGTGCGCGCGTGGAACGGCGCCCGCGCCTCGCTGCCGCTGGCGATGGGCGACCGCACCATCGTCGAGTTCGAGCCGCAGATGCCGCCGGCGTTCCTCTTCAACACGCTATTCCCGCCGCTGCTGCGTCGCCACCTCCGCCGCGAGGGGAAGGCACTGCTCCACGCCTCGGCGGCCGAGGTCGACGGGCGGGCTGAAGTTTACTGCGGCTGGGCGCACGCCGGCAAGACCAGCTCGCTGCTCGGCACGCTGCACGAAGGGGGGCGTTACCTCGGCGACGACAAGGTCGTCATCGACCGCGAAGGGCGCATCCATCCCTGCCTGCTGCGGCTCAACCTGTTCGGCTACAACTTCGAGCAGCACCCCTGGCTGGTGAAGCGTGCGTTCCGGCCGGCGCGCTACCACTGGCTCAGCTGGTGGAACCGCCGCGCGCAGGGCGCACTGCGCCGCCCCTGGAACAAGGGGCCGCTGCGCGGCGGCTGGGAATCGGTCGAATACCTGACCAAGACCGGCCTCCACAACCGCTACCGCCCCGAGGAACTGGAAATCCCGGTCGCCGACGCGCCGGTACCGCTCGGCACGTTCCACGTGCTGGCGCCGCTGCCGGAACTTGAACTGGGCGACCTCGCGCGGCGGCTGCGGTCGGTGAACGACGAGGAAGATTTCCTGCAGAAACGGATGCAGCCGGCGGCCGATTTCCTGCACGGCGCGGCGCCACTCTTCGGGGGGGGCGCCGACGAGGAACGGCTGATTGCCGAGGCGCTCGCGAACGCCGGAAAGATAGCCTACAGGAGCGGTTGATGGCGCGGCTGGCGCTGGTCTCGGACGACCTGCACTTCCTGCAGCACCTGCTCCCCGAGTGGGAGCGACAGTTCGACCTGCGCGTCCTCAACCCGCCCAAGCCACCGCCGCGCATCCGCGGCCCGCGCGACCTGCTGGCGGGGCTGCGCAACCGGCGGTTGCGCAGCCGCGAGCTGGCACCGCTGGCCGAGTGGGGCAACGTCATCTTCTGCGAGTGGGCCACCCACTACCTCGAGTGGCTGAGCCACCACCCCGGCCGCGCGAAGCTGGCGACGCGCATGCATCGCTACGAGCTCGAGCGGCACGGTAACCGCGTCAACTGGGATAACGTCGCGCTGGTGCTCTTCCTCAGTGACGCGATGGAGCGCGCCTTCCGCGCCGCGGTCCCCGGCTTCGGCGGGCGGACCGCGGTCGTTTACGAGAATATCGACTTTGCCAAGTTCACCACTCGCGAGCGCGGCGCGACCCACCGGCTGGGGATGCTGGGGCAGGTTATCCCGCGCAAGGGCGTCCGCGAAGCGATCGAATTCTTCGCGGCGGTCGCCGACGAACTGCCGACGCTGAGCCTCTCGATTGCGGGCGGAACGCCCGACGCGCACTACCGGCAGTGGGTCGAGGAAGCCATCGCAGCGGCCGGCCTCGGCGAGCGGGTGACGCTGGAGGGATTCGTCCCCGACCTGCAGGCATGGTATCATTCGCTAGACATCATCGTCTCCAACTCACAGGCCGAGGGGTTGCAGACTTCGTTGGTCGAAGGGGTCGCCAGCGGGTGCCGCGCACTGAGCCGCGACTGGGCTGGCGCGGAGGAAGTGGTGCCGCCCGACGGGCTCTTCAGCTCCGCAACAGAGTTTCGCCAGCGACTTGTCGAACACTACGCACTCGATGCGGAGGAACGTACCCGTCAGGCGACCGGAGAGCGCGAGGCGCTGCTGGAGCGGCTCGGCGCACGGCCCCGCATGGCGGAGCTGCTCGCGTCGCTAGCGCCTTAGCTCGTCGCGCAGGTAGCGCCCCATCGCGCCGGGGTTGAGGACGTCCCACGCGAAGTGGATGTCCGCCCACTTCAGCCCGCCGATGACCGCCAGCAGGCTGTAGTAGAGCAGCCCGCCCAGCGCCGCGAGGCCGAAGAGCTCGAACCAGCGCTCGACCGCCAGCAGCGGGTCAAGCTGCCAGAAGAGCGCCGCCACCAGCAGTGCTGCCACCAGTTGCCGCAGCACCTGCCGCGAGGGCGGCAGCGCCAGCTCGCGGTAGCAATACCAGCGCAGCCAGACGCCCGCCAGCAGCTCCGGCCCGAGCAGCGCCAGCGCGGCGCCTTCGCCGCCCATCCCCGGCAAATCATCGAGGCCGAGCTGCGGGATGCTCCGCGGAACGAGCGCTAGCATCAGCAACACCGAGAGCGTGCCGGTGCCGAGGTTGACGCGCGTCGTCAGCGCCGGCATGTCGGCACCGCGCAGCGCGATTGACCAGGGGCGGTTCAGGATGCGTACCAGCGCCACCAGCGCCAGCAGTTGCAGGACGCGCGCCGCCGGGAGGAACTCGCGGCTGATGAAGACCAGGATTACCTCCTCGGCCCAGATGGCGGTCAGCAGCACGACGGGAATCGCGACCAGCGCGGTATACCGCTCGGCGCGGATGATGCTGCTGGCAGCCGCCTGCGTCCC
This sequence comes from uncultured archaeon, assembly GCA_964389465.1. GTDB lineage: Archaea > Thermoplasmatota > Poseidoniia > MGIII > CG-Epi1 > UBA8886. The sequence continues at coordinate 89,655 of CAYMDK010000003.1, read as the reverse complement.
GCCGCGAGCGTGGAACTGCGAGACCGACGGCAGCAGCATCCCCTCCAGCGAGAGCGCCAGCGCCCCGATGAAGAGCGCGATGCGCTGGACGCCGAAGTAGAGCCCAACGTCCTCGGCGGCCCAGAAAATGCCAATCAGCAGCTTGTCGAGGTGCGTCCGCAGCACCGCGAAAATGGAGGTGATGGCGACCGGCAGCGCGTAGGTCGAGTAGGAACGGAAGGTTTCACGGTCGGGCCGCGAAACCGGGTAGTCGCGGAAGTACCAGAGCGAAACCAGCGCAATCACCAGCGCCCCCAGCAGGTACGAGCGCGCCAGCCAGATTACACCCAGCCCGGAGAGCGCGGCAAAAATCATCAGCAGCGACCGTAGCGAGGTGCCGAGCAGGTTCGGCACCGCGACGCGCGCGCCCTCCTGCCGGCCGGTGAAGGTAGCGACCATCACCCCCGTCAGCAGGAAGACGACGTAGTAGGCGAGGATGGTAGGCAGCATCCCCTCGGTCCGGATGTCGTAGAGCTGCTTGCCGAGCAGCCCGGTCCAGACCCAGTACGCGAGGCCGAATACCGCCAGCATCAGCGCCAGCAGGCCCACCCGCACGGCGAGGAAGGTGCCGGTGCACTTGCCGAGGTCCATGCCTTCGGAAACACGCTTGACGTGCGCCATGCGGAATCCCATGAAGGCGATGAAGGTGAAGCCCCCGACGAGCGAGAGCGCGTAGCCGAGTTCCCCCAGCGTGCCGGCGCCCATGCGGCGCGCGACCAGCATGATGGCGACCCAGCCGAGGATGGCGTTGAGGTTCTCGACCGTGAAGAGCAGCATCACCTTGCGGGAGGTCGCCACGCTGCGCGACGGCCGTGCCGGTTTAAAGCGGCACCAGACGCAAATAAGGTTGCGCGCTGGCGCGCCCATGGCCGGGCTCGAGCTGCTGCGAGCATCGCTGGCGGAGTCACTGATTGTCTCCAAGGGCGAGTACCAGTACTTCGTCCACCCGCTCTCCGACGGGGTGCCGCTGGTCGAGGCAGCCATCCTCGACGAGGCGGCTGCGGCACTCGCTGCGCGAGTTCCAGAAGGGAGCGAAATTCTCGTTACGGCGGAAGCGATCGGGCTGCCGCTGGCGGCGGCCGTGACGCTGCGCACCGGGCTGCCCTACACGACGCTGCGCAAGCGCGCCTACGGGCTGCCGGGCGAGCGGGTCGTGACGCAAAAGACCGGCTACGGCGGTGCCGAGCTGCACCTCAACGCGCCGGTGGAGGGGCGGCGAGTGACGATTGTCGACGACGTACTCTCGACCGGCGGGACATTGCGCGCGATGTGCAGCGCGCTGCGTGACGCAGGAGCGCTGATTGACCGGGTACTGATTGTCTTCAGCAAGGTTGACCCGAGGGAACTCTCGGCCGAGCTGGATGTGCCTATCGACATCCTGCTCCAGGTGCATGTCGAGGGCGCGAAGGTGGTCATCGATTGAAGCTGCTGGTTGGCGGCATTCTGGCGCTCGACGACCTGCAGACGCCGCACGTCAGCGGCGAAGCCGTCGTGGGCGGCGCCGGCATCTACTCGTCGGTCGCGGCGAGCTTCTTCACGCAGCCGGGGCTGGTCGGCCCCGCCGGCATCGACTTTCCGCCGCAGGCGCTGGCGGCGCTGAGCGAGCGCGGCGTCGCGCTCGACGGCGTACCACGGCTACGCGAGCGCAGCTTCCACTGGGCCGGCGAATACCGCGGCGACATGGCGCAGGCCATCACGCACCAGACGCGCGTCGAAATCCTGGAGGTGTTCAACTGGGATGTACCTGCGGAATGGCGCCAGCCGACGGGGCTATTGCTCTGCAACAACGACCCTTCCATCCAGTTGAGACTACTGGAGCAGGTGCAGGCAGGCTGGATCGCCGCCGACTCAATGAACCTTTGGATTGAAACACAGCGCGCTGCACTCAAACGGGTCGTTGCGCAGACCGACCTTCTATTCCTGAACGACGCCGAGGCGCTCGCATACAGCGGCGCTGAAACACTCGATGCAGCGGGCGTGGCGCTGCTCACCACCGGACCTCACTTCGTCGTCATCAAACGCGGTGCAGAGGGTGCAACGCTGTTCCACACCAGCGGCAGCGATGCAATCCCGGCGCACCCCGCCGCGCAGTTCATCGATCCGACCGGAGCCGGTGACACCTTCGCTGGCGCCACATGCGGCTGGCTTGCAGAGCGTGAACTGAACACGGAGAACTTAATTGAGGCACTGCACCACGGCTCCGCGCTGGCGTCGGCGACTGTAGAGGGACTCGGAACGACCACCCTGCTGGCGCTCACCGCTGAGGAAGCAGCACGGCGACGGGCTGCGTTGTAAATGGTGGGCCCGACCAGATTCGAACTGGCGACCACTCGGTTATGAGCCGAGCGCTCTAACCGGACTAAGCTACGGGCCCGTGCTAGCGTGGCGTGCGTGCCGTGGCGCCGTCGAGCGGATTCGAACCGCTGACCGCCCGGTTAACAGCCGGGTGCTCTGACCAACTGAGCTACGACGGCACCGTCGCCCCCCTTTTCACCCCTTGCTTAAAGGCTTCGGGAAGAGGAGTGGGGTGGTGGTGCCCGTCTCCAGTAACGGGGAAAGTGTTCGAGGCGAACCTGTCCGGTTACGACAGTATTAATACGGCAACCGTCCTGCCGACATACAGCTGTTCATATGAGGTGATTTCATAGCGACTCCTACCTACACGGCGACTGACCTGTTCGGGTTTATCGAGAATGGTGAGGACTTCATACTGCTCGATGTCCGGCACGAACTGGACTTCGAACGTTTCGCGATTGAGGGGCCGAACGACTTTACGACGCTCAACATCCCCTACTTCGACTTCATCGATGAACCGGAGGCGAGCGCCGCCAGGGTTCCGGAAGGCAGGCCGGTGCGCATCGTCTGCGCCAAGGAGGACTCCTCGCAGTTCGTCGCAGACATACTCGGCGGATGCGGTCGCAAGGATATTGCCTGGCTCGAGGGAGGCATCGATACCTGGGGCAATGTCCTGATTCCGCGCCGCATCAGCAATGGGGAGGAGGCGTACGAAGTCTGGCAGTTCAACCGCCCTGCCAAGGCGTCCTGTAGTTACGGCATCGTGTACGAGGGGGATATGTTCATTTTCGACCCCTCGCGCGCGACCGATTACCTAGTCGAGTTCGCCGCCTCTCGCGGTGCGAAGATCACACACACCTTCGAGACGCACCTGCAAGCGGACTACATCTCCGGCAGCCCCGACCTCGCCGGGAAAACCGGGGCGACCTTTGTCGCCCACGAAGGCGATTATGGCGCCAGCCTCCATGATTATCGCGCCCTCGCTGATGGTGAAATCTTCGAATTCGCAAAGGCGGGCGGCCCGAAAGTGCTCTGCACCCATTCGCCCGGGCACACGCCCGGCTCAACCACCTACATTGTCGACGAGAAATACATGCTCTCCGGTGACACGGTGTTTATCGTCAGCGTCGGGCGGCCCGACCTCGGCAAGCGGGTCGTCGAGTGGGGCAGGACCCTCTATGCGACCCTCAAGGAACGCATCACGGTCCTGCCGGATGCGTTGCTGGTGCTGCCCGCCCATTTCACCGACTGGGAGCGGGAAGCCGATGAACAACTGCGAATCGTTAACGATTTTGGCACGGTCAAGTCCCTCAACGAAGCCATCTACGGCATCAAGGACGAGGCGGAGTTTGTCGAATACATCCAGGCAAACATACGTGAGCAACCGGAGGTTTACGACCAGATACGACTCGTAAACGCCGGCCGGCTTACGCCCGATGCCAAGGAGCAGAACGTGATGGACCTTGGCAAGAATGAATGTGCGGCCTCCGGTCACGGAGGCGCGTAGCGGGCTGAACCGCGCTGCTGGAATCCATGGTGAACTACGGCTTCGTCATCGACAACCGTTCGTGTATCGGTTGCCACGCCTGCACGGTCGCCTGCAAGTCGGAGCACGATGTCCCAATCGGGGTCAACCGTACCCATGTCAAGTATATCGAGAAGGGCACCTTTCCGGACAGTAGCCGCGAGTTCAGCGTCCACCGCTGCAACCACTGCGAGGACGCACCCTGTGTCACCATCTGCCCGACCACCGCACTCTTCATGCGCCCCGATGGCATCGTCGATTTCGACGATGCCCGTTGCATCGGCTGCAAGTCCTGCATGCAGGCGTGTCCCTACGATGCGCTCTACATCGACCCGAACCAGGGCACCGCGGCGAAGTGCAACTACTGCGTCCACCGGCTCGAGAATTCATACGAGCCGGCCTGCGTCATTGTCTGCCCCACCGAAGCCATCATCTCGGGCGACCTAGACAACCCCGGCTCGAAGATAGCGCAGCTCGTTGCCACCCACGATACAACCGTGCGCAAGCCCGATTCGGGGGCGAAGCCCAACGTATTTTACATCGAGGCGAGCGAGGAGATGCTCAACCCGGCCGCCACCGAGCGCACCCGAGCCGGGATGTGGAGCGAACAGGCCACCGGCGTCGGCCACTTCGCGAAATACGCCGAGAAGCGGCTCGGCGCGGCCGACACCGATTCGCTGCTAATCCAGCTCGCGCTGGAAAAGAAGGCAAGCGAGGCACCGCCGCGCGACCGGGCCCTCATCCACGACGTCGCCGCTAAACTGGCCGACGAATCCCCGCAGGCGAAGCGCGCGTACGACCAGCCGTCGAAAGGCATCCTCTGGGGCTGGGAGGTCTCCGCCTACATCTGGACCAAGGCGATTGCGTCGGGGACCTACCTAGTGGCGATGCTGCTCTGGCTTGGCGGCTATCTCGAAATGGACGCGCAGCTCTGGTGGCTGGTGGTGGGGACCGGGCTCGCGTTCCTGGGCATCACCAGCGTCCTGCTCGTGCTCGATCTTGACCGGCCCGACCGCTTTCTCTACGTCATGCTACGGCCCAACTGGAGCTCGTGGCTTGTCAGGGGCGCGTACCTGCTGGCGGGCTACGGCGGAATCCTGGCCGCCACCGCGGCGATGCTGTTTTTCGGGCTTGGCGAGGCGCCCTTGCGCTGGCTCGCTTTCGCCGGAATCCCGCTCTCCGCACTCACCGCCATCTACACGGCGTGGCTGTTCCAGCAGGCAAAAGGGCGCTCGTGGTCACGCGATGCTGCGCTGCCGGCGAAGTTCATGCTCGAGACCGTCATCATCGGCTCCGCCACGCTGCTGATACTGGTCTTTCCCGCGCCCATCTACATCCTGGCGGCGCTGGCGGTGCTGGCGGCAGCCCTGCTGCACGGCCGGAAAGTGGTGCAGGAACCGCAACTGGAGAGCCTGGCATGAAATCGGAAAAGTCGTTCATCGAGCGGATGGCCGAAGGAATCGGCGTCATTCCGCGGCTCGACCGCGAAGAGGCGCAAGGGGCGACGCGCCCCTTGCGCCACTATCCCGACCCGGAGGAGTGGGACGACCATCTCGAGCTCGACGCCAATGCCTGGCCGGAGCGGGTCGAGCGTCGCTACTCGCTGGTGCCAACCACCTGCTTCAACTGCGAGTCGGCCTGCGGGATGCTTGCTTACGTCGACAAGGAGACCGGGCGAGTGCGCAAGTTCGAAGGCAACCCGGCACATCCCGCCAGCCGCGGGCGCAACTGCGCCAAGGGACCAGCGACCATCAACCAGATTAACGATACCGAGCGCATCCTGCACCCGCTGAAGCGCAAGGGCGAGCGCGGCGCGGGCGAGTGGGAGCGTATCTCGTGGGAGCAGGCGCTGGACGAAATCTCGACAAAAATCCGTGATTCGCTCAATACCGGCGCGCGGGACCGGGTGGTCTACCATGTCGGCCGCCCCGGGCACGAAGGCTACGCCGACCGGGTGCTGAAGGCGTGGGGCGTCGATGGCCATAACTCGCACACCACCATCTGCTCGGCGGGCGCCCGCTTCGGCTACGCACTGTGGCACAAATTCGACCGGCCGAGCCCCGACCACTCCAACGCCAAGGTCATCCTGCTCGTCAGCTCGCATCTCGAGACCGGGCACTACTTCAACCCTCACGCGCAGCGCATCGTCGAAGGCATGATGAGCGGCGCCAAGCTCATCGTGCTCGACCCGCGACTCTCGAACACCGCCTCAATGGCCGACCACTGGCTGCCGGTCTACCCCGGCTCCGAGTCAGCGCTGTTCCTCGCTATCGCGCGTTATATACTCGTCGAGGAGCTCTATGACCGTCGCTTCGTCGAGGAATGGGTCAACTGGCCAGAGTGGATGGCGGCCGCGCACCCTGACGACGAGGCGACATTCGAGCGCTTCGTCGAGCGGCTCATCGTGCAATACGCGGAATACACCTTCGAGTTCGCCGCCGCCGAATGTCAGGTGCCGGTCGAGCAGGTCGCCGAGGTCGCGAAGGTGGTCGCGAGCGCCGGCAGCCGGCTCTCGACCCATGTCTGGCGGGCGGGCGCCATCGGTAACCTCGGCGGCTGGCAGGTGGCGCGCACGCTGCACCTGCTGAACGTCCTGACAGGCTCTGTCGGCACCGAAGGGGGGACCTCGCCCAGCGCCTGGACCAAGTTCCACCCCACCTTCTTTGACGTGCCGCCACCGCAGGAGGCTTGGAACGAACTCATCTGGCCGCCCGAATACACGCTTTCCCACTACGAGATGAGCCAGATCCTGCCGCACCTTATCAAGGACGGCCGCGGCAGCATGGACGTCTACTTCACGCGGGTCTTCAACCCGGTCTGGACCTACCCCGACGGTTTCTCGTGGATTGAGATGCTCTCGAACGCGGAGGCGGTCGGCTGCCATATTGCGCTCACTCCGACCTGGAACGAGACCGCCTTTTTCGCCGACTACGTGCTGCCGATGGGGCACGCCTCCGAGCGGCACGACATCAACTCCTACGAGACGCACGCCGGGATGTGGATTGCGTTCCGCCAGCCGGTGCTGCGCGAGTTCGCCCGGCGGCAGGGGAAGCCGGCGCGCTTCACCTACGAAACCAATCCGGGCGAGGTGTGGGAGGAGGACGAGTTCTGGATTGAGCTCTCCTGGCGCATCGACCACGACGGCTCGCTCGGCATCCGCAAGCACTTCGAATCGCCGTACCGGGAGGGAGAGTGCGTCACTGTCGACGAATACTACCGCTACATCTTCGAGCACGTCAAAGGCTTGCCCGAAGCGGCCGCGGACGAGAAGCTGTCGCCACTGGACTACATGCGCAAGCATGGCGCCTTCCTGGTCGAGCCGGCGGTCTATGACAAGCACGAGACCGAGGTTGCCGACGGAGGCGTCGAAATCGACGGACGACGGCAACTCGGTTTTCCAACACCGAGCGGCAAGCAGGAATTCTACTCGCAGACTATGGTCGACTTCGGCCACCCCGAGCACGCGATTCCCGACTACCGCATCCGCTCGCACATCCATCCAGACCGGCTCGACCGCAAGGCGGGCGAGTATGTACTGCTACCCAATTTCCGACTGCCGACGCACATCCATTCGCGCTCGGCCAACTCGAAATGGCTGGCCGAGATTGCGCACCGCAACCCGGTTTGGCTCCATCCGCAGGACGCCCGCGAACTGGGCGTCACCGATGGAGACCTGCTGAAAATCGAAACCGAAATCGGCCACTTCGTCGACAAGGTGTGGGTCACTGAGTCCATCAAGCCCGGTATCGTCGGCTGCTCGCACCACATCGGGAGGTGGCGACGGCAGCAGGACGCCGGCAACCGCTACATGTCAGCCAAGGTCGACATCACGAACCCGGAGCCAGGGCGCTGGCGCATGCGCACGCTCG
>CAYMDK010000003.1:79101-81827 GCA_964389465.1 uncultured archaeon | reverse complement strand
GCCAAGGTCGACATCACGAACCCGGAGCCAGGGCGCTGGCGCATGCGCACGCTCGCCGGCATCGAGCCATGGAAATCGAACGACGCCGACACCCGCCGGGTGTGGTGGCGCGACGGCGGCGTCCACCAGAACCTGACGCACGCGGTACAGCCCGACCCCATTTCGGGAGCGCACTGCTGGCTCCAGAAGGTACGGCTCACGAAACCGGGGCCCGACGACAAATACGGCGACATCGAGGTCGATACCGACCGGTCATTCGCATACTTCAAGCAGTGGAACCAGTGGGCCCAGGAGGCCGAGACGCATCCCGACGGCTTGCGCCGGCCGCTCTGGATGGGGCGCCCGCTGACGCCTGCCCGGGACCAGTTCTACATCGACGAATAAGGCAGGCTGTCGCGTGCCCGCCCGGCGACAGCGCTCTTTAACCGGCGCAGGCTCCCGCGGCGTGGCCCATGTCGTGATGCTGCGCACCCGCCTCACCGCCGGCGCGCAGCCTGAGCCGGTCGTCGCCGACACCGCCGCTTCGCTCGCCGCGCTTGGGCACGAGGTAACGCTGCTGGCGTGGGACCGCGACGGCGACAGCGACGCCGAGTCGAAAGCCGAGTGGGGGCGCCTCGTGCGCTACCGGCGCGCCTGCCCTCTCAACGCGCCGCTGGCGTTCGTGCGCGAGCTGCCGCGCTTCTGGTGCTGGTGCCTGCGGCAGACGTTTGCCTTGCGGGGCGACCTCATGATTCACGCGCACGACCTCGACACGCTACCGCTCGGCCTGTTCGCGGCGCGGCTGCTGCGGGCGCCGCTGGTCTACGACTGCCACGAGAATTATCCGGCACTGGTCGAGGGCGCCGTCTCGCATCGGGCGGCGCTGCGGCTGCACCGGCTCGAGGCGCGGTTGCTGTGGTGCTGCGACGGCGTACTGGCGGCCGGCCCACAGGGCTTCGCACGACTGACTGCGATGCGAGGGGAGGGGCACGGCGCGCCGTTCAGCGCACCGCTGGAGGAAGCACTCGCGGTCCTGCAACTTCCGCAAGCGGAGCTGGTTCGCGACGGCGTGGCGCTGGTCGGCAACCTGAAGCGGCTGGAAGATTATCCGGCCGCAGCGGTCGCGGCACGGAAACCCGGAAAACAGCTGAATGTTATTTATATAGGCGTCCTCGAGAAACGGCCGTCGCGTGGAATCCTCGAAACCGCGCTCGCGGTCGAGGGGCTGCGCGACGTCGAATTCCTTATCGGCGGCTTCGGGACGCTGGTGCCGCAGCTGGAGCGGCTCTGCCGGCGGTTGCGCCACACCCGCTACCTCGGCCCGGTCCCGCCGGACGATATCGCGCGGCTCACGCTGGAGGCCGACGCGGTGCTGATGGCGCTCGACCCGGCCAACCTCAACAGCCGGCTCAGCGCGCCCAACAAGCTGTTCGAGGCGATGTGCGCCGGCGTGCCGGTCATCACCTGCCGCGAGCTGCTGATGGGGCATTTCGTGGCCGACGAGCAAATCGGCGCCACCTTCGCGTGGGGCGACTGGCGGGCGCTGCGCCGCAGCGCCCGCGAGCTGCGCGACTCGCCGGCGGAGCGCGATGCGATGGGGCGCCGCGGACGCGCGCTGGCCGAGTCGGGGTTCCACTGGGACGCGGCTGCCGAGCGGCTGGCACGGCTCTATGACTCGGTACTGAAGCGGTAGTTATCGAGCTCCGCTTCCGGGATGATAACCGGCTCGGCGTCGACCTGCCGGATTTCAAGCATCCCCGCCTGCGGTGCGTCGAATTTCGGCATTTGCGGCCGGCGCCCTTCGGCCAGCTCGATGATTGCGGCGGCGAAGTTGGCACCGGCGCCGGTGTAGAGCCAGGGGCGCGCCGCGAAGCGGGCGTTGATTTCAGTAACAAGCGGGTTGCCATCGCGGTCCTCGCGCAGGTCGACCGAGACCGTACCCGAGCCGTCGAGCCGTTCGCAGATGGCGGCGCCGATAACATTGAGCCGCTCGTCGTGGAGCGTGCGGCCGGTGCGGATGTTACCGGTGATGCCAGAGACCGCCGCGGCTGCCATCAGGTAGTCGAGCCGCTCCGATGAGCCGGAGGTGACCAGCTCGCCCTCCCACAGGATGCCGGTCCAGTTGAAGTTGCGGCCCGGCAGGTATTCCTGCGCCAGCCACTCCCAGCGGTGCTCGCGCCAGTAGTGCAGCCACGCCGTCGCCTCGTCAAGCTCGCGCACCAGGATTGACCCGCGGCCGCCCGCGCCCGCCGTGGCGCGCAGCCAGAGCGGCGGTTCCAGCTTCTCGAAGGCGCGCGCGAGGTCCGCTGCGCCGCGCACCGCGAGCGTGCGCGGCGTTGCCGCCAGTCCATCAAGGAACTCGACCGTGCGCCCCTTGTCGAGGAAGGTCGCGACGAGACGCTCCGGCAGCGCGAAGAGCGGCGCCACGAGGCGGTCGCGCTGCGGTGAAACCAGTTCCAGTTCACCGTCAGGGTTGCAGAGCACCAGCGTGACGCCTTCGTCGGCGATGATGGCGTTGAGCGCGTCGTAGTAACCGGGGCTGCGCGCCGGCGGCGCGGGGTGCACCGCGTCGGCGACCTGCTGCCCGATGAGCAGGTTGCGCGGGTCCATGTCGGTACCGACGACCGCATGCTCTGCCTGACGCAGGCTGCGCGCCAGGTCCATGCCGATATTCCCGCCGATGCCGGTGACCAGGACCTTCATCGGCCGCGCACGCTTGGGGCGGTATTAAGTGTTGAAGGCTAGCA
>CAYMDK010000003.1:2038-79001 GCA_964389465.1 uncultured archaeon | reverse complement strand
AGGACCTTCATCGGCCGCGCACGCTTGGGGCGGTATTAAGTGTTGAAGGCTAGCAGCCGGTGATGTCCGAGCGAAGCGAGGACAGAACCAAGGTTGCGCTGATTAAAATCAAGCAGCTGGTGATGCCCGAGTGGAGCGAGGGCAGAACCCAAGTTGCGCTAGTTGAAATCAAGCACCTGCGTCTCGAAGCTCTGCAGGTTGACCGCGATGGCGCGGTTGGGGTCGGGCTGGAACCCCATCATGCGCTGGAAGTCGGTCTGCGACTGCCACGTTCCCGGGTTGAGCAGCAGCGAGCCGTGGTGCCGCGCGACCCCGCAGGAGTGGACATGACCTGTTACGAAAATATCAGGCATCTCGCGAATCAGCATGTGGTCCTGGTCCTCCGGCGCGAGCGGGGTCTTGCCGCCGTAAATCGGCGCCAGGTGGCGGCGCAGCAGCAGCTCCTTCATCATCAGTATCGGCTTGTCGTAGGTCAGGTCGCGCAGGCTCACCAGGTCGTCGAACGACTTGCCGTGGTAGCAGAGCACGTTGACCCCGGCCAGGTCGAGCAGCGCCGGGTTAGCGGTGAAGGTGACACCGGGCGGGTAGCGCTCCTGCACGCGCCCCGGCAGCGGCAACTGCGGCTCCATCAGCCGCACCGCGTCGTGATTGCCCGGCAGCACGATGACCTGGATGTCCGCCGGCAGCTTCTCCAACTCGCGCTGCATCACCGCATACTGCTCCCAGACGTCAGTAATCTCCAGCTCCGCCTCCTGCCCGGGGTAGGCGTCTATGCCGTCAACCACGTCGCCCGCCAGCACCAGGTAGCCCGGGCGCGGAATCCACTCGCGGTGGTAATCGACATCGCCATTCAGCCATGCGACGAAGCGGTCCCATTGCGCCTGCTGGAAGGTGTTGCTGCCGATATGCAGGTCGGAGATGAAGAGCGCGGTCCACGGCTCCACGGCGCGTCCCGGCTCACGCGCGCGGCCCTGGTAGGGACGCACGATGGGGCCGTTGGCGAACAGCATGTCGCCGCGCCGGCTCAGGCGGCCCGAAATCCCGATGACCTCATCGTGGAGCAGGTTGTGGCTCGCCTCGTCCGCCTCGCCAAACATAACCGCCAGGCGGCCGTCCGGGTCCTCCAGCACCGCGCGCACGCGGCCGCCCTGCAACTGCCGCACTTCAGCGACCATCCCGACCACCGTGCTCTCGCCGTCGGGGTCGACCTGCCGCAGCCCGCTCGCGTCGCGCATCGCCGGGTCGCGTCGCACCAGTCGCGCCAGCGTGCGGAAGCGGTCGTTGAAGAGCGCAACGTAGCTCTGCAACTGTCCGTCGGCACGGGTGCGCCCGATTTGCCGCTGGATGATGACCGGTGGCAGCGCACCGGTCGCCTCGCGGACAATCGGCGTCGGCTCTTCCGGCTCGGGGACGAGGTCGCCGAGGCCGAGGAAAAGCTGCGGCGAATCGAGCGCCAGCAGCGACTGCTCGAGCCAGCCGAGGCCGTTGGGATGCGCGACGACGCGCTCAACCAGTTCAGGCGACGGCAGCATGTTGCGCTGCGAAAGCCATGCTACCACTTCCTGCTCGTCCGCGGCCAAGTTCACGCCCAATGAGGGAGCCGGCAAAACAGTTGCCCCTTTTTCCCCGGCCCGTCTGGTGCGCCATGACTCCCCTCGAAATCGGCACCCTGCTGCTGCTGGCGCTGCTCGCTGGCGCAACGTGGCGCGAAGTGGTGTGGCGGCTGCGGAAGCGGCAGCTGGAGCAGGCGGCCATCAACCGCTCGCGCAGCGTGCTGGGCGGCAAGTTCGCCGAGCAGCTGGCGCCGTTCCTGCCCGACTTCCCCGCCGACCCGACCGAGGCGCGCTTCCTCGGCAGCCCGGTCGACCTGGTCGTCTTCCCCGGACTTGCCGAGGGCAATCCGCGCGAAATCGTCTTCGTCGAGGTCAAGTCGGGCAACGCGCGGCCGACCGCGGTCCAGCGGCGGCTCGAGGCGCTTGTCGCGGAGGGGCGCGTGCGCTGGAAACTGCTCCGCGTCAACCTCCCCCGCTGAAGCCCTCGGAACCGCGCGGCGGGCGGTATTTAGTCGCGCTCCGCCTGCGCCCCGGGCAGCCGGCAATGGCGGCGAGAGGGGGGTTAAAAATCAGCCCCCCGCGCCGCGCCGGTCCGCAGCGTTTATACGCGGACGGCTATACCTGCGGCCCCGCGGTTGAGCGGGTTTCCACTAATGCAGTCAGCGCAAGCTTCCCGTAACGTTTTCGACGCCCTCGCAGGCGAAGGACGCATATTCCGCAACCGCGGCGTGCTCTCTTCGGACTACGTGCCGGAGGACTTCCCGCACCGCAACGACGAGATAGACCAGGTGGCACATATCCTGCGCCCCACCCTCGAAGGTTCGCGGCCGAGCAACATCCTGGTTTACGGGCAGACCGGCACCGGCAAGACCGCGGTCGCCCGGTATATCTGCGACCAGCTGAAGGATAAAGTGACCGCCGACGGTGGCGCCATCCACACTGCACACATCAACTGCAAGCGGGTCAACACCCCCTACGGCGTCCTCGCCAACATCGGACAGACCTACACCACCAACTGGGAGGACTCGATTCCACACACCGGCTGGCGGCTGGAGCAGGTCTACGCGGCGCTCTGCCGCAAGGCGGAGGAGGCGGGCGGCATCGCGCTGGTAGTGCTGGACGAAGTCGACGCGCTGGTGAAGAAATCGGGCGATGAGGTGCTCTACCACCTCACCGGTATCAACGCTGACCTCGGCAACGCCCGCATGTCGCTCATCGGCATCTCGAACGACACCAAGTTCACCACCTTCCTCGACCCGCGAGTCAAGTCGCGGCTCGGCGAGGAGTCGCTGACATTTCCTCCTTACAACGCGCTGCAATTGCGCGACATCCTCGAGCAGCGCGCAGGGCAGGCGTTCCACGAAGGGGCGCTCGACTCGCAGGTCCTCTCGCTCTGCGCTGGTCGCGCCGCGCAGGAGCACGGCGACGCCCGCAAGGCGCTGGACCTGCTGCGCATTGCGGCCGAGATGGCCGAACGCGATGGCTCGCAGCAGGTGACGGTCGACTACGTCAACCGCGCCGAGAGCATGATGGAGCAGGACCAGGTGCGCAAGATGGTGCTCCAGCTGCCGCTACAGCACAAGGCGGTGCTCGCGTCGATACTCGCCAACGAGTCACAGTCGCGGCTCGACAGACAGACTACCGGCGATGTCTACGATACCTACTACCGCATGTGCAACCGCTTCGAGCTCGACGCGCTGACGCAGCGCCGCATCGGCGGCATCATTTCCGAACTGGACATGCAGGGCGTCATCTCGGCACGCGTTGTCAGCCTCGGCCGCCACGGCCGCACCCGCTTCATTTCGACCGCGGTGCCATTCAGCGAACTCCAACCGATTATCAGCGACGACTCGTTTATGTCGAGCGCGCTCGACCTCGCCGCTGACGGCCACTTCGTGCGGCCGCAGCTACGGCTGATGTAGCGCTTCAGTCGCGCTCTTTCCAGCCCGCGGCCCAGCCTTGTTCCCAGCCGGCTACCCACGCTGCCTTCAGCCCCGCCTCACGCGCGGCCGCCTGCGCCTGCTGTAATATGTCGTCTCGCTGCTCGCGCGAAACTTGCGGCAGCCGCATCGGCTGCCGCAAGCCGTGGATGGCGGCCAGCAACGCGCCAACCCCACCGAGCGCCGCCAGTCCCGCAACTATCGCAGAAGCGGCGAGCCACGCCAGCAGCGCGCAGAGCAGCGCGCACGCCAGCGCCAGCCACGGCAGCGCGCGCGAACGCGGCTGCGGCGTCATCAGCGCCGCCAGCCGCTCCGCCTCGCCGCGCGCGATGTCGGTGGCTGCCTCCGCCTCGCGCCATGCAGCGCCGGTCGCCGCCTGCTGGAGCGCGTCACGGTTCGCTCCCGCCGCCGCCGCGAGCGCCGCCGCCCGGCCCTCTGCCTCGCCGGCGTCGAAGCGCGCCGTTTTCTGCGCCATGCCGCGCGCCTTGTTCATCCCGTAGCGCGCCCACGCCTCCTTGCCCACGGCAGCGCAGCGGGCGGCGGCTAAATCAGTCGCGGTTTGCAGCGTCATGGTCGCGAGCTTGCCGAGCGGCCACTGGCGATGCAGCATCCCATCGGGACGCTAGTCCCGATAAGTACCCGGGAAGAAGAGCAGCAGACCGGTGATAATCTCCAGCCTGCCGAGCCACATCAGCAGCGAGAGCACGCCGAGGGTGGGGCTCGCGAGGCCGGCGTAGCTGGCGCCGGGGCCGACCGCGCCGAGGCCGGGGCCGACGTTGCTGAGGCACGCAATCGAAGCACCCATCGCGTCAACGAGGGTCCAGCCCGGCTCGAGGTAGAGCAACACCAGTGCACCAGTCAGGAACAGGATTATGTAGATAAAGAAGAAAACGGCGACGTTGCGCACCAGCGTTTCGTCGAGCACCTTGGCGCCCAGCCGCAGCTTGCGCACCGCGCGCGGGTGGATCACAAGGAACAGCTCGCGCCAGAGCGCCTTGAGCAGGATTTCGATGCGGATGACCTTGAGGCCACCCGCGGTCGAGCCGGCGCAGCCGCCAACGAACATCAGCAGCAGCAGCACGAACTGCGCCGCCGGCGCCCAGCTCCCAAAATCCTGGGTGGTGAAGCCGGTGCCGGTCAGCAGCGAGACCACCTGGAACAGCGCCGGCCGCAGCGCCTCGGCTGGCGCGCGTCCGCCGCCCTGCATTGGCGCCCAGAGGCCGATGACCACCAGCGTGATGGCAATGGCCACGAAACTGAGGTAGTAGCGGAATTCGCCGCTGGTCCAGAGTTGGCGCAGTCCGTGGAGCAGACGTTGCTCCCGATTACGGCGCACGCTGCTGAAGAAGCCGTAGAGCAGGACGAAGTTAATGCCCGCAGTCAGCATGAAAACGGCCACGATGCCTTCGACGAGACCACTATTGTAGGCGCCAATCGAGCCCGCCTGCGGCGAGAATCCGCCGGTAGCGACGGTCGAGAAAGCGGTGCAGACCGCGTCGTAGAGCGGCAGCCCGCCGACGAAGCGCAGCAGCAGCACCTCGGCCACGGTAAGGCCGGCGTAGAGCCCCCACAGCAGCCGCGCCGTCTGTGCCATCTGCGGCTTGACACGCGTCACGCCGGTTCCCGGCATCTCGGCGCGCAGTACCTGGATGCCGCCACCGAGCAGCCGCGACAGAACCACCGTCGCGAGTACGATAATCCCCATCCCGCCCAGCCATTGCGACT
Organism: uncultured archaeon; assembly: GCA_964389465.1. Taxonomy (GTDB): domain Archaea; phylum Thermoplasmatota; class Poseidoniia; order MGIII; family CG-Epi1; genus UBA8886. Next base: position 73,783 of record CAYMDK010000003.1, on the reverse strand, counting down.
GCGACCGCCACAACAGCAGCGATTTGGGGGCGTTGTAATAGCCGTCGGCGGTGGTGCCGTTAGCGACCGAGGCGTCGAAGACGGTCGCGCCGGTCGTCGTCAGCCCCGAGATTGACTCGAAATACGCCTCAGCCAGCGTCGGCTCATACACCAGCAGCGGCGCACCGTCACTGCCCGCCATGTCGCCCGCCATCACGTAGGGAATCGCGCCAAACACGGCGAAGACCAGCCACGCTGCACTCACCAGCGCGAACGCCTCGCGGTCGCGCAGCTCCTCCTCGCTGCGGAAGCGGAGGTAGAGCAGCAGTCCGCCGCCAACCGAGAGCAGCAGCGGCAGCCCGTAGAGCCACGCCACCTGCTCACTCGGCTCGCTCAGCAGCAGCCCCGCCGCCAGCGGAAGCAGGAAGGTGCTGCCGAATAGCGCCAGCAGCACTCCCAGCAGGCTCAGCAACAGGCGTCCACGCATGTCAGCGGAAGAGCTTCTCCAGCGACGGTAGCTGTCCCTTGAGCGTGAACACCAGCAGGTGGTCGCCTCCCTGCAACACTTCGTCCTCATCGGGGAAAAACGGCTCGCCGCCGCGATTGATGAGCGCGACCATGCACCCCTCGGGGAGCCCGAGCTTCGCGATGGACTTCCCCACCAGGCCATTGTCAGCCTTGACCAGGAATTCGCGAATCGACGCTTCGCCACCCTGCAGTTCCTCCAGCGCCTCGATTTCCTCGGTCGCCGTGGCGCGATTCAGGATGGCGGTCACCGCCACTCGCTTGGGGTTAATGAGCGTGTCAACGCCGGTATTCTGCACGACGTGCTCCAGCTCGGTCTGGTAAACCAGCGCCACCGTGCGGCGCGCCCCCTCGCGCTTGGCGAGCAGGCAGCTGAGCATGTTCAAATCTTCGCGCTCGGTCGCCGCGACGAACAAATCTTCATGGCGGATACCCTCCTCGCGCAGGAAATGGCGGTCGGTCGGCGACCCCAGCAGCACCGTAACGTCGTCGGGCAGCCGCTCGCTGACCTCCTCGGCGCGCGCGCGGTCCGGCTCGACGAGGTAGACCTGCACTCCGTCGTAGCGCCGCACCACCTGTTCGGCCAGCCGCAAGGCGACTTGCGTGCTGCCGGCAATCATCAACCGCTTGATGTTACCCTCGTCCGTCACTTCCTTCGGCGCACCGAGCGACTCACTGAGCTCCTCGAGTTCGTGGACGTCGCTCAGCAGCACCAGCAGCCGGTCGCGCGGCAGCAAGACTTCCTCGCTGCGCGGAATGATGACGCCCTCGTCGCGCGAAATCAGCACCACGCGGCAGTGCGGCGGCAGCTCGACGCTGTCGAGCGTGCGCCCCACCGCAGGCGAGCTGTCGTCCAATCGCACCTCGAGAATGCGCAGCTTGCCGACCGAAAAGTGCTCGAGCCGCGTCAGCGCCGGTCGCGAGAGGATTTGCCAGATGCGGTGCATCGCCAGCTCGTCAGGGCTGATACAGGCGTCGAGGCCGAAAACCTGCTGCGGGTCGGGTTCGAGTGGCCAGTCAAGCAGCTCGGGAGCGTTGACGCGCGCAATCGTGCGGCAGCCCATCTCCTTAGCGAACGTGCAACCGAGGATGTTGACTAGGTCGTTGCCGGTCACGCCGATGAACAGTTCGGCCTCCGCCAGTCCCAGCTGCTCGACCAACAGCTTCGGCGCCGCAGCATGGCCGCGCAGCACCTGTGCGTCGAGCCCTTGCGCCCGCTTGACGGCGGCCGGGTCGGAGTCGATGATGCTGACGCCGTGGCCGCGATTGACCAGGTCCCGGGCCACCCGGTAACCTACGTCGCCGGCGCCGGCTATGACCACGCGCATTTTGCGCCTTCACCGAAGGCGCGATTTAAGTGCTGCGGTTTGTCTATCGACGAGAAAGCCTTTCCAGCGCCAGCACCAGCGCCCCCCCGAGCAGCGCCGCCAGCGCCACTTCGGGCCAGTTGTCCCCGATGCCCAGCGGCGAAAGGTCGCCGGCACGCACGTCGTAGCTCGCCTTCCACGGCCAGAGCGCGCGCAGCGAGCCGGCCATGACGCCCGTGAGCACCGCCAGCGTGCGCCCCGGCCGCTCGATGAGCAGTCGCTGCAGCCGCGGCACCACCACCAGCGCCGCGACGAGGCCGCCGCTGCCGAACCAGAGCAGCGGCGCCATCCGCAAGTCGTGCACCGCGCCGGCAATCGTGGCATACTGGCCGAGCATCACCAGCACCAGCGACCCGCTCACCCCCGGCAGCAGCATCGCCGTCAGCGCCAGCGCGCCGCCGACGGGCAGCATCCAGCCGGCCGGCGCGCTCGTCGCGAAGGGCAGCCCCAGCACGATGAAGGTCGCGACCGCACCGGCCCCGGCGAACGCCAGGTGCTCGCGTTGCACCGCCTCGATGCGACGCCACGGCTCGCGCAGCGAGACCGCCACGAGGCCGCTGAAGAGGCCGTAGCAGAGCGGCGCTGTCTCATCCTGCAGCAGGATTCCCGGGCTCCCCTCGGGGCCGATGAGCAGCCGCGACACCAGCCAGTAGGCGGCCGCCATCCCGAGCCCGAGCGGCAGCAGGAACGCCAGTGGCGCGCGTAGCGCCTCGAAATCGCGCCGGCGCGGGTATTCCAGCACCGTCGCGATTGCCCCGATTAGCCGGCGATATAGGCCAATCACCAGCGCGACCGTGCCGCCGCTGATACCCGGCACCGCGTCGGCCGAACCCATCAGCAGCCCGGCGGCGAAAGGGGGAATTCGCACGCGCGCCGAGCACCGCCGTTATTTAACCGGGTCTTCGGGACCCAGAACCGCCAGTAATTCGGCCCCGCACGGCTCCCCGCCGTAGCAGTCGACGCGCGCCGCAATCACCGCCTTGGCCGCGAGCCTCCGCGCCATGCGGCCCCGGCGCGATGCGTCGCGCACCAGCGGATGCGCCAGCAGCAGCCCGTGCTTCGGCGGCGGCGCGCCGCCGCCGAGATGCGCGAAGAGCGCCCGCTCGGCGCCGAGCGTCTGGATGGTCGAGCCGGGCAGCCGCGCCAGCCGCGGTAGCGACCCCGCCGCGGCAATCACGCGCGCCGCCAGCAGCGGCCCCAGCAGTGCGCTCAGCGACGGCGCCACCTCGGGCGCCTGCGCCTCGAGCCAGTCGCGCAGCCGCACCGCGCGCGCCCCGGACTCCCGCCAGGCGACCTGTAGCTCGCGCAGCGGCTCGGGCGCGTCGGGCGGCAGTTCCGCCGCGGGCGGCTGCCGCGCTGCGCCAGCCGCTTCCGCCGCCCAGCGCGCCAGCCGTTCGGCGAGCCTGTTTTCAGCTTTGAGCGCCTCATCGAGTGCCCTGACGCCCTGCAGCAACCCGCGGTCGGGCGTCACCGCTTCTGCCAGCGCAGCGCGAGCCTGGTCGAGCGTCGCGTCGCGTAACGCTGCCAGTTCACCGGGCGGGGGACTCACCGACGGCGGCGCAGCAGCGCGACCGCGCCAGCCGCGCCGAAGGCGGCCAGCAGGCCGGGGCCCGGAATCGGGAAGCCGCCTTCGTCGTCATTGTCGGTCGGCGGCGGGGGCGGGGCGCCCTCAATGCTGAGGGTCATTGACTTGAGAATCGACTCACCGTTGCTGCTGAGCGTGGCGTTGAAACTGGCGGTGGTGTCCATCGAGGGGGTGTTACCGGGCGGGTTCGCGATGACCGTTATCTCACGCGTATCGCCCGGGGCCATGTCGACCGATGCCTGCGGGAGGTTGAACCAGCTGGAGTACTTGCCCTGCACCTTCAACGAAACCTGCTCGAAGGTGTTACCGGTGTTGGAGAGGTTGAAGGTGAAACTGCCCTCTTCGCCCGCCTTGATATCGTCATCTTTCTGCACAAGCACCACGTCCAGTCCGGGGCTGGCCGGAATCGTGACCGTAAAGTTCAGCGTGTGCTTTTCGCCGGTCTCGTCGGAGTTGATGGTGACCATGACGGTGTGGCTGCCGCCCCAGACACCCTCCGGGGTGCGCAGGTTCAGGTAGACCGTCTTGCTCGCGCCGGGGCTGAGGGTGAACTGGGTGTCCGAGAGCGTCGCTTCCCAGTTCAGCGGTGGGGTCGGGATGGGGAGTGAAACGTAGTCCAGCGCGTTGCCGTTGTTCCTGACCGTGAAGGAGAACGGAATCGCCTCGTTGGGGCCGCCGTCCTTGGCCGTGGTGCCAGTCATGACTTCGAGGCCGTACGTCTCGGCAATCGTCAACGAGAGTGCCGAATCGCGGGTGATGCGCTGGTTCAGCCCGGAGCGCACGGTGAGCGTCAGGCTGCGCTCGCCCGGGCCGTCGGTAGTGAGCGTAGTCACGAAGATGTCGACCGACCCCGTCGCGCCGACCGGAACAGAAAGCTGGCTGATGTAGGCGCCCCCGTCCGGGAGCCGGTACTGCACCTGCCAGCTGGGCGGCAGGTCATCGATGTAGAAGCCGAAGGTGTCGTCCGAGTTGCCGGTATTGGTGATGCTGAAAGTGTAGCTGGAAGTCGCGCCCGGGTCGCTACTAGCGGCGGCAGGGTCGACCACGACTGTCATTGCGGCGAAGTTCTCGACCTCGATGGCAATTGACTGCAGCTGGTTGATAGAGGGATTATCCTTGACGGCGACGCTGACCGTGAAATTGTTCCAGCCCGGAGTTTCATCGCCCGGGACTGTCAGGGTGGCCTGAAAGGTGGCGGTGCCACCATCCGCACTGACGCCAGTGAGGTCGGCGTGTGGCAGGCCGTCGACGTCCCAGCCCACCGGCAAGGTAGTGTGGTCTATCGTGAAGTCCTCAACCCCGTTACCGAGGTTGGTGACCGTGAAACTGAAAGTGGTGCTGTTGCCGGGGTTGGCGGTACGCTGCCAGCCGTCCACCGTGAGCGACATGCTGTAGACTGTGTCGACCGTAAAGGTCACCATGACCGCCTGCGAGACCGAGCTATTGCCGCGCGAAGTGGCGGTGACGGTAGCGTCAGCCGAGTCGGTGTCTTGCGCGTAGCCGGGGATGACTCCCGAGAGAATTATGGTAGCGCTGCTGCCGTCAGCCAGGTCTTCGACCGTGAGTTGGGAAAGCGAGATGTCCCAGGTGGGGGGCTTCTCGAGCGAGAGGTCGTAGCTGTCGGGGTCGCTGCCGGTGTTCTCCAGCGTAAACGTGAAGCTGACCGTCGTGCCGGGCGTGCCGCCCTTGCCCGCCGCGTCGCTCGACAGGTCGACGCCGCGTACCGGGATGCGGACGGTGGTATTGGTCGCAACCGAGTCGCGGTGGTGGTTGCGGCCTGTCGACCACGCACTGACGTCAGCGACCGCCCAGTCGTCCTCCTCGGCATCCGCGGGAGGCGTGACGCTGAAGGAAATATCAGCGGTGTCGTCCGGGTCAAGGTCGGCGACCGAATCGGGGCTTACCGAGCCACTCCAGCCAGTCGGCAGAGCAGACGCGTCCAGCGCGAAGCTGTCCGGCTCGTTGCCGTCGTTGCGCAGCGTCAACGAGTAGCTGGCTGCCTTGCCGGGGATGGTCTCCTGCGAGTCAGTATCAATCGTGAGCGTCAGCCCGTAGGTGCGGCCGTCGGTGACGGTGGTGTTGACCTGCTGGACGGCGTCAATATGGTCGAAGCCGGTCGCCTTGGAGGTTACTAGCACGGTAATGAGCGCATACTCGTCTTCCTCGGCCGAATCGGGAACGTCGACATCGACGTAGAAACTGCGCTGCTCGCCAGCCGCAACATTGTTTATGTTGACCGTGTCCGTGTCAGCGCTCCAGTCCCATGGTACGTGGGTCAGCGAGACGCGGTAGCTGTCGCCATTGTCTCCAACATTGGTCAGGTCAAGCTGGAAACGCACCATGTCACCGCGTTCGGCTGACTTTGACGCTTCACCACGGACTGTGAGGTCGACAGCGTGGCTCATGTCAATACGGATGTTGAAATCCTCGCTGTCGCTCACCGTGGTTTCGTTGGTGGAAGTAGCATTCAGCTTGAACTGCTTCTCAGCGCCGTCGTAAACACTGGCGCGCGGGGTCGAGAAAGTGAACTCGACTGACGCGGTCGCGCCAGCCGCGAGCGAAACCGAATCTACGTCGGCTACGCAGTTCCAGCCCAGATTGTTATTGTCGGTCCAGACCGCCGTGATATCGTAGGTATCAGCATCGCTGCCAGTATTCTCGACCGTGAACTCAAAGCTGCGGCTCTGGTTACGTGTCAACTGGTCATCGCCGGGGCCGATTTCACCGGCCGGGTAGATTTCTACACTGTACGAACCGTGGTCGCGGCCTGCGTCCGGGTTGCTGGCCGGGTGCAGTCCGCTATCGGAACCGGGCAGGCTGAGGCCAGCCAGAGGTGAGAGCAGCATCAGCGCCAGAATGAAGATGACGCCGGACAGAGTCGCGCGAGACATGCACGGCCACCCCCCGCGATTTTTATAAAACGGTTACTCCGAAGATTCCTCTTCAGATTCGCCCTCTTCCGGCGCGCGCAGCTGGCGCACCTCCTCGCGCAGGTTGCGCACATCATCGCGCAGCTTGAGCATCGAAACCTCGAACGGCGTGAATCCCTGGCTCGAGAGCGCGCGCGTAGCGATGAACATCCCCAGCAGCACCCCGCCCAGCACCGCGAAGAGCGTCACCGTGAAAACCGAGAAGGTGTAGAAGGCGAGCAGCTCGCCCACGGAGAAATCAATGACGTTCAGCTGGAACAGCACCAGGTAGAGCAGCAGCGCGCTCACGGCGGCGATGGTGAACTGGAAGCTGAGTGGCGCGCGCAGCAGGTTCATGGCAGCCGCTCCAGCGGGCGGCTGCGCGGCAGCCCCCAGTCCTCTTCGTCCGGCTCGCCCTCCTCGACAGGAATTTCGACCAGCGCGTGGTACTCCGGTTCTTCAAGCCCCTGATCCTCCAGCGTGATGTTACCGCTGAAGCCCCAGGAGACGCCCGAGAGCTCCGCCTCGACCGTGAGGCTGAACTCGACCGCGTCGGTCGCGCGCTGCAATGCGTAGACCTCCGGCTCGCGCAGCGTATCGTTCCCGAAGGCGATGGTCAGGTTGTCCATCCGCGCCCGTGGTGTCGAGTAGAGGTAGACCCACGCCTGCTCGCCATCCCAGTCGAGCTGCAGGCTGACGATGGTGCGTGCCGGGTTCGGCTCCTGGCAACTCGGCGTCGCGGTCAGCAGCAGCAGGCTGACCACTACGAAGCGCGGGTCCACGCGCCGCGGACGGGCGCGGCTTAAAAAAAAGGTGGCCGCCGGCGCAAAGGTGATTAAACCGGCGCTGGTGGCGGCCGCATGGGCGTCAGCGGCTTCCGCATCACAGGCATCGAGGCGCGACGCCATCGCCGCAGCGGGCGGCCGCAGCAGGTGCGCATTGACCACAACACCACCGTGCTCTCGATTCGCGCCACAGACAAGGAGCGCGCGACGGTCGAATATCGCTACACCGTAACCTACGGCGGACTGGGAATGATTCAGCTCGACGGCGAAGTCAGCTACGCCAGCGGCGACGGCGGGAGCGCGCGGGAAGTGCAGAAGCTCTGGGAGCGCGAGCACAAGATGCCCGACGGCGCCGCCGAGGAGGTGCACAACGCGGTCCTGTCGCAGGGCTCGTTCGAGGTTTTCGTGCTGGCGCGCAAGCTCGGCCTGCCGCCGCCGGTCAAAGTCGAGGTGCCACAGGTCAAGTTCCAGAAAGGCAAGGGCGAAGCCCGGGGCTCGACGGCCGGCCCCGAAGTGGCGTAGATGCACCGCCACGCCTTCGAATGCCCAGTCTGTCAGGGTGAGCAGTCCATCCTCCTGCCCGACGGTGACGCCAGCGCGACCAGCAGCTGCCGCGAATGCCACAGCGCGCTCGAGTTCCTGCCGGATGGAGATGCAGTGAAGGTCGTCCCCGCCGGCCCCGCAGCGCCAGCCGGGACGCGGCGCCCCCCCGCACGGCGACCGGGCGCGGCTGGTGACTCGCCGGGCGCGCCCGCTACAGACACCGCGCCGCCGGCGGTCCCGAACGATTACCCCCCCTACCGCGGGCCGCCGCTGCGCGCGCAACCGACGGCGGGCGGGACGCTTGCGATTGCGCTGCTAATCCTGGCGGCGTCGCTCACCGGGCTGGCGACCGCCTGGGGCATCCATGTCATGCCCGAGGAATATGACGGGCGGCAGCAGGTTCGCATCACGGTCGAAGTCGCCAACACCACCGGGCCGCTCGCCAACGTGACGCTGCTGGTCGACGACGTGCTCGCCAACCTTACGGCGAGCGCGCCGGGAACCTACACGACGGTCGTCAGCAGCGGCATGCGCACGCTCGAGGTCGCCGCGAGGGGGCATCGCAACGCCACCAGCGAGGTGTTCGTCCCCGAGCAGGACCCTGACATGGAACCCACCGCCGGCGTGAACCTGTTCAGCTTCACGCTGCTCGAGGGCGAAGGCAGCGCCACGGAGCAAGAACAGCCGGTGCAGGGGCTCTGGCGCTCGATGTTCGCCTGGTGCCCGTTCCTGATGCTCGCCTTCTCGCTCATCGGGCTCGGCGGCGCGTGGGCCGCGTGGCAGCGCACTTCATTCCTGGCGGCGCAGCTGGGAGCGCTCTTCAGCGCGCTCGCGCTTGGCTTCCTGCTGGTGGGGCCGCTGCTCGGGTTCACCGCGCTGGTGCTGCTGCAGCGACAGAAACACGCCTTTTCCTTTAAAACGGGCGAGCATCCGCCACCGTGACGCTGACGGCAGGGCTCGAGGTGCACCAGCAGCTCGACTGCGGCAAGCTCTTCTGCAGCTGCCCCGCCGCCGACGGCAGCCCCGACCCCGGCTTCAGCCGGCAGCTGCACGCGACCGCCAGCGAGATGGGGCAGGTCGACGCGGCAGCCGCGGCCGAAAACGTGCGTGATTTCGGCTACCATCAGGGTAACGGCAACTGTCTGGTCGAGGCGGACGAGGAGCCGCCGCGCGGCCCCAACCCGGAGGCGGTCGAGGTCGCACTGCAGGTCGCCGGACTGCTCGGCGCGCAGCCGCTCGAGGAGGTGCATTTCATGCGCAAGGTGGTCGTCGACGGCTCCAATACCACCGGCTTCCAGCGCACCGCACTGGTCGCCACTGGCGGCCGGCTCGACTACGACGGCGGCAGCGTCGACATCGAGCAGCTCTGCCTGGAGGAGGACTCCTGCCGGCGCGGTGACGGCAACGATGAATTCCTGCTAGACCGGCTGGGGGTGCCGCTGCTCGAGATTTCGACCGCGCCGCAGCTCCACACTCCCGAGGCGGTGCAGGCGGCGGCGCGCGCGCTGGGGCAACTGCTGCGCGCCTGCCGCGTCCGGCGCGGACTCGGGACCATAAGACAGGATTTGAACGTCTCGATTCCCCAGGGGGTGCGGGTCGAGCTGAAAGGTTTCCAGGACCTCGGAACAATGCCGCAGGTCGTCGAGCGCGAGATGGAACGACAAGCAACGCTCGCCGCCATCGAGGCGTGCGAGCCCGGCCCCGCCACGGAAATTACGGCGCTGTTGCAGAAGCCGCGCGAGGCGTGGGGCTGCCGGCTGCCGGGCTGGGCCGGCCTGCTCGGCTCGCCCGAATCCCCGGCAGGCCATCCGCGGCTGGGGCGCGAGCTGGCGGACCACGCGCGTCGCGCCGGCGTGGCGGGGCTGCTGCATAGCGACGAACTGCCGGCGCAGGGCGTCTCGGCTGACGAGGCGGCGGCGGTCGCCGCGGAGCTCGGTTGCGGGGAAGCGGACGCTTTTATACTGGTCTTCGAGAAAAAAAGAGTTGCCACGGCGGCGCTGGAGCGCGCCTGCGACCGTGCGCGGCAGGGCGGCGTGCCGCACGAGGTCCGACGCGTGCTGGCCGAGGGCGACAGCCGTTACCTGCGCCCCATGCCGGGCGCGGCGCGTATGTATCCCGAGACCGATATTCCACCGCTGCCGCTGGCCGGGAACGCGGTCGAACTGCCGCCGACGCTCGCAGAGCGCACCGCGGCGTTGCCGCTCGGCGCGCAGCAGGCGGAGCAGCTGGTGCGCGCCAGTCTGGACGCGCGCTTCCACTCGCTCGTCGCAGCGGGCGGCCCGCCCAAGGCGGTGGCGCGACTGCTGCTGCACCAGCTGCCCGAGCTGCGCAAGGCGGGACTGCCGGCGCCCAGCGGGGCGGCGCTCGGAGAGTTGCTCGCGGCGGTCGCTGATGGCAAACTGGTGAAGGAGGGCGTCGATGACGCACTCGCGGCGCTAGCGCGCGGCGAAACGCTGCCGGAACAGGCAGTGAGCGGTGCGGGCGAGCTGGATGCGTTTATCGAACAGTTGCTCACAGAGCGCAAGGACTTTGTGCAGCAGCGCGGAATGGAGGCGGTGGGACCGTTGATGGGAGCCGTGATGGGCGAGTTCCGCGGCCGGGTTGACGGCGCGCTCGTGAACGAACGGCTGCGAGTGAAGCTGGAGGAATTCCTTGGCTGAACTGGCGCTCATCCTGGCGGCGGGTCGGGGCACCCGCATGCGTCCGCTGACGGCGCGGCTGCCGAAGCCGCTGCTGCCGGCCGGCGGCGCCCCGTTTCTGGAGCACCAGCTGCGCGCGCTGGCCGAAGTTGGAGTCAAGCGCGTAGCGGTGCTGGTGGGCTACCGCATGCGCGAAGTACACGAAGCGCTCGGCGACGGACAGCGCTTCGGGCTGGCGCTGGAATTTCTGGTGCAGGAAGAACAGCTCGGCACCGGCCATGCAGTGGCGCAGGCGGCCGGGAAACTGGATGGCGATATCTTCTGCCTGAATGGCGACACGCTCGTCACGGCCGGGACGCTACGGGCGCTCGCCGCAGCCGAGGGCGAGCACGCCATGGCGGTCGCGCAGGTCACCGACTGCAGCAGCTACGGACTGGTCAAGGCGCGCAAGGGAAAACTGGCGGGCATCGTCGAGAAAGACGCTGAGGGACCGGGCAAGGCCAACGCCGGCATCTACCGCTTCGCGCCTTCCATCTTCGCCGCACTGGATGCGCTGGAGCGGTCGCCGCGCGGCGAATACGAGCTGACGACCGCACTGGAGGCGGTCGCGCCGGACGTTGCCGTCGTCGATGTTGAGGGCGACTGGCTCGACCTGGGGCGGCCGTGGGACCTGCTGACGGCGAACGCGCTGCTACTCGCGCGGATGGAGCCATCCATCGAGGGCACCGTCGAGGAAGGCGCGGTGCTGGAGGGAGCGGTGCACGTCGCCACCGGCGCGATGGTCAAGGCGGGCAGCCGCATCGAAGGCCCGGTATGGGTCGGCCCCGGCGCGACCGTCGGGCCGAACGCCAGCATCCGCGGCGCGACCATGCTCGGTGCCGGGGCAAAAGTGGGCGCTGCTTCGGAAGTGAAGAATTCAATCCTGATGGCGGGCGCGAAGGCTCCGCACCACAATTACGTCGGTGATTCTATCCTGGGGCGTAACTGCAACCTTGGCTCGGGGACCAAGGTTGCCAACCTGCGGCACGACGGCGCCAACATCTACGCAATCATCCGGGGCGAGCGGGTTGACAGCGGGCTGCGCAAGCTGGGAGTCATCCTGGGTGACGACGTGAAGACTGGCATCAATGCTTCGCTAAACGTCGGCACCATCCTGGGTGAAGGAACGATTGTCGGCCCCGGACGCGTCGTCTCCGGCAGCTGGGCGGCCGGCTCCCGGATACTCTGATGCGGATTCTCGAAGTAACGCCCTACTTCCACCCCCACTACGGCGGCGTCGAGTCGCACGTGCTGGGGCTGTCGATGCACCTGCAGCAGCGCGGCCACACCGTCGAGGTGCTCACCGCACGCTACGCGCGCATGCCCGAGCGGGAGACGGTGCGCGGCCTGCCGGTGAACCGGGTGACGCAGTGGCTGAACCTGTTCAACACCCCTGTCGCCCCCGGTTTCGGCGGGCATGTCGCCGCGACCGAAGCGGACGTGGTGCATGTCCACTCGCCGCCCCCCTTCACCGAACTGTTCGCCGCGCGTGGCGCAGCGCGCGCGGGGAAGCCGCTGGTCATCACCTACCACTGCGACCTGGAATTGCGCGGCCGGCTCGGCTCGCTGATGGTGCGCAGCTACCAGCGCTATGCCGGGCAGCGGCCGCTGCAGGCCGCGAAGCGCATCATCTCGACGACCGAGAGCTACGCCGCCACATCGCGCGCGCTCTGGAACCGGGAGGTGGAGGTGGTGCCGAACGCGGTCGACACCGACCGCTTCCACCCTTCGAACAACGGCGAGCATATCCGCAACCGGCTATCGCCCGCAGGCGAGCCGCTGGTGCTCTTCGTGGGACGGCTGGTGCCGCACAAGGGGGTAGACATTCTGGTTCGCGCGCTGTCGCGGCTCGAGCGGGGACGGCTGGTGGTGGTGGGCGATGGCCCCTACCGCGGCTGGCTCGAGGGGCTGGTGCGTAGCAAGGGGCTTGGGGAGCGGGTGGTCTTCGCCGGCCCCATCGGCGACGCGGGGCTGCCCGCCTACTACGCCGCCTGCGATACCGTCGTGCTGCCGTCGACGTCGCGGCTCGAGGCGTTCGGTATCGTCGGCCTTGAAGGCATGGCATCGGGCAAGCCGCTCGTGTTGAGCGACATCCCCGGCGTGCGCGACGTCATCACCGGCGAGGAGGGGCACATCGTCGAGCCGCTCGACCCCGTCGCGCTGGCCGGGGCGCTGGAGGACATCTGGGACTATCCGGAACGGGCGCGGCAGATGGGCGCCCGCGGACGCGAACGCGCCGAACACGAATTCGCATGGCCGCGCGTCGCCGAGAAGGTCGAGCAGGTACTGGAAGCCGCCATCTCGCACTAGGCCAGTTCCGGCTCCGTTTCCGCTAACAGCCGCCGCAATTCGTCGGCCGGCTTGCCGAGCGCTTCGAGCGCGGCCGCCTTGCCCGCCAGCGCTTCCGGGTCGGCTTCCCCGCAGCCGAGCGCGCCGTCGAACGCTTCGGCGGCACGCTTCGGGGCACCTGCTTCGAGCGCGCTCCAGCCCAGCGCCAGCCACGCTTCGAGCCGTGACGGCGCGAGCGCCGTCGCGGCTTCGGCCGCAGCCTGTGCTTCGCGGCTGCGGTCGAGCGCGCGCAGACAGCCACAGCACGCCAGTGCCGCAGCGGGGTCGTCGAGCGACAGGTGCTCCAGCGCCGCTTCCGGCTCGTGCGGGGCAAGATGCAGCCCCAGCTGGCGTTTTATATTCTCGTCGTCGGGAAACTCTGCCTGTAATTCAGCGAGCGTTTTTCGCGCTGCGGCCCACTCCTGTGCACGCGCCAGCAGCAGCCGGCCAGCGCGCGAGCCGGGCTGCAGCTCGAGCGCGTTTTCGATGAGCGGCAGCGCCTGCTCGTTGCGGTCCAGCTCGAGCAGCGACTCCGCCAGCCGGAAGCGCGCGCGCGCCGACTCGGGATGCGCGACCAGCGCGTTGGTATACTGTCGCTCCGCCTCGCCCGACATCCCGGCGTTGACCAGTATTTTGCCTTTCTCAATCCAGTCCAGGTCGCGCATGCGGTTGCGCGCCTGGTTGTCCATCGCGCGCACCGCCTCGTCATAGCACTGCAGCGCATGCCGGGTCTCGCCGCGGTCGCGGCTGCTGTCGCCCAGCGCGACCCAGCAGAGAACGTGCTGGCCATCAGCCGCTAAGCCAAGATTCAAGATGCGCCGCGCCTCGTCGGGACGGCCAAGCGCCAGCAGGCAGCGCGCCAGCGCCTCGTGGTAGTCGGGGTCCCCGTCCTCGAGCTCGAGCGCCGTTTCCAGGAATTCAAGCCCCTCTTCGGGGCGGCCGAGCCGCGCCAGCGCGCGGCCCTTGGCCATCCAGGCGTAGTGGAAAGTCGGGTCAAGCTCGAGCGACAGCTCGTGGTACTCGATGGCCTCCTCGTAGCGGTGCAGGTGGTCCAGGGCATTGCCGATGTTGTTGACGGCAATGACGTATTCCGGGTCGATATCAAGCGACTTCTGGTATAACTCGATGGATAATTCGTATTCGCCCTGGTTATACTGGACGTTGGCGAGATTGTTCCACGCAATCTTGTCACGCGGGTCCAGTTCCACTGCGCGCTGGTAGTAATCCTTGGCGTCCTCCAGCCGCCCCGAGAGCTGCAGCGTGTAGCCATAGTTGTACCACGCCACCGCGTAGGTCGGATCGGCGCGCATCGCCTCGTCGTAGCAGCGCAGCGCCTCGTTCCAGCGGTCCTGCATGAAGTTGGCGAAACCGCGGTTGTTCCACGCCGGTGCATTGCGCGGCTCCAGCTCCAGCGCTCGCGCGTACGCCTCGACTGCCTGCGCGAAGCGCTCGAGCCGCTGTAGCGCGTCGCCGCGGCGCACGTGGTAGCGCGCGATGTCGGGCGCCAGCTCGCACGCCTGCTGGTAGGCGCGCAACGCCCGCCCGGGGTTGCGGCGCGCCATCTCGGCCATGCCGATGCTGTTGTGGAGCGAAGGGTCCTCCGGCGCCAGGTCCACCGCCCGGCGGAAGCAGCTGATTGCCTTGCGGAGCTTCCCCTCGCGCACCAGTGCCTCGCCCTGTTCGACCAGCTCCGCGACGTCAGCCATCTACTTCTCGAGTATCAGCTCGATGCGCGCGATAGCCTTTTCGGTGTCTTTGAGCAGCTGTTCCCACTCGGAGCCGTCGTGGTGTTCGTGACCCGACTCGTGCACCAGCGTGTTCCGGTAGCATTCGAGCGCCTCACGGGGGCGGTCGAGCAGCTCGAGCGCGTAGCCCTTGTTGTGCCACGCCCAGGCGTAATCCTCCTTCAGCTCGATGGCGCGCTCGTAGCACGGGATGGTCTCCTCGATGCGGTTGAGCTGCCGTAGCGTCACGCCGCGGTTGTTCCACGCCGAGCGGTTGCGCGGGTCGAGTTCGGTCGCGCGGGTGAACGCCTGCAGCGCCTCCTTGAGATTGCCGACGCGGAATAGCGCCTTGCCAAGATTGAACCAGCAGGTGGCGTAGCGCGGATTGGCCGCCAGCGCGCGTCGGTAGCTCTCGATGGCGCGGTGGTTGTAGCCCAGCCGCGAGAGCGCGACGCCGCGGTCGTTGTAGACGACTTCATCCTCTGCCTCGAGGCTCTGCTGCAGCGCCTCCGCCGCCGCGCCCGGCTCGTCGAGCTGGTCGTGCGCCAGCCCCTTCGCCTCGAGCGCCGCCGTATCGCGCGGCCGCCGTTCGAGGATGGCGTCGAAATCCTGCAAAGCGTCGTTGTAGCGCCCCATTGCGTGGAGTAGCTTGCCGCGACGGTAGAGCAGCTCGCGGTCCGGTTTCCCGCGAGCAACCGCATCGAGCGTCGCCAGCGCACCTTCGCCGTCGCCGAGCGCCTGCTGCGCACGCGCCTTCAGGACGTGCGCAGCAATGTAGCGCGGCTTCTGCTCGAGCGACCGCTCGGCGCACGCCAGCGCTTCGGCGGGGTTGCCGAGCAGCAACTGCGCCAGCGCGCGGTCCTTCCACATGATTTCCGAGTGCGAGACCGCATCGGGAATCTGGTCGAGCTCCGCCAGCGCCGCTTCCGGCTGCCCCGCCGCGAGGTGCACCTTGCCGAGGTCGTGTCGCAGCCGCTTGCTTCCCGGCTTGGCGGCCAGTGCCTTCTCGAGCGTGCGGCGGGCGCGGCGGTAGTGGCCCAGCTTGAGCTCGGCCAGCCCTTCCACGCGCAGCTCGTCGGCATGGTTGCTGTCGTCGATAGGCACGGGCCGCCAGCGAGGGGCAGTTAAAATCCGCTGCCCCGAACAGCGCTTTATAATCCGGGCGAGGTGACCGCGCGTGAAAGTCGAGCTTGACGGCAAGTCACTCACGATTGAGGCGCTGGCGCAGGTCGCACGCGACGGAGCGAACGTCGCGCTGGCGCCCGCGGCGCGGAAGCGTATCGCCGCCAGCCGTGCCATGCTGGAAGAGAAAATCGCCGCGCACGAGGTGATGTATGGCATCACCACCGGCATCGGCGAGTTCTCCGAGCATACGCTGACGCCCGACGAGCTGCGCGACTTCCAGCGCTTCCTGGTCTATTCGCACGCCGCCGGCATCGGCGAGCCGCTGCCGGCGGCGGTCGTGCGCGGCGCGATGTGCGGCCGCGCCAATGTCCACTGCCACGGCCACTCCGGGGGGCGCCCGGCGGTGACCGACGCGCTCGTCGGCGCGCTGAACGCGGGGGTGACGCCGGTTGCGTGCGAGAAAGGTTCCGTGGGTGCGTGCGGCGACCTGGCGCCGATGTCGCAGGTGGCGCTCTGCCTGATGGGCGAGGGCGAGGCGTTCTACCGCGGCGAGCGCATGGACGCCGCGGCGGCGCTGGCGAAAGCAGGGCTGGAGCCGCTGGCGCTCGAGGCTCGCGACGGGCTGGCGCTGATTAACGGCTCGAACGTGCTGACGGCGTGGGCGGCACTGCTGTTGCACGACGCGCAGCACTGGTGCAGGCTGCACGACATCGCCGCGGCGATGACGCTCGAGGCGCTGCTCGCCAACCAGAAGCCGTACGACGCGCGACTGCACGAACTGCGCGGCTTCCGCGGCGCGCAGGAAGTGGCAGGCAACTTGCGGAAGCTGATGGCAGACAGCCCCATCCTGGCGGCGCACGGCGAGAAGGTGCAGGACGCCTACTCGATGCGCTCGACGCCGCAGGTGGCGGGCGCACTGCGCGACGCAGTGCGCCACGGTGTCGGCGAAGTGGAGACCGAGCTGAACGGCGTCGGCGACAATCCTGTCTTCCTTACCGAGGAGAAAGAGGTGCTCACGGGCGCCAACTTCCAGGGCACGCCGGTCGCGCTGCCGCTGGAGATGGTCGCGACCGGGCTCAGCATGATTGCCGTACTGAGCGAGCGGCGGCTGAACCGGCTCACCAACCCGGCGCTCTCGGCGGGGCTGCCGCCCTTCCTGGCCGAGAAGCCGGGGCTCCACTCGGGGATGATGCTGGCGCAGTATACCGCCGACGCGCTGATTGTCGAGGCGCGCATCCTGTCGCACCCCGCCGTCAACCAGTCAATCCCCGCCGCGGCCGACCAGGAGGATTTCGTCTCGATGGGGCTGACCACGATGCAGAAGGCACAGCAGATTCTCGACAACTGCTTCGGCGTGCTCGCCATCGAAATGATGGCTGCCGCGCAGGCACTCGACCTGCGCGGCGACGAGCCGGCGGCCGGCACCGCTGCCGCACGCAGGGTAATCCGCAAGCACGTTTCGCACCTTGACGAGGACCGGCCGCTCTACCGCGACCACAACCGGCTGGTGCCGCTGCTGCGCTCGCCCGACATCACCAGCGCGGTCGAGGCGGCCGTCGGCGAGCTGGCCTAGAGCGCGGCGCGGACACGCGAAAGCAGCTCCGCAATCTCGTCGGCCGAGATGACGAGCGGCAGCCGGAAGCGAACCGAAGCGGGGCCCGACTTGAGCGCCAGCACTTTCTGCTCCGCCAGCGACGCCATCATGGCGTCGCGCTTTCCGGGCGACGGCAGCGTAAACGCGATGAGGCTGCCGACGCCGCGCACGTTGCTGAAGCTACCGGTCTCGCGCGCGAGAGCACGCAGCGCGACCAGCAACTCGGCGCCCCGCACGGCCGCGTTCTCGCCGAGGCCTTCGGCTTCGATAATGTCGAGGAAACGGTGGCAGCGCACCATGTCCATCAGGTTGCCGCCGAAAGTGGAGTTGATGCGGCCCGACATCTGGAATACATTGTCGGCGACTTCGTCGATGCGCTCCGAGCAGTAGATGCCGCAAACCTGCGTCTTCTTGCCGAAGGCGACGATGTCGGGCGCGACGCCGTGGTGCTGCCAGAGCCACGGCTTGCCCGACCCCCAGAAGCCGGTCTGCACTTCGTCGTAAATCAGCAGCGCTTCGCGCGAGTCGGCGTAGTCGCGCAACGCCGCGAAGAATTCGGGGCGGAAGTGGTTGTCGCCGCCTTCGCCCTGCAGCGGCTCGAGGATGATCGCGGCGATGCGGTCGCCGTGCTGCGCGAAGGCGGCCTCGATTTCGGCGCAAGCGCGTGCTTCCTCGGCGGCGATGTCGTTGGCGACCTCGCCGTCGGGGCCGAACTCGATAGTCGGGTTGTGGACCCGCGGCCAGTCGAACTTGGGGAAGAGCCCGATTTTGTCGGGGACGGTGTTGGTGAGTGAGAGGGTGTAGCCGCTGCGGCCGTGGAATGCATCGCGCAGGTGCAGGATTACAAGGTCGTTTACGTCGGCCCCAAAGTCAGTGCGCCCCAGCTTGCGCGCCTTCCAGTCGAACGCCGTCTTGAGCGCGTTTTCGACCGCCAGCGCGCCGCCGGCGACCCAGAAATGGTACGGGAAGCCCGGGGGGGTGGCGCGGGTCGCGAACGCTTCGACGAAGCCAGCCATCTCGCGCGTGTACAAGTCCGAGTTGGCAGGGTTGGCGGTCGCAACCGCGCGCACCCGATCGAGGAATTCCGGGGTCTGCAGCAGCGGGTGGTTGTACCCCACCGGCCACGAGGCGAAGCAGGTGAAGCAGTCGAGGAATTCCGACTCAGTGCGCGCGTCGTAGAGCCAGGCGCCGTGCGACCGCTCCAGGTCGAGTACGACATCAAAGCCGTCAACCAGCTGGTGCCGGCGCAATATTTCGTGGACGCTGGTCGCCGCGATACCGTGCGCGGCGGGTGCAGCGGTTCCGGACAATGATGCTTCCATGCGACCGGCGCGGCGGAGGCCTGCTGCGGTTTAAGCCTGACGGCTGCGCAGCTTGCGCTCCAGCGCCGGCAGCTCCTCGACGCAGCTGATATCGCCGCGCGAAATCAGCGCCAGCTCGCGCCGCAGTTCCAGGTCGGGCTGCAGGTCGCTGCCGCGGCCCAGCTCAGCGAGCTTGCGCGCCAGCCGGCCGCCGGTGCGGTCCCAGTCGGTGAGGATGGCGAAGCGACCGCGCGACCCAAGTTGCGCAGCCAGCCTCTCGATGGTCTGCAGCACCGAGTTGCCGCTGTTGAGCGAGACCAGCTGCAGCTCGCAGAAGCGGGCCAGCGCGGCGATGTCGCGCTGGCCCTCGATGATGATTGGCCCCGGGAATTCCTCGATTTTTTCGAGCCAGCGCTCCAGCGCCTCGAGCCGCTCGGCGTCGTTCAACGCTGCGCCTCCAGCCGCACCAGCAGTGTCCCGCCCTCAATCGACTGGAGCGCAGCCCCGGCCATTGGCCCCGAATGGGCCGCGCCTATTTAGCCGGGCAGGAATGGGTCGCAGTGATTCAGGTCCGGGGGCTCACGCGCTACTACGGGAAATTGTGCGCGGTGCGCGACGTCAGCTTCGAGGTCCACCGCGGTGAAGTATTCGGGCTGCTCGGCAGCAATGGCGCCGGGAAGTCGACGACTATCAAGATGCTCTGCGGGCTGCTCAAGCCGACCCGCGGCAGCGTGACGGTGGGGGGAATAGACATGGCGCGCAAGCCGCTGCAGGCGAAGGCGATGCTGGGCTACCTCCCCGAAAATCCGGTGCTCTACGACCGGCTGACCGGTGCGGAGATGCTCGAGCTGGTCGGGGCGCTGCGCAAGCTCTCGCCCAAGCTCCTGCAGCAGCGTGCCGAATACTACGGCAAGGCGCTTGGCCTGGAGGGGCAGATGCAGGCGGAGGTCGGCACCTACTCGAAGGGAATGCGACAGAAGCTGGCGATTGCGATGACGCTGGTCCACGACCCCGAAGTGGTGCTGCTCGACGAGCCGGCGGCCGGGCTCGACCCGCGCTACACGCGGCTGCTGAAGGAGTGGGTGCGCAACCTCTCGCAGGGCGGCCATACAGTGCTGCTCTCAACCCACATCACCGAGATGGCCGCGTCACTCTGCGACCGTATCGCGGTCATCGACCATGGGCGGCTGCTCTCGGTCGGGACCGTGCCGGAGCTGCTCAGCTCGACCTCGAGCCCCACGCTCGAGGACGCTTTCATCCGGTTGGTGGGCTAGAACTCAAACGCTGGATATTCCCGCGCCGCCGCTCGCAATATGCGCTGCGCCCACGCCAGCTTCTTGCGTTTGAGCCGCCCGCGGCTGCGCCCCGAGTAGGGGCCCACAGCGTCGAAGCTGAAGCCCGCCAGTCGCACGCGGCGCGCGCCCATGGCGAGCGCCGCCAGCACCGCACGGTCGCCGTCGGTAAAGCCGCCCCAGCACGCGACGCCCGGGGCGGAGCGCCTCGCGGTCAGCGCCGCCGGCCGCAGCCGCGGCAGCCATTCGCCGAGCGCCGCGAGGTTATCGCCATGGCCGTGGACCACCAGCGCCGCACCGCCAGCGAGGACCCAGCGCAAGTCGTCGCGGTAGCCGTCGAGGTCGCTCACCACCAGCGCTGGCACGCGGCCGCGCTCACGGCAACCACGCACGGCGCCATCAGCGGCAACCAGCGCGCCGCGCGGAAGCGTTTCGTCCGGACGCAGACCCGCACCGACGACGAGCACGCTGCGGCCCCGGAATCGCGGCAGTTCGCCTGACGGGCGGCCGAGTCGTTGCAGCAGCCGCAGCGCTACCGATTCACGTCGCGGGTCGTGGCCGAACTCACGTTCAAGGCGCGCCTGCAGCGGCCACCACCACTCCAGATTCAGAGCGGGTTGCCGTCTTCGTCGCAGGGAACTTCTTCGCCCGAGTCGGGGTCGATGTAGTAGAACGAGCCGTCCTCGTCCTCGTAGATTTCGACCTCGTACTCCTCTTCGTCATCGCCCAGCTCGTCGTCGTAGTCGTCAGCGAAACCGAAGTCCTCGTCAGGAGCAGCTGCAGCACCGCCGCCGCTCAGGAGGTCCATCAGGTTCGTCTCCTCCCGCGCCTCTTCGCGCGCGGCGCGGACAGATTCTATGGCCTCAATCTTACGCTGGGTTGATTCGTACGCCTCGGTAATCTCGGTCAGCTTGGCGAACTGCTCGTCGCGCTCCATCTTGAGCACGTAAGCCAGCTGTTCCTCAATCTGCCCTAGGTCGGTGCGGGTGTCGACCAGCTTGGTCAGCGTACCGTGGAACCGCTCGGCGAGCAACTCCATATCCGGGTCGGCCAAGTCAAGCTCGAGCTGCTCCGCTGCCGCAGTTTCGGCTGCCTCGGCCGCCTCCAGTTCGGCTAGCCGCTCGGTGGCGGCAATCTGCTGGGCTTTGACCAGTATTTCGTTGAAGGCCGAAAGGTGGGCCTCCATCTTGGTCGCGACGCGGGATGCGTCGTAAGCTGCTACCTCGAGCAGTTCCTCGCGACCTTTGGAGATCTCAAGGCGCTGTTCGACTTCTGACAGACGGGCTCTTTCTTGCTTGTTCATGCTTTCACCAGTGAATCCGCTCGTGCGGACATTATACGCTGCGGCGGCCATTAGCAGGCCCAGAACGAGCCCACCCACCAACAGGGCGAAGCTGCGATTCCAGTTGTCGACCGTAATGGCGTTTTCGGCTTCCGCCACCACCACTTCCTGAGCCACTGTGGTAGTCACCGCACCAGAATTGTCAACTGCGGTGACCTGCACCTGATAGGTGCCGGGCGCCGCATAGGCGTGCTTCAGGTTCAGCGTGCCCTGACCAGTCAGGTCACTGCCGCTGAAGGAAATTTGCGAGCCGTCGCCGAAGTCGACCACCAGCATCGCAATGCTGCCGTCGCCATCGGTCGGGACCGCCAGGACAAACTCGACCGCCTGCTCCTCGACCACGCGGACGGTGTTCCCGTCAATCGTGATACCCTCGTCCTCGCTCACCGAAGGTGCCGGGACCGAGGGTGCGCTGTTACCGGCGGTTACCGCCGCGCTGAAACTTGTTACCTGTCCAAGGCCGTCGGTGGCGACCAGCGAGATGGTGTAGTCGCCCGCCATGTCATAGGTGTGGTCCTGCGAGGCGCCGCCGTCAGCCATGCTGCTGCCGTCGCCGAAATCCCAGTCTATCGCAAGCGCGCTGTCGGCGCCGGAGAGCGTGAAGGTGTGCGGGGAGCCAGCCATGGTATCGTCCGTGCTGAGCAACCAGCCGGAAGTGTCCTGCGGCAGGTTGGGAGTAATCGAGATGGCCTGCGAAGCGCCAGTACCGTCAATTGACGGCGTGACCGTGAAGCCGGCGGAGCTCGCTGCGGTCGCGCCAGCCGGGACCATGACGGTCAACTGGACCGTCTGGAAACCGCTCTTGGCGATGCGGAAGCTGGTGGTTGAGAAGCGCAGGTTATCGTGACCGTCGGTGACGACGATGGTGTAGCTGGTCGCAACGTTGCCGGTGTTGGTCACCGTGACGACTGTGGTCGCCGAGGTGCCGGGGTTGAGCAGGAAGCTGTCGTCAGCCGCGCTCACGCCTGCGCTGCGCGCGTCGCTGGCGATGCCGAGTGTCGCGCTCGCGCTGTCATCATCGGTGGAGACCGAGATTGAGTAGCTGCCGCCAGCCGGAATATCTTCAGGGACGTCAATCCAGACGCGGAAGTCGAAGCTGCCACCCGCGGCGAGAACACCGGTAGAGGTGGCGTTCAGCGACGCCCAGCCATTGGCCTCGCTGTTGCCGCTGATACCAAAGCCATAGCTCGCGTCACCGTTACCTGTGTTGGTGACGGTGCCGGAAACCTGGAAGGAGTCGCCCGGATACGCTGCTGAAACCGTTCCGAGCGAAATGCTCGAGCCGGTCACGAGCCCGGCGCTGCTGTCGGCCGAGTCGCTGGCGCTGGCGCCGCCGGTCGCGGTGAGCGTGACCGTATCGCTCGCGCCGTGCGCTGCGCCTGCGGGGACGTCGTGCGTGACCGTGACCAGCCGCACTTCACCCATACTGAGTGACATCCCGCTGGAGGAAGCATCTGAAGACCAGCTGCTGCTGGTTGAAATTGCGAACGTGTTATCGTAGTTACCGGTGTTCTGCACCGTGAAGGTGTGGCTCGTGGAACTGTCCGGTGCGCCCTCCTGCGTGCTGGAAACTGCAGTGACTGCGACGCCCTGCACTAGCCCGACTGAATACATCATGCTGTGCGCATCGGTCGCGGTGCCGTTGTTCTGCGACGCGATATCGACGTCGAGCTGGTTCAATACGCCGTAAGCCAGGAAGGGGACGCTGACCGTCAGGTCGAAGGTGGCTGAGCTGTTGTAGGCTACGTCAACCGTTGCCGGGTAGCTCAAATCCCAAAACGCAACGTCGCTGGCGCTAATCGTGTAGGTGTCATCGGCGTTGCCGCTGTTGGTAATCGTGAAGGTGACCGTGCGGTCGCCCGGCGCGCCCGAGGTGTCTGCCGGCTCGTCTAGGTCTGCGCCGCCGACATAGTCGACGAAGAATGTGTCAGTGCCGGCGTCACCGGTCGCGGCCACCCCGATGCTGTCCTCGGCGCCGAAAGTCGCCGTGCGGTCGCCGCCGCGGTCAATCAGGTCAGACAGGTCGAGGCTCGCCGAGTAGGTGCCGTCGTTGTTGCTGACAAGGAACAGGATTCCGTGGTCCGCAATGTCGGCCCAGACGGTCAGCGAGTCGCCGTCATCCTCGTTAACGTCACTGACGCTGGCGGTGAAAGTGTAGGTGTCGTTGACGCGCGTCGCAGTGCCGTTGGCGGTGAAGGCGGGGGCATCGTTGACCGCAATCGAGCTGCCCGAGAGCTGCGCGGCATCGTTGACACCGTTGTTGGCGTCGAAGGCCACGCTGTGAGCGCCCCACGCCATGGCGCCAGTGTAGGCGTACTCGGCGCCAGCGGCGTCAGCCGGGCTCTCCGAGTCGTTAGTCCGTGATAGCGAGAAGGAGTTGCTACCGACCGTCACGCTGATGGTCGAGGCGTTGGTGCCATTGTACTCGTGGTAGCGAACCGAGAAACTGAAGTCATCGCCCTCGCCACCACTGGTCGGGGAGACTGCCGCGTCGGTGAGCCACGGGATGTCGGTGCGGACCCAGACCGAGCCGGCAACTGTGTTGGAGTCGTCCATGCCATCACTGGCGCTGGCAGCGAATACCGTCTTGCCACCCGGGAAGACCTGCGTGTACTCGTACTGCTCACCGTTGGTGTAGTCACCGTCGCCGCCCGCCGAGGCGCTCATTGCGACTTCAGTGCCACCACAGCCGTCACTCAGGTTATCGTCGCCGACGCAGAGCGTAATCGAACCGGGTGCCTGGTTGTTGTCATCTGTGTAGATTACCGTTATCGTGGCGGAATTAATTGGCAGCTGTACCGTTGAGGGTGTCGCCGCAATCGCGCTCAGCACCGGCTCATCGTTGACCCGCGGGCCGTTAGAGGTAGTGGTGGTTACGCCATCCTCCCCGTCAGAACTGGTGAAGTAGTAAGTATGCATTCCGAGGCCGAGGTCGCCCGCCTGATCGAAGGTGTATTCGTAATTCTCACCGTTGGTGTAATCACCGTCGTTGCTGCTGGAGGAGGACATGGAATAGCCAATACCATCAACGAAGAGCAGCACCTCACTGGGAGCGTCGTCATCTTCATCGGTGTAGGTGACCTGGAAAACCACCGTGTCACTCGCGGAGACAGGCCAGCTGGCGGCTCCCGGGGAGACCTGACCGCCGGTCAGGGTCGGGGCGCGGTTCTGCTGGACCAGCGCATAGCTCTGATCCCATGCTTCCTCGTCGCCCACCTGACACTCATCCTCATCCCAGATACAGCTCATACTGGCGACGTAGAAGGTGACATCCCCATGGTAGTCCGAAGGTGACCAAGCGAAGTCCCAGACCATGTAGCCGACGCCGTCATCGTTGGCGTTGCTCATGATGTAGTCATAGGTGTCTGACGCGGTGCTGAGGTTGGTGTCACCCACCGTAATCGAAAAATTGCCAACCGAGTCGCCGTTACCATCGATAACAACCATCTCGAAGCCGAACTTCCCATGGCCACCGCCGCTCACGTTGACGTTTATATCAACATCTTCGCCCGGTATGTACTCGGCGACACTGAACATTATGTCCTGCGAACCGCCCGAGTTGGGGTCTGTATCGCCATGGCAGGAGGTGCAGTCATCGTCGCCCGGTGCGCCGGAATAACCGGTTTCGATTATGCCAAACAGGGAGCCTTCGACATAGCCCGCCATGATTACGGCCACCACTGTGACCATCAGTATTCCTGCCAGAAGCTTTTCGGGCCGACGTGTCAGCATGTTTACACCTTTGTTGCGTGAGACAGGAAAGCCCTCCCTTAGCGGTTGGACTGGCCACTCTCGCAGACAGTTCACACGCAAGGACTTTATTTAAATTTACTTGTTCGGTAAAGCACCCCTTCCAGCATACAGAAAACTGGTGGCGGGGCAAGCGGATAAATAGCTCAGGGCCTGCGCCGCCGCCCATGCCCGAAGCGTCCCGATTCCGGCTGGTCCTGCCCGGCCCGGCCCTCAGCCTTGCGGTCGCCGCCGATGGCTCGACCGTAGTTGCGGGGGACCGCAACGGAAACCTCACTGTCTCCGACGGCGATGGGGCGCTGCTGTGGCAGCGCAAGCTGGGCGAAGGCATCCACGGCGTCGCGGTCTCGCGCGACGGACAGCGGATTGTGTGCGGCAGCAAGGATTGCCAGCTGCGGATGTTCAGCCGTGCGGGGGAGCTCGAGTGGGAGCAGCCGCTCGGCAAGTCGGTCTGGTCTTTAGCGATGGACCCCGGCGGCAGCTTCATCGCCACCGGCACCGGCGACTCGGTCGCGTTCTATACCGATGGCGGCATCCTCGTATGGGAATACGAAACCGCGCGCGCGATGGTCGGCGTCAGCGTCTCGCGGGCCGGGTCGCGGATTATCGCCTGCGGGGACGAGCAGCTCTTCTGCCTCGATGGCGAGGGCGCCTTGCAGTGGCAGAAGAAGCGCGGCGACTCGCTCTGGGACGCCGCCATCAGCGAGGATGGCGGACGCGTCTTCCTCGGCGGCTGGGACCGCAAGGTGCACTGCCTCGACGGCAGCGGCGAGGAGCGCTGGGAATACCTGACTGACGGCTACGTGCGTGCAGTCTGCCCGACCGCCGACGGCGGGGTGCTTGCCGCCTCGCACGACGGCTGCATCTACCGGCTCTCGCCGGCGGGCGACGCGCTGGCGGTGCGGCGGCCGGGCGGCGAGCTGACCTCGGTGGGCTGCAGCGCGAGCCTCGCACTGGTGGTCGCCGGCAGCGGCACCGATGTGGTCGCCTACCAGATGGACGCGACCGACACGGCCACGCCGGCAGCGGCACCAGCCCCCACGGCGCAGCCCGGGGAGGATAGCCTGTTCGGTTTCGGCATGTTCGGCGACATCGAGCCTGACACCAGCGGACTGGGCGACTACGAGCCCGGCAGCGCCACGCCGCCAGCGGTCGGCACGACGGGCGAAGGCGGCGAATTCCGCGAATTCGCCGCCGAGATGGGCAAGGAGGATGTGCGCAACTACCTGCGGCTCGGGAATGTCGCCTGGCGAGGGGGCCGCTTCGCGCGCGCCGCCGAGCACTACGAGCGCGCAACACAGGTCGCGCCGGACGAGCCGCGCGGCTGGCACAACCTGGCAGTCTGCCGCTACTACCTCGCGCGCAAGTCCAACCCGGACGACATCGAGGGGGCGGTGCGACAAGCGTACGAGCCACTGCGCAGCGCCAACCGCAGCAACACACAGTACGGGCCGGCGCTCGCAACGCTCGAATATTTCGCCGAGCTGCTGAAACTGGAAGGGGAAGGCGAGTAGTTTCAGGCCAGCTCGACCACGGTCGCGAAGTAGTAGCTGTACTGGAGTGTCAGCACCCAGTCGTTGCCGTCGTCAAGGTCCAGTAGCAGCCCGACAGAGGGAGCGTTGTGGCAGGTTACCGCCAGCGTCCAGTCGCCGCGCCCCTTGGCGCTGAAGTCACCGCCCGCCAGCAACTGCGCGTAGATGTCGGCACCAGATTCACCCTCCATCTCGCGGTCGGCCGGAATAGAGTCGAGGACCGTGAAGTTGACCGAGAGGTCGCCGCTGGTCGAGCGCGCCGTCTCGCGGGCGCCCCAGGCGCTGTTGCCCCGCAGCTCGAAGTCGTCGGGGAAGAGCCCCAGCGCATCCGCCGCCTCGTCCTCGCTCCACTCGAGGTGAAGCGTGACGCTGGTGACGTTGTAGGGCAGCGTTTCGAGCCATTCGGTCAGGTCGCCCTCCGCCGTGTAGCCCGGGACGGTCACCGTGCGGGTGGTCTCGCTGAAGCCGACGCTGTAGTTGCGCATCCGCACCTCGGCCCAGGTCGTGGCGGTGGCGGTGAGGTTCTCGGCGTCAGTGACAACCAGCGTGACCGAGTAGTTGCCGGGCGCCGAGTAGTTGTGGAACGGCCGCGCGCCCGAGCCGAGTGCGCCGTCGCCAAAGTCCCATGCCCAGGCAAGGACGCCTTCGGGGTCGCTCGAGTTGGAGCCGTCAAACCGCAGTTGCTCGTGCACACGCGCCGCCAACCCGGGACCAGCGTCAGCGGTTGGCGGCTCATTGCGGTGCATGATTTCGACGCTGGCGCTCGCCGCGCCGGTCGCACCGTCGGAACCGACGGCGGTCAGCAGCACTGTGTAGCTGCCTTCGTCGGCGTAAGTGTGGGCCGGTGCCGCGCCGACAACGCCGTTGCCGTCACCGAACTCCCAGTAATATTTCGCTCCCGACGGCTGCGAACCGAGCAGGCCGAATTGCGCCGGGTCGCCCTCGATGACGCCTTCCGGCACCGCAATCTCGATGCCCTCCAGCGTCCCCGGCCCGGCGTCGAGGCAGCCGGCGGCGAGCAGCAGGGCGGCGAGCAGGAAGGCAGGGCGCACGCGGGCGCAGCCGCATGGCGTTAAATGATTGTGCGCGACCATACCTATTTAGCACTCCAGCGACGGTGACGCGCCGATTTCAATGCAGGCAGGCCACATGGCGTATGACCGCGCCATCACCGTATTCTCGCCCGACGGGCGACTCTTCCAGGTCGAGTACGCCCGCGAGGCGGTCAAGCGTGGCACCACGACCGTCGGCGTCAAGTTCAAGGATGGCGTAGTGCTGATTGTCGACAAGCGACTCAGCTCGAAGCTCATCGAACCCGACTCTATTGAAAAAATGTTCAAGATTGACGACCACGTCGGCTGCGCCACTTCGGGGCTGGTCGCCGACGCGCGGGCGCTGGTCGACCGCGCGCGGGTCGAGTGTCAGGTTAACGCCTTCAACTACGAGGAGAAAATCCCGGTCGAGGCGCTGGTCAAGAAACTCTGCGACTTCAAGCAGAGCTACACCCAGTACGGCGGCGTGCGGCCTTTCGGGACCGCGATGCTCATGGCGGGTGTTGACGAATCGGGGCCGCATCTCTACGAGACCGACCCTTCGGGCGCGATGATGGCGTACAAGGCAGGCGGCATCGGTGCCGGCCGCAACGAGGTCATGGAAGTCTTCGAGGACAGCTACAAGGAAAATATGACGCAAGCGCAGGCGGTTGCCCTCGGCCTGAAGGCGCTAGCGGCGGCCAACGAGCACAAGCTCAAGCCGGAAGTCATCGAGGTTGCCGTGGTCTCCGCGAAGCAGGCTTTCCACACCCTCTCCAAGGCTGATGTGAAGAAGGCGGTCGCCAAGGCCAAGTGATGGTGTCGCTGGACGAGGCGGTAATTGCGCGCCTCGAATCCGGCGGCCACAAGTTCGAAATCCTGGTAGACCCCGAGGCGGCGCAGGCGTTCCGCGAAAATGGCGAAATTGACTGGGACAACGCGCTCGCGACCGAGGGCATCTGGAGCGACTCGGCCAAGGGCGAGCATGCCGGCGACGGGGCGGTGCAGGAAGCCTTCGGCACGCTTGAGCTGGAAGCGGTCTGCACCGCCATCCTCGAGCGGGGCGACATCCAGCTCACCGCGGCGCAGCGCAAGGAACTGGTCGAGCAGCGGCACAAGCAGCTGGTGGCGCACATCGCTTCTGCCGCGATGAACCCGCAGACCGGCGCGCCGCACCCGCCTCAACGCATCGAGAACGCGCTGGCCGAAGCGAAGTTCATGGTCGACCCGCTCGAAGCGCTCGAGCGGCAGGTCGAGCGCGCGGTGAAGGCGCTGCGGCCGCTGCTGCCGATTTCGTTCGAGAAGATGCGCGTCGCCGTCCGGATTCCGGCGCAGCACGTCGGCCGCTGCTATGGCGAGATGAAGGCACTGGCGACCATCACGCAGGAAGAGTACCAGTCGGACGGCAGCTGGATTGCGGTGCTCGAACTGTCGGCTGGCGCGCACGCCGACCTGCTCGACCGGCTCGGCTCGCTGACGCACGGCACCGCCGAAGTCAAGCAGCTATAGCGCAAGGCGCGTGCGACGCGTCCGCAACAGGCCAAGCTTCAAATACCGCAGCAGGTCCGCGCCGACACACGCAAGACAGAAAGAGGAGTGAACAGTTATGAATCCATCTTCATCTAAACAAGCCAGCGGCAGGTCTGTCCTGCTGCCGGGCGACAAGCTGGAAGCGGGCCAGAAGGCCGGCTCCGGAACCTTCAGCCGCGGCGGGGAGGCGCACGCCGCCGTGCTCGGTTTTCCGAGCGAGAGTTCCGGCTATACCAACGTCCAGCCAATAGCGGGGCGCTACAGCCCGCGCGTCGGCGACAAGGTTATCGCAGTCTGCGTCGAGACCGGTCCTTCGCTCTGGCGCATGAACATCGGCGCGTTCCAGAACTCGATGCTGCACCACAGCGAGACCGACTGGAAAGTGGACTTCGGTGATACCGCCAGCTTCATCGGCATCGGTGACGCGGCGCTGGCCGAGGTGTTCATGGTTGACGGCAGCGGCAGCCACCAGGTCACGCTCAAGAAGGACGACTGTCGCAAGCTCTACGCCGGCACCATCGTCCACATTTCGCCATCGCGCGTGAGCCGCGTGATTGGCAAGCAGGGGGCGATGATTACGCTCATTCGCGAAAAGACGGGATGCCGCATGCAGGTCGGCCAGAATGGTCGCATCTGGATTGATGGCGAATCCGAGCAGATTGCCCGCGCACAGGAGGCAGTCGAGACTATTTCCCGCGAGGCGACTAGCAGCGGGCTGACGGAGAAAATCGAAAAACTACTGGAGTGAAAACATGGCAGGCGGAAACAGCGATATCGAATTTATCAAGAAGGGGAAGCGACTTGACGGTCGCAAGCCAGACGAACTGCGCGACGTGCGCATCGAAGCCGGCGTGCTGAACCGCGCCGACGGGTCATGCTACCTGGAGTGGGGTAACAACAAGGTGTACGCCGGGGTCTTCGGCCCCATCGAGTGCCACCCGCGCCACAAGCAGCAGCAGGACCGCGCCATCGTGCAGGCGCGCTACACCATGGCGCCTTTCAGCGTCAACGACCGCAAGCGGCCCGGCTACGACCGCCGCTCGAGCGAAATTTCCTACATCGTCTCGCAGGCGCTGGAGCGCGTCGTGATGGTCGAGCAGTTCCCGCGTGCCGCCATCCGGGTGGACATGCAGGTGGTCGAGGCGCACGCCGGCACCCGCTGTGCGGCGCTGACAGCGGCATCGGTCGCGCTGGCTGACGCCGGCATCCCGATGCGCGACATCATCCCGTCCTGCGCGGCGGGCAAGGTGAGCGACACCGTCGTGCTTGACCTGAACAAGGAAGAAGATAACTACGGGCAGGCGGACCTTCCGCTCGCCATCGTGCCTTCGACGGGCGAAGTGGTGCTGCTCCAGCTGGACGGCCACCTGACTCCCGAGGAGTTCGAGCAGGCGCTCGACATGGCCTACAAGGGCTGCATGGACCTTTATGAAATCCAGCGGGCGGCACTTGCCAACCGCTACGGAGGCAACGCATGAGCGCCGCTACAGTAGCCAACCTGATGCGCGGGCACATCGAGAAGCTCGCCGCAGACGGCAAGCGCACCGACGGACGCGGCACCAACGAGTTCCGCGAGGTCAGCATCGAGACGGGACTCATCGGCACCGCCGAGGGGTCATCGCGCGTCAGCCTGGGCGATACCACAGTGATGTGCGGCGTCAAGCTGCTGGTTGGGACGCCCTACCCCGATTCCCCGGGACGCGGCAGCATGACCACCACCGCCGAACTGGCGTGCCTGGCTTCGGAACAGTTCGAGCCGGGGCCGCCGCGTGAGCCCGCCATCGAGCTGGCGCGCGTCGTCGACCGGGGTATCCGCGAGTCGCAGATGATTGACTTCGAGGGACTCTGCATCGAGCACGGCGAAAAGGTGTGGATTGTCTTCATCGACATGCATATCCTGGACCACGGCGGCAACCTGTTCGACTGCTGCACGCTCGCCGCGGCATCGGCGCTCGGGAACGCGAAAATCCCGAACGTCCAGCACTCCATCGCCGACAAGGACGTCGACCTGCCCATCAGTTGCTGGCCCATCTCCTGCACCTTCGCCAAGCTCGGGGAAGCAATCGTGCTCGACCCGAACCACGACGAGGAGACGGTGATGAACGCCCGGCTGACCGTGGCGCACGACGAGAACGGCAACCTGCGGGCGATGCAGAAAGGTTACAGCGGCGCCTTCACCCCCGACGAAATCAAGGCTTCAGTCAAGACCGCGCGTACCGCCGACAAGGCTCTGCGCAAGGCGCTGAAAGAGGCCACGAAATGAGTCAGAGAACCCGCAAGGTTGGCAGCACCGGCCGCTTCGGCCCGCGCTACGGCGTCTCCGTAAGGCGACGCATCGGCTCGGTCGAGGCGAAGCAGCGCAAGTGGCACGCCTGCCCCGAGTGCACCAAGCAGCGCGTGCGGCGCGTCTCGACCGGCATCTACCGCTGCCGCAGCTGCGGACTCGAGTTCGCCAGCGGCGCTTACTACCCGACCCCGGTGGAGAAGTAATGGTCAACTACAAGTGCTCGGTCTGCGGCACCACGCTCGAGATGGACCTCGAAACGCTCGGGCTCACCTGTCGCAAGTGCGGCAACAAGATTTTCTACAAAAAGCGCCCTTCGACCAAGAAGACTGTCCTGTCGGACTGATGCGCGCTTCGCTCGACCTGCGCACCGGCCCCTGCACGGCATCGGTCGCGGCTGCGCTCGCACCCGAAGTGGAGGCGGGCGTCCCCAAAGTCAAGCTGGAGATGAGCAGCGCCGGCGAACGGCTGCGGCTCGAGCTCGAGGCCGAAGACATGGTGAGCCTGCGCGCCGCGCTCAATTCTTTTTTAGGCTGGGCCGCTTGCGCGCAGCAGGTGGCTGAAGATGGCGACTGACGCGATTCCCGACGATGTGCAGCAGCAGCTGGAGCAGTTCGAGCAGCTGCGGCAGCAGGCGCAGGCGCTGGCGCAGCAGCAGTCGCAGGTCGAGATGGCGGTGCGCGAGACCGAGCGCACGCTGGAGGAGCTGGGCGAAGTCGCGGCCGACACGCCGCTCTACCGCGCCAGCGGCGCCATCATGGTGCGCGTCGACGACCTGGAGAAGCTGAAGAGCGACCTGAAGGAAGAGCAGGAGACGCTCGAGCTGCGCACCAAGACGCTCAAGACGCAGATTGAGAAGCTGAATATCCAGCTACAGGAGATGCAGACCCGGCTGACGCCAGTGCTGCAGCGGCTGCAGGGGCCGGGTGGTCCCAGTGCCGGGTCCTGACCCCGCCGCGCTGGAGGCGGCGCTCGCGCGCGAGCTGCTGCTGCTGGTCCACCACCACGGTGACGCCGACTCGGTCGGCTGCGCCATCGCGCTCGCGGCGGCGTTCCCGGGCGCGCGTATCTCCGCCACCGACGGGCTGAGCGCCGCTGGCAAGGTGATGGCGGAGCGGCTCGAGGTCGAAATCGAGGCGCGGCCGCCGGCGAGCTGGGACGGCACTGTCGTCGTGGTCGATACGTCCAATCCAGAACACTGCGCACCGCTACCCGAGTGTAGCAGCGTCGTGGTGATTGACCATCACCAGACCGCCGGCGAATGGCCTGCGGGGACGTTGCTAATACACGAGCCGGAGGCGAAAAGCACCGCCGAAATCGTGACTCGCCTGATTCCGGAGCTGGGCATCAAGCTGACGCCGCAAATGGCGTTGCCGCTGCTCGCCGGCGTCTACGCTGACACCGGCCACTTCCGCCACGCGAGCGCCGACAGCTTCGCGGTGGCGCACACGCTCGCCGCTGCCGGCGGGGAACCCCGCCAGGCGATGGTCCTGCTCGACCGCGTGCGACCGCAGCAGCAGCGCACGATGTTCCTGAAGGCGGCGCAGCGGCTCAAGTTTTCGCAGGAGGGCAAATGGCTGCTGGCGACGACCCGCACCGGCTCGTTCGAATCGGGGACGGCGCGGCTGATGGTCGCGCTTGGCGCCGACGTCGCGCTCGCCGCTTCGGGCAACAGGAAGGGGCAAGTCCGGATTTCGAGCCGCGCGTCGAGCGCGGCCATCGAGGCGGGGCTGAACCTGGCACAGCTGCTCGAGGCGCTGGCCGAGGAGCAATCCGGGTCGGCCGGCGGCCATCCGGGGGCGGCTGGCTTCAAGGCGCAGGGCGACCCCGACGCGCTGCTGGCGATGGCGCGGCAAGGGTGCGTCGCGCAGCTGAAGTCGCTGGACGAAACCGCTTAACGGGGCAGCAGCTGGCGCGGGGTGCTGCCACGAGGGCTCTTCCGCATCTACGGACTGGTGCTGGGCAACCTGCTGCTGCTGATGGGGGGGCAACTGGCGTATCTCTACTTTGTCCCGCTCGAGCAGGACGGGACGCCGCTGCTACTGCCCGCGGTGCCGCTGCTGCCCTTCTTCATGCTCATCATGCTCTGCTCGGGCGCGCTCATCGTCGGGGCGCTGCTGCAGAAGATGCCGCGGCCGCTGCTCTTCATCCCGTCGCGGAAGGGCGGCGGGCTGCCGCCCTTCCGCGGCTA
Organism: uncultured archaeon; assembly: GCA_964389465.1. Lineage (GTDB taxonomy): Archaea > Thermoplasmatota > Poseidoniia > MGIII > CG-Epi1 > UBA8886. Next base: position 40,388 of record CAYMDK010000003.1, on the reverse strand, counting down.
CTTCCTGCCGGGGCAGGGCGAGCGCTACTACCACCGCGAACTCCCCGAGGACGACCTGCCGCTGCCGGAAATGGCGCCACCCGAGGAACTGGCGGAGCCGCCCTGGATTCAGCCAGTCCCGAGCCAGCCGCTCGAGCTGCCGGCGGCCAAGTGGCTGCTGCTCGGCTTCCTGATGGCGATTGCGCTGGGGGTCGCGGTGCTCGCCGAGAAGGGCGAATTCCTGCTGCTCTTCCCGCTGGCGTTCGTCGCCGCCTTCTCGTTCCCGGCACTGCTCTGGGTGAGCTATATCTACCGTCGCACGCACAGCGAGCCCGAGCCGCAGCGATTGGTGCTGATTGCGCTCTCGTGGGGCATGTTCGCGACGCTGCCGGCGAGCCTGCTCAACGATGCCGGCGGGCGGCTGCTGGGGGCGGACCCAATGCTGATGCTCGAGGGCGGCGCGGTCGGCCGGGCCGAAATCCTGCTGGTGACGGTAGTCGCGCCACTGGTCGAGGAGGCGCTGAAGCCGCTCGGCCTGCTGTTCGTGATGAGCCGGCTGCGGACGCCCTACGAGGGGGTGCTCTACGGCGCCGCGTGCGGGATGGGTTTCGCGATGATAGAGAACATGCTCTACGACCTGCTGGTGCTGATATGGTATGGCGCCGACGCCTGGACCATCAACGCCTTCGCGCGAGGCGTCGGCTCGACGGTGCTGCACGCAGTCGGCCCGGCACTGGTCGGCTTCGCGCTGGCGCTGTCACAACGCGGCGACTGGCCGGCAAACCGGGTCGTGCCGGCTGCCTATCTTGGCGGCGTCATCGTCCACGGTGCCTGGAACGCTGCCGCGACGCTGCCGTTCATCTTCCCCGACGACCCGCAGATGGCGACCAACTCGTGGGTCGCGCTGGGGCTGGTGCTGGTCGCCTGCCTGCTGCTGGTGCGCGAACTGCTGCGCCGCGGGCTGGCGTACGACGAGCCACAGCCTGAACCCTGATATAGTGCCGGCAAATGCAGCCGCACCCGCCTTAGCTCAGACTGGCTAGAGCGGCCGGCTGTAGGGGTTAAACCTGAAGTCCCGTGAGAACGGGAGGCCGCAGATACCGGCAGGTCCCCGGTTCAAATCCGGGAGGCGGGACCAGTTCTACTTTTATAGCGGTCGTCGAGAACTATTCGGCCGTCACGCCGCCATCGACCGCGACTATCGAGCCGGTGGTCCAGCCCGCTTCCGGGCCGCAGAGGTGCAGCGCCATCGCGGCGATTTCTGCCGGCTGGCCCATGCGGCCCATCGGCTGCACGCTATTCATCTCATCGCGGTCTTCGGTCCCAGCGTCAATGCGGTCGGTCGCCATCGGCGTCTCGACCACTGCGGGGCAGATGCAGTTGACCCGCATGCGCGGCGCCAGTTCGAGCGCCATCGCGCGCGTCAGGTTCACGAGCCCGCCTTTTGCGGCGCAGTAGGCGGCCGCGTCGGGGATGCCGCGCAGACCGAGCGTCGAGCCGATATTCAGGATGCAGCCGCCGTCCGGCAGCAGCGGCAGCAGCGCGCGCGAGACGAGCCAAGGGCCTTTCAGGTTGGTATCGACGACCGCATCCCAGTCAGCTTCGCTGGTCGTCGCGACCGAGCCCGGCAGGAACAGCCCGGCATTGTTGACGACGATGTCGACCCGCTCGAACTCCGCCCCGAGCCATTCCGCCAGCGCCGCGACGCTGTCGCTGTCGGAGACGTCGGCGACCAGCCACTGCACTCCGCAGGCAGCCGCGGTTTCGCGCAGCGGCGCGTCGCGCCGGCCGCAGATGGCGACGCGCGCGCCTTCGGCGGCGAACCGCACGGCGATGGCGCGGCCGATGCCGGTGCCGCCGCCGGTCACCAGCGCGACCTTGCCGTCGAGCGTTCCGCTCATGCTGCGCCAGCGCGCCCCGCCATAAAGGCGGCGCGGCGAACTCGCCGCGCCGCCGCGGGACAAGGTTAATCCCCGGCGCAGGCTGGCGGAGCGTGCGATTCCTGCTGCTGGCGACGCTGCTCGGGCTGACGCTGCTGGCGCTCACGCCGCAGGCCGAGGCGCTCGAGCGGCTGCACAGCTACTACGAACTGCGCGACGACACCGAGGCGCTCGCGGCGCAGTATCCCGCTATCGCAATCTACAGCGAGCACGGCAGCAGCAGCGGGCCGCTCGGGCTGGAGATTTTCTCGGTCGATGTCGCGCTGAACATCACCACGCTCTCCGAGGCGGAGCTGGCGGCGCTGCCGACCTTCTACATCGACGGCGCCCACCACGGCAACGAGGGGATGTCTTCCGAGGCGGCGTTCCTGTTCCTGCAGGACGTGCTAGAGCGGTCGACGGCCGACCCCGGTTACCTGGCGGGCAAGCGGCTGGTAGTGACGCCTATCATGAACACCGACGGACACCTGCAGGACTGCCGCAACAACTGGAACGGCGTCGACCTGAACCGCAACTACCCCTGGATGTGGGGTGCCTACGGCACCAGCGACACTCGCGGATCCTGCCCCGCGTCGGGCACCTATCGCGGGCCGAGCGCCGGGAGCGAGGGCGAGACGCAGGACAACATGGCGCTGATGCGCAGCCTGAACGTCTACGCCTACTTCTCGGGGCACACCGGCTCGAACGACATCGTGCTACCGTGGAAGATTACCGGCGATTTAGCGGTGCCGATTGCCGACTGGGCGCTCTACGAGCGCTTCCTGAACGAGTCGACAAACGTCTCGGGGCTCGCCTACCGCGACCCGTCGGGCGCCGGCGAATCCATCGCGTGGGGCTACGGCGCGCGCGGCGCCATCAGCGTGATTGTCGAGGTGACCACCATGCAGTGGTCGCCCGTCGAGGATTCGACGCTGCGGCAGGAGCTGGCGAACGAGCTGCTGATGTACGACATGGCGTGGGAAAACCTGCTGAAACTGGGCGGCCGCCCGGTGGTTATCGCCACCGGCCCCGGTGAGCTGACGGTGCGCAACGACGGCTGGGGCGCCGCCTACAATCTGTCGGCCGGCGGCATAATCCTGCCGCAGCTCGAGCCGGGCGAGACCGCCACGGTCGACTGGCATGACTCGCAGCTGCGCTACGAGCGCATCCTGCGCAACCCCGAGCGCGATGTGGACGCTGACGGGGTGGTGACGCTCGAAGTCGGCACGCCGCTTCCAGATATCCCGAACCAGCCGGTGCCGGCGGTCTCGCCGTTAGCGGTGTTCGTGGTGCTGGGGCTGGCGGCGCGGAGCCGGATTATCCAAGCTTGACAAGCAGGTATCTGTGATAATGCAAACTGCCTGACTGGAATCCTTCATACACTGGAGTTCCCTGGACACCTGCGAACGTCTCAAAACTTTTTCTAATTGATTTCGGAACATTCTCCCTGATTTGCTCGATTTTCACTTCATTTATCTCATCCAGTGCAGCTAGAACCTCTCTGGTAATTTCCTTTTTTGAAACCAGCTTAAAACCAGAATCAACGAATATGGATTGAACTTTCTGCATGGTTTCTTCATCTCTGAAATCGGTCCAGCAGAAATGCCCGCCCGCCCGGAGGACACGATTAACCTCCTCTGCAAAGGCTCTCATGTTTCCATAACAATGAGATGATTCGACATTGTAAACCACGTCAAAAGCCGAATCATTCATAGACAGGGATTCCGCATTACCTTCTATGAAAGAAAGATTTTCCTGTTCGGAATACCATTTCCGGGACAGTCTAACAGCCTCTTTGGAAAAATCAACTCCAACTAATGATTCGGGTTCACAATACTTCGCTATCCAGGAAGCACCCCCTCCTCTCCCGGATCCCACCTCAAGGACTTCTTTCCCCTGCAAATCAATGTCTCGGATATTCATATGATAGAGCTGGATGAACAGTCGATTTGGTTCGTCTTCCCTGGACAGTTGGGGGCCCTTGTCATCCTTGTACCCATAGTTCATAAAACGAAAATCAGACCTGCGATGCGCTTTAGCCAGCCTCTGATACCACCATTTCCACATCCAATTGCGAATACGGCCTGGTGAAACTCTAAGAATTACCGAGAATAACCGAGCCGGGAACCCCATCGCCATTTCTGGACCTGACCAGTGGGTTGGGATTTATCTGTTTGGGAAACCGGCACCCTTTTGGACCCCCTGCCCTGCGGCCGGCGCATGGCTGTCGAGACACGCAATGAGGGGGCGGTGCGGATCATCACGCTCAACCGGCCCGCGAAGCTGAACGCGCTCACTCTCGCAATGGCGACCGACATCTGCAACGCCGTGGAATCCGCGGCGACCGACGCGTCGGTGCGCTGCCTGCTGCTGACCGGCAACGGCCGCGCCTTCTCGAGCGGCGGCGACGTCGGCGAGATGGGCAAGCACCTGCCGCGCGCGGGCGACCTGTTCTACCAGCTGACCGACCAGTTGCACGACACGGTCAGCGCGATGCTGACGATGCGCAAGCCAGTCGTCACCGCCATCAACGGCATCGTTGCCGGAGGCGCCATCGGCATGGCGCTGGCGGGCGACGTGCGCATCGCAGCCGAGTCGGCACAGCTGCTCTCGGCACACTTCAAGCGCGGCTTCGTCCCGGCCGGGGGCGCGACCTACCTGCTGCCGCGGCTCATCGGCCTCAGCCGCACGCAGGCGCTCTTCTTCGGCGAGCGTACGCTCAGCGGCGCCGAGATGCGCGAGTGGGGGCTGGTGCACCACCTCGTTCCCGACGGGGAGCTGGCGGAATTCGCGATGACTGAGGCGCAGCGGCTCGCCGCCGGACCGACGCAGGCGATGGGCGAAACCAAGCGGCTGCTCGCGGCGGCCGACAACCTCACCGCCGAGGAGCAGCTCGAGCTGGAGAGCGAGCGCAACCGCGATTCCGGCAACGCCGGCGACGCGGTCGAGGGCATCACCGCCTTCCTCGAAGGGCGGGAGCCCGATTTCGCATAGGAAATAGCGGGCGCTGGCGGGCTCGCAAAACCTGTTCGCTCCGCTCACGGCGCAACCTCGGCCGACGGCTGCTCGCCGCCGGCCGGTTGCTTGACCAAAAATAAAAAGGTCCATCAAAATCGCGACTCCAATTCCCCGGCGTTGCACTGCCTCGAGGCAGTGCATGGCGGGCCCGGGGGGATTTGAACCCCCGTACCTGGGTCCGAAGCCCAGTAGGATTCCGGACTACCTCACGAGCCCGGGCGCGGATTATGGGGGGTGCTTTAGGCTTGGGGCAGCAAATCCACGACCCCCGCGACGCGCGGCAGCTCGATGACCGCCAGCACGCGCTGCCGCTCCGCACACGCCTCGCGCAGCCGTCGCGCCATCTCCGCCTCGCGGCCGCGCTCGACGCCGGCGTAGCCGCTCAACGTGCACAGGTGGCGGTCCATCTCGAGCGCGAGTTCCTGCGGCGTCGCCGCCTCGAAGCCGCGCTTGCGGAGCCGCTTCTCGAGCCGGTCCTTCCGGAACCACTGCCAGGTCGATACCGATTCCGTGAAGAGCGTGGTGAACTCCTCCTCCGGCAGGTCGAGCGCCTCCACGGGAACGCCGGCGTCATCGGCCAGCGCCAGCGCGCGGCGGAGGGCGGGCGGCGGGAGGCGCACGCCGTCGTCGCCCGCCACCTGGCGCAGCGCCAGCCCGTAGAGCTCTTCCCAGCCCGAGATGTCGAACGGCTCGCCGTCCCACTCGCGGAGCCCCGCGACCTCGCCGGGGCTGACGGCCAGCGCCAGCGCCTGCGGGCGCGCCGCGGCCCACGCCGCCTCCAGCCCCGGCAGCTCGCTCGCCAGCCCCTTGACCGTCGGGAAGATGGCGAGCGTGCAGTCGCCCAGCGTCAGCCGCTGCATCGCCCGCGCAGGCGCGCCGTGTAATAAATTCAGCCCAGCTTTGCGCTGCAACTATGGACACTGCGGCAATCGCCGCAAAGCATCGCTGAACAGCCGCGGCAAGCGGTGAGGGCGGGCGCGCTGCACTCGGCGCAGAGGCCAGCTCGCATGGGGGGCGAGGCGCAAACCCTAATTTAGGATAGAGGCTGCCGCGCTCCATGTTCAGGGCGAAGAGGATTACCGTATTCCTGCCGGGCGACGGCGAGACGCAGGTTTTCGAAAAAGTCAAGTTCCAGTCCAATCCCGAAGTGGGGGTGCTGGCGGTTTTCCCCGGCGAAGGCAAGGAGGCGCTGGTCTTCTCCGGCCTGAGCTTCCGCATCGAGATGGACAAGGATGGCGCGAAGGAATCTTTCGAGATGGCCGAGAAGGCGCACTCGGTCTCGCGCGAGCAGATGAAGCAGATGTTCGACCGCCAGGCGGGGCAGGGCGACCGCTTCAGCTCCAGCTTCGGTTAGCCATGACGCTCAAGCTCGTCGTCTTCGACATGGACGGGACGCTGCTGCGCCCCAAGTCGTCGTGGGGGCTGCTGCACGACCATTTCGGCACCGACAATTCCGAGATGCTCGCGCGCTACCTGCGGCACGAAGTCAGCGACGCCGAGTTCGTCGCCACCGACCTTGCGCTCTGGGCCGCCGCTCACGGCGGCCCCGTTGACGCGGCGACGGTCAACGGTGCGCTCGACGGAGCCGAACTGCTGCCGGGCGCCGCCGAGGCGGTCGCCGGGCTGCACGCAGCGGGAGTCGCGACCGCGATTATCTCGGGCGGCATAGACTATCTCGCGCAGAAGCTGGCGGCGGAGTGGGGCATGGCGGAAGCGCACGCCAACTCGCTGTTCGATTCGCCCGCGGGGCTGCAGGGCGATATTCGCGTCAGCGGCCACGCCAAGGCGCCGGTGATGCGGGGCGTAATGGCACGCCATCACGCCGCGCGCGAGGAGGTGGCGGCGGTCGGCGATACGGTGGTCGATCTGGACCTGTTCGCGCTCGCGGGGACCAGCGTCGCGGTCAACACCGACGACGAGCGAGTCATCGCGGCGGCGACGCACCACCTGCCCGACGAGTCGCTCGACGGCTTGCTCGAACTACTGCTTCCGGGTTAGCAACGCCCCGACCAAAGCCGCCGCAGCTGCAACGAGTGCCAGCCGGTCCAGCTCCGCCGAGGACGAGATGGCCCAGAGCGCGAGGCTGAAGCCGGCGAAGAGCAGCGCGCTCTGCTGCACCACGGCGCGACGCGACTGCCCCACCTGCAGCATCAGCACCAGCACCAACGCGAAGGTGAGCGACGCGAGGCGGAACGGCGCCGCGTAGCCGAGCAGCGTCCAGAGCGAGGTGCCGAGCAGCGGCCCGATGGCACGCGACAGCGCGCCCAGCGACTGGCTCAGCCCCAGCACCGTCCCCTGCTCCTGCGGCCCCACCGCGCGCGAAATCAGCGCGTTGAGCGTCGGCTGGATGAAGCCGCTGCCGAGCGAGAAAATCGTCGTTGCCAGCGCAACGCCTTCGAGCGTCGTGGTGTAGGGAATATAGCCCATACCGAGCAGCATCAGCAGCGCGCCCGCGCGCGAGGTCCACGCTTCGCCGCAGCGGCGCACCGCCGGGCCGACGAGGCCGCCCTGCGTCACGATGCTGACGCCACCCATGTAGGCGAACAGGACCCCGGAGAGCCGCACCGGCAGGCCGATGCGCTCCTTCGAGAACTCGACGAAGGTGCCGAAGATAATTGAGAACGCCAGCAGGTAGAGCGTGAAGATTACCAGCAGCAATCCCAAGCGCGGCTGCCGCAGGTACGCCACGGTCTCGCGCAGCGCTTCCCCCGGCGAGACGCGCGGCCGCACCACGTGGCCTGGCGGGAGCGACTCGGGCAGCCAGCGCCAGGCGCAGAAGAGGTTCAGCAGCGCCAGCCCCGACCCGAAGAACGCCGGCAGCCAGAAGCCCCACTGCCCCAGCAGCCCGCCCAGCGCCGGCCCGCAGACGAACCCCAGCCCGAAGGCGACGCCGAGCAGCCCCATCCCCTGCGCGCGCTCCTCGGGCGGCGTCACGTCCGCCACGTAGGCATACGCGGCGGCGTAGTTGGCGCTCATCACCCCCAGCATGATGCGTGACAGAAACAGCACCCCCAGCAGGAGGCGGTTGTCGTCGCTGAGCCCGAGCGCCGGGTCGGCCAGCCCGAACACAGCGTACGCCACCGCCGCGCCGCCGAGGCCGAGCATGATGACTGGCCGGCGGCCGATGCGGTCGCTCAACCGCCCCCACGCCGGCAGGCATACGAACTGCGCCAGCGAAAAGGCGGTAATCAGCAGCCCCACCGTGAGGATGCTACCGCCCAGCTCGGCCACGATGTAGTTCAGCAGCGGGATGAACATCGCGAACCCCGCCAGGTCGACGAACATCGTCAGCATCAGGATGTGGAGCGGCTTCACCGGCCCCGCAGGCGAGGGGTGGATAACAGCCTGCACCCACGAAACCGGCGACCGCAGGGAGCCGGCGCAGTAGAACGCACTTATATCCCCGCGCGCACTGACGCGCTCCCCGGGAAGATGAGTATCATGCTCAGGACATTACGAAATTCACTCACCGCGCTCGCGTTTTTGTTCCTGTTTTCACTGGCGGCCGCGTCTGCAACGGGAGACGGAGCGGACCTGACGGTTACTGCTCTGGACTACACTAATGACTTTGAGACGGGTGATCCAGTTACCATCGTCCAGAGCGGACGAGATGCTGGCACTGTATACAAGTATAATTTTTACGATGATGACGATGACGACTGCGACGAGCAATCGTGTATCCCTGAAAACTGGTATGCGAAGAATTTTGACGACGCACCCTGGAATTCAGGAGCAGCACCCTTCGGCAATAATGACCAGGCCGGTGCCAGTCCGGGCACGATGTGGCAAACAGAGGATAATCTGAATGACCACGTCATAATTCGCCATCACTTTACTTACAATGATGAGTATGATGCAATCAGTGCAACCCTGAACCTGGCCTACAATAACTACTATGTCGCCTACCTGAACGGGAACCTTATTCGAGACTGCTATTCTTACCAGAACAATAATAATTGTTACCAAGGAGACACTGCATACTGGAACAATGAACTAACCTATGACGGAGGCTCCCAGTCAGGGCCTAATCAAGATTGGCTAGTCGAAGGTGACAACGTACTTGCCATACTAGGAAGAGATAGCACTTGGGGTGGGGACCCTGATCAGTGGCTTGATGTCGAGCTCGTGGTCAACGTCCAGTCCTGGAGGGAAAAACCGATTATCCTCGGTGATGACCTGTGGCTGAGGGTGATTACTTCCAACGTGGGAAACGAAACCGCTGAGAGCTTCAGTGTCACGCTGGAAATCGAGGGTGAGGAGCTGGGGAATACTACCATAACTGAACTGGCGCCCAATGCTACGGCTGAAAGTGTGTTCTACTGGACTCCGGAAGCGCTCGGAGACTTTTCTCTCAGAGCTATGGCTGATGCTGGGCAAGATGTTGTGGAAAGCGATGAGGACAACAATACCCTGAATCGCACAATACACATTGGGTTCTATGCGTACAATCTTACTGTGGAATCAAGCCATGTTGTAGGAAATATTACAGATATTTTCAGGTACAATCTAACTGTCACCAACGAAGGCGACGTAGAAGATAATTTCACCCTCTCAGCCTCAGGTATTTTCTACAATTGGGATTGGACGCTTACGCCCAACATACTTCACCTGCAGCCTGGAGAGAGCGGAAACGCTACCCTTGAAATAATTCCGGACAGGGAGACATTGGCTGGGAATTACTCTGTGTTCATGAGTGCCAAATCTCAGTACTATAGTGAATTCAGGGAGACTGTAGTCCTGAGTGGCCGGGATAACGATACAGAATGGTGGTGGGCCCATTCCAATAGCAGTAACACACGACTCTACTATTGCACGGACAACGATGAACCCGACGACCCAGATTATGAATGCGACATCAGCTGGACCGAACTGGACTTCGACTATGATAACAACTGGACCCTTGACCCGGCACCCTTCGGAGATACCGACATAGGCAATGTAGACAACAACACCGTCTGGCAAGGCAACAGTTACGCCTACTTCCGCCATATTTTCACAATCACCAATGTCTCTGACTACGAGGGAGCGAGTTTGAGCCTTAACACGGCTGCAAACAACTACGGGACCTACTACCTGAACGGCCAGATAGTGTTCAATGACATGCGGCAGGGTCAGGGCCACACCGCGAATTACTGGAACGATGAAACCTTGTTTGGACCCGAACTCCTACAGGAGGGCGAAAATGTCCTGGCGTCAGTAGTCCGGGAAACTGGAAACACCCAGTGGTTTGATGAGGAAATCGTAGCTGTTTTCTCCCAATCCGCTGCCTGGGATTTTGTTCCACTACCACTGGAACTGGAAATGGAGGTGCTGCCAACCTATAATTTCTCTGTCACGGCTCCCATTAGCAACAAGCAGATTCCGGACGATACTAACTACACTTTTGAAATCTGGATTACCAATCTGGGAAACATTGGAGATACATATGACATGACTGTCACACTGAACGACACCTACAACTTTACGATCCTTAACTACACTACCGCTGGAATGCACAGCGTTGTTGGAGAAGGGGCAATAGGTTACATTAATGTCACCATGCGCGACCTTATCGAGGGAGACGCGCGTGGCGGTTTCAATGTTACTGTAATTTCGCGCAACTCGACCGAACAACTCACTAAATGGATTGAGCTGACTGCACTGCTCTATGTTGTGCCTGACACACTGCGTCCTGTTACGGAGGCTATAACGGATCCACTCGTCAACTCGACCTCGTTCCTCGTTGAGTGGGAGGTCGCCGAATGGTATCGCCTCGACGAAGTGCTCGGCAACGACACCCTGACGGTGACCATCGAATACCGCCGTGACAACGGCAGCGGCGGCTGGGAGGAGTGGCAGGTGTGGCAGGTATTCACGGCCGAGGACGAGGACAACCCGCTCGGCAGCGGGAGCGGAATCTTCTCGCTGGGTGAGGATGGCCGCAGCTTCCAGTTCCGGGCCATTGGCCTCGACGACGACGGACTGCTGGAGGACAAGGCGGGACGCAACGATACCGAGACACTGGTCGACACGACTCCGCCGACGGTCGCCGTTTCCAGCGACCCGGCCGGCGCGCTGCTCAGCACCGACTACCTCGAGCTGAGCTGGGAGAGCAGCGCCAGCGACCTTGCGGGCTACGACTTGCAGCATTCCCTAGACGGCAGCGCGTGGGAGACACTACTCGCCGACTCGCTCGAGACGCGCTTCGATTACTACGTGACTGCCGATGGCAGCCATGCCTTCCGCGTCATCGTGAGTGATGACGCGGGCAACCGCGACGTTCCCGCGGAACCGCAAGTCAGCGTGGTCATCGACACCGCGTCCCCGACGGGAGTCCTCGCTCCGCTGGCGCCACTGACTGGCGAGCTGGCGGTAGCGCTTCTGCCGTCGGAGGACGACTCCACCAGCTATAACCTCAGCTACGCGCGCATCGCCGAAGAGCAGCTACTGACCGCCATCTGGGCGTGGCAGGAGCTCGGCAGCTGGAACTCGACGCAGTCGCACGACTTCGACGTCGATGACGGCTACGCCTACTTCTTCCGCTACACGCCGGTCGACGCGGCGGGCAATATCGCCGACCGCAACGCGCTCACCGCCAGTTACAGCGGCGACGGCAACCCGGGGCAGGCGTTCGCGCTGCCCCTCCCCGCCATCGTCCAGCAGGGTGACCCGCAACTCAGCGTGCGTGCTGGCCTGGTGGAACTGGTGCGCAGCGACGTGCCGGGGATGGTGCTCAGCAGCCAGTTCTTCTACGACACCGCGACCGCCACCATCCAGTTCGGCAACGGCGCCAGCGGCTATCTGCCGGGCGAGGGTGAAGTTATCACGATTGCGTGGAGCGGCTACGACGCCGCAACGCTGGTCGACCGCACCCCGCCCTCCGCCCCACGCAGCTTCCAGCTAACGCTGGCGCCCGACGGAACGGCGCAGCTACGGTTCCTCTATTCAGCCTCGGAAGACGTGGTCGAGTATCACGTCATCCGCAAGGATTCGCCCAACGCCACCGGCGACCTGCTCGCGACACTGGCCGCCAGCGAGGGGTACCTGACATACGTCGACCAGCCGCCGGCCGAACAGCTCTGGATTTACCGCGTCGTGGCAGTCGACCGCAGGGGACAGCTATCGCCCGCGGTTGAGGCGACAGTTGACCTCTCGCCGGCAGTCAAGCCGCCGGCTGACGGGAGCGAGACGGGAGGCGGGGGCGGAATCCCGGTGCTGTTACTGGCGGGCGTGGCGCTGGCTATCATCGGCGGCGGAGCGGCGGCCTGGTGGTTCACCCGGCCGCCGCCCGTGGCCGCCGGCCCGGCGCTGACGGAGGTCGCGTCGCCCTTCACCGCCGCCGGGGAAGAACTGGCGTGCAACGGCTGCGGCACCATCTTTGCCCCCGACGGGGAGACACTGCACTGCCCCGGCTGCGGGCAGGTCGGTCCGCCCCCTTCCTGAGCGCTGACACAATCTTATAAAGCGCATTACAACATACGGTAGACAACCGGAGGTTGATATGTCGCTGGAGGAAATAGACGACCTGTTCTACCTGCTCGAAAACCCGACGCGGCGGCGCATCCTGCAGCTGCTCTCCCGCGAGCGACTCTACCCGTTGCAGCTGTCGCGCGAAATCGACGTCAGCCAGCAGGCAGTGGTCAAGCACCTGCGCATCCTCGAGGAGCACGGCATGGTCGCCTCGCGCGACGAACCGAGCGACCGCGGTCCCAACCGGCGCGTCTACCGCGCTTCGCGCTCGGTCTCGCTGCATATCGACGTCGGCCCCACGACTTTCCGCGAGCAGGCGGCGCCGATGGTCGAGGACGCCGAGCTGGGAGCCGAGCAACTGCGCATACGCAATGCCATCGCCGAGGCACGTGGCATGGAGCCGAGCGCCCGCATGGACCTGCTGGCGCGCGTCGGCGAGGACTTGCGGCACTCACTACAGGACCACGAACAGGAGCGACAGCAACTGCTGGCGCTAATCAGCGAGCTGAACCGCGAGGTGGGGCGCTGCAGCCGTAAGGCGGACTGCAGCTATGACGAGCGGCGACTGCTGCACCACATGCTGCAGAACCCGAGCTACACCATCGAGGGCGCCGCTGCTGCACTGGGACTGCGCGAAGCCGAGGTGCGGCTGCTGTTGACAGGGCTCGAACAGCGCGGGCTCGCCCGCTGAACATTAAATAGGGGAACTAAATCGACGGATGATGCGAATTCTATACGGCACGCTGGTGCTGTTGCTTATCGCTACGGCGGCTAACGGCGAGGCGACCTATCGCGTCGACGGACTGCCGCTCGACTACGCCCTCGGCGCGGTGTACGAGGTCACGCTGACAGTGAGCGACCCTGACGCGGTGACGGGGAGCGTAATCACGACCACAAACGGCTCGCTATCGGCCGTGGATGAATTCGGCGAGGGTGAGGCGCACGAGTTGCAATTCGGCGCTGCGGACAACGGCTGGAGCTTCTTCTGGCAGGCGCCCGCCGACGCGCACGAACTGGGTGAAGGCGAAGCGGAATTCAGCATCACTTTCGCCGGCGAGGATGACTCGATCTGGGCCAGCTACGAAACGGTCGTGCGGCCGCCGCCAATCCATGCCGAGGACAAGGAGGCGACGCCCGCATGGGCGCTGCAACTGGCGTGGGGCGGCGTCGCGCTGACCGGAATCCTGGTACTGGCTGCGGTATTCGTGCTACGGCGGGGCTGAGACGGCTATCGTCGGGGGCGTGAGCGCAACGTATATATCGGGTGACTGTCCTCCCTGATACCTGCCTACGGGCAGAGGACATAACCATGAAACGCAGAATTGTGAACGATGAGCAGGCGGTTTCACCTGTGATTGCGGTCATCCTGATGGTCGCAATTACGGTCGTGCTAGCCGCTGTGCTATATGTGTGGGCCTCCAGCTTCCTGGGTGGCACCACGAAGAACGCGCCGACCGGCAGCACCATGGCAACCAAGACCTCAGGGGACGTCTGGATCGTTGAACTGATCAAGATTAACCCGCAAGTCTCGGTGAACTCGGTCCACTGGTACCTGCTGGACATCCAGGGCAACACTGTCAGTGATGGCCTGGTATCGGAAGTCTACGGCTATTATGCCGGTGAGGGCAAGGGTGTCATCTTCGTCGACAACGACTTCGATGGCAAGCTGAGCCCGGGCGACAAGTTCGAGGTCCATCCCGGTGAATCCGGCTCAGACCTCGAGAACACGAACTCGGTAGACGACTACAAGTTCCGTCTCAAGTTCGAGCCCACCGGCGACACCATCGGCTACGACACCCCGCTGTCATAGACCTGACGGGGCTGAACAGCCAAACAGGGGCGGCCCACAGCCGCCCCACCCCTGCCGTGAGCGGCGCTAGCTGTGCTAGTAGTGTCGCCCGGCAGACCCCATTTTTACAACTTCAGCTTAGCTCGAAGCGCGCGCACTCCAGTCGTACCACTCCCTGCGAGAGCCGGCTGACGTAGCGTAAGCAATCCAGGTCGCCGGCGCCGAGCCGTGCCAGCAGCAGCGCACCGGTCTCGCGCTCGCAGGTCGCCTGCACCCCGTCGGCGAAGCTAAAGATGTGGAAGCCACCGAGTAGCGCCTGTGGTCGCCGCGTCAGGTCAAGGGCGAGCAGCAGCCGCTCGCCCTCTTCCTCTGCGTCGTGCAGCAGCGAATAGTCGCCCGCGCCGTAGCGCTCGTGGCGGCAGTCGCGCAACTCCCAGCGCGCACCGGTCGTGTGGGCCAGCCACCTTGCCAGCGCGGGCGAGCGCCAGAAATCGGCGAATAGCGGCGGCCCGGTCGCGCGGACTGCGAATCCGGGGCGCTCCTCGCACTCGAGCTGCCCGGCGGGCGGCAGCGGCGGCGACGAACCCGTGAGGAAACCGGAGAGCTGCACGACGCGTTCGCGCGCCATCTGCTCGCTGACGGCCGCCAGCGCGCCGGGGTCGCGCCACGCAGGCGCGATGGTGGATTCAGCCATGGTACCACCCCGTCACTGTCAGCCGCTGCACGTCGCCGACTACCTCGGCGACCTGGTGCCACGACCGTGGCGAAACGCGGAACAGCACCAGCGAGTTGAACTCGGGGACGATGCGCTTCACGACGCGGCCGGCGAGTTCGCCGGCCGCGTCGAACAGCTCGAGTGCCCCACCGTCCTGCTCGCGCAGCCCTCGCGTCAGGTGCAGCGACCAGGCGACTTGCCGCCCCTCGACACGGTCGTCGTGCGGCAGCAGGAAATCGCCCTGCGCGTAGACGTAGGCGGCGAGGTCGAGGCTGCGCAGCGAGGGCGTGTCGAACGCCTGCGCAACCCGGGAATGCCAGGCAGGGTCACCCAGCGCACCGCGCAGCCCCGCCAGCTGCGGGGCTGCGCCCAGCTCGTGCGTCGAGGAGTAGCTGAACAGGTCGGCTTCGCCCGGCTCGAAGTTTTGTCCGGCGAGCCACTCCAGTTCATCGGCGACGGCGGGCAAGTCGAGGAAGTCACGGACGATTGCGTAGGGGAACGGCTCCGGAATTACCTCGATTTCATGACTGCGCATCGAGCCACCCGCGCATGCCGCGCACCGACCCGAGGTGCATGCCGGCCTGATGCGGCCCCATTCCCGGCTCAGTCTGCGCCAGCCGGGGTCGCTCCGCCAGCAGCCGCGCCGTCGTCGCGGCCGCGTCCTCGCCGACAGCGACACCGTCGGCGACTAGCGCCAGCCACGCCTCGAACTCCTCGCGCACTTGCACAATGGCGGCGCCGTTCCCGGCTGGGCGCGGGCCGAAGTGGGTGTAGTGCAACCACTCCGCGTCAAGCGCCGCCAGCGCGTCAAGCGACTTCAGGGCAAGCACATGGTCGTAGCGCGGCGGCGTGACCGGAAATGCGCGGTCCAGCTCTGGATACCAGAGGCCGAGCGCGTCGCCAACGAAGACTTCGTGGTCGGCGACCCACGCGACGTGGTGCGGCGCATGGCCTGGCGTGTGCAGCGCACGCAATCGTGTCGCGCCGAGGTCGACAACGCCGCCGTCCTCGACGGCGGCGACGCGGTCCCGCGGAACGGGAAGCGGCTCGCCGTACAGTTCAGCAATTTTCCCCATAAAGGTGCAGCTACTTTCCCAGAGCCGCCGCGGGTCGAGCACGTGCTTCAACGCTTTCGGGTGAACTAGCGTGCGCGCGTTCGGCAGCTCGTGCAGCAGGTGGCCACCGGCGCCGAAGTGGTCGAGGTGGATATGCGTCGGCAGCACCCAGTCAATCTCTTCCGGCGCGAGGCCGGCCGCTGCGATACCCTCCATAAGGTGCTCCAGCGCGCAGGCGGGGCCGGTTTCGATTACGGCATTTTTCTCGTCGAGCCATATATAAATAGTGATGAAGTCGGGAATGCCATCCGGCTGCAGGTCGAACCAGGCAAGGTGCTCCGAGTGGCGGTGCAGTTCCACACGCCCGCAGCGGTGGAGGGGTAAAACTGCGCCGTCGGCCTTAAACCGGGGGCGCCAATCGCGTGGCCCGTTGAGTCATGAAGTACATCATTGTGACTGGCGGTGTCCTTTCCGGGCTTGGAAAGGGCGTAACCTCCTCCTCGATTGGCGTGCTGCTGCAGCGGGCCGGATACCGCGTTACCGCGGTCAAGATGGACCCCTACCTGAACTGCGACGCGGGGACCATGAACCCTTACGAACATGGCGAAGTCTTCGTCATGACCGATGGCTCCGAGGTTGACCTTGACCTCGGGAATTATGAACGGTTCCTCAACTGCAACCTCACCGCGGCGCACAATATCACCACCGGGAAGGTATTCCGTTCCGTAATAGATAAGGAACGCCGCGGCGACTATCTGGGGCAGACGGTCCAGATTATCCCACACGTCGTGCGTGAAATTGTCGACTCGATACGCGGCGCGGCCGAGAGCGCCTCGGCGGAGATTTGCCTCGTTGAGTTAGGAGGCACAGTAGGCGACATTGAGTCCATGCCTTTCATGGAGGCGGTGCGGCAGCTGCACCGCGAGCAGGGGCACGAGGACGTGATGTTTATCCACACCACGCTGGTGCCGGTGATTGGCGCGGTTGGCGAGCAGAAAACCAAACCGACGCAACACTCGGTTAAGGAGCTGCAGGGGCTCGGCATCCGGCCCGACGTAATCGTCGGCCGCTCGACCGACCCGCTCGAGCCAGATATCGCGGCCAAGATTGCCTTTTTCGCCGACATTCCGCCCGAGAACGTAATTTCGGCGCCCGACGCTGAATCCATCTACCATGTCCCGATGCACTTTGTCGAGCAGCAATTCCCGCAACTCATCGAGGAACGGCTGGGACTGAAGCGGCGCGAGCCCGACATGACGCAGTGGCAGGACTTTGCCGAGCGCGTCAGCAATGGCACGCACGAAGTGGAAATCGCGCTGATTGGCAAGTATACCGACCTGAAGGATTCATACATTTCGCACGAGGAGACACTGCGCTACGCTGGCGCGCTGGAGGATTGCCGCGTCCGCATCCGCTGGCTCGAGGCGCCGGACCTCGAAGAGGCGGGGAACGCCACGGCGCTGGAGGGCGTCAATGGCGTCGTCGTGCCGGGCGGCTTCGGCAACCGCGGTGCCGAAGGCAAAATCATGGCGGCGGAATGGGCACGCGAAAATCGCGTGCCCTATCTCGGCGTCTGCTTCGGCTTCCAGCTCGCCGTCGTTGAATTTGCGCGCAACGCGCTCGGGCTGGAAGGAGCAAATTCCAGCGAACTCGACCCGGATTCGCCACACCCGGTGGTGGACCTGCTGCCCGAGCAGCGCGAGGTGACCGAAATGGGCGCCACGATGCGGCTGGGCGACCACGACGTGGCGCTTGACGAGGGTGTCGCGAGCGGGCTTTATGGCAGCGACTCAATCCAGGAACGGCACCGCCACCGCTTCGAGGTCAATCCCGACTACATCGAGCGCATCGAGGCGGCAGGTATGCGGTTCACCGGCCGCGACACCTCGGGCCGCCGCATGGAGGTACTGGAATTACAGGGCCATCCCTACTTCATCGCATCGCAATTCCACCCCGAGTTCAAGTCGCGTCCCGACGCGCCTTCGCCACTGCATCTGGGGCTGGTACGTGCGGCGCTCGAGCACGCAGCATAAGTTTATAACTGGCCAGAGCCCCTCGGGGGCATGTCCGAAGAGGATGGAGAATACCCTGAATTTACCGCCCCGGCGCCCACGGACGAGAGCGACGGTCTCAATGTAGGCGTCTTACTTTCTGCAATCTCGGGCCTGCTGGTGCTGGTTGGCTTCTACTTCGGATTCACCAGCCTGCAGGCGATGGGCGGTGGGCTGGTGGCGGCCGACATGGACATGCAGCAGGGGCAGCTCATGCTGGGCTACCTGCTGATTACTGCCGGCATCTTCTTGGCTGCACTGCTCTCACTGGGCGGTGTTATTCGCGGCTTTTTCTCCAGCGACTAGACCGTAGCTGTCCGCTCTAACTCGATAGCCAGCAAGCCGTCGTTGAGCAGGATGGTATAACTGAAGGTTGTCGTGCTGCCATCGGTACTGCTTGAATCCAGCTTCAGCACCAGCGCGTAGCCGTGCGCCGCGAAACTGTTCTCGAACTCCCCGGCTGCCTCAGCGAACGCCGCCTCGGCAGTCGCGCCTCCATCCAGCTCCGCGTCAAGCGCCGGCGGCAGGTGCGCGTCAAGCATAGTCAGCAGCGGCGCCGGGTCGTGCCGCTCGCCCTGGTAACGGCCCAGATTGGCTGAATGGGAAACCGAAATCGAGATTGTGAGCAGCGTCAGCGTCATCAGCAGGCCAGCGACCATCAGCATCTGGCCGCGGTTGTTCATGCCGCCCCCCGCGGGCCATACCAGAGGCTCAGTTCAAGCTCCCACAGCTCGGAACTGACCCAGACCAGCCGGAAAGCGATGCTCACTGTCCCTTGCGGCGCGCCGCGGTCGACCAGCGTCTCACTGCTCCCACCATGCGTCCCCGTCAGGCGATAGCTCGCCGCCGCCGGCAGCCCGCCGTCCAGGTACGACTGCAGCGCGCTGCTGTTATCCTCGCCGAGCCAGGTTGTAAGCGTCGATTCGCCAGCGCCGGTCTGCCACTCATCGAGTACCTGCAGCAGCTGCATCCCCTGATAGCGCAAGTTGTCATCGCCAACGCGGGTCGCGTCGCTGGCTGGCAGACTGACAACCGCGACGTTGACCGCCGAGGTGAAGAGCGTCGCGACCAGCAGGACCTCAAGCACGTGCATCTGCGCCGCGCAGCCGGACAATTTCATTTCAGAGGATGGTACCAGGGCTGATGACTGATGTGGCGATTCCCATCACTTCAAAGACCAGCCAGCCGATGAAGAGCAACATAGAGGAACGGTTGAACGCCGAGTAGAGCTTGCCAGTGGACATGAAACCAGCCGCCATGCCGTTGCCAATGCTCTGAACAATTATGCTGTAGAGGAATATAGTCGAAATCCAGACTTCGTTCAGGTTGCGCACCTGCAGATTACCAATGGACATCGAACCCTCTGAGCCGGTGGCAGAGGCGGAATCGGCAATCGCCGGGACGAAAGTGTTGGCCAGGACGAGGATAATAATCAGGTAGACCAGAAACGAAACGTATACCACCATCATATAGCTGGTAACTTCCTGTGCTCGCTCGGTCTCGAGCGCCTTGATTTCCTTGGCATCATACGAGGCAGCGAGAAGAATGTCCGAAATGCGGCCTCCCGCGCGGTTGGCCTCATCGACCATGCGGACCGCCCGCGTCACGATGGGCGACCGGACCCGTTCAGTAAACATCCCCAGCACTTCACTGAAGGAAATACCCCACGAAATCTGGGTTGACATCTTGTGTACTTCGTCGTTGAGGTTGCCATATTCGCCCCGCGCCAGCGTCTGGATAGCAACGGTCATACTGAGACCACCCTTCCAGTACTCGGCAAGGTCGCGCAGGAAGTCGGGGAATTTCTCCTCGACCCGCGTCCGGAGCTTGTCCTCACGCCAGCCCCAGATGCCATAAGGCAGCATCAGCGCAATCAGCGCAAAAACGTAGTAGTCAATGGTCGAAATTTCAGGATAGTATCGATACCAGGTTATAGCTTCTACATCTTCGTCAATACCGTTAATCAGCGGGTCAGCGTCACGACTCTCGTTCTTGGCAATCGAGGGAAGGCCATACATGTGGGGCGTAATTGTGAAGGGGCCATCGTTCATGGCCTCCGGATTGTCGAATTGCGAGTCACCGTCGAAATCGGTGACGGTCGTTGTCAGGTCGGCCTGATGGTTCAACTGCCCCAGCGCGATGAACGCACCGCCCATCATCAGTGAGAGGAAGACAACGACATAGACCGTAACGTCAGTCTTGCCTCCCTTCACCTCGAGCCACTTCTGCGCCAGGCGGTAGGTCATCCAGCGCCGCTTATTGCCGGTCCGCTCATCGCGGTAGACCCGTTTCTCGAGATTAGCTGCCATTAATCAATTGCGACCTCATTGCTCAGTGCAAGGAAAATATAGGCGAAGAAAATCTGGATCATCGGGAACATCAGGAAGACCATCATGTAGAGGTGCTCTTCCTCCAGTTTCATCCCGGACCCGGAAACCCAGAAGGTAATCACGGCCATAATCATCGCGAAAATTGGAAGTGCCACTGCCATCACCACATACGCTTCCGCAAAGAGTGCCATCTGCTGGATGACGTTCTTGACATGCACCCGGTTGGCCTGCGCGTAGTATTCTGCCCGGTTCAGGAAGTAGAGCTTCAGGTTACCGCCCGAGGTAAGCGTGCCGACAATTCCCTGCAGGAACTCGGCAAACCGTTCCGAGGGCGACCGTTCGACGCTCTCCTTGAGCGTCGTCACTAGGTCACGACCCATGAACTCAACAGAGTGGTAAATCCAGGCCGCATCCTTCGAAATCTCGCCGTAGATATCCTCACTGCGGGCGAGCGACTTGAAAATCATCGCCGGCGTTGCATTAGCCGCCGCCATCGCTGCCGTGTAGCTGGCGGCGAAGGGCAGCTTGCGGTCCATGTCCTTGGCGCGCGAGCTGACTCTCAGTCCGGGCTCGAGCCAGTTCACCATCGCTATCAGCAACGGTAGTACGATAACCAGCACCAGTGCCAGGATAGCCTGTATGAATTCCGAAACAATAATCGGTTCGCCGTCCGGACCAGTCATCTGCGCCAGGAATGGAACGCCAACGGCGATGAAAGCAAACACCAGCACCAGCCCAGCGATGAAAGTAGCGAAAACCTGCATTACGGCGTGGGCAACGTAGCCTTCGGGCAGCAGCGGAATGCGCGCCTTCACGAGCTGTTGCTTGAGCTTGAAGGAATCCTTGGTCAGCAAGCGACCCAGCCAGCCGAAGAGGAGCAGGCTGAGCGACTGTAATCCGCTTAGAACCACCGGTGCCACCAGCGCGGATTGGCCGAGCGCTCGACGCGCTTCGCCAGTTCAGCCTGCAGCTTGGTCGTAGCCTTGGCTTGCCGGGCCTCTTCCTTGGCTGCTGCGCTCGCCTGCTTGTCCGGGCTGGAAGCGAGCTTGACCTGCCGCGCTTCGGCCTTGGTGCGAGCGGAAATCTCACGATTACACGACTTCAGCAGTCGACCCGCTTCACGCACGGAAAGGCTGGAAACATCGCCGATTCCGAGGTGAGCCGCAGTAGGCGCCAACTGTCGCAGCGGGGCGTAGCGTGCTTGTGCCTTCAGCATATCACGTTCGAGATAGGCGTCCGACTTGGCGCGGCGGGCCGCTTCCTTCGCTTCCAGCTTGGCACGCTTGCCCTCGTCCTCGGTAGCAGCCACCCGGGCATCGGCCTTGGCCCGAGCCGCCTCTTCCTTGGCGAACCGCTTCTGGAACTTCTGCTGCACCCCGGCCGGAAACTCGGCGATATCGACACCCTCATCGGCTGCGTCAGCACCGCTCAGGTCGAGGTCACGCTCCTTCACCTTACGGCGGCGCTTGCGGCCGCCCACCTGCAGGTCAGCGTAGACCCGGCGCATCACGTCCTCGGGGTGGACGTAGTACTCGGACACCACGCGGGCGAAGTCGCGGAAGTCACGGATGCTCTTCTTGAGACACCACTCAATGACCAGTTGCCGCCGCTTGATTTCGTCCATGATTTCGACGCGGTTCAGGTTAGCCTTCATCATGATTTTCTCAAGTACATAGGATTTGCCGGTGAAGACGAACTCATCGGTCGAGTTGTCCCAGCGGAACGCCTCGTTGGTCAGCAGCTCGTGCGAGTGGGGGTCGATGCCGATAATCTCGACGATGTTCTTGCCCCGCCGCACGCGCTTGCCGCCAACGCGGGTCTGGATCTGGATCGAAATCGCGTCGAGCGCCGGAATCAGCACGCGCGGAATCTCAATCGGCTTGTTCTCCAGCCGGTGGACCAGGCTCTGGATCGAGTCGGCGTGGAAGGTGGAATAGGTGGTGTGCCCCGTCGCCATGGCCTGGAACAGCACGTACGCCTCGGCACCACGGATTTCCCCTACAATGATGTATTCCGGCCGCTCACGCAGCGCTGCCCGCAGCAGGTCGTACATATCGACCACCCCCGGCGCCTTGACGCCCGCCATGGCGGACTCGCCGCCGAAACCCTCGCGGGTACAGCCGGGAATCCAGTTGGGGTGCGGCAGGTTCAGCTCGCGCGTTTCCTCAATGCTCACAATCTTGTGCTGCCACGGCAGGAAGAGCGAGCAGGCGTTGAGCGAGGTAGTTTTGCCAGAGGCAGTACCACCGACAAAAAGCATTGACATGCCGTACTGCATCGCGAGCCAGAAGAACGCAATCTGCATGGAAGAGAAAGTCTTGAACTCGAGCAGGTCAACCGGCGTGAACGGTTCGTCACGGAAGCGCCGGATGGTGAAGGTTGAACCCTTGGTAGAGACCTCACGGCCCAGCGTCATGACGATACGTGAACCGTCCATCAGTGTCGCGTCCAGCAACGGCTCGGCAATCGATATGTGCTTCCCGCACCGCTGCGCCATGCGGATGATGTATCGCTCCAGTTCGAACTCGTCGGGCCAGAGGACGTTGGTGCGTAGCGATTCGAAACGCCGGTGGTAGACGAATATCTCTACATTGGGGCCGTCACAGGAAACGTCCTCGATGTTCGGGTCGTGCATCATGGTGTCAATCTTGCCGTAGCCCACCAGGTCACGCTCGATGTAGTAGTGGATTTTCTCGCGGTTGCTCTTGCGGCTCGGAAGCCGGTACGCGTCGAGGATGTCGTCAACCGCCTGATGCAGGAACTCGTCCTGCCCCTCTTCGATGGTTTCGCGGCTGATATTCAGCGCCCGCTGGAGCACATCCTGGATGGTCTGCAGGTCCTGCTGCTCCTGTTCGGACGCCTTGGGTTCGACGACATAATAGAAGCGAGAATAATCACGCTTGTCGAACAGGATGCGGACGTAGGAGAATGGTGGCCTTACGGGGTAGGTGTCGAGTTCCTCAAAATCCTCGCCCAGCTCGATGTCGTCCATGACAAGGTCGTGGATGACGCCAGCCTTCTCGGCCGCCTTGCGGGCTTTCTCCTGCTGCTTGCGTTCCTTGCGCAGGCGCCGCTTTTCACGCCATGAAAGCTGACTCTCGTCAACCGTTTCCTCAGTCGGCGATAGCATACCGAGAGGGTCGGATTCCGTGTCAATCGAGTCACCGGCAGCTCCCATCCTTACTCGCCTATCCCGCGGTCAGGGTGACCACTTGGGATGTTGCGTCATACTGCACGACTATATAAGCAGTGCTAGAGTACACTTTTCCCTCTATGGCCGTGGCTGGCACAAGCGGGAAATCTGCTATGTATCGGCCCCCCACAGGAGCCTTGCTGACCACTTTAAGGCCGGTCTCGGTACCGATTACCGTGTAGAGCACACCGTGCTCCTCGGTGGCGGCGGGAATACTCAGAGTGGCGTCAATTCCGGGATAGGCACGGACCATCGCGAGTAGCTCCTCAACCAGTTGCTGTAGTCGCACACCCACCTGTTCCACCTCTTCCTGTGCCGTGAAGGTGTGGTTGCCCTTCAGCACGTCGGCGACCGCCATGGTCACCGATGACAGCAGCAGTACTGCCAGCAACGAGGTGTAAATGAAACCTATTTCCTGCGCGCCTGACTCAGCGCAATCCAAACGATACATGCACCGTCCTCTCCATCAGGCGAAGGTCCAGCGAGGTCACCTGCGTCAGATATACCTCGTCATACTGCTGGTCACGGCTGAATCCCCACTGGGACTGGAAGAAGCCGTAGGTAGCATACTGCGCATCGCCTTTCACGACAATACGCAGGCTGTAAGCTGCAATGCTCCCGGAATCGCTGCCGCCCTGATTGCGCAGCGAGAAGTCAAAATTGGAGGGGCCAGTCATGCTGCGCATCTGCGAGCCGCTGTTGTTGTAAGAAACAAGGTAGAGCGACAGCGCATCCACATTTCCACTGCCACGCACCAGCGGGCGGTCCTCGAAGTAGTATCCGCCGCCCGGTTCATGCGCCAGCACCGCGCCGTTGAACAACCGCATCTGGAACTGCCCCGCGGTCGAGCGATACTTGTAGGAGAGGATATCCTGCTTGTAGTAGCGGAACTCGCCGATGGCAGTTCCATTCGCGGCGGCCGCGGTCCCTGACAAGCCAGCCACCACTGGCGGAATCGGTCCCAGCCGGTTGCCGTCGGTCTCACCGCTCCAGATAGTTCCGTTGGGATAGGTCAGGGTGACCGTCAGCGTGCCCGCAGTCTCGGTCAGGTCCTCGACACGCAGGATTGTGGCGCCCTCTTCCACGTTGCGCGCCGAAAGCTGTGCCCAGGAAACGGTACTCCAGCAGAGCAACAGGTCTTCCTGCGCCTCCTTCAGCGTGAAACTGCCGGAGCCAAGCGAGACGGTAGAGGTGCGCGAAGCGCCCTCGCCCTGTAGCAGCACCTGGTCCATATCAGCGTCAAGGTTGAGCAGGTTGGAGCGCGTTGTCGCGTACTGCGCCCACGCCTCATTGTTCTGGATTTGCGGGATGCCCCATGCCAGCATAGTACCCACAATGGTGACCATCATCACCATAATCAGGATTGTGCCAATGACCTGGCTTACACCATCCTCGTCGCGAGGCAGGAGCTGGCGCTTCACGCATTCGCCACGCGGTGGGGGACTAAAAAGCGTGCGTGCCGAACAGCGCTATAAAAGTCGCTACTGCGCCTCGAGCCACTTCTCGGCATCCATCGCCGCCATGCAGCCCATCCCGGCTGCGGTAACCGCCTGCCGGTAGCGCGTGTCAACGACGTCACCCGCCGCGAAAACGCCGACGACGGAAGTCATGGTGTGCTGCTTCCAGAGCAGGTAACCCGAGGCATCGGTCTCCAGTTGCCCGCCGAGGAAACTGGTAATCGGCTTGTGGCCGATGGCGATGAACGCGCCGTCGCAGGCGATATCCTCCTTGCTGCCATCGACGGTCGAGCGCAGCCGCGCGCCGCTGAAGTCGCCCTCGTCACCGAGCCAGCCGGTGACCGTGCGGTTGAGCTTCCAGGCAATGCGCGGATTGTCACGGGCGCGCTGCCCCATAATCTGTGACGCACGCAACCCCTCGCGCCGGTGGACGACAGTCACCTTCGGGCAGAAACGAGTGAGAAAGGTCGCTTCCTCCATCGCCGAATCGCCACCGCCAACGACCATGACTTCCTTGTCGCGGAAGAAGGCGCCGTCGCAGGTAGCGCAGGTGGAAATCCCGCGCCCCTTGTGCACCTCTTCATTTTCAGCGCCGAGCCAGATTGCCTCGGCGCCGGTCGCAATGACGAGCGCCTCCGCTTCCCAGGAGTCATCACCGCTGGTGACCCCGAACGGCCGCTGTGAGAGGTCGACGGAATCGACGTTGCGGTCGAGGATGCGGCTGCCGAAGCGCTCCGCCTGCGCGCGCAGCTGCATCATCATCTCCGGCCCCTGTATGCCCTCGGGGTAGCCGGGGTAATTCTCGACATCACTGGTGAGCATCAGCTGCCCACCACTGGCGTAACCGGCGAAAAGCAGCGGCTCGAGCATCGCCCGCGACGCGTAGAGCCCGGCGGTGTAGCCGGCCGGCCCCGACCCGATGATTATGAGCTTCTCGGCCATCGCTGCGCCAGTCGGGCCGGCGGGTTAAGGTTTCACCCGAAATGACGCGCGCTGACGATGAAAGCGGTGTGTCCCAGCATACGGTGTTGCGGTCGCAGCGACTGCGGTCGCGTCTCCCATTCGCGTTGCAGGTTTTCCACGACGTGCAGGTCGCCCCACCCCTCGAGCGCCGCCAGCAGCTGCGCCACCTGCGGGGTCGTCGGCAGGTACGCCACCAGCCGCCCGCCGGCGGCGAGCGACGCGGCGGCCCAGCCAACCAGCTCCCACGGCTGCGGCAGGTCGAGCGCAACAGCGTGGCATTCGCGGGGCTCAGTTTCGGGCGTCAGCGATTCCGGGATGACCTCGACCAGTGCCGCGTGCGGGGTGCGTTGCAGGTTGCGCTCGAGCACCTGCCGATGCGCCGGCCGCGGCTCGAAGCTCGCGACTCGTCCGTCGGGGGCGACCGCGCGCGCCAGCGCCAGCGTCAGCCCGCCCGAGCCACCACCCGCCTCGACCACAATGTTACCCGGCTCAAGGGCAAGCGCCCACATTATCCACGCCAGGTCACGCGGCAGTATTACCTGCGGGCCGCGCGACAGGTTCGCCTCGAGGTCGGGCAGCGTCGGCTCGAACAGCCGCGCCGGGGTGCCGACCAGGTCGAACTCCTCGCCGAGGGGGGCATCGCACAGCACCGCCGAGCGGAAACTGCCCAGCCCGGGCAGCTCCTGCTTCTCGGCATCGAGGTTTACAAGGTGCGTTTTTCCCTGCGCCAGCAGCAGCCGCCAGTTCGCCATGCGGGGTCAGCTGCCGCGGTATTAGAGCCCTAGCTGCGCGACGACCTGCTCGTCGGCCGCAGCGAGGAATTGCTCTTCCGCGTCGAGGGGGACAGTCGCGCCCGCCGCAATGGCGTGGCCGCCGCCGATGCCGCCGCACTTGCCGGCGGACTGCGACATCACCTCGGCCAGATTGAGCCCGCGCGCGATGAGCTCGGGCGTCGCGCGCGAAGAGACAATCAGTTCGCCGTCGCGTGGCGAAAGGCCGATGGCAGGCAGCGAGCGGTCGAGGAAGTAGCCCAGCGCCAGCCCGCAAATCGTGCCTTTCAGCGCCGGCTCGCTGGTGCTGAAGTGCTGGATGGCGTTGCGGCGCTCGAACTTCGCCGCGGCGAGCAGTGCGAGCAGCTGCTCGCGCTGCGCCAGCTCATGCGCCCCCGCACGGCCACGCGCTTCCGCCGAGCCGAGCAGCAGCGCAATCCCGGTCGAGGTGTCATCCTGCCGGCCGCTGGCATCGACCAGTGACGCCAGCTCGGAGACGGTACAGTTCCACCCGGGAAGCTGGTAGCTCGGCGCAAAAAGTTGCTCGCGCTGCTCGCTCCCGGCGCCCTGCTCAAGCAGCTTCAGCGCCAGCCAGTCCGCCAGCCGCGCCGCCTCCTCGGCCGTGAGGCCATCCGGCGGCGCGGCGGGGTCAAGGCCGATTTCGCGCAGGGCGCTTTCGGCCGCGGCGGGCTGCCCGGAGACGCCGACAAGGTACGGCTCGAGCGACCCCGCCAGCGCCTCGGCCAGCGTTGCGCCGTGGAGCGGAAGCTGCTGTTTTTCTTTTAAATAATTATCTTCGTTAGCCATATTGGCTATTTCGAGATTCCAGCCCTGCCAGCCTCCAGCCATCTGGCGGTCGCCGCAGGCGCCCGCCAGTGCGATGGGGGCAAGGTCGCGGTTCGCCTCGTCAAGCGCCAGCGCCAGCGCGAAGGCAGCGCTCGCGGCAGACGCCTCGCGGTTGCCGTCAACCCCCGCCTTGTGGGCGTTCAGCTCGAGGACGCTGCCGGGAACCTCGCCCTGCGGCAGGTGGTGGTCGACCACCAGCGCCTCGGTCTCGAGGCCAGCGAGCAAGTCCATGTAACCTGAGCCAAGGTCGGTGAAGAGCACCAGCTCGGGCACCTCGCGGTTCAGCTGCTCGATGACTCCGGGCGCCAGCGAGAGGACGTTGGTGAGGTGGAAACGCTTCCCGAGCCGCAGCAGCGCCTGCACCAGGATAGCCGACGAAGTCAGTCCGTCGCAGTCGTAGTGACCGATGACGCGCACCGGCTGCTCGATTTCGCGCAGTCGTGCAGCCAGTGGTTGCGCCGCTTTCACCAGCGGCGGCACGGTTCCGCCGGAAGGGGTCACCCGACCAGCAGCTTGGCGTTGGCGAGGGTGTATTTCCAGTCATCCGGCAACACGCTGTTGCGCTTGTAATAGCGCATCAGCCGCAGTATCTTTGACTCGGTGAGCTGAAGCGCCCGCCGGTTGTGGACGTCCTTGCGGTTGGCCTCGAGATGCTCGCCCAGTCGCACCGCCTTGCGCATCAGGTTCGTCAGGTCCTCGGGGAGGTCCGGTGCCATATCGGCGTCGCGCACCACGGCCGCGACCGCCTTGCCGGTCGCCAGCTTGACGCTCGGGATGCCGTGCGAGTCGCGCAGCCGGATGCCGATTTCGGCCGTTGAGAGCCCCTCCTTGGAGAGCTTGCCCACTAGCTCCTCAACCTCCTTCGGTTTCGGGGACCAGGCGGGGTGCTCGCTGCGGGGCAGCGCGCTCGAGCCGGAACGGCCTTTCCGTCGGGCATAGATTCGTGCCATGGCTGGAAGGTGGGCGGCAGTTAACCCTCTATTAAAAGACTCACACCGCGTAGCCGTAACTCCAGTAGAAAGCGAGCTCGTTGCTGGCGTAGGTGCGATAGCAGAACCAGTCGAGCCAGCGGTAGTGGGTGCTGCCAACGATGGACTCGGGAATGCTGGCACTGCCGACTGCCTCGGGAAAGGCAAGGTTCACCAGCGAGAGGCTGCGGTCAGCCGAGATGTTTTCGTGGAATTCGCCCCGGTTTTCCCACGTCCAGAGATGGTCCAGCGTCTCGAAGTAGAGTTCGCGCCAGCCGAGGTATTCCAGTTCCATCGCGGCCGGGTCGATTACGCCCTGTGCCAGTGCATCCGCGTCGCGCGTCGCGATTAGCCCGGAGTAGGCATCGGCCCTCCGCGTGCGCTTGATGTCGTTCGCCTCGAAGAGTTCGCCGTCGGCGTGCGCGCTACCCCAGAATGCGGCGGCAATGGTCGGCTCGCGCACGTGGTAGCTGTAGCCAGTCTCCGGCCGCTCCATGTGGTCAATGCGCTCGCGCAGATCGACCGCGGCCGAGACTCCCGACAGCACGAATAGCGCCGCCACCAGCGCCGCTCGGCCACGACGGGATGGCAGCTCACGCAGCAGCATCTCGGCGCCCGGTCCGACCAGTAGCAACATCCCGACCAGTAGCAGGTAGACGAGGTAAATCCGGTCGAGGATGACGTAGGCGCCGAGCGCCAGCCACGCCAGCGCCAGCCATGTCGCCAGCGCCGGGCGCCCCTGCTGGAGTGTGCCGCCCGCACCGAGCAGCGCCAGCAGCAGCAGCGGCCCGCCGAGCAGCCCATAATGCACCGCGAGGTTGGCGAACCGCACCGGCAGCGTTTCGCCCTCAAAAAGGTAGACGCTGAAGAGTCCCTCCGACGGGGCGTAGAGCGTGCCGCCGAGGTAGGAGAGGTAGGCGAGGTAGAGTCCGAGCCCGGCGCAGAATGCGACCCCCTGCCGCGCTGCGCGCTCGCGGTCGAGCGCGCCCGCCTGCCAGCGGCTGAGCGCCGCCGCGAGCGCGAACGCCAGCAGGAAGCCCGGCAGCAGCAGCCCCATACGGTGGACCGCCGGCAGCGCCAGCCCCAGCGCGAGCCCCAGCGCGATGAGCCGTGCCGGATGGCGGCCGTAGCGGCGATGCTGGCTGCGCAGCAGCGCCCAGAGGAAGAGCGGCAGCAGCATCACCATCAGATAGCGCAGCGAAAGCCGCCAGAGCGCGAAAGTGATGAAGCGCGGCGCGACCGCGAACGAGAGCGCCGCCAGCCAGCGCGCTGCGGGCGAGACGCCCAGCTCGCCCGCCAGCAGCCACATCCCGGCGACGCCGAGCAGTGAGATGGCGAGCGAAAGCAGCAGCGACGACTCCTCGAAGCCGAGCCCCGTCACCTCCTCGAACGCGGCGGTCACCACCAGATGGCCTGACGGGGATGTGCCGGGGTAGAGCCCGAAATACGCCGCGGGATGGAGTAGCCACTCCATCGCTCCGGCATCACGTAGCGACGCGACCTGCACGAAATACTCGAAGCTGTCGCTGCCGGTTGGTCGCGGCGTCAGGGGCCAGCGCAACAGCAGCGCCACCGCGACTAGGAGTGCGCCCGCAACCCGGGGGAGAGGCCGGCCCATGACGGGGCAACCAGCGCGTGCTAAAAGCGACCTTGCTTCTCAATATCATTATATAGGGCGAGCCGTCCTCGCGGACGACCTTGCCGGAGGTTATCGTTGGCTCTTCGAAAAAGGCGTGATTTCGGACTGATTTTCGCACTGCTTTCAGCCGCACTCCTGACGGGCGGAAGCGCATTCGGGTATTCCGGAGGCGGCGACACTGGCGGCGAGGACTGGGCCGCCGACGTGATGCTGAACGGCTGCAGCTGTCACAACGTCGACCAGAGCGAGACCGGCCTCTGGTCGCTTGAGGGCTTCCCGGCGCGCTACGAGCCCGGGATGACCTACAACCTGAGCCTCGCCATCGCCGATTCCGGCGTCACCGACGCTGCCGACCCGGTGGCAGCGGGCGGCTTCCTGCTGCGCGTCACCAACGGCAGCTTCGCCGGCGGCGACGGTTTCTGGACCGGCGACGGCGGCCGCCTGCTCTCGCACAACGCTGACTCGAACGACCAGCGCAACTGGACAGTGGCGTGGACCGCGCCCGACGAGGGCAGCGGCGACGTGGTGCTGACCCTCTATTTCAACGTCGTCAACGGCGAGAAGGGCAACGACGCCGGCGACGGGTGGACCCGGCTGGTGGCGGTCTCGCTCGGGACGCCGCAGGCGCTGGAGGACGAAGCGGGCATCCACGAGCTTGGGGTCAGCCTGAAGCAGTACTGGATTGGCCTGATTGGCATCGCCATCACGCTGGTCTTCGTGCTGCTGGCGTACATCGTACTACGAGGGGGGAGCGCCAATTACCGAGGTTAACGAAATCCTCGAGCAGGTGGCTCGCGGTGAGCTGACGCAGGCGGACGCGCAGAAGCTGCTCGGCACCCGTGGTGACGAGCAGCTCGGCGCAATCCGGCACGAGACACCGGCACCGGAACAGCTCTCGATTTTCGCGATTATCATGCTGCTGATGGTGGTGCAGCTACTCTACGACGCGCTCTTCATCTTCGGGCTGATTGAGGGATGGGACCAGACTTTCCTCTCATTCATCATCGGGATGGCGATGCTGACGTTCGGGCTGATGCTCGACCTCTACCGCCGCAGCTTCCTGCCCGACGTCCTCGAAACCAAGCGCCGCCGCGACAAGGTCGTGCCGCGGCTGGAGCGGTGAGATGACGGTAACGCGACGCGATTTCCTGAAGGGCGCCCTGACGCTCGCCGGGGGTGGCATAACCGGCGCGCTCTCGGTGCCGGCGCTGATGACTCTGCTGCCGCCGCCCGTCATCCGCTGCGACCCCGAGGCAGCGTACGACACGCTGCTCTACAAGCGGCGGGAGCCGGGCAGCTGGTACGAGCCGCTGGCGGGC
This sequence comes from uncultured archaeon, assembly GCA_964389465.1. GTDB lineage: Archaea > Thermoplasmatota > Poseidoniia > MGIII > CG-Epi1 > UBA8886. The sequence continues at coordinate 8,928 of CAYMDK010000003.1, read as the reverse complement.
AAGGTCGCACGCAAGGAGGATTTTGCGCTCAACCAGTCGGCGATGGTGACCTGGGCGCCGGAGGAGCTGGAGCAGGAGCTGGGAAGCTGCGAGGTGGTACTGACGCTGGTCAAGCTGCCGGCCGAGGAGGCAATGGCCGAATGGGGTATCCCCGATGATGGCGGCAATGCGATGATGATGGCGTACCACACCTACAAGTGCCCGCACCTCTGCTGCAAGCCGGTCTTTATGGAAGAGGGAGTCAGCAGCCTCAGCGGAGCGGCCTACGAGACCATGTTCCTCTGCCCCTGCCACCTGAGCCGCTTCGACCCTCTCACGATTATCGAGGACACCGACGAGCTGGGGCGGCAGGTGATGGTCGCCGAGCTGGTCGAGGGGCCGGCGCCCTACGGGCTGCCGATTGTGCCAGTCATCGAGCGCGACGGCGGACTGGTCGGGCGAACTGATAAACTGGAGTGGCTGAAATACTGCGGACAGGGATGAGAACGACAATAGCGGCTGCAACCGCCCTCGCGCTGCTGGCGCTGGCCGGGAGTGCCCGCGCCGAGACGCCACTGCTGGAGGAGTTCATGCGCGATTACACCTTCCTGCTGATTTTCCTTTCGCTGGTCGGCGCAGTGGTCGGCTTCGCGTTCCTGTGGGCGACCGGGGCTCTGCCGCAGGTGCTGCTGTCGACCTGGAGCTGGCTCGACGAGCGGTTCGCGCTGCACCGCTACGCCAGCCTGGCACGGCGTGAGTACTACTCGGTGGTCTTCACGCTGCTACCGTCGAGCGGCCGCACCTTCCCGCAGTCGCACACCGAGCGCTACAACGTCAAGGCGGTCTGGTACTGGTATCCCTTCTACTGCCTCGGCGGGCTTTCGTTCCTGGCGTTCATCATCCTGACCATTACCGGCATCTATCTCGGTTTTTACTACGTCCCTGACGGCGATTTCGTCGAGGACCCCGTCACCGGCGAGATGACCTCTGGGGCATACGAGTCGATGGAACTCATCATGACCGAAGTCACTTTCGGCTACATCATGCGCGCGGTGCACCACTGGGCGGCGCACTTCATGGTCGCGGCGGTATTCCTGCACATGATGCGGGTCTACTTCGTCGGCGCCTACCGTAATCCCCGTGAGCTGAACTGGATACTCGGCTCCATCCTGCTGATGGTGACTATTTTCTTCGGCTACACCGGCTACCTGCTGCCGTGGGACGAACTGGGCTTTGCCGCCGGGTCAATCGGGCTCGAGATGGCGACCTCCATCCCGGCGATGGGGCCGCCGATGGCGCAACTCGTCTTCGGCGGGACGCAGCTTACCGGCACGACCGTGCTGCGAATGTACTGGCTGCACGTCTTCGTGCTGCCCGTCGTGGGAATCGCGCTGATGGTGCTGCACATGGCGCTGGTCTGGATACAGGGGGAGGCGGAGCCGCACTGATGGACGACGACACCGGGAATCTGATTGGTGAATACCAGCAGGAGCGGCAGGCGGAGGATGCTGCCGAGCGCATCGGGCGCAAGACCGAATTTACGGGTGAGACGCCGCGGCAGGCGCACTCGGTACTCGAGGCGTCGCACGCCAAGGGCGAGCCGCTCTACCCCCACGAATTGATACGCGACAGCGTGCTGACGCTATACGTTACATCCATCCTCTTCTTCCTGGCGGCGTTCATTCCACCGCCATTGCACCGGGCGGCCGACCCGGCCGCCGCGACCGCCTTCCCGCCACCGCTGCCGGACTGGTACCTGCTCTGGGCGTTTGGCTGCCTGAAGGTGGCGTGGGACATCGAGTTCACTATTTTCGGTTACCATTTCTTCCTGATGACCGCCAAGGTGTGGGGGACGCTGGTGCAGGGGATGATTGTCGGCATGGTCGTCGCGGTCCCGTTCATCGACCGGGCACTGGGGTACCTGATTGACCCCGGGCCGAAGGACTCAATGATGGACGTCCTCAACTCCGGCCACGCGCGGCGCCCCATCGAGGACCCCGTCCGCGCCTCGATTGGCGTCTGGGGGCTCGCCTTCGTCGTGATGCTTTCCATCTACTCCATCAACGCCAACATCGCGCTTTATTACCCGGTCGTCACGACCGACGTGCTGGCGCAGGTGACGCTATGGGGGCCACTCGCGTGCGCCGGACTGACCTACCTCTGGCTCGACCGGCGGCGCGCCGAGGGCGCCCGCCCGCAGAGTGATGAGGAGCGCTTCGACCTGTACCGCAACGGGATTACCAGCCGCCGCACGCAGCGCATCTACGAGTTCAAGCTCAACCGCTGCTACCAGTGCGGCCTCTGCGACGACATCTGCCCGGTGCGCACCAACGAGGGTGAGGAGGAGCTGAACATCATCTTCAACACTTTCCAGAACGAGCACGACGGCGTCGCGATGTGGTCGTGCATCACCTGCGGCATGTGCACCGCCATCTGCCCGCAAAATATCGAATACGTAGATTACGTCCTCGAGCAACGCGCAATTGCGCTGCAAGGAGCCCCAACATGAGTCGCACCAAACCCTACGCCCGCACCATTCCGCACCCGCTCTTCGAGCGCATGATAATCAACGACGCCAACACGCCCGACGAAGCGCCGTGGCAGCCCGAGCGGCAGCACGAATACGGCTACTTCCCCGGCTGCGTCGACTTCATGGACGTCGAAGTCAAGTTCTCGCACCTGAACAAAGGCGATGCCGACCACGCCTCGATTGCGGCGGCGGCTATCAAACTGATGAACGCCGCCGGCATCGACCCGCTGATTCTCGACATGAACTCGTTCAAGTGCTGCGGGCACGACCAGCTCTGGCAAGGACAGCTCGAGGTCTTTGACGAGCTGAAGGCGCACAACCTGCGCCGCATGCAGGAGAGCGGCATCCGCACCCTCGTCGTCACCTGCGCCGAAGGCTACCGCACCTTCGCGGTCGACTACGACCTGCCCGGCCAAGGCATCCAGGTCGAGCACATCACGCAGACTCTGCGCGGGCGCGGTCTCAAGTTCAAGTCACCCGAACCGGTGCGCGTCAGCTTCCACGACCCGTGCCGGCTCGGCCGCATGATGGGCGAATATGACGCGCCGCGCGACCTTATCCAGTTGGTGGACGGCGCCGAGATGGTCGAGCTGGAGAACAGCCGCGAGAAGGCGCTCTGCTGCGGCGTCTCGTCGATGATGTACTGCAACGACGCGACCAAGGCGGTGCGCAAGAAACGGCTGGACCAGGGCACCGACGCCGAAATCCAGGTGATGCTGGGCGGCTGTCCCAAGTGCTACATGCACATGCAGTGCCTGCTCAACGAGGAGCGCATGGACCCCGGCGAACACAACCACTCGTTCGAGATGCTGGACCTGATGCAGTTCCTCTCCGCCTGCCTTGTCGAGGAAGCCGCCTGATGGCTGCTGGCATCGACCGACAATACCTCTCCGCCTGGAAGCAGGCCGCGACCCACGACGGCGACAGCGAGCCGGTACAAATCTGGACGCAGGACGGCACCTACGGCGGCCTCGACTCGGGCAAGCTCGGCATCTGGGGCACCGTTGTCGGCGTCGATTTCGACATGTGCATCGCCGACGGGGCGTGCATCGACGCCTGCCCGGTCGACGTCTACGAGTGGATTGATTCTCCCGGCCACGCCGCGTCCGAGCGCAAGCCGTTCATGCCGCGCGAGCCCGACTGCATCGTCTGCCGCGCCTGCGAGGAGGTCTGCCCGGTCGACGCGGTACTGATTACCGACCCGGGCGACGTCGAGGCGGCAATGGCGGGCGCGGATGCCGCGCCCGCCCCGGCAATCGCGGAAGCGGCCGCCATGGAGGGCGAAGCCCCGGCCGAAGCCGCCGCTGCCGTTGCGACCGAACCGGCAGTCGAGGCGCCAGCGTGGGAGCCGAAACCCGACGTGTGGCACAAGCGCATGAAGGCGTCGCTCGAGGGACTGGAGCTGCCCGATACCGGCATGGCAAAGGCGAAGCCGCTCTTCAAGGAAATCCGCAAGGAGACGCTCGACTCGCTCTCGCGCGGCAAGGAATTCATCGCACTGGTGCACAATGACAAGTGCATCGGCTGCACGCAGTGCGTCTATTTCTGCAACTTCGCATCGATTGACATGATTGAGTGGGAACTCGAAACACGCACCGACGCGTTCGAATCGAAGAAAGCGCTGATTGTCGAAGATACCTGCACCGGCTGCACGCTCTGCGTCTTCGCCTGCCCCGTGGAAGCCATCACGATGGAAGCACGGGCGTAAGCGCATGCCCGACGGCGACGGCGACAACGCCGGCGAGCCGGACGAAAGCACCAGCCCACCCGCCGCGCCGCCGGAAAACATGCGACTGCGCTACTCCATCGTCGCCGCGACCTGGCTGCTGATGCTGGGGCTGGCCGGGCTCGCCACCCGCACCGGTGACCCCGGCTTCGGGCAGGTGTCGTTCATCCTGCTCGGCGCGCTGCTGACCTGGGTCGTGCTGCGCGCGTGGCCGCCGCCGGCGGTCGAGCCGCCGCCGGCCGATATCGCCATCGAGACGCCGATTGACGCTCCCGAGTGGGGCATCGGCGAGAACGCCTACCGGCGGCTGACCTGGGCGACGATGATACTCGCCACCGGCTGCGTCGCGGTCTTCCTGGAGTGGCTGATACAGGCGCGCTTCGCCGCCGCGCTGGGGATGCTGCTGCTCGGCAGCGTCATCGCGGTTCTGCCGCTCATCATCCCGGTGCGCGAGACCGAGGCGACCATCCGGCGGCTCGCCGAGCGCAAGCGGCGCAAGGCGTGGCGCCGGCGGCGGGAATAGCCACTACGCCGGGATAGTTTCTTCCGCGCTAAAGTGACCCGCTTTTTGCTAGAAAGCAGATATAGACGGCTTCGCTGCTGCCGGTTCCGTGGGTGAATTGAACCAGACGCCGCCAAAGGCGAAGCCGCGCACCGGCTGGCGCGCGCTGGTGGCGGTGGCGTGCGTGGTGCTGTTCGTCCCAATCTCGACCGCCTGCCCTTCCGCCAGCAGACTCTACTTCTCGCGATATACCCGCGAGCGATGCGCGACGCGCAGCACCAGGATGGTGGCGGTATCGGCCGACAGCAGCGCCAGCAGCCGGTAGTCGCCAATGCGCAGCTTGCGGTCATCGTGCCCCCGCAGGCGGGCGAAGCGGCGCGGCGGGTCGGCGGCGGCGGCCGCCTGCTCCAGCTTGCGGACGACGCGGCGCGCGACCGGCGGGTCAAGCCGTTCGAGGTCGCGCCACGCCTGGTGCGTCCAGACGATTTCCCACACCATCAGAGGCCCAGGCGCTGCTTCAGCTCGTCGTGCGGCAGGGTGCGGCCCGCCTGCACGTCGAGCCGCGCCGAGAGCAGCCCGACCCGGAACGCGTCGCTGTAGGCGCCTTCGTCGTCGCCCTGCGGGACCAGCGCCATCAGCTTCAGCAGGACTTCGCTGTAGGTTTCGCGCGGGCTGGACTTGAGCGCCGCCAGCGCTTCGCGCACCGCGCTCTCGACCTGGATTGAGGTTATGGCCATGCTATGTGTGCATCTATAGTGGACTATAAGGATGCCGGCGCGCGAGTGCCGCGCCGGCGCCAGCAATAACCCTAATCACCCGGCCCGCTGGCGCGCCATGCAGGAGCTGCTGGAAGAGGCACTCGCCACGCTGGTCCCGTCGGCGGAAGAGCAGGCTGCCGTCGCGGCGCTCTGCGACACGCTGCTGGCGCGCGCCCGCAAGGCAGCGCCGGACGGTGTCGAGCCGCGGCTGGTTGGCTCGGTCGCGAAGGGAACCTGGCTGCCGGGCGCCGATATCGACCTGTTTCTCTGCTTTCCGGAAGGCACGGACCTGAAGGCGGAAGGGCTGGCGCTGGCGCGCGCGGTGCTGCCCGACGGCGAGGAGCTCTACGCACAGCACCCCTACCTGCGCGGCTCGGTCGAGGGGCACAGCGTCGACGCGGTCCCCTGCTTCGCCATCAGCGACCCGTCGCAGCCGGCGTCAGCGGTCGACCGCACGGTGTTCCACACCGCGTGGGTACACGATAATCTCACCGACGCGCAGTGCGACGATGTGCGGCTCGCGAAGCGCTTTCTCGCAGTCGCAGGCGCCTACGGGGCGGCAGCGGCCGTCGGCGGTTTCTCGGGTTACCTGGTCGAGGTGCTGGTGCATCGCGCCGGCGACTTCCACGCCTTCGTGGAGGAGCTGGCGGGCTGGCGGCCGCCGGTCGCGCTGGGCGCGGTGCCGGGAGCGCCGGAGGCGGAAATCACACTCCCCGACCCCGTCGACCCCGGCCGCAACGTCGCCGCCGGCGTGATGCGCGACGGGCTGGCGCGCGCGGTGCTGGCGGCGCGGCGATTCCTGGCGGAGCCGACCGCGGACGCCTTCGTCGTCGGGGCGGCAGAGCGCAAGCCACTCGGCTGCGTCACGACGGTCGTGCTGCCGCACCCCGGCGGCGTCGAGGAGACTGCGCTGCCGCACGTCCAGCGGCAGGGGCGCAAGCTGGTGCGCGCGCTCGAGCCGTTCGGCGTGCTCGGCAGCCACTGCTCACTCGGTGACGAGGCGTTCATCGTGCTCGAGACCGCCGTGGTGGAGCTGCCCGAGCGGCAGCTCCACCGCGGTCCGGCGGCGTGGGACGCGGGCGCGTTCGATTTCCTGACGGCTTACCCATCGGCACCGCTGCGCGACGGCCGCTTCTGGGCGCTGAAACCGCCGCGGCATCCCGACATCGCCAGCGCGGTGCAGGCGCTGCTGCCGGAGGCGCGCGTGGTCGAGGGGCTCACCGACGGGGCGGAGCCGTTGCCGCCCGCGTGAGGCTCCGCGCGAACCGACTTAACCGGCGCCCCGCTCCGGACCGCATGGAAGACGAAGTGCTTGTTTCGCGCGAAGGCAACATCGGCCACGTCACGGTCAACCGGCCCGGGCAGCTCAACGCGATGAACGCGGCGGTGCGCGGC
>CAYMDK010000003.1:0-1938 GCA_964389465.1 uncultured archaeon | reverse complement strand
CGTCACGGTCAACCGGCCCGGGCAGCTCAACGCGATGAACGCGGCGGTGCGCGGCGCAATCGCCGCGGCGTTCGAGCAGTTCGGCGCCGACCGCGAAGTGCGCGCGATTATCCTCGCCGGCGCCGGCGAGAAATCGTTCATCGCCGGCGCCGACCTGACCGAGTTTGCCGCCAGCGGCGAGCTCAACCGGGAGCGGATGCGCGACGAGTGGCGCATGACCGACGTGGCGGCCGCCTGCCCGACACCGATTATCGCGATGGTCGACGGTTTCTGCCTCGGCGGTGGAATGGAGCTGGCGATGGCGTGCGACCTGCGGGTAGCCAGCGACCGCTCGAAATTCGGCCAGCCGGAAATCAACCTCGGTATCCTCCCCGGCGCGGGCGGCACGCAGCGGCTGCCGCGGCTCGCGGGCGAAGGGCGCGCGCTGGAGCTGATGCTCACCGGCCGCATGATTCCGGCCGAGGAGGCGGAGCGCTACGGCATCGTCAATTTCGTCTGGCCGGCAAAGGAACTTGAGGCGCGGACGGTCGAGCTGGCGGAGCAGATTGCGTCGAAACCGGCGTTCGCCGCCGAGCGAATCAAGCGCGCGACGCGCAGCGGGCTGCCGCTGGCGGAGGGGCTGCGGAACGAGCAGGAGCTGTTCGCCGAGTGCTTCAACTCCCCCGACGGGAAAGAGGGCGTCGCCGCCTTCCTCGAAAAGCGCAAGCCGCGCTTCAACCGCTGACCGTGGCGAAACCGCACGGCCGCGAGTCGCAGGCAAAGCGCGCGGCGCGGGCGCAGACCGTGCTCGCAGGGCTGCGGCACGAATACCCGCAGGCGGAGTGCGCACTGCTCCACCATGACCCGTTGCAACTGCTGGTCGCCACCATCCTCTCGGCGCAGTGCACCGACGAGCGGGTGAACATGGTCACGCCGCCGCTGTTCCGGAAATATCCCGACGCGGCGGCATTCGCCGCCGCCGACTTCGCCGAACTGGGCGAGGTCATCTACTCGACCGGATTCTATAACTCGAAGGCGCGGCACATCATCGGCGCCTGCAAAGCCATCGTCGAGCGCCACGCCGGCGAGGTGCCGCGCACGCTGGCGGAACTGGTGGCGCTGCCGGGCGTCGGGCGCAAGACCGCCTCGGTCGTGCTGGGCGTCGCGTGGGGTATCGCCGAGGGCGTCGTCGTAGACACGCACGTCCACAGACTGACGCGTCGGCTCGGCTTCTCGCGCGGCAACAGCCCGGAGGCGCTCGAGCGCGACCTGATGAGGCTGCTGCCGCAGGGCGACTGGATTGAGTGGTCGGACCGGCTCATCTGGCACGGCCGGCGGGTCTGCGACGCGCGGAGGCCGTGCTGCTCCGGCTGCTTCGCTGAGGGCTTCTGCCCGCAGGTCGACGTGGTGCGCCGGGCACAGGTATAACTGCGCCGCGCCGCTGCCGGCGAAGATGGCTGACTGGGACGGACGTTTCCTCGGGCTGGCGGCGCACATCGCCGGCTGGAGCAAGGACCCCTCGACGCAGGTGGGGTGCGTCATCGTTGGCCCCGACCGCGAAGTGCGCAGCACCGGCTTCAACGGACTGCCGCGCGGCATCGCCGATACCCGGGAGCGGCTGGAGGACCGCGAGCGCAAATATCCGCTAATCTGCCATGCCGAGGAGAACGCCATCATGCATGCGGCGCGCATCGGCATCTCGCTCAAGGGGTGCACCGTCTACGTCACATGGCCGCCCTGCACCCGCTGCGCGCGGTCGCTGGTGCAGGCGGGCGTCAGCGAAGCGGTCTACCCCGCCAGCGCCGAGGTGCCCGAGCGCTGGGCCGGCGACTTCGCGCTCGCGAGCGAGATGCTGGCCGAGGCGGGCGTCACGTTGCGCGCCGCTTAGTCTTTCCCGAGCAGTTCCTCGATGCGCTTCAGGTGCTCGACGCCGGTATCGTCCTGGATGTTCTGCGTGAT
>CAYMDK010000002.1:57657-135551 GCA_964389465.1 uncultured archaeon | reverse complement strand
AGCACCCAAGGGTGGGGTTGTTCGCCCATTAAAAGGGATCGTGAGATGGGTTTAGTCCGTCGTGAGACAGGATTGTTGCTATGTGCTGGGACCGTTTTGTGCCTGAAGGGAAGGGCCCCTTAGTACGAGAGGAACGGGGGCTCGCAGCCACTAGTTTACCAGTTGTCCGACAGGGCATTGCTGGGCAGCCACGCTGCAAGGGATAAGAGCTGAAAGCATCTAAGCTCGAAACCCGCCCCGAGACGAGGCACGTTGACGCCCGTAGAAGACGGGACGATAGGACCGGGGTGTACGCACCGAGAATTATAGTGGCGCCAGAAACCGCTTCGGCGGCGGAAGGTACCACTTCGAGGTGTTCAGCCCGCCGGTTACTAAGAGTCATTACTGCTATCAGGCCGTCGGCCCGACCGCAAATAGGTCTGCGTCTGTTCTGGCAAGGACGGAAACTATCTGACTAGAGTAAGCTCTGGTTCTTTCGATTTCGCCCGTTGTCGGCGGTCTGGCCCAGCTCATGCTGGGTCAGACGCAATCAGGTCTGTTCCTATCCAGATCAGGGCGAAAATCCCCAGCCTCAGCGGAAGCGCTACATGCCCCTAATTTCGGGCTTGCCTGAAACCGCCCTAGCATACGCTGGGCAGCTCGCTTCAGGTAGCCGTCGTGCGAAAAAGCGACTTGTTCGACTCAGTAGTTGTCGCGGCGGGGCGCCCGTTCCTGGGCGGCGTCAACCTTCAAGGTGCGTCCATCAGCTTCGGTGCCATTTATGGCCTCGATTGCTGCACTCGCTTCTTCGGCAGTCGACATCTCGACAAAACCAAAGCCGCGGGAGCGGCCACTCATTCGGTCCATTATGACCTTGGCTGACTGCACTTCGCCGTGCTCCCCGAACATCTGTCCGAGGTCTTCGTCCTTGAACGACCATGGTAGGTTGCCCACGTATATGTTTCTGCTCATTGTTCTATTGCCTGTCTCCTGACAGGATGGCGGCGCAGGGAACCTCCATTATAATACTTGGTGTTCCCCGAAAATCGGCTAGCGCGTCAGCGCGCGCGCGATTACGACGCGCTGGATTTCCTGTGTTCCCTCATAAATCTGGGTAATCTTGGCGTCGCGGAAAAAGCGCTCGACCGGGAAGTCAGTGGTGTAGCCGTAGCCGCCCAGCACCTGCACGGCGTGGTCGGCGACCCACATCGCAGTATCGCCGGCGTTCAGCTTGGCCATGCTCGCCTCGAGCGTATGGCGCGGAGCGCCCTGCTCGTAGTGCTGCCGCTTGGCCCAGGCGGCGCGGTAGACCAGCAACCGCGCCGCTTCGGTGCGCGTCGCCATTTCGGCCAGGTAGTTGCCGATGGCCTGGTGCTGCGCAATCGGCTTGCCGAAAGTCTCACGCTCCTGCGCGTAGCGCAAGGCTGCTTCGTAGGCGCCCTGCGCGATGCCCAAGGCTTGGGCGGCGATACCGATGCGCGAGTTGTCGAGCGCGTTCATCGCAATCGCGAAGCCCTTGCCGACTTCGCCGAGCACGTTCTCTTTCGGGACGCGGCAGTTGCCGAGCAGCAGTGCGGTGGTGTCACTCGAGCGGATGCCCAGCTTCTCCTCCTTCTTGCCGACCGCGAAGCCTTCGAAGCCTTTCTCGACGATGAAGGCGGTCACGCCGCCGTGCTTTTTCTTACCGTAATCGGAATGCCCTATGACTTTGGCGAACAGCACGAACAGGTCGGCCGTACCGCCGTTGGTGACCCACAGCTTCTCGCCGTTGAGCACGTAGCAGTCGCCGTCATCGGTCGCCTTCGCGCTCATCGCGGCGGCGTCCGTCCCGGACCCGGCCTCGCTCAGCGAGTAGGCGCCCAGGGATTTGCCCGAAGCGAGCTGCGGGAGATATTTTTCTTTCTGCGCCTCGCTGCCGTGCAGCACGATGGTCAGCGCGCAGAGCCCGACGTGCACCGCGACCATCACTCCCAGCGACGGGTCGACGCGTGATAGCTCCTCGACCACAATCGCCTCCGAGATGTCGTCCAGCTTCTGCCCGCCATACGCTTCGGGGATGGTCATTCCGGCGAAGCCCAGCGCGGCGAAGGCTTCGAATTCGGCCACCGGCGGCCGCTGCTCCCGGTCGCGCTCCGCGGCGGTTGGCGCCGCAACGCTCTCGGCGAAGTCGCGCACCATGTCGCGAATCATCCGTTGCTCCTCGGTCTCCGCGAAGTCCATCAGCCCTCCATGAGCCGGATAATCGCCTCGGCCGGCTCGCCGTTGCACTCGCGCAGCGCCTTGAGTGCCGCCTCCTCGGAGACGCCGGCCTGCGCGGCGACCAGCGCCACGTCCCCGGCCGGGATTTGCGCCGCCGCTTCGTCAGCGTCCGTCGTGCCGAGCGGCCGCTCCTGCGGCTCGCCGACGACCTGATAGCTCTTCTGCCCCATCATGTCCATCGCCGTCACGCTCGGCGCGTCAAAGTAGAGTTCCTTCTCCGGCGTGCGGATGATGACTTCGGTCGCGTCGATTTCCTCGGTCGATTGCTTCAGCTGCTTCTGCAGCTTCTTCATCATGCGCGGGTTCATGCGACCCATGCCGGGCATCATGCCCCCGGCGAGGCCGCCGCGCGTTTAAGCGCTGTGGCGCCGCTCATAATTTGTAGCGCAGCACCGCCGCCGCGCCGCCCAGCCCCGCCAGGATTTCGCCGCCATGGTGGTGCGGCGACACCTCGACCACCTCGGTGCGCGCCTGTTCGGCCAGCGCCAGTAGCCGGCGGCCTTGCGGGGAGCGCGTCTCGGGCGCCAGAATCAGCAGCCGCTCGCCCGCGCCCGCCTCGAGCGCCGCGCGCAGCTCTGCCGTGCCGTAGGTCGCGCGGTCGCGCGCGAGCGCGTCGCTGAGCGCCGCGACCGCCTCGAGCTCGCGCTGCAATTGCGCCTGCGCGGCCGCCCGTGGCAGCTTGCCGGTGCGGAGCGCTTCGTGGACGCCCGCCAGGCCACCCTGCCCTGCGGTGACGGCGGTCGCGCCGCTCCACTGCTCCGGTTCTTCCGCACGCGCCTGCTTCAGCAGGTCCTCCTTCAGGAAGCCGGGGCCGATGACAATCAGCGCTGCGGTCGCGCCGGCGCCGCCGCTGCCGAGCGCATCGGCAACGCTGGTGATGACGCGGGCGAAGAACGCCTTCTGGCTCTCGCCGCCGGCGCCCTTGCCGCCGGCGCGGTTCAGCGCGCGCAGCTCGCGGATGCCGTAGGGACGCACCTCGGCCAGCACGACCGAGTCGGCCTCGACCGCGACCGCCAGCGCGCGCACCGCGGGCTGCGCCGCTTCGCGCAGTCGCCGTTTGTGGTGCGGCGCCCATTCGGGCTTGCCGAGCGTGAGGTCGCTGCCCGCCCCCAGCAGCAGCGTGTGGTGCTGGCCGACGTCGCGGCTTGCCTCGGTGATGGGGCCGTGGCAGCGCAGCCGCTGGCCGAACGGCTGGTATTCCACCTTTTCGACCGCAAGTGTCAGCGTCATTTTCTGTTTGGCGCCGCGCCCGGGGCGCAGTCGGTCCGCCTGCGTCGCCTCGCGCCGCTCGGTGGAGGCACGGACGCGGTCGCCCGGCTCTAGCAGCAGGTCAAGGTGGTAGAGATCATCCTCGTGCTCGAGTCGCAATCGGACGGTGCCGTCGCGTCTGCGCTGGACGCGCATGCGCGCTATATCTGGACCGTGATGTCCAGGTTCTCCGCCAGTTCCTTGTAACGGTTGCGGATGGTGACTTCGGTCACGCCGACGGTCTCGGCGATGCACTTCTGCGTCTTGCGCATATTGTAGAGCACCGACGCGACGTAAATCGTGGCTGCGGCGACGCCGGTCGGCCCGCGTCCCGAGGTGAGTTCGGCCTCGACTGCCTGGTTCAGGATATTGATGGCGGCATTCTCGACGTGCCCCGGCAGCTCCAGTTCGCGGCAGAAGCGGTTGATGTAGACGACTGGCGATGCCGGCTGGAGGTTCAGCTTCAGCTCGCGCGAGATGTAGCGGTAGGTGCGGCCAACCTCCTTCTTGTTTGCGCGCGACGCCGCGGTAATCTCGTTCAGCGTGCGCGGCACCTCGCAGCGCCGGCAGGCGCCGTAGAGCGCAGCGGCGGCGACCCCCTCGACCGAGCGGCCGCGGACTAGGTTGCGGTTGACCGCGCGGCGGTAGAGCATCGCGGCGTCCTCGCGCACCCGCCGGTGCAGTCCAATCTTGGAGGCGAGCCGGTTCAGCTCGGTGAGCGCCATTGCCAGGTTGCGGTCGGCCGAGGTCGAGGCGCGGGTGCGGTTCTGCCACTTGCGCATGCGGAACAGCTGCGCGCGGTTGCGGGTCGGGACGACGTTGCCGTGGGTGTCGCGGTTGCCCCAGCCAATGTCGGTCGAGAGCCCCTTGTCGTGCACCATCACCGTCATCGGCGCCCCACCTCGCGAGCGTTTCTCGCTCTGCTCGGCGTCGAACGCGCGCCACTCAGGCCCCTGGTCAATGAAGTTGTCATCGACCACCAGCCCGCAATTGCTACAGGTCATTTCGCCGCGATTGTAGTCGCGGACGAGGTGTTGCGAATCGCACTCGGGGCAGGCAGTGATTTCCTCAAGTTCTACCTCACTGCCAGAGCCCTTCAGCACCATTAGCAACCGCCATGTCGGCCGTCAATAAAAGCGCTCGCCCCTTGCGTCGGCAAATCGTATAACTGGCCTGCCTGCCTGCGCGGCAATGCCCCTTCCAGAGGAGGACCCGCGCGGATACGCCGAGCGGCGCGGCTGGGAAGTACTCGAATCGCGCTGGGACGGCTCGGCGCACCTGCTGCTGGTCGGGGAGCGGGCCGACCTCGCCGAGGCGTTCGAGGAGTTGCGGCTCGACCTGAAGGGAGAGCCGGGCGGGGTGCGACTGCACCCCATGCTGCGCCGCGTCGGGGGAGAGCTACTGCTGGTGCTGATGCCGCAAACACGGCGCAAGACGCGTTCCGAGCGCACCAATCTCTACCTGCTGCTGGCGACCATCTTCACCACCACCTGGGCCGGGACGCTCTTCTGGGCTGGCTACGCCGGGAGCTACGAACTGCAGAGCGGCTGGGACCTGCTGCTTATCCTGCTCCACCCCGAGACGCTGTTCTACGGCTGGCTCACCTTCTCGCTGCCGTTGCTGACCATCCTCGGCATCCACGAGATGGGGCATTACGTCTACGCGCGCAAGCACAACCTCGACGCGTCGCTGCCGTTCTTCATCCCCATCCCGCCGCCGCTACTGCTCGGGACGATGGGCGCCTTCATCGCCATCCGCGAGCCGATACCCAACCGGCGGGCGCTGCTGGATGTCGGCGCTAGCGGCCCCATCGCCGGCTTCCTCGCTGCTTTGCCAATTACGCTGCTCGGCTTCTGGCTCACCGAGCAGGCGGCGCGCGAGGCACCGGTCGACCCGGGCAACCTGATTTTCCTCGGGACGCCGCTGGCGTTCAACCTGCTCGCCACGCTCGCCGAGCAATTCATGACGCTGAGCGACAACTACCTGATTCACCCCGTGGCATTCGCCGGCTGGGCCGGCTTGCTGGTGACGGCGCTCAACCTGCTCCCGGCCGGCCAGCTGGATGGCGGCCATATCGCGCGCGCGCTGTTCGGCCCGCGCGCGCACCTGCTCTCCTACCTCGCTATCTCGGTGATGCTCTTCATGGCGTTCTTCGGCATACCGGACGTAATTCCGTTCTTGGAATCCTCGGACCCATATTTCGGATGGGCCATCTTCGCCGGACTGGTCTACTTCCTTGGCGTCGAGCACCCGCCCCCCTCCGAAGAGCTGACTCCGCTGGACACCCCGCGCTGGCTCGCCGGCGGCTTCACCGGCGTAATGCTGTTGCTCTGCTTCGTCCCGTCGCCGCTGATGACCATCCCGTCGCCGTTCGGGCTGGAGATGGAGGCGGCTGACGGGGAAATGCAGTTCGAGGCGAGCGGCAGCAACGCAACTTTCCTGTGGGTCAACAACACCGGCACGGTGCATGACAACCTGAGCCTGTCGCTGAAGCTGCCGGCCAACTGGAGCGCGACGCTGTCCGTGACGAACGTGACCACTGCCGACGGTGAATGGATGAATCCCGGCAACGCCACTTTCGGGGAAGTATCGTGGCAGCCGGACCCGTTCAACCTGACGCTCAACCTCACGGCGGGTGCGTCGGCGCAGCTATCGCTTGCACTCGTCGCGCCCGCCGACTTCGAGGAGCCGACGCAGGCGCTGCTCGAAGCCGACAGCCGTAACGAGGCGACCTACACGCTGCGGCTGTCGCTTTTGCCGGAGGGCGAGGCGTGATTCTCGAAGGCCGTATCTGGCATCCGCAGAACGGGCTGACCGAGGGGTGCGTGGCCGTCGGCGATGACGGCGCAATCGAGCGCGTCGCCAAGGTAATTCCCGGCCGCAAGCAGCGCATCCGCGGGATGCTGCTGCCCGCCGGCTTCGACATGCATGTCCACTTCCGCGACCCCGGCTTCCCGCAGAAAGAGACTTGGGCCAGTGGCTCTGCGGCGGCCGCGTGCGGCGGAGTCACCGCCGTCGTCGACATGCCCAACACGCAGCCGCCGACCGACTCGCCCGCCGCCTTCGCCGCGAAGGCGCAGCGCGCCGCAGCGGCGTCGGTGGTCGATTTCGGGCTGGGGGTCAGCGCGCGCCCCGGCCTGTCGCGCGAAGCGTGGTTCGGCGAGCTGCCGGCCGCCTTCTGGAAGCTCTACCCCTACGGCAAGTCGTGGGACGAATATCGCGCGACCGCCAACGAGGTAACGGCTGCCGGCGGGCGGCCGCTGGTGATTCACGGCGAGCACCCGTCGCACATAGACATGTCGCCGCCGCGCAAGCTGGCGGAGCATACCGCACACCGCCGGCTAGCCGAGGCGGAATGCCTGGCGGGAATGCCTGCGTCGCCGCAGTTGCACGTCGCGCATCTCTCGACGGCGGATGGCCTGGCGGGGCTGCCGGCGGGCGCGACCGCGGAGGTCTGCCCGCACCACCTGCTGCTGAACCTTGACGCGTGCGATTCCATCGACTGCAAGGTTGACCCGCCGCTGCGGACGCCGCGCGACAACGCCGCGCTCTGGGCGGGCTTCCGCGACGGCCGCATCGCGGTGCTGGCGAGCGACCACGCGCCGCACCTGCCCGAGGAGAAGGCGTCCGACAACCCACCGTCGGGGATTCCCGGCGTCGAGACGATGGTGCCGCTGATGCTGCAACAGGTGGCCGCCGGCCGGCTGGCACTGGGGCGGCTGGTGAACGCGATGGCCGAAGCGCCCGCCGACCGGCTTGGTTTGGCGCGCGGCCGCATCGCGGCGGGACAACCGGCCGACCTGATTGAGGTCGACCTGAAGGCGGCGCGCCCGGTCGCGCTCGAGCAGCTCCATTCGCGTGCCGGCTGGAGCCCCTACGAGGGGTGGGACGCCGTCTTTCCGCAGCGGGTCTGGCGCCGCGGCGAGCTGGTGGCGGCCGACGGGGAACTGCAGGAAACGGGCGGCGGGCAGCAGCTCTTCACAGCACAACCTTAATACTCCGCGAACGGAGGGGCATGCGATGCGGCTACATCTCGCGCTGGCACTGCTGGCAGCCGGAGCGCTGCTGCTGCTGGCGCAGCCGGTGGAGGGTGCCAGCGCCGACGCCGAGACGCCGCTCTACCTGAAGCGGGACGGTCTTGGCAATACTTTCAAGCTCAACGCCAAGGAACCGCAGGAGAACCGGTTGGGATGGTGGCCCTGCAGCGAAGAGCTGAACCAGCAGGGGACGTTCTACCCGCTCTCCACGTGGGAACAGGGCCTCGGCGGTCAGGTCGAGCTGGGTGAAAGCTATACCTTCACAATCTGGGTGGAGTCGACGAACGTCCAGGAGATCACTATCCGCGCGACATTGTACATCATAGTCGTCGATGTCGGAGGAAACGCTACCCGACACAACCTCTCACAGGAAGAGGTATCCGAGCAAGCCGAGTTGCCAGCCCTGCTCAACGAAAACTACACAGTTGAGCCCGATTCGGAGCTGTCCCTGGATCATGGTGACTACCATATCGTGCCAGCTTTCTCCACTATGGGAATCGAGCTGGAGACCTCGATTACCTGGGCGCCCGATACCGAGAACCGCACGGTTTACATCAAGGCCGACAGCCCTGACTTCAACTCGCAAATTGTGGTGCGCATGCGGCCGGTATTCCTCAACCCCGAGGTGTTTTTCAGCAACGACCGCACAGATGAGCCGGGCGAGGATTCGCTCTACATCAAGGCGAGCGTCGTCGATGCCTTGGGAGTCATCGACGACACCGGCTCCGGCTCGGTCGCTGACCTGGACCTCGGGAGCTTCAGCCTCGAAATAGAGGGCGTTTCCGGCGGCGGCAGCTTCGGCGACTCTATCCGCGTCCGCGACCAGCATCCGTTCGCCAAGTACATCGAAGGGCGCTGGCAATACCAGCAGGACTCCGGCGTCGCCTCCGGCACTTATCAAATCACCATATCGGTGACCGACATGCGCGGCAATATCTGGGAGGAGTCGGTCTCCTACGACCTGACCGTCGACGAGTTCGCCATCGAGCTTGAGCACGAGGATGGCGGCGGCGGCACTTACGACCTGCAGCTCCCGCGCGGTGGCAAGGTCGAGTATCGCGTCAAGGTCTGGAACCGCGGTAACACCGCCGACAGCTTCGAAATTGAGGTTGATGCTGGCTCGCTGCCCAGCGGATGGGAGGCGACACTGCTGACGCCAGACGAGTTTGACCTGCCGGTGGACCAGTACGATTACGCGCGCATCCGCATCGAGGCGCCTGACGGCGCTGCCGGCGGCAGCAGCGCGACCGCATGGCTGGAGGCAACGTCGCTCAACGATGGTTCGGTCAGCGAGCGCATGGACTTGCGCGCGACGGTGCGCACCTATGGTGCCAGTATCACCGGGCTGGATACACGGATTACGATTGACCCCGAGGCGCTCGATATCGACGGTCTCTACCGCTTCCCGGTTGGTGTGCGCAATACCGGCAACGACCGCGACAGCTACGACGTCACCGCGATTGTCGGCCGCGGCGACTGGACCGTACGCATCGAGGAGGGCGACCAGGCGGTGAACACCATCACCGTCGACCGCGGCAAGACCAAGCAGCTGGAAATCGTGCTCAAGCCGGTCAACTTCGAGAACAGCATGGGTGAAGAGGTGGACTTCCGCTTCAGCGCCGAGTCGGTCCCGCCCGGCGACGGCAGCGCGCTATTTGAGGCGAAGCTGGTCGTGGAAATCCCCATCGGGCGCGTGGTTGACCTGGCGATAGCGGCCGTTGACCTGCAGGTCAACGGCCGCCCTTACGCGCAGCTCATGCCGGGTGACCTGCAGGCGGGCGCGCCGGTGCAGTTCCAGCTCGTCGTGAAGAACCTGGGTGGCCGCGGCACCGAGCCTTTCGCGGTCAAGCTCTACGTCGCGGGACGAGCCGAGGCGAGCCACGACATCGAGATGGGCCTCGCCGGCTTCGGCGAAGCGCTGGTGCTGCTCGAATGGAGCAAGCCGGCCGCCGGACTGGCGACGCTGCGGATTACGGCTGACCCTGACCTTGCCATTGATGACGAGCGCAGCCGCGCCGACAACAGCTTCTCGCTCTCGCTCGATATCGCCGCCGCGCCGTCGGGCAACGGCGGCAACGGCGGCGATGACGGCTTCTCCATCCCCGGCTTCGGGCTGGCGGGCGCGTTGCTTTCGGCAGCCATCGTGGCGCGGCGCAGGCGGTAACCATGGGCAATATTGGCGAGAAAGGGTTCGCGCTGCTGACGGCGCTGCTGTTGCTCGCGAGCGCCGGCTGGCTGGTGCTGCAGGAAGAGCAGCGCGAGCTGCCGGTCGCCTACGTACCGGTCTGGAGCCGCATCTACGAGGATTACAACACCACCGGCGACTGGGGGCACGTGCTCGAGCGGGGGCCGTACGCGCTGCTGCCGACCGATAACGAGTGGGGCTCGACGCACGAATATATCCCGGTCGACCTGCCGCTGGCCGAAGGGGGTGCAGCGACCGACCCGCTCTGCCTCAGCGGCCTTGACCCCGACAAGTGCCCGCGCGTCTCGCTCGCCTACTGGCTCCCCGACGTTCCGACGGGGAAGACGGTACCGGTCATCGTCGAAATCGGCCCCTACTTTGGTGAGGAGGCGGTCAGCACCCCTGCCATCACCGTGCCGGGAAGCTGGCTCGGCGCCAACATAATCAACAACATCCTGCCGCATGGCTTCGCCTTCGCGCAGGTCTCGGTCTTCGGCACCGGCGCCAGCAACCACTGCATGGACCTGATGGGGAACTCCGAGCAGCTGGGGGTCGACGCGGCGGTGACGTGGCTCGGCTCGCAGGACTGGAGCAATGGTAACGTCGGCATCATTGGGAAATCCTACGACGGCTCGACGCAATGGCAGGCGGCGCAGTTCGGCAACCCGCATCTGAAGACCATAGTCCCCATCTCCGGTCTGATTGGCGTGCGCGAGCTGATGTGGCGCAACGGCTCGTCCGAGGCGCGGGCGCCCTTCATGCACAACGTGGTCTATGGCGGGTTCGGCACCGACGGCAACGACGAGGACCTGCAGAACGCCTGCCCCGACTACGTCGCGGGGCCAATCCACGGCGCCAATGGCTACGTCTTCGGCGGGACCGAGTTCCAGAACGCGCTGGTCGAAGGGTACTGGGAGGAGCGCTACTTCCTGCCGGAGGTGCTCGAGAATTACGAGGGCAGCGTCTACATAATCCACGGCTTCCACGACTGGAACGTCGATCCGCACATGGCGCTCCCGACGCTCAATACGCTCAAGGACCACGGCATCGAGGCGAAGCTGCTGATGGGGCAGTGGGACCACGACTACCCCGACCGCCCGACCTACCTGCGGGACCGCAGCGACCCCGGCCGCGGCGCCGAGGCGTTCCCGCAAATGGTGCGCTACGACTGGATGCAGGACCTGCTCGAGTGGTTCACCTTCTACTTGCGTGAAGAGGGGCCAAAGCCGAACATGTGGACCGAAATCCAGGATAACCGCGGAGAATGGCGCGTCACCGACCGCTACCCGCAGGCGGGCGCCGAAAAGCGTGAGTTCGCACTCGGCGACGCGCTGGCGCACGCCGGCGGCAGCCTGCAGGTATTCCCGGGCGGCGCGGACGTCGTCTTCGAGACCGAGCCGTTCGCAACGGAGTTCCGCTTCGGGGGGCTGCCGCAGCTACACGTCGATGCTACCCCGGAAGGGTCGGGCGGGCAGCTCTACGCGCTGCTCGAGGACTGCGACAGCGACGGCTGCATCCACGTCGGCCACGCCATCATGGACCTGCGTTTCTACGCCGGCGGGACCGACTACCACGTCATCACGCCCGGCGTGACAATTAACGCCAAGATGGAATTTCTGGCGATGGACGTCGTAATCCCGTCAGGCCACACGCTGAAGCTTTCGCTGCGCTCAACCGGTGACGACTACCTGCCCGCCTCGACGTCGGCGCCGGTCGCCATCGAACTGGGCGCGAGCAGCGTCCTGCGCGTCGACGTGGTCGACCCGGCCGCGGAGCACTACTTCCTGCCGCCGCAGTGCCGCCACCCTGCCTGCGTGGCGGAGTGAAATTGGCGGCACGGTGGGCTTTTGGCCCGCGCGGGCTGGCGGCCCGATGCTGAAGCCGCTGGCGGCCGCGTTCCTGTTCCTGCTCCCCGCGCTGGCGGGCTGCCTTGACAGCGACGAGTCGCGGCCGCTCTCCGCCGACGACCTGCAGGTCGCGCCGCAACTGCTGACCGGCGGCAAGTTCCAGCCGCTGGTGCTGACCGCGCGGCAGCCAATGGCGGTCTACATCCCCTACCTGCTGCTCAACCCGGCAACCGGCTACGTCCAGAACTCGACCGTGCTCGACCTGGCGCTGGGCGAGACGGTCCAGTTGCAGGTGCTGGCGCCGCCGCGCATTGACTCGGTCTGGCTGTTCATCGGCGCCAGCGACCGCCAGCACTGGCCGGCGCGCGACCCCGGCGAGAGCTGGGAGGCGTGGGTCGCGCGCGGGATGCCCGCCGCGACGATGGTCGAGCGCGTCGCGCAGGCGGCGGGACTCGACGCGCTCAACGCTTCGCGCTATAGCGGCGGCGGCAGCGTAGTCGCGCTGCGCGTCCCGGTCGTGCGGCCGCAGTCGCCTGCGTATTCCCCGGAAGAGGGCAGTCGCTTTGCGACCGGGGTCGTCGACGGACGCTCGGTCTTCAACACGATTCGCAAGATAACCGACGACACGCTGGCGCCCGACCCCTACGACGGGGCGGCGGGCTACCTTGACCGCTGGGCGGGGCAGGGCAACCACGCCTACGAGGACGCGGCGCAGTTCCTGATTCGCGAGCTGGAATCCTATGGGCTCGAGGTACAGGCGCACCGCTTCGAGTTTACCGACATATTCGGCAACCAGAACCCGGAAGCATACAATATCTGCGGCTACCGTTACGGCACGCTCTACCCCGACGAATGGCTCGTCTTCGGCGCGCACTTCGACGTCGCGCCGCCGACCAACGCCGGGCTGCTCGACCCGCACGTCACCGGCAGCCGCAGCTACGGCACCCGCGTCGGCGCCTACGACAACACCGCCGGCACCAGCATGGTGCTGAACGTCGCCGAGGCGATGAGCGACTTCGCCAGCCGTCGCACGATGGTCTTCTGCCTCTGGTCGGGCGAGGAGGGAGGCAAGCGCGGCAGTGACTACTGGACCGAATATTACGTCAAGGGCGACCACCCCGAAGTCACCGTGACGAACTACGTCAACCTGGACATGGCGGGCGTCAACTGGCCCGGCGGCGGCGGCGCCCCGCACGGCGACCCGGACCCGCAGCCGTCGGAGTCCGGCTACCCCAAGGACACCGAAATCTGGCCGCTGCGGCTCTACATCGGCCCGTCGGAGGACTACGACGCGGTCAACCAGCCCGGTATGGTGCAGCTGGCGCGCTGGGTCGGCGCTGACGCCATCAACGTCTCGGCGCAGATGGATGTGCTGGTCGGCAACGGGAGCGACGCTGCCGCGACCTGGAAATACGATGTCTGGCTGCGACAGGACCGCCCTGAGGTCATCGTCTACGAGGACACCACGGCCCGCAGCGACCACGCCAGCTTCCAGGACAACCTCGGCACCATCACCCTCGGCTACGGCGGGCTGGTTGACGGCTACTGGTGCTACCACCAGACCTGCGACACGCTCGAGGAGATGACCGAGTGGATGGATAATTCCGAACCGGCCCGCCCCTACGGCAACAACGCCACCGGAGAAGAGAACATGGTCAATTCGCTTGATATGATTACCTGGTGGGCGCTCTACATGTTCTTCCACCTTGACGAGCAGCCGGTGCTTAACACGTATCTGGACTGATGGCAGCGCAGGCTGGCGCCGCTCGCTGGAGGCTCGCGGCGCGCCTGCTGAATACCTACTTGGACTGATTCAAGACCACTGCCGTCGCAAGGTTGCAACCATACCAAGCGTCGCCGGCACGAGCCAGAAGTCGAGCGGGAGTTTGCCGGCGGGGGAGGTAACTCCTCCGTCCAGTGATTGAAGACCCTCACCAACTTCAGCCGACCCCCTTCCGGGTTACCCTTTTAGCGTCCACCCGGGTGGCGCCGCCACCGGCCGTCCCCGCAGGGGACGGTAGGGCATAACTGGGTGACATGATGCGGGCAGGAATCCCCCGGGAACCGGAAGGCGAGACGCGCGTGGCGATGGTGCCGAACGTCGTCCCCAAGCTGGCGAAGCTGGGGTTCGAGGTCGTGGTCGAGCGGGGCGCTGGCGTGGCTGCCGGCTACGAGGACGACGCGTATGCTGCGAAGGGCGCGACGCTCGGCAGCGCGGCCGACGCGCTCGGCTGCGAGCTGGTAATCACCATCAACGTCCCCGACTGGGGTGCGATGGCGGCGGGACAGATGCTGGCGTGCATCGCCGACCCGTTCCGCGACACCGCGCGAGTCGGCGCCATCGCCGCGGCGGGGCTGACGCTCTTCAGCATGGACATGATTCCGCGCCGGCTTTCGCGTGCGCAGTCGATGGACGTCAACTCGAGCCAGGACAACCTCGCTGGCTACAAGGCAGTGCTACTCGGCGCTGCGGCGGTGGGGCGCATGATTCCGATGATGATGACCTCGGCCGGAACGGTCAGGCCGGCGAAACAGGTCGTGATGGGTGCCGGCGTCGCCGGCCTACAGGCGATTGCGACCGCGAAGCGGCTCGGCGCGGTGGTGTGGGCCAGCGACGTGCGGCTCGCCGCGAAGGAGCAGATTGAGTCGCTGGGCGGCAGGTTCATCGCCGTCGAGGGGATGGAGGACTTCGAGGACGAGTCGGGCTACGCGAAGCCGCTGACGCCCGAGTTCATCCAGAAGGTCAATGATACTGTCTGCGAAGTCGCGCGCGACGCCGACGTGGTCGTCACGACTGCGCGGCTCTTCGGCCGCGCGGCGCCGATTACCGTCCCGGCCAGCGCGGTCGCGAGGATGAAACCGGGCGCGGTCGTCGTCGACATGAACACCGCCAGTGGCGGCAACTGCGAACTCTCCGTGGCGGGGGAAACGGTGGTGAAGCACGGCGTCACGATCATCGGCGAAGCCAACCTGCCGGGGACGGTGCCGCACACCGCGTCGCTGCTCTACGCCAATAACCTGGCGAGCTTCGCCGCCGCGCTGGTCAGCGACGGGAAGCTGGCGCCGGATTTCGAGGACGAAATCCTGGTCGGTGCCCCGCAAGGCGACGCGCTCCACGTCCCCGGGATGGGCGGCGTGCTGGTCGCGCACGCGGGCGAAATCCACGCCGCGCAATCCCGCCTTCGGGAGGCGGCAGGATGATTGAGCTGACGCTGGCGGCGCTGGTCGCGGCGGTGACGGTCTTCGTACTCGCGATTTTTCTCGGATTCGAACTAATCAGCAAGGTGCCGCCGACGCTGCACACTCCGCTCATGAGCGGCGCGAACGCGATTTCGGGCATCACCGTCGTCGGCGCGCTGCTGCTGAGCAACGTCGCGCTCACCGAAGGCGACGCGCCGCTGGCGGCGAAACTGGCGTTCGTCGCGCTGGTGCTGGCGACGATTAACGCCGTCGGCGGATTTCTCGTAACCAACCGCATGCTGCAGATGATTGCCGGCCGGAGGCGCAAGTGATAGACGCCGCAATCTGGGACATCGGCTACCTTGTGGCGGCGCTGCTCTTTATCCTGGGGCTGAAGAAGCTGGGCCACCCGCGCACCGCGCCGACCGGCAATTTCTACGGCGCGAGTGGGATGCTGCTCGCTGTTATTGTCACGCTAGCGCGTATAGAGGACTCTGGGACCGGTATCATCGGCTGGGAACTCATCGTCGGCGGGCTCGCGCTCGGCGCCGTCATCGGCACCTGGATGGCGCTGCGTGTCGAGATGACCGGCATGCCGGAGATGGTCGCACTCTTCAACGGCTTCGGCGGCGGTGCGTCGGCGCTGGTCGCGCTCTCGGAAGTGCTCAAGCGTATTGATGCCGGAACAGGCGGGGACCTCCTTGGCGGAATTCCGTCAGATGATACCACGCTCTGGGTACTCTGGATAGCGATTGGCCTTGCGGGGCTGGTCGGCTGGATTACGCTTTCCGGCAGCCTGGTCGCGATGATGAAGCTGAAGGGCGGCTTCAGCCTGCCGGGCGGCAAATGGGTCAGGTTCCCGACCTGGGGACCACCGTGGCTCAACGCCGTGAAAGTCCTGCTGCTCATCGCCTGCTTCGCCTTCATCTGGCTCTCAATTCAGGAGCCGACTAACACACAGTGGATTTACGGGCTGATTGGCTGCGCTTCGCTGCTCGGCATCCTGTTCGTGCTCCCGATAGGCGGCGCCGACATGCCGGTCGTTGTCAGCCTGCTTAATTCGCTCTCCGGCATCGCCGCGGCGTTCACCGGCTTCGTGCTGATGAACAACGTGCTGATTATCGCCGGCTCGATGGTCGGCGCAGCCGGTCTCATCCTGACCTTCATCATGTGCAAGGCGATGAATCGCGAGCTGCGCGACGTGCTCTTCAAGGCGTTCGGCGGCAGCGGCGACCGCGAAACGGTCACCCGCACGAAAGTCGGCAGCGACCCCGACGAGGTGGCGATGCTCTGCGACGGGATTTCCAAGTGCATCATCGTCCCGGGCTACGGGATGGCGGTCTCGCAGTGCCAGCACCAGGTTCGCGAGTTCGCCGAAATCCTGGAAGCGCGCGACTGCGAGGTAAAATACGGTATCCACCCGGTAGCGGGGCGCATGCCGGGCCACATGAACGTGCTTCTGGCCGAGGCGAACGTGCCCTACGAACAGCTAATCGAGATGGAGCACATCAACTCCGAGTTCGCCGACACCGACGTCGTGCTGGTTGTCGGCGCGAACGACACCGTCAACCCCGCTGCGCGCAGCGGCGAGGGACCGCTGGCGGGGATGCCGATTCTCGACGTCGACAAGGCGCGCGTGGTCGTGATGGTCAAGCGCTCGCTCTCGGTCGGCTACGCTGGCGTCGACAACGACCTGTTCTACGAAGACAACACGATGATGCTCTTCGGCGACGGCAAGGAAATGATGACGCAGCTGGTTCAGGCGATGCAGGAGCTATAGCTCCCGCAGCACAGTCCCCCGCTCGTCGTCCAGCACCAGTTCCCAGACGTGCGGCAGGTGGTCCTTGATGGACTCGATATGTGTCACCAGGATCACCTGTCCGACTGACTGCGCCATGCGCTCGAGCCCTTCCAGCACCCGCCGCTGCCGCAGCTCGTCCTGCGAGCCCAGCACTTCGTCGAGCACCACCAGCCCCATCTCGGTCCCGGCGCGTTCGGCCAGCAGCTGCGAGATGCTCAACCGCAAGGCGAGGCTGAACGCATCAGCCTCGCCGCCCGAGAAGCGGTCGAGCGAATGCGCCTCAACCCCGTCGAACACCTTCAGGCTGTAGTCGCTACCGTCAATCTCGACCTGTGTGTAGCGCCCGTCGGTGAGCTGCGCCAGCCGGCGCGAAGTGTGCGCCGCCAGCGTCGGGGCGATGCGGCTGGTGATGTGCGAGCGGAAGCCCTTCAGCAATTGCTCGAGCAGCCCAAACCGCTCCAGTTCGGTCTCGGCAGCACCGATTTGCGCCTGCGCGCGCTCCACCCGCTCGAGCTCGGCCTGCTTCGTCTTCACTCCATCGCCGGCTCGCGCCAGCTCGCCGCGGTGCCGCTCGAGCGCCAGCTTCGCTTCCGAGAGCGCGGCCGCCACTGCCTCGCGCTGCTGCCGGGCGCGGGCGTGGGCCTGCGGGTCGAACTCCAGCTTCGCGAGCGCCACTTGCGCCTCCGCTTGCTCGGCGCGGGCGGCCTGCTCTCTCGCCTGCAGCTCGGCCAGCTTCTGCTCCAGCTCGGGCTTGCGCGTCAGCGCCTGCTCAAGGTCGTGCAGCCGCGCCAGCTGCGCCGCGTGCGCCGCTTCCGCGCCGCGCAGCTGCTCTTCCTGCTTGCCGAGCGCCGCCCCCCGGCTGTCAGTCGCCTTGCGGTTTTGTGCCAGCGTCTCCAGCGCTGCGCTCATTTCCCGCTGCTGCTGCTCGAGCGCCTTGATTTCGCCCGTGATGCGCTCCATCAGCGCCGCGCCATGCTCGCCAAGCGGCCGCTCGCAGGTGGGGCATTCGCTCTCGGCGCCCAGTTCGCGAATCTCTTGCAGGTGTTTTTGTCCGCTCGCCAGCTCGCGGCCGCTGGCCGCGAGCGCGGCATCCAGTTTCCCCTTACCGGCCGCCAGTTCCTGCAGTTCCTTTTCGACCGTAGCCTGCTTCTCCCGCAGCGCCGCCAGCTTCCCGGAAGCGTCGCTCGCGGCGGTCGCAGAACGGAGTTCAGCGGCCTCCTTTTCTTTTTTATAACTATCGTCGAGAGTTTTCTGTGCGTTCTGCAGCCGCTCTCCGGCTAGTTTCAGCGCGCCCTGTGCCGCGTCGCGACGCTTCTCGGCTGTGTGATATTTCTCGGCGTTCGCCTCTGCCTGCTCCCATGCCTTGACCGCCTGCGCGTCCTGTTTCGTGACCGTTTCCAGCGCCGTTTCCAGCGGCTTGCCCGCCTTTGCGAGCGCTGCGGAGTGTTCCTCCAGCGCGGCCAGCTCCGTTACGAGCCGCGGCTGGAGCGGCTCGCCGTCGCGGCCGACCAGCTGGCTACGCAGCCCCTCCAGCCGGTTGCCCAGGTCGCGCTTCTGCTGCCGCGCCCGCTGGCCGGCGTCGCGGACGTCGGAAATCCGCAGCAGCCGCTCGACAGCCTGTCGCCGCGGCTCACTCGACATGCTGACGAACTTGTCCAGCTCACCCTGCCGCGTGAAAATCGAAGCGTAGAATGTCTGGTAGTCCATCCGTAACAGCCGCTCTGCGACGTAGTCGGAGACCTCGCGCGCGCCTTCGGCCAGCAGCTCGTCGCCGCGCGCCAGCTCGGCGGTTGTCGATGACGGCTTCAGCACCCGCTCGAGCCGGAACGCCTCGCCGCCCAGGTCGAACTCGAGCACGACCCGGCAGGGGTCGCGCGCGCCAATGGTCGCGACCGCCTCCGCCCTGGTGCGCACCGCCGGCGTCCCGTAGAGCGCCCACGCCACCGCCTCGAGCAACGAAGACTTGCCGGCGCCGTTGTGGCCGACGATGCCGAGCAGCCCCTCGGGGAATTCCACCTGCAGGCGGTGGATGGAGCGGTAGTTGCGGATGGCGAGCGAGCGCAGCCTCACCGGTTGCCTCCGAGCAGCTCTGCCACCTGCTCCAGCAGCCAGTCGCGCTCGGTCGGCTTCTGCAGGGGCTGGCCAGCCAGGTAGTCACGGAACTCCTCCAGCAGCGTCCCCAGCTCGGGCGCCGCCTGTAGTTCGACGGTAGTGTCGCTGAACTCGGGGTTGAGCGCGTAGTTGATGGCGCCGCTCGCGGCGTGCAGCAGCGTCCGTCGGTCGACCGTCGACCATTCCTCGCGCGAGACGTTCCAGACGCGCTGCCGGATTACCTTGTCGTTGGGGACGGCCGCCTCGAGCTGCGCGAGCAGCTGCTCGGTCAAGCCGTTTCCGGCACTGGCAGCGCCCGCCTTATCCTGACAATCGTAGCTTAATGTAATGAATTGTCGGCACGCAATTTCGTAGTGCTCCACCTGCGGGCCGGGAAGCTCGACCATGGCGTAGCCTTTTGGCTCCCGTTCTTCAGAGAAGGAGAAGCGCTCGTTCGAGCCGCAATACCAGGTGTTATGCCCCAGCGCGGTGAATTCGTGGTAATGGCCGAGCGCGACGTAGTCCCAGCCGCCCTGCAGCGTCGCGTCGGGGAGCGCCGCCTGGTTCAGCTCGCTGTTGCGGAATTCCTTGATGCCCGAGACGGCGCCGTGCGTCACGAGCAGGTTCAGCTTCGCGTTGGGGCCGGGTCGCGCTTCGCCGACGCGCTCCGCGAGCTGGCCCGAGTGGGCCACGCCGGTGACGAGCAGGTCGCCGATGGCGACCTGCTCCGGCTTCCCCGCGAAGAGCGGGTGGATTCCGGGAATCCGCCGCAATAGCCGGAAGACGTGACCGGTCTCGCGCAGCCGCGGCGTCTCGTGGTTGCCGGCGACGATGATTGTCGGGAGCCCCGCTTGCGAGAGCCGGTGCAGCCCCTCGAGCGCGCGGTCGATGGCGCGGTTGCTCGGCCGCACCCGGTCGAACAGGTCGCCGGCGTGGATGACCACGTCCGGCTTTGCGGCGATGGCTGCCGCAATCAGCCGGTCCCACGCCGCGTAAACGTCAGCT
Organism: uncultured archaeon; assembly: GCA_964389465.1. Classification (GTDB taxonomy): domain Archaea; phylum Thermoplasmatota; class Poseidoniia; order MGIII; family CG-Epi1; genus UBA8886. Next base: position 115,919 of record CAYMDK010000002.1, on the reverse strand, counting down.
TCGCGCAGGTTCAGCCCTGCGTCGGGTTCGCCTTCGGGGACGTGGCGGCTGTAGGCGCGGAATCCGAGATGGGTATCTGCGCAGTGGAAAATCTTCACGGGTGGCGAGCGTCCCGGGTCTATTAGGAATTCCGGCGGGCTAACCCTATTACGCGCCGCTCACTCGCGACCCGTGGCGACCATCGTGCTCGTCGAGCCGCAGCATCCCGGCAACGTCGGCGCCGTCGCGCGGGTGATGGCCAATTTCGGCTGCCGCGAGCTGCTGCTGGTTGGCGGCTGTGCTGTCGACGACGATGCACTCGCACGCGCCAAGGCAGGGCGGCCGCTGCTCGAATCCGCGCGACGCGTCAGCTCGCTCGCCGAAGCGCTGGCCGCCGCGCCGCTGTCAGTCGCGACCAGCGGCATCGTCCCCGAAGGCGACAGCCGCTGGCAGCGCGAGCCGCACTCGGTCCGGGAGCTGCCCGACTTGCTCGACGGCCGCGAGCCGGCGCTGGTGTTCGGGCGCGAGAATCACGGGCTTGATCGCACCGAGCTGGCGCTCTGCGACCTGACGGTGCAGGTGCCGACCAGTCCGGAGCATCCCGTCCTGAACCTGTCGCACGCCGTCGGGATTCTGCTCTACGAGCTTTTCAGCCGCGGTGTCTTCCAGCGCCCCTACCGCCCCGACCTGATTCCCCGTCGGGAAGTGGACCTGCTGGTCGAGCGTATCATGGAGGCGGTGCGGGCGAGCCGCTTCGCCGAGCGGCGGCTGCCGCGCGCCGAGACGACGCTGCGCCGCATCCTGGTACGGGGCGAGATTGATGAGTGGGATTACGAGACGCTGATGGGGATGTTCAAGGAGCTGCGGCCGCTGCGGAGGCGAACCTGAGCTACGTGATGGTGACCGGGCCGATGGGCGCCGGCAAGTCGACGCTGATGCGCTCGCTGCCCGGGCAGGCGCCTTTCGCGCCCCCGCCCGGCGTGCCGGAGATGTTCCTTGACCATGCCTGCGGCTGTCGCGGCCTGCAGCTCTACGAAATCGACGAGCCGACCGCGCTGGGCACGCGCTGGGCCGACTGGTTGCGCGCCGCCGACGCGTTCCTGCTGGTCGCATCCGCGGCGGCGGGACCGGAAGCGGTTGCACCGCTGCTGGCGCACCTGCGGGCGACCTGCCCCGAAACGCCCTGCCTGCTCGTTGTGAGCCGCTGCGATGGGGCGCCCGGCTGGGAACTGCCGGTCGACGCGGTCGAGACGCTCGCACCGGGCGCGGTCCTCGATGAGGACCGCGCCCTTGCGGAGCCGGCCGACATCGAGCGCATTCTGGCCCGGCTGCACGGCTTGCTGGAGGGCGAGTGAAGCCGGCGCAGCAGCAGCAGGTGCTCGAGCTGCTGCTGCGGCTGGCGCGCGAGAGCCTGGGCGAGCAGGACTTCGCGGCGCTCTTCGATGGTGAGCCGCCGACACGCATCAGCGAAATCACGCTGGCGCTGCGCGACAGCGAGCCGTTCCTGCTCCTTCTGCGAAGCCGGCTCGCAGCGGTCGCTCGCGTGGCTGGCGTGCTCAAACTGGCGGGCGCGGAGCGGCTGGCGGAATGGCTGGGCGACGACTGCGACCCTTGCCTGGTTAACCGCGCCATTGAGGGCTATGACCTGCTCTACCGGCTGCTGCTGGAACTTGATGAGCTGCTGCTCTGGACCGGCTGGCCACTGCTCGGGACGCTTCACGACCCGGTTACCGCCCTGAAAGAATAAATCCTTTTATGGGGGTCGATTGCGCCGTCGAGGCGCATGCAGGATAAGACAGTATACTCGTTCGGCAGCGGCACCGCCGACGGCGACGCAAAGATGAAGAACCTGCTCGGCGGCAAGGGCGCCAACCTGGCCGAGATGGCAGAGCTGGGAATCCCGGTCCCGCCCGGCTTTACGATTACGACCGAGGTCTGCAACTGGTTCAACGACCACGACCGCGCTTATCCTAAGGCACTCGACGGCAGCGTGCGCAAGGCGCTCGAAGAGGTCGAGGCGGAGCTCGACCTCAGCTTTGGGGACCCCGCACGGCCACTGCTGGTCTCGGTGCGTTCCGGCGCCCGCGCGTCGATGCCGGGGATGATGGAGACGGTGCTCAACGTCGGCCTTAACGACGAGACGCGCGAAGGGCTGATTGCAGAGAGTGGTGACGCGCGCTTCGTCTACGACGCGCAGCGGCGACTCATCCAGATGTATTCTGATGTCGTGATGGAAAAGGCGGCCGGAATCGAGCCCGAAGAGAGTAAGGGCATCCGGGCGCAACTGGAGCACGAGCTGGAAAACCTGAAGGAAAAGCGGGGCGTCACCGACGATACCGACCTTTCAGCAGACGACTTGAAGTCACTCGTAGTTACATATCGCGCCAAAGTCCTGGAAGTTCTTGGGAAGGAATTCCCGGAAGACCCCTGGGAGCAGCTCTGGGGCGCGATTACCGCTGTCTTCCTGTCGTGGAACGGCAAGCGCGCCATCGCCTACCGGCAAATCGAGGAGCTCCCCGACGAGTGGGGCACAGCGGTCAACGTACAGGCGATGGTCTTTGGCAACCTTGGTGAGGACTCGGCGACCGGCGTCGCCTTTACGCGAAATCCTGCCACCGGCGAGAACGCCTTCTACGGCGAGTGGCTGGCTCAGGCACAGGGCGAGGACGTCGTCGCGGGCATCCGCACACCTAATCCGCTCAACAGCCATAGCCGCACCGAGTATTCGGGCGACCTGCCCAGTCTGGAGGATGTGCATCCCGCCCCCTACCGTGAACTGGACGAAATCCAGCGCTCGCTCGAGAAACATTACCATGACATGCTCGACATCGAGTTCACCATCCAGTCCGGTCGCTTGTGGATGCTGCAATGCCGCATCGGCAAGCGCAACGGCCCCGCCGCGGTGCGGATGGCGGCCGAGATGGAGCAAGCGGAGCAGATTTCGGCCGCCGAAGCGGTCATGCGCGTCACCCCGTCGCAGCTCGACGAGCTGCTGCACCCTATCGTCGACCCCGATGCCGAGAAGGCAGCGGCGCTGCTCGCGAGCGGCCTGCCGGCCGGCCCGGGCGGCGCGACCGGACGGGTAGTATTCACTGCCGATGACGCAGTCAAGTGGGAGGCGCGCGGCGAGCAGGTGGTGCTGGTGCGCGAGGAGACTAACCCGGAGGACGTCGCCGGGATGCGCGCTGCCGTGGCAATCCTGACCGCACGCGGAGGCATGACTTCGCATGCGGCGCTGGTCGCGCGCGGCTGGGGGATGTGCTGCATTGTCGGCGCAGGCGAGCTGGAAATAGACGCCCCCGCCAGGCGATTCTCTGTCGGGGGCCACACCGTCGCCGAGGGCGATTTGGTGACGCTCAACGGCACCGCCGGCAAGGTTTACGAAGGCGAACTGCCGCTAATCGAGACCGACGCTTCGAGCGCATACATGACGCATTTCCTTTCGCTCTGCGACCAGCATCGCAAGCTGAAGGTGCGCACCAACGCCGACACGCCGGCCGACGCGCAGCGCGCGCTCGATTTCGGCGCCGAAGGCATCGGGCTGTTCCGCATCGAGCACATGTTCTACGGCGAAGGCTCCGAGGAGCCGCTGTTCCACCTGCGCAAGATGATAATGGCAGGCTCGCGCGAGGAACGACAGGCGGCGCTCGACGAGCTTTATCCGCACATGAAGGACGATATCCGCGAGACGCTGCGCGCGATGGCGGGTCTGCCGGTAACCATCCGACTGATGGACCCGCCGCTGCATGAGTTCATCCCGCACGAGCCGCAGGGGCAGGCGCAACTCGCCGAGGCGCTCGGCATCGACGGCGCCGAGCTGGCGCGACGCGCCGAGCAGCTGCGCGAGACCAACCCCATGATGGGGCACCGCGGCGTGCGGCTGGGCGTTACCTACCCCGAAATCACCGAGCTGCAGGCGCGGGCCGTGCTGGTCGCCGCTGCGGAACTGCAGGTGGAGGGCGTCGCGGCGCTGCCGGAAATTATGGTGCCGCTGACCGCCGCCGAGGCGGAGTTTGTGCATCAGGACCAGCTCGTGCGGCGCGTTGCCGGAGAGGTCGAAGCGGAGCACGGCTGCAAGCTGGATTACCTGGTGGGGACCATGATTGAGATTCCGCGCGCGACACTCGTCGCCGGCAGGATTGCCGAGACGGCTGAGTTCTTTTCCTACGGTACCAACGACCTGACACAGATGACTTTCGGCTTCAGCCGCGACGACAGCGGCGGCTTCCTGCCCGAATACGTCGGCAAGAGCATCCTGCCCGCCGACCCGTTTGCGACGCTCGACGAAGGCGTCGGCGAGCTGGTCACAATCGGCATCGAACGCGGCCGCGCGACCCGCCCCGACCTGAAAATCGGCATCTGCGGCGAGCACGGGGGCGACCCCGCGTCGGTTGCCTTCTGCCACGCGGCGGGGATGGACTACGTCTCCTGCTCGCCGTTCAGGGTGCCGATTGCGAGGCTGGCGGCGGCGCAAGCGGTGCTCAATGAGCAAAAATAGTTCAATCGGCGCGAAGCGGCTGCTCGAGTTCAGCGTCGGCCTGGGGATAGCGACGCTCGTCGCCACCTACGTCGTCGGCACGACTGGCGGGCGCGTAGCGCCTTTCATCCCGATTATTTCCGAAATGCCTTTCGCCGGACCGGAGTCCAGCTTCTACGGTCCCGGACTTGCCATCAGCATCTTCTCGTTCATTCTGCTGGCACAGGTGTTCCACTGTGTTTTCGCGCCGCTGGCGCAAACGCTCGGAGGCAACTGGGAATCGTGGAACGACCTGGCGCGAGTGCTGGCGACATTCGGGGGCGTCTGCGGAATCGTCACGGTCAACTTCCACTGGAACAGCTACCCCCTGCTCCACGGAGTGGCGGCTTTCCTGTTCTTCACTTCCTTCCTGCTCTGGAGTACCTTCGCCTGGCGACTGCTCGAGAACGCGGGCCGGGGCCACACTGTCAGGAGACTTGCGATATTTTCAGGCTGGCTCTTCTTTATCCTGATGATACTGTTCGGAAACCTTGAGAGCCGGGAACTGGTTGCGGCCGGTGAGGGGGTTTTCCATCGTATGGAAAACCCCCCAATGGTCGGTGACGAGCGGTCGCTCTACCTGAACCTGACAGCCTTCTGTGAATGGGGCATGGTCTTCTCGTTCTACGTCGGCGCGCTGACCTTTCGCCGCGAGCTGGAAGACGTGCAGCTCTAGCCGCTTCCCACGTCCAGCGCGACCGCGCGCGCGATGAGTTCGCGGATACCCTCTTCGTCAATTTCCACTCCGGGAAAGAGCTTGACGTGTCGCATTCCCTTACCCGTGCCTTCGAGCAGCCCGCGCGGGTCGTCCAGTCTGGCGCCGAAGAAGAAGAAGAGGTCCACGTGCTGACTGAATGCACCCAGTCCGCAGACGTTGCCGTTGCCGGACCAGTTGGGCGCACTCCACTTGATGCCTTCGCGCAAGCCGGGCGCCGCCGAACGCAGCAGGTCGCACGTGCGCTCGCAGAGCGACCGCAGCGCCGGCTCGCTTTCTTTTATGTATTCGTCGACGGTTGTTACTTTCTTGCAGCTCATCGCTTTGCAGGTGGCCGCCGGTGCCAGTTTCCCGGTCTCGCGGTTACGCCCTCGGTCGCCCGAGCGCGCACCACGTAAAACCCTTATAGCGCGAGTGGCTCGCCCGGCCGTTGGGCAGCGTTGACGAGGAACTGCTGTACGCCATCAGGGCGATGGAGGTGCTGCTACAGTCAGGCGTCGGTGTCGCGGAGGCGATGAAGCACGTCGCCGATGAGGATTACGGTGCCCTCTCGGTCGAGTTCGGACAGATTTTCAAGGCGATTGACGGCGGCGCCGGCATGGGCGAGGCGATGCGAAAGCAGATGCAGGCGACTAGTTCGACCGGCTTGCGCCGCACCCTTTCAGTGCTGGCGATGTCTATTGAGCAGGATACCAACGTCATCGACCGACTGCGCTCGATTGCCGACAAGGAGTCACGTTCGCGCCGCATTGAGCTGCAGGCGTTTGTCGAGTCGCTCAGCGCCGTCTCCGAGCAGTTCCTGATAATTTCGGTGCTGGTACCAATTATCGTCGTAATTCTTGCGGTAATTGACGCGCTGGTTGGCGGCGCTGGTGGGGCGTTTGGCGGTAATATGCCGCGGATGCCCCCCGCCTGCACACCCATTCTGTTCCTGCTGGCGATGCTGGCGATTGCGGGGCTGATTGTGCGCACCCGCTCGCAGGAGCCGAAGATATGAGCCTGCACGAAGTGCTGGACCCATTCTTCGCTGGCATTGACGGAATTTCGGCAGCCATCGGGGCACTGGTCTGGACTGCGCTGGGAATCTGGGCGGTTGGAAGCGTCATTATCTACCTGCCGCTGAAGCGGCTCTTCGCCGAGCGCACCGAGCTGGAGAACGCCTGGCCCGAGGTGCTCGGGGAACTGGCGGAGAACCTGCGCGCCGGCATGGGAGTCGAGTCGGCACTAGACGCGGTCGCCAGCGCCCGCAGCGACCGCATGGGTGAGATGCTGCGGCAGACAGTCACGGAGATGCATGATACCAGTTTCACGGAGGCGATGCAGAACTTCGCGAAGAAGAGCCGCTCACCGATGATTTCGCGTGTCGTGAGTATCCTAAACGTAGCGCTGGTTTCCTCGGGCAGCTTTTCGGAGACGCTGGAGCTGCTCTCGGAGGAATTCTGGGAAATATATCTGTTGCGCAAGGAACGGATTGCCAAGACCAAGGGCACTGCGGATTTCATCCTCTGGTCGGGCGCGCTCATCTGTCCTGCGCTGCTCGGCTTCATCGTCGCCGTCTTTGGCTCCGGGACTGTCGGTAGCTTTCAGCTTGTAATCAACCTCGGGAGCCTGAACCAGATGCTGTTGCTTTACGTAATGGTGCTCGGCGCTGCGGGAGTCCTGATGCAGTCGGTCATCCTGCAGACGATGCGCACCGCGCTGTTGCGCATCCCGCTCTACATGCTGCTTGCCAACACCACGCTTTTAGTGGCTCTGAAGCTTCCGGCGGCATTCCTATGAGTCAGGGCAAGCTAATCGCAAAATATCCCAATGCCCACGTCATCAAGCAGCCGGGGCAGGACCTGCCGGTCTATCGCGTGCTGAAGCTGAACCGCTCGACCAGCTACGGGCCGCTGCGGCCGCTGCTCGAGGATGACAACCTGGAGGAGGTAATGTTCAACAATCCCTCCCGACCGGTGATGGTCTACCATCGCCAGCACGGCATGTGCGTCACCAATATCAGCATGAGCGAGGAGGAGGCGGTCAAGGTCATCCAGAAAATCGCCGCCTACGTCGGACGCAAGATTGGGCTCGAGAGCCTGATTCTGGACGGACGGCTGCCCGACGGCAGCCGCGTCAACGCCACGCTGCCGCCCGCGTCACCCGGCGGGCCGACGCTCACGATTCGCAAGCAGACGCAGGACCCGCTTACCTTCGTCGACCTGATTGGCTTCGGCACGCTGACGCCGCGGCTGGCGGCGCTGTTGTGGATGTTTGTCGACGGGATGGGCGCCGCGCCGTGCAACATCCTTGTCTCCGGGGGCACCGCCTCGGGTAAGACGTCGACGCTGAACGTGCTGGGGCTCTTCATCCCGTCACAGGTGCGGCTGATTACGATTGAGGACGTCTCCGAAATCCAGCTGCTCCACGAGCACCACGTCCAGCTTGAAACTGTCAACCCGGCCAAGTCGGGCGACCCGGAGCTCGACATGGATGCGCTGCTGAAGAACACGCTGCGCATGCGCCCCGACCGTCTGATTGTGGGTGAGGTGCGCGGTGCCGAGGCGCGCACGCTATTCACGGCAATGAACACCGGCCATGACGGTTGTATGGGCACAGTGCACGCCAACACCGCACAGGAGTCGGTGCAGCGACTCGTCAACCCCCCGATGTCGGTGCCTCCTATCATGCTCAACGCGCTGCACCTGATTATCATGCAGAGCAAGCTCAACGTGGGCGGGCAGCAGGTACGCCGCATTACCGAGGTTTCGGAGATGGCGGGGCTCGAGGGTGACAAGCCGCGACTCAACACGATTTTCCGCTGGGACCAGGGCAAGGGTCAACTGGTTGAGACCGGTGTCCCGAGCAAGCTGCGCGAGCGCATCGCGAAGGCAGCCGGCGTTTCGCCTGCCAAGTTTGACGAGATGGCGCGCAACCGGCAGAAAATCATCGAGACGCTGGTTGACCGCGGGATTTCCGACATCGCGCAGGTCTCGCGCGTCGTGCAGAACTACTACCAGAAACTGGGCCGCTGATGGCGCGCACTTACGCCGAGGCGGGGGTCGATATTGACGCCAGCGACCGCGCCACCGCAGCGTTGGTGGCACAGCTCAAGAGCTCCCCACGCGAAGGCGACGGTGCCCCCCTCAAGCTGGAGAACGGCTTCGCAGGGCTGGTGCAGCTCGGCGACGGGGCGCTGGCAGTCTGCACCGACGGGGTCGGCACCAAGCTCCTGCTGGCGCAGGAGCTGGGCAGCCTCGACACGGTCGGCATCGACTGCGTGGCGATGAACGTCAACGACCTCATCTGCGTCGGTGCCGAGCCGCTATCCTTCGTCGACTATGTCGCGCTGGAAGAGCCTGACGCGGAGCTGATGGCGCAGCTCGGCCTCGGCCTCGCGGAGGGGTGCCGGCAGGCCAACTGCACGCTCTCGGGCGGCGAAACTGCGGTCGTGCCTGAGCTGGTGCGTGGCTTCGACCTGGCGGGGACGGCGGTCGGCTGGGTCTCCCGCGAGGTGATTATCGACGGCTCGCGCGTCGCCGTCGGCGACGCGCTCATCGGCCTCGCCTCTTCCGGGCCGCACTCCAACGGTTACACGCTCATCCGGCGGCTGTTCGACGGCGACTCCGCCCTCGGCGCACAGCTGGTCGCGCCGACGCGCATCTACGTCCGGTCTGTGCTGGCGTTGCTCGCGGCGGTGGAAGTGCACGCGCTGGCGCATGTAACGGGGGGTGGGCTCGAGAACCTGCCGCGCATGAACCCCGGCTTCCGCTACGTCGTTGACAATCCGCTGCCGGTTCCCCCAGTTTTCGACTGGTTGCAGCGCAAGGGTGACATCGCGCCGGCCGAGATGTATCGCACCTTCAACATGGGGCTGGGAATGGTTGTCACCGTCGCCAAAGGCGACGTTGAGAGGACGCTGGCCCTGCTCGTCCGCGAAGGGGAAACCGCGCAGCTGATTGGCCATGTCGCCGCCGGCGAGGGCGTCGCGCACACTGCGCTGGACTAGGACTGCTGCCGCAGGAAATTCAGGGCCGAGCCGGCGCGGAACCACTCCACCTGCTGCTCGCTGAGGCTATGGCAGCAGCTGAATTCGTCGCGCGTGCCATCGGCATGCGCGATGCCGACCATAAGCCGGCTGTCCGGCGCAAGCGCGTCGAGCCCCTTGATGCTCAGGCGGTCGTCAGCCCGCACCAGCTCCCAGTCGGCAGGCTGCTCGAAGGTGAGCGCCAGCACCCCCTGTTTCTTCAGGTTGGCTTCCGCGATGCGCGCGAAACTGCGCGCGATAATCGCGCGGCAGCCGAGGAAGCGGGGTGACATTGCGGCATGCTCGCGTGACGAACCCTCACCGTAGTTGGTATCGGCGACGACGACCCATCCCCGCCCTGCAGCGTGGTACGCGCGCGCCACCTCAGGCAGCGACGCCTGCTCGCCCGTCAGGGTGTTGAGTGCCATACCCCGCTCGTCGGTGAAGGTGTTGCTGGCGCCGATGTAGGTGTTGCCCGAAATGTGGTCGAGGTGGCCACGGTAGCGCAGCCATGGCCCCGCCGGCGAGATGTGGTCGGTGGTGCACTTGCCCTCAATCTTCGCCAGCACCAGCATCTCTTCTAGGTCGCCTGCGGCCGGCGGTGCAAACGGCTCGAGCAGCTGCAGCCGCTCGCTGGCGGGATCCACCTCGAGCTCGACAGCGGAGCCGTCTGTCGGCGGCGCAACGTAGCCGTCGAGGCTGGTGGCGAAGCCACCCGCCGGCAGGTCGCTGCCGGTCGGCGGCGCCAGCCGGACTCGCTTGCCGCTCTCATTGGTAAGCGGGTCGCGCAGCGGGTCGAAGTCAAGCCGCCCGGCGAGCGCCATTGCTGTTACGACCTCGGGACTGGTGAGGAACGAAAGCGTGGCATGGTTGCCGTCGTTGCGACCGCTGAAATTGCGGTTGTAGGAAGAGACTATCGAATTCACCTCCCCGTCGGCAATGTCGTCGCGCCGCCACTGCCCGATGCAGGGGCCGCAGGCGTTCGCCAGCACGACACCGCCAATCGCCTCCAGCGCTGCCATCTGCCCGTCGCGCCGGATGGTGCGGTCAATAGTCTCCGAGCCGGGGGTGATGTAGAATGGCACCGTCGCGCGCAAGCCCGCCGCGGTCGCCTGACGGGCGACCGCGGCGGCGCGCTCCATGTCCTCGTATGAACTGTTGGTACATGAACCGATTAGTGCCGCATTAAGCTCGAGAGGCCACCCTGCCTGATGAGCTTCCGCGCCCAGTCCGGTAACGGGGCGCGCCAAATCCGGAGAGTGCGGGCCGACGATGAGCGGCTCAAGCGCCGAGAGGTCGATTTCGATTACCCGGTCGAAGATCTCTTCTGCCTTCGCCTCGACTCCGGGGTCACCGCGCAGTTCCGTCCCGTGCTCGCGGGCGAGCTGCGCCAGTTCTCCGCGCCCGGTCGCCTCGAGGTATTTCGCCATGCGCTCGTCGAACGCGAAGAGCGAAGTGGTTGCGCCTACCTCGGCGCCCATGTTGCAGATTGTCCCCTTGCCGGTGCAGGAGATACTCTCGCAGCCGGAGCCGAAATACTCGATGATGTGGCCGGTGCCGCCCTTGACCGTCAGGATTTCGCACACCTTCAGGATAACGTCCTTGGGCGACGCCCAGCCTGAGAGCGTGCCGGTCAGCCGGACCCCGATAAGGCGCGGCCAGCGGATGTTGAACGGCAGCCCCGCCATCACTTCCATGGCGTCGGCGCCGCCGACGCCAATCGCGGCCATCCCCAAACCGCCGGCGTTGGGAGTGTGCGAGTCGGTGCCAATCATCATCCCGCCGGGGAAGGCGTAGTTCTCGAGCACTACCTGGTGGATGATGCCGGCGCCTGGCTCCCAGAAGCCGATGCCGTACTTTGCTGAGGCGGACTTCAGGAACGCGTAGACTTCGGCGTTGACATCGTTGGCCGCAGCGAGGTCGCTGTCGCAACCGCTGCGCGCCTGGATCAGGTGGTCGCAGTGCACCGTCGAGGGTACCGCCACCTGTTCGCGCCCCGCGAGGGCGAACTGCAGCAGTGCCATCTGCGCCGTCGCATCCTGCATGGCGACCCGGTCGGGGTAAAGGTCGACGTAACTCCCGCCGCGCTGCGGCAGCCCCTGCCCCGGGGCGAGGTGCGCGAAGAGGATTTTCTCGGCGAGCGCCAGCGGCCGCCCCAGACGCCTGCGTGCGGCGGCATGGGAGGCTGCCAGCGAGTCGTAGAATTGCCGTACGGTGTCAGAGACAGACATGGATGGCGCCCCCCCGGTCGGCGATTATGTATGGTTTTCGCTTCGCGTGCCGAGCACCCAGAAGATGATTGCCAGCATCCAGAAGACGAACGCACAGGGCGTCGCGAGCGAACGGCCCGAGGCCGGCACGATGTATTCGCTGCTCCCGGTTGCCAGCACCACGCCTGCCAGCAGGCACGTTAGCGAAGCGGCGCGGATTCCCAGCTCCTCGATATCACTCACCAACGGTCCCAGATGCCTTTCTTGACCATTTCCATAGCGTAGAACGAATTGTAGACCAGCGACTTGCGCCAGCCCTGCAGGTTCATTTTCTCCCAGTCGACGGTGTCGCCATCCTTCACCTTGCGCATCGCCATCTCAAAGGCGCGATTACCGAGCAGCGCAAAGATACCGCGCCGCGCGATGTCCGCTTTCTTGCGGTTCCGGAACTGTGCCTTCCACATCTGGTCGTAGTTTCCGCCGTTGCTGAGCGCGCGCTGCGCCAGCACGCCTGATTCGATGGCGTAGTTCATTCCGAAGCCGCGCCACGGGTCCTGGAAGCCGGCCGCCTCGCCCGTGTAGTAGACGCCGTCGCGCACCGCCGAGCGGGGGAATTCGGCGCCGCCCTGGCCGCCGACGGTGCCGGTCGGCTTTGCGCCGTCGATGATGTCGCGCAGCACCTTGCGCTCCTCCACGGCTTTATATAACAGTCGTCGGACGTGTTTCGTGTGTGAGCGCGAGCAGCAGTTCATAACCTTGATGGTATCATCATCCATCGGGATGATGTAGAGATACCAGCCGCGCGGCGAATATTTTTCGTCGTGCATGTAGAGGAACTGGTCGCGCGGGAAATCGCTGTTCTCGTAGTAGGCGCCGAAGGCGGCCATGTCGGTGCGGTAGGAACCGGTGGCGACGACGTCGCCTGGCTGCGGCTTCGGGCGCGACTTGTAGTGGAACTTGGCCCCCTCCCGTTCCGCCTCCGCCGCCAGTCCGCGCTCGAGCGAGCCTTCGCCGCCGCGCAGGATGAGCGGCAGCGGCTGCTTCATGGTGATGGTCAGTTCGCGTGTAGGGGTGCAACAGACAAATTTCTGCGCGTTGCGCCAGGTGAACTCCGGCTCGAGCCCCCAGCGCTTCAGGTAGGCCGGGGCCGTGGAGTCGGCCCACGGCATGTCGGGGCGCTCCTTCAGCAGCACCTGGTAGTTGGCGTGGAACTGTTCGCCGACCGCCTTGCGCGCTTCATGCAGTTCAACCTTTTCGCCCGCTTTCGCAAAATTGACCGCGGCCGCCAGCCCCGAAAGGCCGCCGCCGATTATGCGCCTCATGCAGGAGTCCGGGTGGTGTTGCGCTGCGGCTCGGCCGGGTAGGTCAGCGCGCCGACGGGGCAGACGCGGACGCAGAGCAGGCAGTCGGTGCAGTTTTCGTCAATCCAGATGTCGCGGTCGTTGTACTCGAGGAACATGGCGTTGGTGGGGCAGACTCCGACGCAGGCGCCGCAGAAGATGCAGGTGCTGCGAGCCAGGTCCGGCTTCACCGCCAGCCGCTGGCCGTGCGGGTCCCACTGCTGGCCCGGCGGCAGCGGCTGGCCGTGCGCCCAGCGGCGGCGGGTGGCGCGCTGGCCGTCGGGGTGGAAGGTGGTTTCCCAGCCGTGGCGCTGACCGTCAACGTAACTGGTTTCACGCTTTGGAGTGCCGTCAGGCCAGCTCTCGGTTTCGCTGCTCTCGTCCGGGGCCACGCGGGCCGACCGCTCCGCTATCTAAAATTCTTTGCTCGCGCCCCCCCAGCTATTTAGCAGCGTGCGGACTGCCGCGCTCCCATGGCCGACCGCTTCTGGGAACAGCCCGTCGATAGCGGCCCGCAGCCCGCTTCCAGGTCGCGCTTCGACGTTATCGTTGTCGGAGGTGGCCCCGGCGGCGCGGCCGCCGCGGGCTACGCGGCGCTGGCGGGCCAGCGGGTGCTGCTGCTCGACAAGGCCGTCTGGCCGCGCGACAAGACCTGCGGCGACGCCGTGGGGGGGAAGTCGCTCGCGCGTGTTGAGGAGCTGGGGGTGCGGTCGCGTATCGAGGCATCGCCGCACTTCAGTATTACGGGAGTGCTCTTCAGTAGCCCGCGCGGCGACGAAATGCAGGTCTCGCGACCCGACGGCCAGCTTTCGGGCTACGTGCTGCCGCGCCGCCAGTTTGACCACATCATGTTCCAGCGCGCTGCTGAACTGGTGCTGCAGGCGGGCGGCGCGGTGGTGCAGGGCTTTACGGTGCGCGAGGTGCTGTTCGACAACTCCGCCAACGGCCCCGACCCCGGCCCCGGCATGGGCGACCTGCGACGCGTCATCGGCGTCGCGGGCGACACCGGCGACCGCACGCAGCCGCTTTCTTTCAGCGCGCCGCTGACCATCGGTGCCGGTGGGGTGCGCTGCCCGGTCGCGACCGCGGTGGTGCAGGAGACCTACGACGGGCGGATGGTCGACCGCGAAAAGCTGCACTACAGCGCCGCCTTCCGGCAATACTGGCGCAACGTCGAGGGCGCGACCGCCGACTCGGGGCCGGTCGAGTTCCACTACATTGACGGGGTGCTGCCGGGCTACTTCTGGATTTTCCCCATCGGTGGCGGCGTTTGTAATGTCGGCTTCGGCATCGCGCTGCGCGACCTGGAGCTGCACGACCGCAAGCTGCGCGGACTACAGGAATACATCATCAACGAAGTGCCGCGCTTCAGTGACCGCTTCGCGCAGGCAGAGCTGGTCGCGGGGAGCAGCCGCGGCTGGCAGCTGCCGCTCGGCTCGCCACGCCCCGGCGAGAAGCTGCAGCCGCGCCGCGCCTTCGGTGCCGGGGCGATGCTGGTCGGCGACGCGGCTTCGCTGGTTGACCCGTTCACCGGCGAGGGCATTGGCAATGCGCTGCTCTCGGCCAAGCTGGCGCTGGGCCACTTCGACCGCGAGGAGCACGCGCGCGGTTTCCCGCTCGAGGCGGGCGCGCGCTACCAGCGCGCGCTCTGGAAGCGGCTGGGATACGAGCTGCGCAACTCCTACAAGATCCAGCGGCTGTCGCGCCGCCGCTGGCTGCTCAACTGGTTCATCGGCAAGGCGCGCCGCAAGGCGGAGCTGCGGCGCGTGCTGACCGAGAGCATGATGTCGCGCGAGGCGCAGGCGTCGCTGACCAGCCCCTTCTTTTTGCTGAGACAACTTCTGTTCTAGTCACGGCTCGCCCCAAGCCGCTTATGGTTCTGCCGCATAGCACCGCGGTGCTCCCCGATTCCGAGCTGCGGCGCTACGCCCGCCATCTGGCGTTGCCCGGGGTCGGCCCGCAAGGCCAGGCGCGGCTGAAGGCGGCGCGGGTACTGGTGGTGGGAGTGGGTGGGCTGGGCTGTCCGGCCGCGCAATACCTGACGGCCGCAGGTGTCGGCCGTCTTACGCTCATTGACGATGACATGGTGGAATTGAGTAACCTGCAGCGGCAGCCGCTCTACACCGAGGCCGACGTGGGCCAGCCGAAGGCGGAGGTGGCGGCCGCCCGGCTGCGCGCGCTGAATTCCGCCATCCGGGTCGAGCCGCTGGTAGAGCGTGTCACGGCTGCCAATGTGCTTGAGCTGGCGCGGCAGCACGACCTGGTGCTGGACGGCACTGACAGCCTAGAGGCGCGCTACCTGCTCGCCGACGGCTGCCACTTGGCGGAGGTCCCGTTGGTCCACGCGGCACTGCGCCGCTTCGAGGGGCAGGTGGCGGTCTTCCCTTCGGGGGGGCCGTGCTACCGCTGCCTGTTCCCGCGGTCGCCGCCACCGGAAGCGGTCGAGGATTGCGCCACGGCGGGAGTGCTGGGGGCGGTGCCGGGGTTGCTGGGAAGCCTGCAGGCGCTCGAGGCGTTGAAGTGGCTACTGCGCATCGGCTCGCGCGAGGCGCGGCTGCTGCTGCTCGATGGCCTGGCGGGGACGGTGCAGCGGGTGGCGCTGGCGCACCGTCCCGACTGCCTGCTCTGCGGCGAGTCACCGACGATTACCGTGCCGACAGGCGAGCCGGCCGCCTGTCAGCCGGGGGAGCTGGCGCCGGCGGAGTTGCAGGCGGCGCTGGAGGGCCCAGCGCCACCGCTGCTGGTGGACCTGCGCGAGTCGTGGGAGCGGCAGCTGGTGGTCATCCCCGGCGAAGGGCTGCACCTGCCGTTCAAGCAGCTTGCGCAGCAGCAGGACGAACTGCCGCGCCAGCGGGAGCTGCTGCTCTACTGCCATCTCGGCATCAGCTCGGCGGTGGCGCTGCGCCATCTGCAACTGGCGGGATTCCGGGCGCGCCACCTCACGGGCGGCATCGCGGCGTGGCTGCGCGAAACTGGCCAGCAGGAGCGGCTCTACTGATGCGACTCACTGTCAGGCCATTCGCCCAACTACGCGAGCGGCTCGGTACCGAAGCGCTCGAGCTGGAGCTGCCGGCGGGCGCCACCGCGGCGGAGCTGCTGGAGCGGCTGCTCGCCGAGCAGCCCGCGCTGGCGCCCTTCCGCGAGAGCCTGCTGCTGGCGCGCGGTACCGAAATGCTGGAGCCCGGCAGCACGCTGGCCGAAGGCGACACGGTAGCGCTCTACCCCCCCTTCAGCGGCGGCTAGAGCAGCTCCACTTCGACCCGCTCGCCCGCCTCGGCGCCGGCACCTGCCGGGAGCGCCACCACTCCGTCGGCCAGCGCCATAGACATAATCGCGCCCGAGCCGCGGTAGCAGGGGGTGGCGCGCAGCGCGTTACCCGTTCCTTCCAGCCGCACCAGCATGAGCTGGTCACGGCCCCGTACCGGCTGCACGGCAGCGGCAAGCTTCGCCGTCCGACAGCGCCGCAAGTCGGGCGGCAGCCGCGCCATCCGGCGCAGCGCGGGACGCAGGAAGAGCCACGCGGTCAGCAGGCACGACGTCGGGTTGCCCGGCAGCCCCAGCACCAGCGCGCCGTCCAGTCGGCCGCAGAGCACCGGCTTCCCCGGCTTGACGGCGACACCGTGGAACTCGATACTCCCGAGCCGCTCCATGGCGGGCGCCAGCAGGTCGCGCTCTCCGACGCTGGAGCCGCCGGTGACCACCACGATATCGCTGCTCTCGGCCGCCGCCCGGAGCGCCTTTTCCAGCACTCCCTGCTCGTCGCCCAGCGCCGGCGTGCGCTCCGCCACTCCGCCTGCCTGCCGCACCAGCGGCGCCAGTGCGGGAGCGTTGGAATCGTACACCTGTCCCGTTTCCAGCGGGCGGCCCGGCACCACCAGTTCGGTGCCCGTCGGCAGTACCATTACTCGCGGGCGGCAGTAGACCTGCGCCTGCGCCAGCCCCAGCGCAGCCAGCACCCCCACCCGGGCGGGCGTCAGCACCATCCCCGATGAGAGCACTTCGTCGCCGGCGCACATATCCTCGCCCCGCGGCACGACATGCTTGCCTCGCACCACCGCGACGCGCACCAGCACGGTATCGCCTTCGCGGGCGGTATCTTCAACCTTCACCACCGCCTCGGCGCCCTCCGGCAGCGGCGCCCCGGTGGCGATCTGGATGCAGCTGCCCGTGCCAACCGCACCGCGCGGCTCGTGGCCGGCGTGGACCGCCTCGAGCAGTGCCAGCTGCACCGGCTCTGCAACCGTCGCGCCCGCTACATCAGCCGCCCGCACCGCGTAGCCGTCCATCGCCGAGCGGTCGAAACCGGGCACGTCACGGTCGGCCACCACCGCAGCGGCCAGCACCCGGCCGGCCGCTGCGGCCAGCTCCACAGACTCGCTCGCCTCCAGCGGCTGCGCTGCCGCCAGCACCAGCTCCTGCGCCCGCGCCAGCGAAATCAGTGCCCCAAAAGGGCGGAAGCGTCCCATTCTATCCCTCCCGGTAACGCCCGGGCGGGCGTTTCTTTTTTAAATAACGGTCGTCAAGAAAAATCATGCCTTCCCCAGCTCCCCCACCATGTGCCCCAGCTCGGGCAGGATGAGCTGCTCCAGCGCCAGCCGACACGCCGCTTTGGAGCCCGGCAGCGCGAAGAGCAGCTTGCCGCGCGCGACGCCCGCCAGCGCGCGGGAGAGTATCGCGGCCGCGCCGATTTCGCGGAACGAGAGCTGGCGGAAGAGCTCGCCGAAGCCGGGCAGTTCGCGTTCCAGCAGTGCGCCGACGATTTCCGGAGTCGAATCGCGCGGCGCGATGCCGGTACCGCCGTTCAGGATTATCGCCTGCGCCGGTCCCGCCAGCGCCGCCTCCAGCGCCGCCCGGATGACGGGTGGGTCCTCCCGCACCAGCACTCGGCCGGCAACGGTGTGGCCCGCCGCCTCGAGCAGCGCGACGATGGCGTCGCCGCTGCGGTCCTCTGCCGGGGTGCGGCTATCGCTCAGCGTCAGCACCGCGACAGCAACCGTGCGGGGGGCGGTAGCGTGGTGCTCGTGGTGGCCCATTATGTCTCGCCCTTAAGCTTCTCCACCACTTCCACGTCATGGATGCGGGTTTCGGGATACTGCCCGGCAGCGTCCTTCTCGAGCGACTTGACCAGGTCCCAGACGCAGAGAAGCCCCGCCATGACGCCAGTCAGTGCCTCCATCTCCACGCCGGTACGGTACATTGCGGCAACTGTAACGCGACACGCCACTTCATTACCTTCCAGCGTGAAATCCACCTCGACGCCGCCAATCGGCAGCGGGTGGCAGAGTGGCAGGATGGCGGGCGTCGCCTTCACCGCCTGGATGGCGGCGATGCGTCCGGTAGAGAACGGGTCGCCTTTCGGGACTTCGCCACTGGCGATAGCGGCCGCCGTCGTGGGGCGCAGCCGCAGCCGCCCTCGGGCGGTGGCGCGCCGCGCCACCGCCGCCTTGTCGCTGATATCAACCATTCGCGCCACAGTTCACCTCGTGTTGCGGCGCGACCCAGCGCGAGCCGTCCGGCGCCTGCTCCAGTTTCCAGATGGGCACCCGCTGCTTGAGCGTGTCGATGAGCCATTTGCAGGCACGGAAGGCATCGGCCCGGTGGGCCGCCGCAGCGCAGCAGACTACAATCAGTTCCCCCGCCTCGAGTAGCCCCACCCGGTGCACCAGCGCCGCATCGTGGATGGCGAATCGCTCGCGCGCCTCGTTGCGCAGCGCTTCCATCTGCGCCAGCGCTGCCGTTTTGTCGGCGCTGAACTCGATGCTCTCCACCGCGCCCGCCTCGGTCACGCCCTTGACGGTGCCGGTGAAGGTCACCACCGCCCCGACTTCGGCTCCCGCCAGCGTCGCCGCGATGATTGCGGGGTCGCACGGTTCTCGTTGCAGTCGCACCTTACGGGTGTCCATGCTGCCGATAATGACGGGCGGGTTAATAGCAGTCGGCTTCAGGCCCACGCCTCCGCCAGCAGCACCACGAGCGGAATCGTCACCAGCGCCAGCAGCGTAGTCCC
This sequence comes from uncultured archaeon, assembly GCA_964389465.1. Lineage (GTDB taxonomy): Archaea > Thermoplasmatota > Poseidoniia > MGIII > CG-Epi1 > UBA8886. The sequence continues at coordinate 97,146 of CAYMDK010000002.1, read as the reverse complement.
GAGAATGCCCAGCGAGAGCCAGCGCGTGTCGCTGCCGCAGTGCGCCCCGACGACATAGGTGGTGATGGCCGAAGGCATGCTGCTCGATATCAGCACCACCGCCGCCAGCTCGCCGCGAAGCCCCAGCGCCAGCACCAGCGCCGCCGCGACAGCGAGGCCGGTGGCCATACGGGCGATTACCAGCGGCGGCAGCAGGCGGCGGAAGTCCGCGCTTTCCAGCCGTGACGCGCGGCTCAGCTGCATTCCGAGCGTCAGCAGCAGCACCGGCTTCCACGCCCCACCCAGAATTTCCAGCGAGTTATCGGCCACCGCCGGCAGCCCCGTCCCGGCGCGGTTCAGCGCCAGCCCCAGCAGCAGCGCCCAGATAAGCGGCAGCCGCAGCGCCTCGGCAGCCCCTTTGCGCAGTTGATCGCGGCCGCCGCCCGCCAGCACCGGCCCGACGGTGTAGAGCAGTGCCTGCACCGTGATGTAGAATAGCACCGCCAGCAGGAATCCCTGCTCGCCGTAGAACTGGTCTGCGACCGAGGTCCCCAGAGAGCCGGCGTTCATGAACCCCGAGCCGAGCAACAGTGCGCTGCCGGCAGCCGCCGGCAGCGCCAGGCACCGCGCCAGCCACCACGCCACCGCTGTCGAGGCTGCCACCACCACCACCGCCGCCAGCACCGGTTCCCAGGTCACGGCGAACTGCGCCTGCTGGGTTGCGAGCAGGATTTTGGCCGGCACCAGCAGGTAAATCAGCAGCCGCCCAAGGTCGCGCAGCGTCTGCTCGCCCACTCCCAGCCGCCGGCCGGCGAGGAAGCCCAGCGCCAGCAGTGCAAAGAGCGGGACGAGCTTGCCAACCACCCAGAACAGGAGCATGTGCTTACCGCTGGTCGACCGACGACCAGTTATTAAACTCCGGCTCGCGGCCTGACCGCTTGCGGAAGCGCTCCAGGTCGGTGGGCGTGTTGATGTTCAACGCCACTTCGCGCCGCTCCACGAGCGTGTGCGGCAGCTCGCCAAGCAGCTGCTGCGCGCGGCGCTCCCCTTGCACTAGCAGCCGCTCCGCCGCCGCCAGCGCCGCTTCGCGCCAGTAGACTGCCACCAGCGGCTGCGGCTGCTTCCATGTCGCTACCGCCGCGTCGCCGTTATCGGCGACGCGGCGCAACGCATGGTAAGTGGCGGGCGCCAGCAGCGGCAGGTCGCACGGCGCGACCGCCACCAGTTCGCCGCGGACCGCCGCCAGCCCCGCCGCGAGCCCGACCAGCGGCCCGCCGTGCGGGAGCGGGTCGCCTACCCAGTCGCATTCGGCGGGCGCCCAGTCGGGCCGCTCGCCCGGCGGCCCCACGACGGTCACCCGTTGCGCCACTTGCGCCAGCACCCCGGCGGTCCGGGCGGCGAGGGTTTCTCCCCCGATTTCGAGCGACTGCTTGGGCCGCCCCAGCCGGTTGCTCCGCCCACCCGCTATCAGCAGCGCGGAGTCCATCAGCCCCCGATGCGGAACATCTCGACCTTGTGCGGCCGCTCGCCTTCGGGCATCAGCGCGCGCTCTTCCGAGTAGCGGTCGTCGCGCGCGCGCCAGATGGAGGCGAGCCGTGCCCGCAATTCGTCGTCGCTCGCGCCCGCTGCCAGCAGCGCGCGCAAGTCGTGGCCATGGCTCGCGAAGAGGCAGGTGTAGAGCTGCCCGTCGGGCGCCAGACGCATCCGGTCGCAGTCGCGGCAGAAGGGGTGCGTGACCGAGGCGATGACGCCAATTTCGCCCCCGCCATCGATGTAGCGGTAGCGGCGCGCCACTTCACCGGGCCGACCGGGAGGGACCGGCGTGAGGGGAGCTTCGGCGTCAATCATGGCGATAATCTCATCGGCCGGCACAACCTGCTCGGGGCTCCAGCGGTTGAGGTTGCCCACATCCATATACTCGATGAATCGCACGATGTGCGGCGTCTCGCGAAAGTGGCGCGCCAGCTCGACCACCGAACCATCGTTGACGCCGCGGATTACGACGCAGTTGAGCTTGAGCGACCCGAAACCGGCGCGCTCGGCTGCGGCGATGCCATCGAGCACTCGCGCGACGTCAAGGCCACGGCCGTTCAGCCGCTGGTAGACCTGCGGGTCGAGCGAGTCGAGGCTGATATTGAGTCGTTGTAGCCCCGCACGGCGCAGCTTTTCGGCCTGCGCCGCGAGCAGGTAGCCGTTGGTCGTGAGCGCCAGGTCGTCGAGCCCCGGAATTGCAACGAGCATTCGCACCAGCTGGTCGAGGTCGGCGCGCAACAGTGGCTCACCGCCGGTCAGGCGCACCCGCGAGACTCCCAGCTCCACCACCAGCCGCACCACTCGCGCCAGCTGCTCGTAGCTCAGCAGCTCTTCGCGCGCGACGAAGCATAGCTCCGGCCCGTCGGCAGGCATGCAGTAGGGGCAACGAAAGTTGCAGCGGTCGGTGACCGAGAGCCGCAACTGGGTGAGGGGGCGGCCGAGGAGGTCCCGCTCGGGTCGCGACGCGGGCATTGTCAGTCCGCCCGTGCCGCGACCGTGTTCGCCATCAGCATCGCGACCGTCATCGGCCCCACGCCGCCCGGCACCGGCGTCAGCGCGCCCGCTACGTCGGCGACGCCGGGCGCGCAGTCGCCGACCAGCCCCCCTGCGGTGCGGTTGACGCCGACGTCCACCACGGTCGCGCCGGGCCGCACCATCACGGGCGTGACGGTGTCCGGCCGGCCGGCAGCCACGACCAGCAGTCTGGCCTGCCGGGTGTGGTGCGCCAGATCCGCCGTCGCGGTGTGGCAGACTGTCACGGTGGCGTTGGCCTGCGTCAGCATCACGGCGAGCGGCTTGCCGACGATATTGCTGCGGCCGACAATCACGGCGTGCTTTCCCGCCGGCGAGTGGCCGCTGCGCTCGAGCAGCTCCATGATACCGGCCGGCGTGCAGGGCCGCAAGCCCGGTTCGCCGCGCAGCAGCTTGCCAAGGTTCTCGGGGTGGAAGCCGTCGACGTCGCGCGCTGGCGCGATGCGCGCCAGCGCCGGCTCGAGGCCATTCGGCAGCGGTAGCTGGACAATGATACCGTGCTCGCTGGAGTTGAGCTTCTCAACGAGCGCTTCCAAATCGTTGAGTGTGGTAGCAGCAGCGAGGTGGTGGTGTGCCAGCTCAATCCCGACCCGCTCCGCGGCGCGCGACTTGGCGCGAATGTAGCTGGTCGAGGCGGGGTCGTCGCCCACTTGCACCACTGCCAGCCGCGGCGCGCTGCCGAGTTGCGCGACGCGCGCCTGCAGCTCGCGCTCGATGGCGGCCGCGACAGCCCGCCCGTCGATGATTGCGGCGCTCATTCGTCCCCCAGCGGGTCGAGCGTGTAGAGGCAGACTTCGACCCGCGGTGCGTCGCCTTGGGCGGCGCGCCGCTTGCGGACAACCAGCTCGGCGACCTGCCCGTCGTCGTGGTAGAGCACGCCGCTGAGTCCGTCCTTGACGGCCTTGGCGAGGTTGTCGGCGTCGGGGCGCTTGTCGTGGTGCTCTTCCGGCCGCGGGACGCGCTTGCGCCACTTGCTCTTGGGGCAGGGAAAGTAGGCCACGACCGTCAGGCCGAGCGGTCCTTCGAGCAGCCCCGCCACGCCAGCCTCCTCGCGGGCGCGCTGCGCTACGTAGGCGATATCGGCTTTGTAGACCTTCGACGCCTGCGGGTCGGTTGCCACGACGTAGCTGCCCTTGCGGTAGAACCGCGGCCGCCCCTGCGCGACCGGCTTGCCGGGGATGCTGAACTCGATGCGCACATCCACCGTAGGGGCGGGGGGATTATGGCTTTCCCGCCGTATCCCTTAATTACGAGAGCAGCAGCGGTGCGCTGATGCGAGTCGCAGTACTGCACGAGGACCGTTGCCAGCCCAAGCGCTGCATGAACGAGTGCTACAACTTCTGCCCGCCGGTGCGCAACGGGGTCGAAGTCATCACTTGGCGCGAGGATGACAAGCCGCTGGTTTCCGAGCCGCTCTGCATCGGTTGCGGTATTTGTGTTCACAAGTGCCCACACGACGCGCTCACGATTATCAACCTCCCGGAAGGCGACGAGCGCGAGACGACCCACCGCTACGGACAGAACGATTTCCGGCTCTTCCGATTGCCGGCACCGAAGGCAGGGCAGGTGGTTGGCCTGCTCGGTGCCAACGGCACCGGCAAGACCACCGCCATCTCGCTGCTGGCGGGCGAGCTGGTACCCAACTTGGGCGACTGGGAGCTGGCTGCCGACTGGCCGGTGGTACTGGAGCACTTTGCCGGCACCGAGCTGCACGCCCACTTCGCGGCGCTGGCGGACGGCAGCGCCAGCGTAGCGCTCAAGCCGCAGTATGTTGACCAGATTCCGAAGCGCTTCGCAGGCACGCTACGCGAATTGCTGGCGCGGGTGGCGGATGACGCTAGGGTCGCCGAGGTAGTCGCCGAGCTGGGGCTGACCGGACTCGACCAGCCGCTGGCGAAGCTCTCGGGCGGCGAGCTACAGAAGGGCGCCATTGCCGCGACGCTGCTGAAGGAGGCCGAGCTCTATTTCTTCGATGAGCCCTGCTCGTACCTCGACATCGAGCAGCGGCTACTGGTGGCGCAGCGTATCGCTGAACTCGGCGCCACGAAGTCGGTCGTGGTTATCGAACACGACCTCGCCATTCTCGACTACGTCACCGAGCAGTTGCACCTGCTCTACGGCGAGCCGAACGCCTATGGCATTGTATCGCAACCGCTGGGAGTGCGGCACGGCATCAATAGCTACCTTGAGGGGGAGCTGCGCGAGGAGAACGTGCGGCTGCGCGACAGCCGCATTGAGTTCCTGGCACACCCGCCGCGGACAGGCTGGGACGCGCAGTCGCTCGTCAACTGGCCGGAGCTGGAGAAACAGCAGGGAAGCTTCACCCTCAAAGTCGGTGAAGGTGAAATCCTGCAGGGGCAGGTGCTGGGCGTCGTGGGAGGTAATGCTACTGGAAAAACGACCTTCGTGCGGATGCTGGCGGGCGACCTTACACCCGATACCGGGAAGGTTGAGCTGGCGCTACAGGTTTCCTACAAGCCGCAATACATTACGCCGCAGTCGGACGTGTTGGTGGAAGAGCTGTTGCGCTCGACGGAAGGTTTCGATGAACACTATTTAAACACGGAATTGATGAATCCGCTTGGTCTCGAGGTCCTGATGCGGCAGGATCTCGAATCGCTCTCCGGGGGCGAATTGCAGCGCGTCGCGATAGCCGAATGTTTGCTGCGCGAGGCCGACCTGTACCTATTCGACGAGCCCTCCGCGTATCTTGACGCGAACCAGCGCATGGTCGCGGCGCGCACCATCAGACGCTGCATGGAGCAGCGCACCGCCTCGGCGCTGGTGGTTGACCACGATGTCTACTTCATCGACTATGTTTCTGACGGCCTGCTCTGCTTCTCTGGTACACCGGGGGAGCAGGGCCTGACGGAGGGTCCATTCAGGATGCGTACAGGGATGAACCGCTTCCTGAAGCGGCTGGACGTCACCTTCCGGCGCGACCGGAATACCAATCGTCCACGCATCAACAAGCCCGGCTCGCGGCTCGACCGGGCACAGAAGGCGGCTGGTGAATACTACTATTCCAGTTGAGGCTGCACTCTTATCAGCCAGTCGCAATGCGCCGGCGTGATTCCAGAACTGGCTAGTGGGTTTACTCGAGCCTACACGCGCCTCATCCTGCGCACCCCCTCGTTGACAGTGGCGTTGCTCGTGCTGGTGACGCTGCTGCTGCTCAAGCCGGCGATGACCTTCGAGCAGAACATGACTCGCGATATTGAGGTATATCTCCCTGAAGGCGAGGAATCGACCGACCTGCTGCTCGAGGTGCGGCAGGACTGGGCCACCGACATAATCATCATCTATATTGAAACCCGCAATGCGAATGACCCGCAGCGGTTCAACGACCGCGTAATCCATAACATCACCTACGTCCCGACGCTCAAGGAGATTGCGCGACTGGAGCGGCAGATTGACCCGTATGGTCAGTCGATGGACCAGGCCACCTTCCAAGCCGACCGGGGCGAGATTGATGATATAATTTTCACACTCAGCATCTCGACGCTCATTAAGGAGTTCAACTCGACCAACGGCCGTTTCATCGAGGCCACCGAAGGGAAGGTGTTCGGCGGCCTGTCGGTCGAGGAACGCGACGACGAGCTAGTGAACGAGACCGGGCGCTACGCGATACCGAGCGACCAGGACCGGGTTGACCAGATTTACGCGCAGACTTCGGGTGCGCTGCAGAATTTCGCCATCGATACCAACGGGGACGGAATCCTCGACACGGCGTACATCATGTTCGCGCTCAAGTATTCGACAGGTGATAATGATGCGAGGCAGGCAGAAATCATCGCCAATATCCAGCAGGTGATTGATTCACGCTCGAGTCCGGTGCGCACCGAGATGACGCAGACCGGGCTGGTGGTGGTGCTGCACGAGGTGACGGAGCGGCTGTACGAGGACTTGCTGGCGATGTTGCCGATTTCGCTAGCCATCGTGCTGGGAATGATGCTCTGGTTCCACCGTAACGTTTTCGTCGTCCCCGTCGTGCTGGTACCGATTTTCTGCGCACTCATCTGGACGCTGGGACTGGTGCGGCTTTCAGGGGTGGTGCTGACGCCGATGATTGTTGCTGCCGGACCAATCCTGGTGGGGATTGGCGTCGATTACGGGCTGCACGTTGCCAATCGAATCGTCGAGTTCCGTGAGGCGGGACACTCGCATTTCAAGTCGACCAACAAGGCGATGCTGACCACCGGCAAGGCGACGCTGCTCTGCGCACTCACTGACACCATTGGCTTCTCGGCGCTCTTCATCTCGCCAATCGCTCCGATGCGCACCGTGGGGCTGACGATGATTATCGGCGTCGGCTGCGCGTTCGTGCTGACGGTGAGCATGACGCCCGCCATCATGAAACTCACCAACTACACTCGCCAGCACCCCGAGGCGTGGACCGGCATCGCCCGTGTTTCGTCGCAGCAGTGGCGCGTTATCCTGCTGGTGGTGTTGCTGGTGACCGGCTATTCGCTGGCGCGACTCTCGGTGATGGACCAGGATATCCGTGGCGACGAGTCGGCGCCCGAGGACGTCGCCTCGATTCGCAAGCTGGCCGAATATTCCGAGAAGTTCGAGGCGGGGCAGACCGGTATCCTGCTGGTGGCGGGGCCGCCTGACCGGCCGAAACCGGCCGCCAAAGACCTCGGAGTGCTGGACGTGATGAACTGGACCACTGTAGAATTGAACAATCTCTCGATTGCCAACCGCAATTCGGGCGACTCCATCAACGTCTCGGCGTTCTCAATCGTGGATTTCTTCAAGTCAGCCCACATCAGCATCGAGGTTGGGCAGGAGGCGGGCGGCGAGCCCTTCTTCGTCTTCGAGGGAAGCTTCTGGGAGTTTCTGCACCACGAGTTTTTCGACAGCCAGGCGTGTCAGATAGAAACTGGCCTGTTTTACACTTGTGAGGAATTACGGCAGGACATGATTGACGTCTTTTACGATTCATTCACGGGAGAGATGCGCGCGATGCTGCTCACCGACGACTACACCAAGGCGCTAATCTATGTCAGCATGCCCTACATCAACATCGACGACACCGCGCTGCTAGTCGAGCACACCGACAGTATCGCTTACTACTACAACACCCTGCTGTTCGACGCCGAGCTGTCGCAACTGACGGGCGGCCCGCCAGTCACCATCGCCATCAACCAGGGCATCCAGGACACGCAGTACAAGACGATTGGACTGAGCCTGGTGCTGGTGCTGGTGACGATGGTCCTGATTTTCCGCTCGTTTCGTTTCGGCTTCATCACCTTCCTCCCCATCCTGATTGTCGTCCTGTGGTATCCTGCCACGGTCCATACCGGCGGGACCAACCTGAATATCTTCACCGCCATGGTCGGCACCATCATCATAGGTATCGGCATCGACAACTCAATCCAGATTACCGAACGCGTCCGCGAGGAAGGCACACGCCCCGAAGGCATCCGGCACGCAGTGCAGCACACCGGCCAGTCGGTGGTCGAAGCCACTTTCACGACCATGGGTGCCGTGCTCGCGGGCATTATCATCTCGCTCTTCCGCACCCAGTTCGTCGGCTTGCGCAATTTCTTCGCACTGATTATCACGCTGGTTCTATTCTCGCTGCTGATGGCGGTCTTCGCGCTCCCCAGCTTCTATCAGGCGCTGCACCACTACGGCGACAAGTTCGGCTCGCGGCGCCTGAAAGTCAAGCGCTAGCCGAGCAGCCACCAGACAGGCTGCGCTACCGGGCTACCGGCGCTAGCCGAGCATTTCCGCGACGGCGTCGACCGCCTTGCGGGCGTACGGGAGCAGCCGCGGCTCGATGTGCTGCGGCTCCGCCCCGGGGCCGATGACGCCCATACCGACCGGCTTCCCGGTCGCGAGCTGCAAATCGACGACGGCCTGCACGACCGCCTGCCCCATCGCGAGCCCGTGCTGCGTCTCGCCGCGCTCGATGATACCGAGCAGCACCGCGCCGGCTACGTCGTCGCGCGCCAGCAGCCGCTGCAGCGCTAGCGGGCACTCCAGCGCGCCCGGGACCCACTGCTCGGCGACGACCTCGAGCCCCAGTTCGCCGGCGCGTTCGCCCGCGACGGCCGCCATGCGCTCGACCGCCTCGCGGTGGTAGCTGCCGCAGACCAGTGCGATGCGACTCACCGGGCCTCCATGATGCGCGTGACGGTTTCGACGGCCGCGCGCGCCGTTGCGTCAACCTCGACGTTGAGCCGGTCGCCCGGCTGGCGTGCACCAATCGTGGTGCGCGCCAGTGTCTCGGGAATAATATGCACGACAAATTCGCCCGCGTCGGGTCGGGTGCGGCCGACGGTGAGCGAGATGCCGTCCAGCGCCACGAAGCCCTTCTCGAAGATGCAGGTCATTGCGTCGCGCCCGACGCGCAGTCGCAAATCGTGGACGCCAGCGTCTGTCTCGACCGCGACGACTTCCGCGACGGTCGAGACATGGCCCGAGAGCAGGTGGCCGCCCACTTCGTCGCCCAGCCGCGCGGAGCGCTCCAGATTCACTGGCCCCCCGTCGGCAAGCCGCTCGCCGAGTGTTGTGCGCGCGAGTGTTTCGGCGACGGCGTCGAACTCCAGCGCGCCGTTGCCAATCGCGCTGACCGTCAGGCAGGCGCCGTCGACTGCGACGCTCGCGCCGGTCGCGATGCCGTCGGCGAAGCCAGCGGGTGGTTCGACCGCGATGCGCTGCGCGCCGTCGTTCTCGACGGCGCGCAGCGTGCCAGTGGCGGTCACGATGCCGGTGAACATCCTACTCCTGTCCGAAGATGCGCAGGATGCGCGCCACGATTTTGCGCGTCCCCGCCAGGCCATGCTCCAGCTTCGGCAGCCGGACGACCTTCGCAACGTGGCCGCGCTCGGCCAGCTTCGCCTCCAGCGCCTTCGGCTCGAACAGCTCCTGGTCGTGCCCCAGCGCGATGATGTGCGGCCTGATTTCCTCCACGACGATAGAGAGCATGTCGCCCTCGCGTCCCACCACGGCGAGGTCGACAGGCTTCAGCGCCGCGACCATCTCGGCGCGTACAGCGGCCGGCACGACCGGCTCGCGCTTCATGCGTCGCACCGTCGCGTCGTTGGCGATAATCACTACCAGTTCGTCGCCCAGTTCGCGGGCGGCACGCAGGAAATGGATGTGTCCGGGGTGTAACAGGTCGAAGACCCCGGTGGCTACTACGCGCTTGCGTCCCACGCGGCAACAATTTCATGCCCCTCCAAAAAAGGATGTCCCCTTGCTTCGGCCCATGCGGCTGCCGCCTCAGGCAGCAGCCGCCCCCCGTCGTCAGCGAGCATCTCGCACCCGAAGGCGACCGGCGGCAGCCCCGCCATCTCCGCCAGCGCGACCATCAGCTCGGTGTGCCCCTGCCGCCCCGCCAGCCCGTCGGGATGCGCGATGCAGACCGGCACGTGGCCCGGCGACCGGAACCGCTCGCCCAGCAGAAGCTGTGCCGCGTCCGGCTCCAGCCCCGCGGCGGCCAGCTCGCCGAAGGCGGCAACGGTGCGCGCACGGTCGCGGTCGGTGATGCCGGTGTAGGTGTCGCGCGCGTTCAGCCAGAGCGAGAACGACGAGCGGCTGTCATACGGCAGGTCATCGGCCTTGAGCGCGGCCAGTGCTGGGTGGTCGGCGGACGCCGAATCGAGCACAGCGTCCATGAACGGCAGCCCCAGTCGCTCCGCCGCGGAAAACGCGACGGCGATGAAGACCAGCCCTCCGCCGCGCTGCCGCAGCAGCCGCACTCGCTCCATCGTCGCGTGCCGGGCGGCGAAGATGATGTCGGTCTCTCCTTCGCGCCCCGGGGCGTCGTAGAGTAGCAGTGGCTCGCCCGCCCGCAAGGCGGCTGCGGCAGCCTCGACTGGCTTCGCGATGGCAGCGTCCACGCTGCGCGACCCGCGCACCATCTTAAACGGTTGCGTAGCTACGCATTAATACGTAATAAACTAGTCGTCGAGGACCTTGAACTTCGGTTTGTCGTCAGTGACAGCCTTGAACTTGGGAGCGTCATCCTCGACCGGCTGGAAGACCGGCACGTCCTCTTCGGCCGATTCGAACGATGGTTCATCCTCGACTGGTTTGAACGTGGGCGCGTCATCCTCGACCGGCGCGAAGGTCGGCAGGTCGGCACCCCCTTCGCGCACCGTCGGGGAACCGGTGTCGACCGGCGTAAAGGAGGGCACGCTGCCGCTGATGCCGTGCTCGAAAGCGGGCTCGTCGTTGGCCTTGATTTCGCGCATAGCAGCCACGGCAGCGTCCTTGACGTCCTTGACAGCGTCGTTGGTCAGTATCAGCAGTGCGTCCATTACGCTGGAAGGCATCTCGAAGTTGATTGCCCGTGCCACGGCTCCCAGCGCAGTAGCGGCGGTGGCGCGCACGCGCTGGCTGCGGTTCCGGGTCTCTTCTACGTAGAGCTCGACCAGCTCGCTGAGCTCGTCAGGCGGCAGTTCGGGAATCCGGGTCCAGAGCTCCTTTGCGGCCAGGTAGTCGCCCGCTAGCACCGGCTTGAGCAATGACTTGACAGTAATGCCCTCCTCCGGCGCAGGCTGCTTGCGTGCGCGTTTAACCTTGCGCACCTTGCGCTTGCGAGTGGTGGACTTGCGTTTGCGCACCCGGGTCTTTCGCTTGGGGACGGTTTCCATCCCCTCTTCTCCCTGATGCAGGTGCGCCTTGCGGCCGGTAAGCTCGCGCACCTTGAATAGGCGGTTGCGTGGCAGCTTGTCGCCATGTTTGTCAAGCCCCGCGTCGTGCCGACGGTTGGCGATATCGACGCCGCTCTCGCTATCCAGCCCTGAAGAAATCTCGAATTGCGGTCCTTCGTTGAGCGCCACCACTCCCGGCCCTCCGCCGGGCTGCCCCGTCGGGGCGCTGACCGGTTGCGGGTCGAAGAAAGGCTCCCTCGCCAGCAGTGCACGCAGGTTGCCGTTGTTGTAGGCGTCGAGCGCAATCGAGTTGGCGCTGACCAGCTTCAGCAGCTCGGGCGCATGGTCTCCGCGCACCAGCCGTTCGACTGCGTTGAGCAGCTCGGGCTGCCCCTCCGCCAGTACATAGAAATCGGGCGCCAGCGCTTGAATATCAGCCAGCTTCTGTGCCAGTCCGGGGCTCCCCGGGGGCGGCGCAGGGGAGCTACCGAGGGAGACCACGCTTGTGAAAGTCTCTTCGAGAAATTCCAGTGGCGTGTAGGGCATGTGGCCGCCGCCCTGCGCCCGCAGGTCACCCTCCAGCGCCCGCTCGCCAAGCGCCAGCACGAACATGCAGCGCGGCAGGTCAAGGTAACTGGCCATGAACTCAATCAGCTTCAGCAGCGCCCCGGGGGCAGCCATATCGACGCCCTGTACCAGTACCACCAGCGGCGGTCGCGTCACCAGCCGGTCCAGGAGCTTCCTCATTGCAGCGTCAAACTCGCGCATCGCCTCCATGCGGGCGGTACCGTGGGTCATGACTGCAAGCTGGTCCAGCCCCTCCGTCAGCCGGTTGGTGATTTCAGTAACAGTACTGTCACGACCGGAGAGGTCATGTAGATGGAGCAGCAGTTGCTGTGCCAGTGGTATACCGAGGTCCGGTTCGGAAAGGTGCCTTCGCGCGTTGAACGAGAGCACCTGCAGGTCCTGCCCTTGTAAAAATGGCATCAGCTCGGCCAGCACTGTTTTTCGCTCCGCAGGTGAGCCACTGTACAGCGCAGCCAGGGATGGCGGATTCTCTACACCGACCAGCTCCGTGAGCCTGCGAGTGGTATCCTGCATATGAGGTTGAGTCCTTGAACAGGAGTCCTCTCCCGTCGGCGCCCCGCGTGTCACCATCTATTTTAAAGGTTCGGGAGGGGTGTATAACTGAGTGCGGGGGTCGCATAGCCTGGCCAATTGTGCCGGACTTAAGATCCGGTTCCTCAGGGATTCGTCGGTTCGAATCCGACCCCCCGCACCACTTCCTCTGTCCAGCTACGGTGCTGCACCCACCGCTATCCGGTGCCGCCGCGCGGCGATGCGCCGGTAGAGCCAGCGCAGCAGCGGCATCACGCCGGGAAACCGCGAGAGCAGCCAGAGCGGCCAGCCCCACCAGATGTGACGACAGAGCTCCATAAGCGCGTCCGCGCCGCCGAGCACGCTGTCGTCGGGGAGCAGCAGCAACAGCTCGTCCGGGGCGGCGGCCGTGTCCGCCGCCCCGTCCTTCCGGGCGAGCCGCTCGCGCACCCACTCCGCCTGCAACTCCGCCAGCGAGAAACCGGCGCGCTGCGCCAGCCCGCCCCAGCGGTCGGCGAGCCCGCGGCAGAAGCCGCACTCGCCGTCATACAGCAGCCAGCCTGCCCCGGACATGGCGCGCCAGCCGGTGCAGCGTTAAAGCGCGTTGCGCCGCCCGCGGGCGACCCGCATGGCGCTGCGCAGCTTAAATATCGGTCGTCAGAAAGGCGGAATGGTCCAGTAGACCATCGCGAGCGCCAGGATGCCGGCGACGATACCGCCCCACGCGGCGCTGCTCCACGCCATGATTTTGGAGCCGTCGAGCGGCGGGACCGGAATCATGTTGAAGCCGCCCAGGATGATATTGATGATAACCAGGAACCGTGCCAGCACGCCGAGCCAGCCGAGCGGCCCGGCCGTGCCAGCCAGCAGCAGGTAGAACGGGAATGCCGCCAGCGCCAGCGCGATGTTGGTGAGCGGCCCCACCGCGGCGATGTGGCCGTGCTGCCGCGGGGTGACGTGGCCGGCGACCATCACCGCTCCCGGCGCCGCAATCAGGAAGCCGAAGGCGCCCATCAGCAGCGCCAGCAGCAGCCCGTTGCGGTTGCCGCGGTATTCGGCCCAGCAGCCGTATTTCTGCGCCATCCACTTGTGCGCCAGCTCGTGCAGCAGGAAGCCGGTCATCACCGCCGCGAACGACATCAGGAGTTTCACTGCAAAAATCGAGAGATTCGCCAGCGCCGCTCCGAGCCCTCCGGCTAGTGCCAGCGCCAGCGCGACCGTCAGTATTGCAACGGACTCGGCAATCTGCGCCTTCTCGTAGTCGGAAAAGAGCATTCCGCCCGGCCGGCGGTTAACCTGCAGCGGCTCGCCCCAGCCGGCGGTGAAAGGGGAGTACTCGGCGCGGTAGGTCGCCTGCCGGCCCCGCGAGCGGTCGCTCCACACGGCGCGCCACCCTGCCCCCGTCTTAAGGAATTTGGCCGCTGCGCGGCGCAAGCGCTTTAGCGCGCCAGCCATCGGCGCGCGTGGAGGACGAGATGCAGCAGCTGCGCACGCGCATCGCCGCGCTCGAGGCGGAGCTGGAGCAGCAGCGCGAAGCGCACGCCGCCGAGATGAAGCGCCTCAAGTCGGAGAACTACGCGGCGCTCGAGGCGTCGCAGACGCGCTATCAGGGCGAGCTCGCCATCCAGCACGCCAACTTCGAGCGGCAGATTGCGGAGCTGAAGGCGCGGCTCAAGGCGTTCGACGTATGAGTTCCCCCTTCTGGGCCGCCAACCTGCTCGGGATGCTGGTGCTCTTCGCCCCGGCGTTCTGGCTTTTCCTGCGCACCATCACCCCCGTCGAGGAGCAGCTGGAGGAGCGCAAACTCTACCTGGCGTGCGGCGGCGGCGCCATCTTCGGGACGATTGCCGAGGTGCTGATGCTGCTGGGCGGCTTCGACCTGCGCTCGCCCACCGTCGGCTACGCGTCGCTGATGATTGTCGCGCCGGCATTGGTGATGCTGGTGCTCTGGTTCGGGCTGCGGCTACGCACTTTTCGCGACGCGCGCTACGCCGGCTACTACGCGGCTGGCTTCGGCCTCTTCTTCGGCGCGGCGCATGAGTTCTGGAAGCTGCTGGTGCTCGAGGCGCGGCTTGACGGGACGCTACCGTTCCCCGGCGGACTGCTCGACGCCTGGTTCGGACTGGCAGCGACGGTGCTGCTAGGCGGCATGGCGCTCTGGTTGATGCCGGCGCTCCAGCGCGACAGCGGCGTCCGCACCGCCGCCCGACTGGCACTGCTCTACCTCGCCCTCGGCTTCCTGCGCATCTCGGCCATTGAGCGACCCGAGCCGGCGATTGACGCCGTGACGGCGCTCGCCTTCGCAGCCGGCGCCGCGGCACTCTACCAGCAGGGTGCTGCGAGGCTGCCGGCTTGATTTTCACCCTCGCCGTAATCCTGCTGTTCGTCGGGCTCATCGCCGGGATTTTCCTGTGGCAGAAGCTCTACAATCCCGGGGAGCTCTGTGCGAAGTGCTACCGCGTGCTCCCGTCAGGCGCGCGCGAATGCCCGTGGTGCGACGAGTCGCGCGACGATTAACTCCGCTTCGGTTCGAGAATAATCATCAGCGCCCAGCCGGTCACGCCGCCGGCGAGCAGCCCGGTGAGCAGCCGGCGCGGGTTGGTCGACTCGTAATCGGTCAGCAGCTGGATGGTCCCGTCGAGTCCAATTGGCACCAGCGCCAGCAGCACCAGCGGCAGCGACAGCTCCGGGCGACGCCGCAAGGCGACCGTGAAGCCCATCGCAAGGCCGGCGAAGATGCCGAGGTCGCGGGCGCAGAACGGCATCTGGTTGTCCGCGTAACTATAGGAGCGGCTCGAAATCTGGTGGCAGTTGGCGTCGCCCAGCCAGTAGACCGCCGCGGCGACGGGGTTCATTGCGTCAATCGTCTCCCGGTTATCGACGCTCCCGACGTAGCCCGTCAGATCGCCGGTCGCCCCCGGCGCGAGCAACAGCGGCCCGCCGCCGACCAGCAGCACCCAGCCCCAGAGAAGCGCCAGCGCCACCTGCTCGCGGCGCGAAAGTGCGGTGACGAAACGCGCCGCCTGCGAAGTGGTCACGCCTCGAACCGCTCGCGGTCTCCGAGCAGCAATAGCAGCGCCGCCAGCGACAACAAACTGCCGAGCAGGAAGCCCCAGCTCAGGATACCCGCCACCGCGCCGAACAGCGCCAGCCGGAAGTGGCGCTCAAGCAGCGCCGCGCCCGCCCCGAGCAACGCCAGCAGTGCCATCACCGCCAGCACCGGCGCCTGCGCGGCGCTGGGCGGCCACGGTCGCGCGACGTTGCTGCGCTGGTCGGTGACGTCGTGGCCGTCGCCCGGCTCCAGCTGTGCGTTGAGCAGGTTGGTCGCGGCGGGCCGCAGGTCAATCCAGGTCGAGTGGGTGCGGAAGCCGGGACTGAAGAAGGTCACCTTCAGCTCGCCGCTGGTCAGGTTGTGCAGGAAGTAGCGCCCCTCCCCGTCGCTGAACACCTGCTGGCCACCCGCGGCGACGCGTACGTTCTCGAGCGCGGTGCCGTTAACGTCAATCACCGAGCCGTAAAGGCTGGCCGTCGCCTCGTCCTCCCACGGCGAGTCGTAGCTGCTCCACTTGATGGCGGTCGCGGTCGCCGCGAACAGGCCGAGCACCGCCACCGCGAGCAGCAGCAGCCCCGCCAGCTGCGCCTTGCTGCGCGGGCCGTCGATGACCGACTGCAGCCGCTCGACGCGGTAGGCGGTTGAGAGCTCGCCCAGCAGCTCCAGCGCGCCGGGCGCGGCTGGCTCGGGCGGGACGGGTGGCTCGCTGGGGGGTGCGGGCTCCCCGTCAGGCGATGGGTCGCCTTGCGGGGGTTCGTCTTCAGCCTCGTCCTCCTCCGGCGTTTCCTCGTCGGCAGCCGTTTCCTCTCCGGGCGCTTCTTCTTCGACCGCTTCTTCCTCTGCCGCCTCTTCCGCGGCGGGCGCTTCCTCGCCCGGGACGTCGAAGCCATGGTCGCAGCTGGGGCAGGCGACCGACCGCCCCGGCCGGCGTCCGGTATCGAAGCGGATGAAACAGACCGGGCACTCCAGCTGTTGCGTCACCATCGGCGCGGACTTGCACCCGCGTTAAATAAACGTGGCGACTCGCCGCGCCATGGAACCAGCCGGTGACTCGATGGACCTGCTGACCGCGTTGCTGCTCGGCATCGTGCAGGGCCTTACAGAGTGGCTGCCGGTCAGCAGCAGCGGCCACCTGGTGATTTTTGAGCACCTCAGCGACGTGCGTCCGCCGCTCTTCTTCAACATCGCGCTCCACCTCGGCACGCTGCTCGCCGCCGGCTGGCTGCTGCGCGTCGACATCGCCGGCGCGCTGCGCGCGACCCCCGGGGCGCTGCGCGCGCTGCGCGGCGGCACGACCGACCCCGACGAGCGCACCGTGCTGCTGGTGCTGCTGGCGAGCATCCCGACGGCGATTATCGGCTACAGCTTCGACGCCCTCGCGAGCGGGTGGCTCGCCTCGCTGCAAATTACCGGCGTGGGATTGCTCGTGACCGCCGGTGTCCTCTGGGCGTCGCGCGACCGCGGCGGCACGCTCGACGTGGCGAGCGTGCCGCTTCTCGTCGGTGTCTGGATGGGGCTGGCGCAGGGGCTGGCGGTGCTGCCGGGGCTTTCGCGCTCGGGGCTGACGATCGCGGCCGGGATGGCGGCCGGCATGCGTCCCGTCGCGGCAGCGCGGCTCTCGTTCCTGATGTCGATGCCCGCCATCCTCGGCGCAACCGTCCTCGAACTGCTGCAGGAGCGCGAAGACGCGCTAGCGGGAGTCGCGCCGGCCGAGTTCCTGCTCGGGATGGCCGCGGCCGCCCTTACGGGATTCCTCGCGCTGCGCTGGCTGCTGGCGCTCGTGGAGCAGCAGCGCTTTCATTGGTTCGCACCTTACTGCGGGTTGGTCGGTCTGATAATCCTGTCGTTCTAGCTCTGCAGAATTTCGGTCTGGACGACCAGTTCATACTTGCCCGAATATAACTGCGAGGCAAGCCCCTCCATCCCCGAGCCGGAGATGGTAATGGTCCATTCGCCCTCGACGGTCGGCAGCGGCGGTGTGTAGGGGCCGATCTCCTTCTCGTTGCCGGTCCAGTAGACGATTTCGTAGCAGGGCGGTTCGCGGTCATCACGGCAGAATTCTTCGCCGTCCGGGGTGTGGAAGGTGAGGTCGAGCGTCCCTGCGGGGCCTTCCTCGGGCTGCTCGCCGCCAATGAGCATGTAGTCAATCGTAATCTCGACCCGCAGGTAGCGCGCGCCCTGCGGTAGCTCGAACTTGTGGGTATACTCGACCCAGGAGAGGTTCTGTAGTGCCTGCTGGAACTGGAGTGGCTCCTCGGCAATATCCAGCGCAGCATCGATGAGCGTATCCTGGTCCTGGTCGGGGTCGGGCGCGAACTGCCCCTCGAAGCGGTTGAGTTCGACCTGCGTGTAGACCGCCTCCTGCTCGGGCATCAGCCGGTCCATCAGCCCGTTCATAGCCGGCACGTCGATGCAGCCCACCATGGCGAGCATCAGCGTGACCGCCAGCATCCGCTTCATGTCCGCCCTGTGCGCTTGAGGGATTAAAGATTGTCGCTGTCAGGCGGCAGCAGCCACATGTCGCGCGTAGCGGGACACGCCAGGCTGCGCTTGCCAGCCCGTGACCGAAGGGAGCGGGCGGCAGCAACCGCTGGCCGAGCGGAGCAAGGCCAGAGAGGTTGCGCTCGCCACCGCCGCGAACCGCGGCGGCGGCAGGCTGATAACCCCGTCATCGCCCTCATCGCCGTGGAAGCGGAAGAAGCGCTGCGCGCAGCCGCATTGCAGGAGGCGGCGCGGCACGGTGCGGCGCAGTCGAAGTCGGTGCTGGGGAAGGTGCTCGGCACACACGCTGAACTGCGGTCGCAGGCGCGTGAGCTTGGCACGGTCGCCGAGCGCGTAGTCGCCGAAGTAAACGCGCTCTCGCCGGCGGAAGTGGCGGCGCAGGCGCCCGCCCCGCCGAAGCCTCGCCAGGCGACCGACGGCGGCCGTACGGGGCTCCCGCCGCTCGAGGCCAACGGACCGGTGGTGCTGCGCTTCGCGCCCGGTCCGAGCGGGCCGCTGCACCTCGGCCACTCGCGCGCGGTGGCGCTGAACGATGCGTACCGCGAACTGCACGACGGCAAGCTCATCCTGCGGCTGGAGGACACCAACCCGGCGGCGGTCGACCCGGCCGCGTACGACCTCATCGCCGCCGACATGGAGTGGCTCAACGCGACGCCCGATGAGACTGTGGTGCAGTCGGACCGGCTCGAGATTTACTATGGCGACGCCCGCGAGCTGCTGTCGCGCGGCACGGCCTACGTCTGCCATTGCGACGCCGAGGAGTGGCGCGAGCTGAAACGCCAGAGCGCCGCCTGTCCCTGCCGCGACGGCGGGCCGGAAGCGCAGCTGGCGGCGTTCGAGGCGCTGCTCGCTGGGGGCGACGGTATCGTCGTCGTGAAAACCGACCTCGACGACCCGAACCCGGCGCTGCGCGACTTCGTCGCCTTGCGGGTCGCCGAAACACCGCACCCGCGACAGGGCGATGCGTGGAGGCTCTGGCCGACCTACAACTTCGCGGTCGCGGTTGACGACTACCGGCTCGGCGTGACGCACGTGCTGCGCGGCAAGGACCATTTGAACAACACCCAGCGCCAGCAGTGGGTCTACCGCCACCTCGGCTGGGACGAGCCGCGGTTCATCCACTACGGACTGGTCTCGATTCCCGACACGCTGCTCAAGACCAGTACCATCCGCGAGGGCATCGCCGCCGGGGAATACAGCGGCTGGGACGACCCCCGGCTCGCGACGCTGAGCGCGCTGCGGCGGCGTGGCTACCGACCGCAGGCCATCATGGATTACTGGGTCGCCGCCGGAGTCAAGGAGGCAGACATCACGCTCTCGTGGCAGAATCTGGAGGCGGCCAATCGCGCGCTTGTCGAGCCGGAAGCGAAGCGGCTCTTCTGGGTGCCGGAACCGGTCGAGCTGGTACTCGACGCGCCCCGGGCTCTGGAGAAGCGGGCGCCGTTCCATCCCGACCGCGACGAGATGGGTGAGCGACGCGAAACGGTCGCGCCCGGCGCGACCGTTTCGCTGCCGGGGGCCGATGTGCAGAAGCTGGCGGAGGGCGACCTGCTGCGGCTGAAAAACCTCTGTAACTGCCAGCTGCGTGACGGCCGGCTCGAGCACGCTGGCGACGTCCCCGTCAAGGGCGTGCCAATCGTCCAGTGGTGCGCAGCCGGTGCGCCGCTGCAGCTGCTGCGACCGGACGGCTCGACGGCCGACGGAATCGCGGAGCCGGCGGCGGCGGAGCTGGAGGGCGAAGTGGTGCAGTTCGAGCGGGTCGGTTTCGTCAGGCTGGAGCGGGGGAGAGCGCTGTTCCTGCATCGCTAATTTGCTGACGACAGATATTTAAATAAAATACCACCCGTCAGCAGCATATTCTTAATACCCTCGGGCACTCCCCCGGTGTGGACTACGGACGGCTGACCACAGCATACGCCGCGATGGAGCAGACACGCAGCCGGCTCGAGATTGCGTCGCTGCTGGCCGGTCTCTTCAGCGACACGCCACCGGAGGAGCTGGCGGCGGTAGCGCACCTTTGTCTGGGACAGCTCGGCCCCGCCTACGATTCGCGCGAGGTCGGGCTCTCCGACAAGAGCGTGCTGCGGACGCTGGCGCTCGCCAGCGGCGCGCCGCTGGAGGAATTGCAGGCGAGCTACGCCGCAGCGGGCGACATCGGGCTCGTTGCCGAAGAGGCGCTGGCGGCCAAGGCGCAGCAGCCACTCTTCGAGGCGCCGCTGACCGTCAGCCGCGTCTGGGAGCGGCTGCATGCGCTCTCACGCGAAACCGGCACCGGCTCGCAGGAGCGCAAGTTCCGTGCGCTGGCCGAGGTGCTGCATGACGGCACCCCGCAGGACGCACGCTACATCTGTCGCACCGCGGTCGGCAAGCTGCGGCTCGGCTTCAGCCAGATGCTGCTGGTTGATGGTCTGGCAGAAGCGTTCGGCAGCCGCGAGGAGCGCGGGATGGTCGAGGCGGCGTACAATCGCCACCCCGACATTGGTTGGCTGGCGCAGCGCGCCGCGGCCGATTTCGGCTCGCTGGACGCAGTGCGGGTCGAGCCGGGAATCCCGCTGCGGCCGATGCTGGGCGAGCGGCTTTCGTCGGCCGGGGCGGTGCTGGAGAAGCACGAGGGCGAGTCCTGTTTCGAGTGGAAATACGACGGCCTGCGGGTGCAGGCGCACCTGCTCCCTGACGGCACGCGGCTCTTTTCGCGCAGCCTGGAGGATTTGACGTCGCAGTTCCCCGACGTGGCCGAAGCCCTGGAGCGGGCGCTGCCGGCCGGCGTGATAGTCGAAGGCGAGGCGCTCGCCGTCGACAAAGAGGGGAACTTGCTGCCATTCCAGGTCATTGCGCGGAGGCGCGGTCGCAAGCATGGGCTGGCGCAGAAGCTGGAGGAAATCCCGGTCGGCGTGCGCCTTTTCGATGTGCTCTACGCCGACGGGCAGGAGACACTCGACACGCCCTTCGACACAAGGCGTGAACAGCTCGAAAAGCTGTTCACACCGTCCGACCGCGTCGCCTGCACGACGCTGCTGCGCACCACCGACGAGGCGGAGGCGGAGCAGTTTCTGCTCGACGCACTCGAGGGCGGTTGCGAGGGGCTGATGGCCAAAGCGCTCAACGGCGGCTACCGCGCCGGCGCGCGCGGCTGGCAGTGGATAAAATACAAACCTGATTACCGCAGCGACCTGGCCGACACCATCGACGCCGTGGTCATCGGCGGCTTCCACGGCCGTGGCCGGCGCGGTGGCTTCTGGGGCGCATTGCTGATGGCGACGCGCACGCCGACCGGCTTCGAGACGGTCTGCAAGCTCGGCTCCGGCTTCAGCGACGAGGATCTGGCCGCGCTCAAGGAGCGGCTCGACCCACTGCGGCGGGCCGAGCCGCCCACCGGGCTTGAATGGAATCTGGAGCCCGACGCGTGGTTCGAGCCCGAGGTCGTGCTCGAGCTGCTCGGCGCCGAAATCTCGAGGTCGCCCATCCACACCTGCGGCGGCGGCTACGCCGTGCGGTTCCCGCGCTACAAGCGCCAGCGCGACGATAAAACACCGGAAACCGCGACGGGGAGCGACGAAGTCGTGGGGCTGTTCAAGCAGAAGTGAGGGGGCGCCTTGACAGGTGATGCAGGAATGGGGCGGCGCCACTCGCCTGCGGGCCCCGCCCACCCCATATTGAATGTGGGGCGGGGCCCGGGAGTTGAACCCGGGACGAGGGATCCACAGTCCCCCAGTTTTACCACAACTAGCCTAACCCCGCCGCTGGCGCGGCGGGCGCAGCCTGGGTGGTCTCGCTCTGCTCGACCACCGGCTGCTAACCCCGCCATGGATGCGGGCAGCCGGAGCCACGAGAGCGGCCGTCGGTGAACCTGCCGCTGGCGCGTCGATGAAGCGGGGCAGATAAAGCTGGCGACTACGTCGCGGGCCGGTATTCGCCCCACGCCGCGCGGAGCGTGTCGCAAATCTCCCCGAGCGTCGCCTCCGCCTCGACGCACCTCAGGATGTGCGGCAGCAGGTTCTCGTCAGTGCCGGCCGCCGCGCCGAGCGATTCGAGCGGCGCGGCAACGTCGCCACGGCTGGCGCGCAGCTGCTCCAGCGCCGCGGTTTGCGCTTCGGCGACCGAGCCGTCGATGGCGAGCGGCTCCGGTGCGGGGGCGTCGCCTTCCGTGTGGGCGTTGACGCCGACGATGGTGCGCTCGCCGCGCTCGACCTGCTGCTGGTAGGCGAACGCCGCCTCGGCAATCTGTGCCTGCACCCATCCCTGCTCGATGGCGGGCAGCATACCGCCCATGCCATCGATGCGCGCGATGAGCGCCTCCGCTTCCGCCGCCAGCTCATCGGTGCGTGCCTCGACAGTCCAGGAGCCGGCTAACGGGTCGACCATGTTGGCTACGCCGGTTTCGTGCGCGATAATCTGCTGCGTCCGCAGCGCCAGCTGCGCCGCCTTCTCCGACGGCAGGCCGAGCGCTTCGTCGAGCGCGTTGGTGTGCAGCGACTGCGTCCCCCCGAGAACGGCGGCGAGCGCCTGGATGGCAGTGCGCGTGACGTTGTTCCACGGCTGCTGCGCACTCAGGCTCGAGCCGGCGGTCTGCGTGTGGAACCGCAGCCGCTGGCTGCGCTCGTCACGGGCGCCGAAGCGGTCGCGCATGATGTGCGCCCACATACGGCGCGCGGCGCGGAACTTGGCCACTTCTGTCAACAGGTCATTGTGGCAGTTGAAGAAGAACGCCAGTCGCGGCGCGAAGTCGTCCACCTCCATCCCGCGCGCCAGTGCTGCCTCGACGTAGGTGATGCCGTCGGCGAGCGTGAACGCCAGCTCCTGCACCGCGGTGCTCCCGGCTTCGCGGATGTGGTAGCCGGAGACGGAAATCGTATTCCACTGCGGCACTTCGCTGGCGCACCACGCCATCAGGTCGGTCGTCAGCCGCAGCGACTCGCGCGGTGGCCAGATGTAGGTGCCGCGCGCGATGTATTCCTTCAGGATGTCGTTCTGCACCGTCCCCCGCAGCTTCGCCGGCGCGACCCCCTGCTTCCGGGCAACTGCGACGTAGAGCGCCAGCAGCACCGCTGCTGGCGCGTTGATGGTCATGCTGGTGCTGACGCGGTCGAGCGGTACGCCGTCGAACAGCGCCGTCATGTCGCGCAGCGAGTCGATGGCGACCCCCACCTTGCCCACCTCGCCCTGCGCCATGGGGTGGTCGCTGTCGTAGCCAATCTGCGTCGGCAGGTCGAATGCGACCGACAGCCCCGAAGTCCCCTGCTCGAGCAGGTAGCGGTAGCGCGCGTTGCTCTCGGCAGCGGTGCCGAAGCCGGCATACTGCCGCATCGTCCAGAGCCGCCCGCGGTATCCGGTCGGGTGTATCCCGCGTGTGTAGGGGAATTCGCCAGGCCACTCCGCTTCGCGTCGCGGCGCGTCCTCCGGTGTTTGCAGTCGCTCGGCACCGTCCAGCTCCACTCCGGCGCGCTCGCCGCTCTTGTCGAGTACCGGTCGCAGTGTCTCCTCCTCCCAGCGCGCCTTGCGGCTCACAGCCCCTCCCGCTCGAAGCGCTCGATGTAGGCACGCATGGTGCGGTTCAGTTTCTCCGCCGCCACATATGCTTCTCCTGGTGCAACGTGGAACGGCTCCAGCCAGAAACAGCGTACGGAGGTCCTTATCTTCTCGGAGAAAAAATGAACGATGCTGATGAATATTTTCTTGTTGTCCCTTCCCCAGTCAATCATTGGATTGTTGTAGCAGATAACCACAGGCTGAATCGGGTGTCCCGAATGCTCTGCCGCCTTGAAGACCCCCATCTTGAACTCGCCAATTTCACCGAAGGGAGTGGTGGTCCCCTCAGGAAAAATCCATATAGGGTCCTTAACAGGATTCCAGGCGTTCAGCTTCTCCATGGTCTTGACCCTCGAGTCCCGGTCATCTCTCCTGACCCAGAGCGTGCCCGCCTTCTCTACAATTGGCCCTATCAGGAAGTAGTTCTTCACCTCTATTTTAGACACCGAACCTGCCCCCTTCAGGGCCTCAATGACCACGGCATCCGCGTAGCTCGTGTGGTTGGCAGCCAGGAATCCGGGCCGGGGCTCTCCGTGCACGTAGATTTCCAGCTTGTATCGCTTGGCCAGCCCAACCGCTTCGTTCTGGACTGCTCTGCGGAAATTCTCTCGTGAGAGCCACAGGGCTCTGAAACGCAGCCTGACAAGAACCACCAGGAAATGCAGTGCGTCCAGCTGCCACAACACGGCGGCGCAATCCTGCCCGCTATAAAATCAGTCGCGCACTTTCAACGAGCGCGCCGCGACGCCCAGCGCCAGCAGTGCAAAGAGCAGGTCGAACGCGAACGCCGTCGCCACGTCGGAGTGCTCGAGCCCCCAGCCGCGAATCATGATTGAGCG
The DNA here is from genome assembly GCA_964389465.1 of uncultured archaeon. GTDB lineage: Archaea > Thermoplasmatota > Poseidoniia > MGIII > CG-Epi1 > UBA8886. The sequence continues at coordinate 72,973 of CAYMDK010000002.1, read as the reverse complement.
GAACGCCTCGGCAGTCCAGGTCGACGGCAGCGTCCACGAAATTGGCTGGATCCAGCCGGGCAGCGCCTGCACCGGCCACATTATGCCCGAGAGCAACAGGACCGGAAACATGACCGGCATTCCCACCTGCATCGCCTGGAACTCGCTGCGCGCCTTGGTCGAGACGAACAGCCCGAAGCACATCGCCGACCAGCCCAGCAGCAGCGCCAGCAGGAACAGCAACGGCAACGAGCCGTTAATCGGGATGTCGAAGCCGAGCGTGGCAATCAGGATTACGACCGTCACCTGCCCGACCAGCACGGTCGAGAACGCTGTCAGGTGCCCTAGCAGCACCTCCACCGGCCGGGTGCCGGCGGCGAAAACACGGTCGAGCGTCCCGTCGTACCGCTCGCCGACGAACGCCATCATGGTCAGGATGAGCGAGAACATGAAGCAGACCATGACCATGATGCCGGGCGCCAGGAAGTCGATGAAGGCGGGGTCGCGCTCGCCGTAGACCGGCTGCGCCACCGCCAGCGGCAGCGCGTCGCCCTGCTCCTCCAGCGCTGCGGTCATCGCGTTGCGCACCTCGACCAGGATGGTGTTCGTAACCTGCTGGTTGGAGTTGTCGAGATGCAGCTCGAGCGTGCCGCTGGGCGTGATATAGAGCGCCGCCCACAAATCCCCGGCCTCGATTGCCTCCCGCGCTTCCGCAACGGAGCCGTAATCGGCGTGGAGCACCAGCGACTCCGACCCCGCGAGATGGTCGGTGATGGTCGCCCCTATCCCGGCCGGGCCGTCGTCGATGACTGCGACGTCGAGCCCTGTCGGTGTTTGTCCGATGGCGATGCCCATCAGCACGATCTGGATGGCGGGCATGATGACGATAAAACCAAAGGTGCGCTTGTCGCGCCGCAGCGACGCGAACTTGCGCGCGGCGATGGCGCGTATGCGCGCAAAGTTCATGTCTTTGCCCCTTCGCGCCGGCAGAGCAGCAGGAAGGTCTGCTCGAGCGAGACGTGGCCGTGCGGCTCCATCAGTGCCTGCGGCGCGTCCTCCGCCAGCAGCCGCCCGTTGCGCATCAGTCCGACGGCGTCGGCCTGCGCCGCCTCATCGATGTAGTGCGTCGTGAGAATCACCGTCGTCCCCCCGTCGGCAATCGTGCGCAAGTGGTCCCAGATACGCGCGCGCAGCTCGGGGTCGACGCCGACGGTCGGCTCGTCGAGTAGCAGCAATGACGGCTCATGCAGCAGCGCCACTGCCAGCGAGACGCGCCGCTGCTGCCCTCCACTCAGCTGCCCGACGACGCGCTCCGGGTCGGGCAGGTCAAGGAAGTCGAGCAGCCACGCCTCGCGCTGTGCGACCTTCCCCGGGGCCAGCAGCTGCAGTCGCCCGTGGAAGCGCAGCGTCTCGCCGATGCTCAGGTCCTCGTAGAGCGCCAGCTCCTGCGGCGCGTAGCCGACGGCTGGTCCGGGGACCGGCGCGCCGGGCGAGCCCGGCGCGCTTCCGAGCGCCAGCGCACTCCCGCCCCACGGCACCAGCCTGCCGAGCAGTACCTTCAGTAGTGTCGTCTTGCCGCAACCGGAGGGGCCGAGCAGGCCGTAGATGCTGCCCGCCCCCACTTCCATGTCGAGCCCGCGCAGTACTTCCAGCGAGCCATAGCCGCGCTCCAGCGCGCGGCACTCCACGGCGGCAGCCATCAGCGCGGCAGCTGCGCGGGGTTAAGTAAGCTGCCCGGCAGCGCTGGAAGCAGTCATGGCTTTCCGACGACCAGTATAAAAATCAGACCAGCGGCGCTTCGAAGTCGTCCACGGTCGCCTCGAGGTCTTCGTCCGCACCAAGGTCGCCGCGCAGCCGCAGCATCTCGCGGGCGAGCAGCCAGTATATCAGCGCCAGTGCGCGGCGCCCCTTGTTGTTGCCCGGGATAACGAGGTCGACGCCGGTGGTGAGGTTGTTGGCATCGCACATTGCGACTACCGGAATCGCGATATTCAGCGCCTCGCGGAACGGCTGCGCGTCGGCAGCAGGGTCGGTGAGCAGGATTGTGCGAGGCTCGATGAAGTTCTGCATCTCGGGGTTGGTCAGCCGTCCCGGTGTGAAGCGGCCGGGGATGCAGGTGACGCCGGTTGTATCGGCGAATTGCCGTGCGGGTTTCCAGCCGTACTGTCGCGCCGAGACCACCAGGATTTCGGCGGGCTCGAAGCCGTTCAGGAACTCCGCGGCGACGCGAATTTGCTGCGAGGTACAGCTGACGTCGAGGATGCGCAGGCCGTCATCGCGGACGCGATGGATGTAGGGCTGCATGTCCTTGCTCTTCTGCTTGGTGCCAATGTGCACCCCGCAGTTTAGGAAGGTATCCTCGTCGATGAGCAGCGGTTGTTCGGCTACGGCTTCGGTCATCTCAGTTCGCCGGCGATGCGGACCAGTTCATTAAGTTTTGCAATCCGCTCGCCGCCCATTGCGCCGGTCTTGATGGCGTGACACCCGAAGGCGACCCCGAGGTGCGCGATGGCGGTGTCGGTGGTCTCGCCGCTGCGGTGCGAAATGACGGTCGCCAGCCCCGCCTCGCGGGCGAGCGCGACCGTAGCGATGGTATCGGTCAGTGTCCCAATCTGGTTGGGCTTGATGAGTATCGCATTCGTCGCTTCCAGTTCAATCCCCTTCGCGAGCCGCGCGACGCTGGTAACGTAGAGGTCGTCACCGATGACCAGCGCATTAGTGCGCGCCGTCAGCGCCGCCCACGACTCGAAATCCTCCTGGTCGAGCGGGTCCTCGACCGAGTGGAGGCCGTAATCCTCAATCAGCGAGACGACAAAATCTACCTGCTCGGCCGGGGTCAGGCTCCGGTCACGGTAGTGGTATTTGCCGTCGCGGTAGAACTCGCTGGCGGCGAGGTCGAGCCCCGGCCGGATGTCGACCTCGGTCTCAGCGGCGACACTCTGTGTCGCTGCGACGACCAGCTCGAGCGCCGCGACGTTCTCGAGCGGCGCGACCCACGCTCCTTCATCGCCCTTGCCGAGCGCCGTGTCGGGGAACCGCTCTCGCAGCGCTGCACCAACCGCCCTGTGGACCGCGGCGTTGGCGTCGATTGCGCGCGAAACGTCATCGTCGAAGCTGGTTACGAGGTATTCCTGGATGTCGGTGCCGCCAACCGCGTGCGCGCCGCCACCGAGCACGTTCCCCATCACTGCCGGCAGGACGCAGTCGCCCATCCCGGCGACGTAGTGGAAGAGCGGCACGCCCTGGCTGGCGGCCGCCGCGCGGGCGGTCGCGAGCGAAATCGCGACCGCCAGGTTGCCACCGATGCGGCTGAAATTGGCGGTGCCGTCCAGTTCGTGGAGCAGCGCGTCGACCTGCGCCTGTTCGTCGGCGCTGACCCCGATAAGTTCTGGCACGACTTCGGCCTGCGCCAGTTCGATGGCGGCAGCGACGCCGCCTTCCGGCCACGCCTGCGCTTCGTGTGTGCCGGTGGAGGCGCCCGCGGGCGCGGCAGCGCGGCCGAAACCGGAGACTGTCGTGATGTCGGCCTCGACGGTCGGGTTTCCCCGTGAATCGAGGATGCGCCGCAGGGTGATATCCTCGATAATCACTTCTTCTCGCGGTCAACGACGGTAATCGGGATAACCTGCTGGTCGTACTCCATCTGGGCGATAATTACCGGGTCAATGATTTCCTCGGGGACTTTAATGTCCACGGGCGCGCCCATCGAAATCTGGAGGGCGCGTGAGCCAATTATTCGGGCTTTCTCGAACCTGCTGTGCTTCTCCATTTGTGACCTCTCCCGGCGACGGGACCGCGGCGGTACTCGCCCCCGTAAAAAAGGTTTCCCTGAATTGCCGCGCCGCCAATGAGTAATACTGCAGGGTGCCCCGCACGGATTGTCAAAACCAATTACCAGCCAAACATGCGGGGAAATCGAAACCTTTTATAGCACACCCATAATCGACGGCGTTACCGCGGTCTCCTACGGAGACCCGATAAAGGACGCAAAAAAGGTGAATTAAAATGGAAAACAGCAAGAATGTTCGGGGCGTGCTGGCTATCGCGATGCTGATGCTCGCGGCTGCCTTCGTAGTGCCCAATGCAAGCGCCGGCGCGATGCTCATGACGTTCGGTGAAGGCGACAACGACATGACGTCGTTTGCGCCGGCCGGCGGCATCGCGACGTTCTTCGTCTCGACGTACAACTACGGCGACGCCGACTACAGCGGAGTCAACATCTCGGCTTCGTTCGACGATGAGGCATGGCCCGCTGACCAGGTCCACTTTTGGAGCTGGTTCACCGGCGCCAACGGCACCGCTACTGCCGACCTTGGCAGCCTTGCAGCGGATGACATGGACGTCATATTCGCCAATGTGACGGTTCCGGAATCTGCCGAGAACGGCGACAGCGTTACCTTCACCGCCACGGTTGACGCCGATGGCGACATCGCCATAGTGGAATTCACCCTGGTCGTGACTGACTGGGTAGCCTTCTCCGAGGACGAAGCACAGTCCTACGAGGAGGGTGACCCCGAGGAAGACTGCGCTGCCTCGGCCTCGTGCAACATCTACACCATCACCGTGATGAACCTCAACGAGAACGACATCACCAGCGAAATCACTATCGGCTTCGCGGGTGCTGACGAGGGATGGAACGTCGCGGGCGATGACTGGGACCAGATGAACAAGAATGCCACGCTCCACGGTCTGGCGGGCGACGACTGGTACGACATCTCGCTCGAAATCTCGCTTGTGGGCGTCAACGTCCCGGCGGGTAACGCGACCCTGGCGTTTCAGGCGTTTGACGACAGCGGCTACATCCAGCCCTTCTTCATCGTGATGGACGCTACCGTCGCAGACCACTTCGACGTCAAGGTTTCCGGCAGCGGCAGCCAGTCGGTTGCGGCTGGCGGCGGCGAGGTGAGTTGGGACGTGACCATCCGCAACATGGGCAACACCGGCGATAGCTTCGACTTCAGCTTCGACACCTCCGACGCTGACGGCGCCGGCTGGTCCACCAGCGGCACCGACAGTGGCAGCACCGGCGCGCTTGACTGGAAAGGGAGCGGCGACGATTCGGAGCACAGCTTCACCGTCACCATGACGGTCCCGGCCGGCCTCGGTGCCGGCACTAGCCACGGCTTCACGATGAGCGTCAGCTCATCCAGCGGAGCCGCAGCGGCTGACCAGTCGTTCAGTGCGACCGTCAACCAGTCCTATGGCCTGTCGCTGGCCGCCTCGGCCGACGAGGCGACCGAGGCGCCGGACGGCACTGCCGAGTTCGCGTTCACCATCACCAACGACGGCAACGGCGAGGACAGCTACGCAGTCGTCGTCGACGGTCCCTCCGCCTACACACCCGCGTCTGACGCGGCCGAGGTGACCGTCGCGGCTGGCGAGACCGGGCAGTTCGTCGTTTCGGCGATGGTCCCGGCCGACAAGCAGGCGCACACGCAGAGCGGTGACATCACCGTCACCGTCACCTCCGAGGACGGCGCGACCTCCGCGTCCCACACGGTGGGCGTGACGACCGCGCAGGTATTCGACCTGGCGTTCGACGGCGATGCCAAGATGGCTTCGGTGGCGCAGGAAGCTTCGGTTTCGGTTGTCTTCAACCTGACCAACAGCGGCAACGGCCCCGAGACGGTCACTTTCGCGCTTGACGGCGCGCCCGCGTTCGCTGCACTTAGCGCGACCGACGGCGTCGTCGGCCCCGGCGACACCATCACTGTCACGGCAACTATCACACCGACCGCAGATGACGCAACCGGAAGCAGCAGCTTCACCGTGACCGCCACCGGCGGCAGCGGAACGGCTGTTTCGAGCGGTTCACTGACTGTTGAAGTCACCGAGAAATCGACTAGTGGCGGCGACCCGGGTACGGACGACATCAGCGATGATGAGGACAAGGGCTGGCTACCTGGCTTCGGCCTGCTGGCAGTTCTCTCAGCACTCGGCATGGCACTGCTGCTCAGGCGGCGCTGAACTGGAGGCAGACCTTTGACTACAATCAAGGGCCTGCTGGCCGCTTTCGCCCTGTTCGCGCTAATTGCGGCGCTCCCCTCGGCTGAGGCGGGCGCGCAGCTGGACGTGAGCGGCAGCGGCTATCACGAGCAGGAATCGTTCGCTTCAGCCAACGGGACCGCCGCGTTCACGCTGACCATTGCCAACAGCGGCGATGCGGGCTACGACGTGGTGCAGGTGAGTGCCGAGACGGACGACCCCGAATGGCCGTCCGATCTGGTCAACTTCACCATCCAGTCCACCGGCAACTACAGTCATGGAATGATGGACCTCGGCGCGCTTGACGCCGACGGTAGTGCGGTGCTGGCAGTTGGCGTCTCGGTGCCATTCGGCAGCGACGTCGGCAAGCAGACCGCAGTCACCATCACGATTAGCGCTGATGGTGACAGCGCCAACCATGAGTTTGTCGTCATAGTCACCAACTGGATTGCATGGAGCGACGACGTCGCCGTGCGGTCCTTCGAAGTGGGCGACTCTCACGACTACTCACTGACGGTCGAGAACATCGCGGTCGACGAGAACGGCACTGCGGCCGCCATCGCTGACGATATCACCGTGCAGTATGCTGGAACAGGTGGCTGGCGTGTCAGCGGCAGCGACTGGGACCCCGGCACGCAGAGCATGGTGCTGCGTGGCATGGACGCCGGCCTCGAATATGAGTCGACCGTCACCGTGACTCTCTACGACGACTCGGTCCATGCTGGACCGCAGGAAATCAGCTTCCAGGCTAGCAGCCTCGACCCCGACGACCCGTTCGGATTCCCTTACTACCAGTCGTTCCCGGTCAAGCTCTTCGCCAATGTCGAGCCAGTCTACGGCGTGGCCGTGACCGGCGCCGGCTCGCAGACGGTCGACGTCTCCGGCGGCGCAGCCTTTGCAGCGTGGGACGTCAGCGTCCGCAATCTCGGCAACACCGATGACGAGTTCAACCTCGGCTGGAACAGCGACCTGCCCAGCGGCTGGAGTGCAACCGGGCAGCCGGCTACCACCGGCTCACTCGACTGGCGCCTTGCGGGCGGCAGTTTCGGCTTCGAACTGAACCTGAGCATCCCCGCCAGCGCTGGCGCGGGCGACAGCGGCACGCTGACTCTGACCGCTACGTCGGTCAACGACCCCGCGAAGACTGCGTCGCAGACCTTCACCGCCACGGTGACACAGTACTACGGCCTCTCGCTCTCGGTCGACGAGTCGACCAAGATTGGCAGCCCCGGCAGCAACGCCACCTTCCTCTTCACCGTCGGGAACCCCGGCAACGGAATCGACAGCTACGCAATCACGATTGACGGTCCCGGCCTCTGGGCGCCCACAGCGGACGTTGACAGCCTCGACGTCACTGCGTTAGGCAGTGGCAACTTCGCGCTAACCGTGTCGGTGCCAGCCGGCAAGGAGGCGCACGCCACCAGCGGTAACATCACTGTCACCCTGACTTCGGAGGACGGCGAGACCAACGCCACCGAGACTGTCTCGGTCTCCGTGCGGCAAATCCACGACCTTGAGTTCAGCTATGCCCTCAACGCCACTGGCACCGAGGTCAACTCGGTCGAAGTCGCGCAATCGACAACCATCCAGCTGCAGGTAATCCTCTCCAACAACGGCAACGGCTACGACACCGCCACGCTGGCGCTATCCAGCGACGCTCCCTCATGGGCGACGCTCGAGCACACCGCCGTGCCGGTCACCGCGGGCGGACAGGTGACCATCTCGGTCAACCTAGCGCCTGACGTGACTTCGCTCTCCGGCCGCACCTACACCTTCCAGGTGCAGGCGACCGCCAGCGACGGCGTCGAGACCGCCACCAGCGGCGACCTCTCGGTCAAGATAGCCGAGCAGGAGACCGAGGGCGAAGAGCCCGAGGAGACCGACACCGGCACCGAGGAAGAAGGCGGAATCCCCGGCTTCGGGTTGCTGGCGGCGCTTTCCGCGCTGGGATTAGCTCTGCGCCGGCGCGACTAAAGCGCCCTGCTGCTGGCACTGCGTGCCAGCCAGTCGCGTGCGCGTAACAGCGAGCCTGCTCGTCGCGCTGCTGCTGGCGGCGTTGCTGCTGCCCGCCGTGGCGACGGCGGGGGGAGAGCCGGAAGTGCCTTTCGGCCCGCTGCTGCTGCACGCCAGCGGTGACGACGCGCTCACGCCGTTGCAGGACGGTGAGGAATCGACCAGCTCGCACTCGTTTCCGCTCGGCCCCGCCAGCCCCTCTTCCGACGGTCCGCGCTTCCAGACCGCGCCTTTCGTAAGGCAGGGTGAGGTCGATGCGGGATACGGTTGGCATGCCAACCTGTGGGCCAGCGGGACCGGCAACGTCTGGTTCAAGCTGCGGCTGTTCCACAATGGCGCGCAGTTCGATGAGGTGGACTCGGACGCGGTCGAGCTGTCAAACTCGGAGCAGGAGGTGTTCTTCAACGGCAACTCGCTGCCGGCCACGCTCGAGCCGGACGACACGCTTGAGATGCAGTGGACCGTCAGCGGCAACCGGCCCGCCTCCGACTGCACGGTCCACTGGGGCGGGTCTTTTTTCAGGACGGGGCTGCACCTCGGCGCCCGCGCGCTGGGCGTCGGGCCGCTGGAGCTGGTCTCGGCCGGGACCGCGGTCGAGCCGGGCACCGACAACTTCACCCGCCGTGGCGTCGAGCTGGAGGCGACGGTCACCTACATCCTGAACCTGACGCAGCTCGGTCCGGGTTCACTCTACCTGGAAGTCAACGACACCGGCGAGCTGCGCTATATCGAACCGCAGGCAGTCGAATTGCTCGGGGACGGGCAGGCACGTTTCCACTGGTCACTGGACCTGGTCGACGGCAACGCGCTCAACGCCACCCCGACCTGGGACGTCACCAACCGGGGCGAAATATTCGAAATCAGCTTCCCCGCCCCGCCGGGGTCGGTCATCTCCGCCGACCTGCTCTCGGCGCTCTACCTGCTGACGCTGCCGCTGATGGGCGGCATCGGCTGGTGGCTGCGCGGCCGCTACCGCACGCTGGCTGCGGTCGCGGGGCCGTCGCAGCCGGGCGACCTGCCGCGGCTGCTGCTGGCGGGGGCGCTGCTGGTGATGGGTATCAACACGGCGCTGGTGATGTATTCGTTCCACTCGCGGCAGCTCGGCGCGCGCGAGGACCTCGTGCTGCTGCACACCGGCCTGCTGGCGCTGACCGTCGGCGGCTGCGGGTCGCTGTGGGGCGCCGCGGCCGACCGCTGGGGGCAGCGGCGCCGGATGATGCTGGGCGCGCTGGGTGGTGCCGCAGCACTGGCGCTGCTCTTCCCGTGGCTCTCGCTGGAGGCGTTCATGGCGGCGTCGATGCTGCAAGTCGCTCTCCTGTCGTCGGCGCGGCTGGCGTTCGCCGCCGTCACCGAGTGGTATCCCGACCGCAAAGGCGAGGCCATCGGGCTGCTCTACGCCGTCGCGAGCCTGGTCGCGGCGCTGGTCGCGCTCGCCGCCGGGCAAATTTACGACCGGCTGCTCGACGCGCGCGGCGCGTCCGACGCGATGCTGGGACTGGCGGCGCTGCTGGTGCCGCTGCTGCTGGTCGCGGCGTGGCTGGTGCTGCGCCTGCGCGGTGACGAGTTCGCGCGGCCGGCGTGGGCGTTGCGGGACGCAGCGCCCGCCACGGCGGGCGCTGCACCGTCGGGAATCGCTGCGCGGCTGGCCGGGCTGCGCGCCCTTTTCGCTTTCGAGAGCCGCTGGCCGCCGCTCATCCTGCTCGGTGTGCTGCTGGTGGCGATGCCACGCGGCGCGGTGGTGCTGACGTCGCTGCGCTACTTCGAGGTGCGCGGCGCCGACGTCGACTTCTCGGCGCTGCTCGAGGCGTGGGCGGTGCTGATGGTGCTGATACTCTACGCGGTCATCGGCAAGGTGTGCGACCGGCTGGGCGCCGAGCGGGTGCTGCTCTGGTCGGCGCTCGCCTACGGCGGCCTCTGGAGTCTCTTCGCGCTGGGGCTGCCGCTGACGGTTGCGATTGTGATTTTCGTGATTCCCATCTACCCGATGCTGCTCGTCTCCGACGACGCGCTGCTGGCGCGCTTCACCACCGCCCGCGAGCGCAACCGCGGCCTCGGGATGGCGGGCGCGACCGCGCTGGTCGGGCAGGCGCTCGGCATCGCGCTCGGCTACCTGCTGATGGGCTATTTCCTCGATAGCGGCATGGCCAGCCTCGACGCCTACCACTGGACCTACCGCGCCAACATCCTGCTCTGGATAGCTGCCATCGGCTGCACCTGGTGGCTCTCGCAGCGACTGCGCGGTGAGCCGGGGGCGACGTAGTCGCCGGCGCAAGCGCAGCCTTTCTGGTGGCTAGCGCCACCAGCGGCTGCTGCACCTGGTGGCTCTCGCAGCGTTTGCGTGGCGAGCCGGGGCCAAGCTGAAGGTTTCATAAACGTCGCGAGCCTCGCCCGACGATGGAACTGGCAGCGGCGTTAACGCAGTGGCTCGCCGAGGACCTCGGCGCGGGCGACGCGACCTCGCTGGCGGTCGTCGACGACCGCGACTGCACCGCAGCTATCCGTGGCGGCCCCGGCACGCTCTCTGGCGGGCGCGCTGTGGAGCTGCTCTTCGCGCAGGGCTCCGTGCGCTGCGAGCTGGCGTTCGCCGACGGCGACACGCTTCCGGCCGCGGCGGAAGTGGTACGGCTGGCGGGGCCGGCGCATGCAATCCTGGCGCGCGAGCGGCTGGCGCTTAACCTGCTGGCGCACCTCTCGGGGGTCGCCACGCTCACAGCCGCGGTCGTCGCGCGGGCGGAGGCCGCGAATCCCGCCGTCGAGGTGCTGGCGACGCGCAAGACCATCCCCGGGCTGCGCGAGCTCGAGAAGCAGGCGGTGGTCGACGGCGGCGGTGGGACACACCGCATGCGGCTCGACGACGCCTTCCTCGTCAAGGACAACCACCTGCGGCTCTGCGCCAGCGTCGGCGAGGCGGTGCGCCGCGCGCGCGCAGCGTCGCCGGGGCTGGAGCTGGTCGTTGAGGCGGACACGCTGGTGCAGGCGCGCGAGGCGGCGGAAGCGGGCGCCGACCGGGTGCTGCTCGACAACTTCTCCGTCGGGGAGGCGGCCGCAGCTGCGGCGCAGCTGCGGCCGCTCGGGGTCGCCATCGAAATATCGGGCGGCCTCAATTTGCAGAACGTTGCCGACTACGCCCCGCACGGCGACTTCCTCTCGCTGGGGGTGCTGACGCTGGGCGCCCCGCCGGTCGACTTCGGGTTGCATGTCGATTGAACTGCGCGTGCTCGAACTGGGTCAGGACGACCCCCGCAAATGCACCGCGCGACGGCTGGCACGCATGGAGCTGGCGCGCAGCTACCCGGCGCCGGCGCGGCTGCCACCGATGGGGCTGGCGCTGGACCCGTTCGCCGACCGCGAACTGGCGCTGGCCGACCGCGAGCTGGCGCAGGTCGGCGGCCTCGTCGGGGTCGACTGCTCCTGGAATCGCGCCCCGGAAACCTTTGCGCGGCTGCGGCTGCACGGTCTCGAGCCGCGCAGCCTGCCGGGGCTGGTGCCGGTTAACCCCGTCAACGCCGGCAAGCCGGGGAAGCTGACGACGGCAGAGGCGCTGGCGGGCGCGCTGGCTATCCTCGGCGAGCGCGACCATGCGGCGCAGATTATGGAGGCGTTCAAGTGGGGGCCCGCCTTCATGGCGCTCAATTTTCCCGAAGAAGCCCTTTAAGCGTCATGCCTCTGGAGCGGGCCGTGCAGAAACACCTCGAGCCGATGCCTGACGAAACGCGCACTTTCACCGGCGAGACCCACCGGCTCTTTATCGACGGACGCGGGTTCGACTTCCAGGTGCTGGAGGTGGAGCCCGACGGGAGCATGAAGCTCGACCTGCAGAACCCCGACCCCGAGCTGACGCGGCTGCTGGGCGAAGGCGAGCCGCGCATCATCTACGTCGTCAGCCGCAAGGGCCAGCGGGACCTGGTTCTGCAGGGGTGCCAGATGGTTTCGCGCTCGATTTCATGCCACCTCAAGTACCGCCGCTGATTTTATCAGGCGGCGCAAGTCGGCCGACCGTGGCGATTGCCGACGTAGCAGTCATTGGCGGCGGGCCGGCCGGCTCCTCGGCGGCACGCGAAGCGGCCGAGCGCGGCCTCGAGACTCTGCTCTTCGACCACGCCCACCCGCGGCGCAAGGCGTGCGGTGGCGGGCTGCCAGTCAAGGGCATCGAGTGGATGGACGCCCCCGACGAGGCTATCGAGTGCCACATGAGTTCTATCAGCTTCGCCCACGGGAGCACCAAGCTGAAGGTACCGGTGGCGAAGGGCAAGATGGTGCGGCGCGACGCGTGGGACCACTACCTGTTCAAGCGCGCCGCCGAGGCGGGCGCGACGCACGTCAACGAGCGCGTGAAGCAGCTCGAGCGCGACGGCGACGTGTGGGTCATCAACGGCACGCACCGCGCGCGCTACGTCATCGGCGCCGACGGGGTCAACGGCTTCACACGACGCCACTTCGTGGGGGCGATTCCGCGCGAGCACCTCTTTGCCGCCTCCGGCTACTACCTCGGGCTGAAGCCGGTCGAGAACGAGGTCGAATTCATCCTCGGCGCGCTTCCGGGTGAGGGGTACCTGTGGGTTTTCCCGAAGGCGGACCACTACAATATCGGCTACTGCTACAACGCCGGGACGCCCGGCATGAAGCAGGCGCTCGAGAAGCTGCTGCACGACCGCTGGCCGGGTGAGTTCACCGCCCCCGGCAAGTACCAGCTTGCGAGCGGCGAGGAGGTCGAGTGCATCCGCTTCGGCTCCGCGATTCCCTCCTACAACGACCCGGCGCTGTTTGACGAGCCGGTCTCGGGAGACGGCTGGGTGCTGGTCGGCGACGCCGCCGGGCACGTCAACCCTATCCACGGCGAAGGGCTGAACCACGCCGCGCTCGGCGGGCGGCTCGCAGCGCGCGCGGTTGCCGAAGGCGACCCGACCCGCTTTGAAGAATACTGGCGCGAGCACTACGCGAAGGAGATGTATCGCGCCGCCTCGAGCAAGCACCGCATCTATCGCCCATTCTTCATGCGTCTCGGCTTCGCGCTCGGCGGGACGCCGGCGGTTTTCGGACTGCTGGCGACGATGACGCGCGGTGAATACGAGGGCAAGGCAATGCGTGATTTCTGGCTACGGCTGCCGCTGGCGGCGGTGCAGGCGCTGTTCGGCATGCGCCACCGCGAACTGGCGTCGGCTTAGATTAGTTTTATAAAAGCGGCTGGCTCGGCCGGTCCCCTGATATGAAGCTCCCCCGTCGAATAAGCACTTACTGCCCCGCGTGCAAGGCGCACAACCAGCACGAGGTGGAGCAGGTCAAGAAGAAGCGCGCTTCCGAGCGTGCACGCGGACAGCGGCTTTTCCGCCGCGTCACAGCCGGCTACGGCGGTTTCCCGCGTCCCAAGCCCGAAGGGCGGGAGAAGCCGACCAAGCGCATTTACCTGCGCTATCGCTGTTCCAGCTGCAACAAGGCGTGGCACAGGCCAAATATACGGGCAAAGAAATTCGAGTTGACGGAGTAACATGGTTGACAGCAAATTCCTGAAAGTGAACTGCCCCAGTTGCGAGAACGAGTCGGTGCTCTTCAGCAATGCCGCCACGACCGTGAATTGCGAACTCTGCGGTTCAACCCTCGCCACTCCCGCCGGCGGCCGCGCCAGGGTCGTCGCGAAGGTGGTGGAGGAGCTGGAGTGAGTCCGGCAGAGCTTCCAGAAGAAGGTGAATTCGTAATCGGCCGGGTTTCCGAGGTAAGGCATCAAGGTGCCAACGTCGACCTGCTCGAATATCCGGGCCAGAAGGGGTTCGTCCACATTTCAGAAGTCGCTTCGGGCTGGGTCAAGTACATCCGTGATTTCATCCGCGAAGGGCAGATGGTGGTCGCCAAGGTCACCCGCGTCAAGCGCAAGCGCCACATCGTTGACATGTCGGTGCGGCAGGTCTCGGGCCATCGCAAGCAGGCGCGCATCCGCGAGTGGAAGAACGAGCAGCGCGCGACCAAGCTGATTGAACTTGTAGCGGGCGAGGCGAAGCTCGAGCCGGCTGCGCTGCTGGAGGAAGTTTCAGCCTCCTTCCGCGAGAATTACGGGACGCTCTACGGCGCCTTCGAGGCGGCCGTCGTCGACACGGCCGACTTCACCAGTTCCTACAAGGGCAAGTGGGTCAAGCCATTCCTGGCGACCGCGGAGGCGAACATCACGCCCCCCTTCGTCACCATCGAAGGGCGGCTGACGCTCTCCAGCTGGGCGCCTGACGGGGTCGAGCACCTGCGCAAGGCGCTTACTGCGCCGGCGGCGCAGGAAGAGGAGACGACGCTCGAAATCAGCAGCGACGGCGCGCCCGACTACCGCATCCGGGTGCGGGCACCTGACTTCAAGCAGGCGGAGCGCGAGCTGAAGGCGGCGACCGACGCAGTGCTCAAGGGCTTCAGGCCGAGCGGCGGCGAAGCGAGCTTCGAGAGGCTCTGATGCGCACGCTGATGTTCCGCTGCCGCGAATGCGCGCGCTACACGCTCGGGAAGGAGTGCCCGGAGTGCGGCTCCGCGACGCAGAGCCCGCTACCGCCGCGCTACTCGCCCGAGGACCGCTACGGGAAATACCGCAGGATGCTGGCGCAGAAATGAGCTTCACCGAAATCGTCGTCAGCGAAGAGGTGCAGCTCGAGAACGCCATCCTGCTGGAAGGACTGCCGGGCGTCGGCAACGTCGGCAAGCTGGCGACAGCGCACCTGATTGCCGAGCTGGGTGCGACCAAGTGCACCGAGATTTACTCGTCGCACTTCCCGCCGCAAGTCCTGATTGAGGAGAGCGGCGAGGTGCGGCTGGTCAACAACGAACTATTCTACTGGCGCGGCAAGGATGGCGCGCGCGACCTGCTGTTCCTGACTGGCGAATACCAGGGCATGGAGGCGTCGGGGCAGTACGAGCTGACGCTGAAAATGCTCGAGCTGGCGAAGGAAATGGGGGTCACGACCATCTACACCCTCGGCGGCTACGGGCAGGGCAAGCTGGTCCCCGAGCCGCGCGTCCTCGGCGCCGCGACCGGCCCCGAGATGGTCAAGCGGCTCCGCAAGGCGGGCGTCGAATTCATCGAGGGCGAGCCGGGCGCCGGCATCGTCGGCGCCTCCGGGCTGCTGCTCGGCCTCGGCAAGCTGCGCGGCATCGAGGGCGGCTGCCTGATGGGCGAGACTAGCGGCTACATGGTCGACCCGAAATCAGCGCAAGTGCTGCTCGTCACGCTGCAGAAGCTGCTCAACGTCAAGATTGACCTGACCGAACTGGAAAAGCGCGCCGAGCAGGTCGATGAAATCACGACCCAGCTGCGCGAGATGGAGTCCGAGCCGGGCGACGAGAAGCAGGACTTCAACTATATCGGGTAATA
>CAYMDK010000002.1:0-57557 GCA_964389465.1 uncultured archaeon | reverse complement strand
AGATGGAGTCCGAGCCGGGCGACGAGAAGCAGGACTTCAACTATATCGGGTAATAGGTTTACTCAAATACTCAACGATCTTCTCAAGGTCTTTGATTCAATCCTCTAAATATTCTATTTCTTTATCTCTATTATCCATATTTTCTTCGTTTCCATTTCTTAATTCTGCCCATATTCCCATATCCAGGATTCAGCCAATTCCAGAAAGCCTCAGGATTTCGAATGGTTATGTTCTTTCCTCGATTTACAGGTGCACAATTTTGATTTAATAGTTTCACGTAGGCCTTAACTTCATACGTCTCACAGTCTGGAAACACTATCATCAAATAACTCTGGAGAACATTACGAAGTGCGGACCACCTACAAGATAGGGTCTACCGCTTGAAGCGGCCCCACCAGCCCATCTTATCGGTTGAGCGCTCTTAACCCGCGCTGCGCTGCCTCCCCGTGGAGTTCCCCGAGTTCGAGCTGCTACACTTCCTGCGCGCGCATGTGAAGCCGGGAGCGCACAACCTGGCAGAGTCCAACTGGGCCGGGACGCCGGTGGAGGTCGCGCACTCGCGCGACTACAACGAAATGCGCGGGCTGCCCGAGCTGCGCGAGACGCTGGCGGAGATGCACGGCGTCGCGGTCGAGCAGCTGCTGCTGACCGCTGGCGCCAGCGAAGCCAACTTCCTGCTGGCGGCGGCGCTGCTCGCGCCGGACGACGGCTGCATCGTCGAGACGCCGGGCTACGCGCCGCTGCGCGGGCTGCCGCACGGCTTCGGCGCAACGGTTCGCGAGCTGGTGCGGCGCCCCGACGAGGGGTTCGCGCTTGACGCGCAGCGGTTCCGGTCGCTGTTGCCGGCGCGGCTGGCGTTCGTCACTAATCTGCACAACCCGTCGGGCGTGCGCAGCGACCCCGCGCTGCTGCGCGAGTTGGGCGGCGCGATGGCGGCGGGCGGAGGGTTGCTGGCGGTCGACGAAATCTTCCGCCCGCTGGCGGCCGACCTGCCAACGGTGGCGGGGGCGCCCGGCATCGCCGTCACAGGGTCGCTCAGCAAGTGCTGGGGCGGGACCGCGACGCGCGTTGGCTGGGTGGTGGCCGAGCCGGGGCTGGTGGCGCGGCTGGAGGCGCTGAAGAAGTGGACCAACCCCGGCGCGTTCCCGGCTGGCGAACGCGCCGGGCTCGCCATTTTGCGCGAAGCCGACGCGCGGCTGACGGCGGTGCGCGAATGCGCCTCCGGTGGCGGCGCGCTAGTGCGCGCTGCGTGCGAAGCGCAGGGGTGGGAGTGGTTCGCCAGTGAATCGATTATCGGCTTCCAGTACGTTGGCGGCGACACGCTGGCGCTGGCGGAGCGGCTTGCCGCGGCGGGAGTCGTAGTATGCCCCGGCGAGTTCTTCGGAATGCCCGGGCATTTACGGCTGGGATGGGGCATTTCCCGGCCGAAGCTGGAAGCGGCGCTCGAGGCACTGGGCGCGGCGCTAGGCTGACGCGCGGTGCTCGGCGTTGAAGAGCAGCAGCCCGTCCGAGGCGTCCACGGCGGCGCCGTGGCGCGTGCTGCCGTCGACCTGCTCGATGTAGTAGCCGTAGCCGCCGTTGGCGTCGACGCTGCTGCCGTAGTCGTCGAGGTCAAAATCTCCGCTGGCGAGGTCCCCTAGCAGCTTCAGCATGGTCGTCGAATCGATATTCAGGAACGCCAGCGGGTCGAACAGGTTCTCGCGCGAGGCGAGGTTCTGCCCTAGGCTCAGGTTGACCTGCGCGTGGTCGATGACCCCGGCGCTGCCGGCCCAGCCGGCGATAATCGTGCGCGACATCAGCAGCTCCTCGGCCGAGGAGACAGTCAGTGGCTGGTCCAGCTCGGCCGGGTTGACCAGCGGGTTATCCACATCGACTTCGCGGCCGCTGGCGTTGGTGCGGTTGACCAGCAGCTCCCAGCCGGTGACCTCGCGCTTGCTCTCGCTGTGGTGCGCCAGCGTCAGGTTCCACTCGTCGTGCACCCCGTCGTAGCTCGCGCGGGTCACGAACGCCTGCGGGTAGTCGGTGAGGTAATCGTCGAGGTCCGACGGCGGCAGCTCCTGCCGCGCGTCGTTAATGGCGTCCTGTAGCGCGAAGCCGGAATCGAGGCTGCTGGTACCGTTCCCGAAGGCGGGCGCGTGGTAATCCCACGCCTCCAGTTCGGCATCAATGTGCGGGCCACTCGTGCTGGTGCCGTCCGCCTGCGGCACGTCGCGGTAGCCGGCGGTGAGGCCGTTGATGGTGCCGCTGTAGCGGCCCGAGAACGAGTAGAGCTCGCCCGCCGGGCTGGCGGCGTCAGAAGTTACGGTGATATCGAACTTGAGCGGGTAGGCGCTGCGTTCGGAGACCCACAGGTCGTAGCGCAGCGTGTGGCCATAGTGGTAGTTGAATGGCAGGTCGGCCGAGCTGCTGCTGCTGACGCGCAGCTTGATGGTGGCGCTGCCGTCCACCTTGCCCCCGTCGAGCGCCTTCCAGCTGAAGGCCAGTCCGTTGCTCGTGAAGCTGCCGCTGTCGCCTTCGCGCAGCTGCTTCCCGACGTAGAGCTGCGCGTGTGGCATCATTCCTTTCTCGTCGGCGCGCGGGACCCAGCTAGTCAGCTTCTCCAGCGACCATTTCTCGCCGGTTAGCGTCTCTTCGTAATAGGCGTAATTTTCAACCTGTTCCTTGATTATTTCGAGGCTGTCCTCGCGCACGAACTGCTCGTGGGTGGTATTGACCCGCCCATGCTCGATGTCGGTGGCTGGCGCCCCCTCTTCGGCAACGCTGCCGCTGACCGGGTCCCAGTCCTGCTCGATGTAGCGCCGGAAGGCGGGGTGTTTCTGCCCGTAGCCATCCTCGACCAATGAGGTCAGTTCCTCGGTTCCCGCATCGAGCGTCCCGGTCCAGTCGACATGGATTTCGTTCACCTCGACATCCTCGCCCAGGAACGGCAGCGGAATGCCGACCGGGCTCTCCAGATCAACCTCTCCCGTCACCGTATAGGTCGCCGTGTCGCCATATCGCTCGTTCGGGACTGCCACCTCGACTGCGCCGCCCAGGATAACGACCGCGACCGCAGTCAGCAGCAGGATGGCGACCACGCCGACGGCGCCAATGACGCGCATATCGAGATTTTCGGCGCGCTGGAGTAGCGGTGGAAAAGCGGTGGGTGCCGCGACCGGCTCGCTCCGCTCGGGCTGCAGCGCATCGCTGGAGAGGTCCAGCTCCGCCTCAAGCGGCTCCCCCTCCCCGTCGGCTGCGCCAGTTTCGCTGCCGCCCAGGTCCAGCTCCCCGCCTGCCTCTTCGGGCTCGGCTTCCGCCTCTTCCGGAACTGCGTCCTCTGTATCTTCGTCGGGCGTGTCGGTATCCTCCCCGGATTCAGCGACCGATTCAGCGTCTTCGGTTCCCGTCTCCTCGACCGCTGCGTCGGCTAATTCAGCATCCTCGGGCTCGCCGTCATCGTTCCCGGTGGGCTTGCCCGCGCTCCAGAGTGAAGCCACGGCGGCACGGCGAACTGCCATACTTTAAGGTTTCAGGACTTGATAATCGCCACGAGGAAGATTACCACGCCTACAATCGCGCCGGCGAAGCCGCCCGCGACCGCCAGCAGCGAGTCCATCATCGCCACCCCGGCCCACGCCTCGCCCGCGAGCGACTGCGAGTTCCAGTACCAGAAGGCGATTGCGCCGAGCAGGATGAACCCAAATCCGGCGTTACGCGTCTTCTGGCTGCCGTAGTACGCCACGAGTGCGCCCATCCCGAACAGCACGATGGCGAAGCCAACGGTGAACAGAGTCAGCGCCAGCGTCATTTCTGCGCTCATGCCTTGTCACCTCCCTCATCGGACTCTTCCGCGGGGGCATCATCGCCTCCGTCACCATCGTCCTCGGTCGCCAGCTCCTCCTCCAGCTTCTTCAGCTCCTCGTCCAGGTCGAGGTCTTCCAAGTCTTCGAGGTCGAGGTCTTCAAGGTCATCCACGGTGTCAACTTTCATCAGGATGAAGAGCACCACGAACATCCCGGCCGCCATCCCGACCATCGCCGCGATTGCCGCGATGAGGCCGTAGCGGAAGCTGGCCGCGTCGAAGGTCGCCGGGTCGGCGATGTAGGTCTGGTGGTACTGGAGGCCCAGCACGAGTATCGCCATCACAATCAGCCCGAAGCCAATCTGCTGCGACTTGCCGGCGCCGAAGTAGGCGGTGAAGAGGCCCGAGCCGAGCGTAGCCAGCCCGAGGCCGAACAGGAATGCGGCTACGAAGAATTCAAAATTCCATGTGTAGTCCAGTAGCTCCGTGGTGAGGTCCATAGTTATCGTCCGGCGATTTGGCTGCGCTTTATTAGGCTGCCGTCAGGAGTGGCATCGCCCCGCGAGCCGCCGTTCAGAGCTTGGTCGCCGGATGGGTCTGCGTGTCCTGCACTCCCTCGACGGTACGGATTTTCTTGACGACCACCTGCCCCAGGTCGTAGAAATCTCCGGTGTCGACCTTGGCCATCAGGTCGAACTCGCCAAACAGCGGGTGCAGCTCGACAATTTCCTCCACGGTCCCGAGCGCCTCGTACACCTGCTGCTCCTTGGAGGGCTCGGTCTTGATGAGGATGAAGCCGACCGCCATGCCCCCCGATTTAAGGCGGATTTAAGGCGGTTTGGCTCACGACGATAGCGTCGTCGTGAGCAAGGGTAAACTTATATAGGGTAAATTACGACTCAGTCTCAAGTGACTCCATGGCTGAAGTAGTCAAATCAACCGGAGTAAGCAAGCAGGCCGGGTACCTCTATTACCTGGGCAAGGACGGGCACGTCTGGAGAACCATGATGGCTCGTGGCGGAAAGAAGACTGGTGGCGGCCCCGAAATGGTCGCGACCGCTGGCGTCTCAAGGGAAGACGGCTATCTGTACTACATCGACAAGAGTGGCGATGTAAGCCGGTCCCCGATGGCGCGAGGCCGCCGCTAGGTCTGTCGTCGAGAAGACGGCAGCCAGTCCTTTTTGCCCACCCCCTTTGGCTGGGCCAGCGCGATTCATTTTTGCAGAGGTCGCCTAGCCCGGTATGGCGCCGGCCTTGAAAGCCGGTGAGCATCGCTCACGGGGGTTCAAATCCCTCCCTCTGCGCCACCATGCTGCCACAGGCAGCATGCTGCGGAGTGGAGGTAGATTCGAACCCGCAATTTTGATGGACCTTTTCCAAAAAGGTCCGTTCGAATCCCTCCCTCTGCGCCACTATTTTCTTTTATTTTGGTCGAGCAAAGCGAACAGTTTTGCGATGGCACAGCCGTCGGAAAGGCCGCTTCGGACTACTCGCCCGATACGAGCCGCAGCTCCGGGCTGCGGCTCGCGACCTCGGCGGCGAGTCCGGCGACAAAGTCGGCGAGCGGGACGCCGTTGCGCTGGTTCCCGTCGCGCGCGCGGATGCCGACGGTGTTTCCCGCGACCTCTTCGTCGCCGAGGATGAGCATGTAGGCCGGACGCATCTTGCGGTGCGTGCGGATTTTCTTGCCGATGGTCGAATCGCTGTCGTCGACCCGCACGCGGATGCCGGCCGCCGCCAGCACATCGCGCACTTGCGCGGCATAGTCGCGGTGCTTTTCGGAGATGGTGATGACCTGCACCTGCACCGGCGCGAGCCAGGTCGGGAAGTTGCCCATCCATTGCTCGGTCAAGAAGGCGACGAAGCGCTCGTGGGTCGATAGCGGCGCGCGGTGGATGACGAACACCTCGCCGTTCTCCGTACCGGTTTCATCCATGAAGCCCAGCCCGAAGCGTTCCTTGGCGGCGAAGTCGAGCTGGATGGTCGCCATCGACTCCTCGCGGCCGAGCGCGGTGGTGAACTGGATGTCGACCTTTGGCCCGTAGAAGGCCGCCTCGCCGATGGCTTCCTCGTATTCGACGCCGAGGTCGTCGAGGATTCCGCGCAGGTGGTCCTGCGTCGCTTCCCAGTTTTCGGGCTGGTCGATGTATTTCTCCTTCTTTTCGGGGTCCCAGAGCGAGAGGCGAAAGCTGTAGTCGTTGAAGCCGAAGGTGGCGTAGTAGTCCTGTGCCATGCGAATGTTGGCTGCTACTTCGGCGGCGACTTGCTCCAGCGTGCAGTAGATGTGCGCGTCGTTCATCGAGAGCATGCGCACACGCAACAGCCCGCTGAGCGTACCGGAGAGTTCGTTGCGGTAGACGGTGCCGTATTCGGCGATGCGCAGCGGCAGCTCGCGGTAGGAGCGCTTGCGGTGGCGGAAGACGAGGTGGTGCATGGGGCAGTTCATCGCCTTCAGGTAGTAGGTGCCGTCGTCCATCTCCAGCGGCGGATACATCGAGTCGGCGTAGTGCGGCAGATGGCCGCTCGCTTCGAAGAGCTGCTGCTTGCCAAGGGCCGGCGTCGTGACGCGGACGTAGCCGTACGCCTCCTCGGTCTCGACCGCGTAGCGCTCGATTTCGCCCTTGAGCGCCTCGCCGTGCGGGAGCCAGACCGGCAGCCCCTTGCCGAGCAGCTCGTCAATCATGTAGAGCCCCATCTCGCGGCCGATTTTGCGGTGGTCGCGCTTCGCCGCCTCCGCGAGCTGGCGTTCGCGGGTCCGGAGGCCATCCTTCGTCGCGTAGCAGAGGCCGTAGATGCGCACCAGCGACTCGCGTTCGCGGTCGGCGCGCCAGTACGCCTGGCTGGTGCTGGTGAGCCTGAACCAGCGCAGGTGCGCCGTGCTGGGAACGTGCGGGCCACGGCAGAGGTCAATGAAGTCGCCCTGCCGGTAGGCGGACGAGCCGACGTCGTGGCCGAGCTTGTCGTCGAGGATTTCGAGCTTGAACTGGTTAGCGCCGAAGAGCTTGCGCAGCGCGGCGTTGCCGAGCTCCTCGCGCTCGAGCCTGAGGTTCTGTTTCACCAGATGCTTCATGCGCTTCTCGATGGCGCGCAGCTGCTCCTCGCTGACCGGCTCCATGTGGAAGTCGTAGTAGAAACCGTGCTCGATGGGCGGACCGATGGTCGGCTTTGCGTCGGGGTGGAGCTCGGTGACCGCCTGCGCCAGCAGGTGCGCGCACGAATGGCGCAGGATGTAGAGCCCCGCTTCCGAGTCGCCGAGGATGGGGGCGACAGTGCAGTCGCCGTCGAGGGGATGCGAGAAGTCGCGCTCCTCGCCATCGACGAGCGCTGCGACCGCGCCGGACTTGCGTCCGTGGACGTTGGCGATGACCTCGCCGGCGGTGATGCCGCGAGCGTATTCGTGGACTGCTTCGGCTCCGACATCGACGGTAATCATCGCCATTCAGTCGCCTCCCGGCGTGCAGTGCGCCAGCCGCATGTTTCCGCGACGCGGCTCCCGGATAAAGGGCTGCCCCCGGGTAACCCTTATACCAAGTCGAGAGTGCTCGGCGCCCGTCAAACCATGGCTCGCAGGAAGAAACAGGGACGCAAGCGCCAGCCGCCTGCCGGTGGCCGTCCGGTGCTGTTGCTGATGGCAGTCTCGATTATCGTGGTGCTGGCAATCATCTTCCTGACCGTGCTCGGCGTCATCGAGACCGGCGTCGCCGCGGTGCTGGCGATGACGCTGCTGGCGGCAATATTCTTTCTGATGTGGCTGCGCACCTCCGCCCCGCAAGGCGGCGGCCAGCGGCGCAAGCGGCGGCGCAAGCCCTCGATTGACGCGGTCGCCAGTCCGCCCGCCGTTACCACGGCCGCCGGCGCGGGCACCGCGCCGGTGGCCGCGCAACCGCGCGTCCCGCTCCCCCCGCGCCCGGTGCGCGCTGCGCGACGGCGACGTGAATACGTCAGCTATCCCGTTTTCGTCGGCGGCGGCGACTACGCCGACACCTATGTCCAGGTCGACAAGGACACCGTGCTGAAGCTGCGCAACGAGATGACGCCCGACGAGGGCATGGCGCAGCTCCCCGGCCGCCGCATGGCCGCTTTCCCGGACCCGCAGAAGGCGGCCGAGGCTGCCGAGCCGGTGGCGGCCGAAGCGGTGGTTGCGGCCGCCGCACCGGTCGCGGTCGCAGCAGAACCGGTGGCGGTCGCGGCCACGCCCGTGGCGGCCGAAGCGGTCGCGGTAGTCGAGGAAAAAGAGGAAGATTTCGACTTCGACTGGGAGTGAAACCGCTTTTAGGGGGGGCTTGGCGCTCCCCACGCGTTTGGAAGTCTACCAGCGACTGCGGAAATTGCGCCGCGAGCGGCCGTTGCACCTGACGCTGCTCGACCCCGGCAAGAGCGATACAGCCACCATCGGGCGCATGGCGCGCGGCGCAGCCGAGGCGGGCACCGACGTTATCATGGTCGGCGGCTCGACCGGCCTCTCGCTCGACCGGGTCGACACGGCGGTGGTCGAAATCAAGGAGCAGTCGCACCTGCCGGTAATCCTCTTCCCGACCGTCGCCAAGGCGGTTTCCACAAAGGCGGACGCGATTTTCTTCATGTCGCTGCTCAACAGCACCGAGCGGCGCTTCCTCGTCGGCGAACAGATTGCGAGCGCCGCGATGGTCCACCAGTCGGGGCTCCAGCCGCTCTCGATGGCTTACCTCATCGTCGAGCCCGGCATGGCCGCCGCGCGCGTCGGCAAGGCGAAGCCGCTGCCGCGCGACGACCCGGCGCCGGCGGTCGCGCACGCGATGGCGGGCGAGCTGTTCGGCATGCGCTTCATCTACCTCGAGGCGGGCTCGGGCGCCAAGGAGCCGGTACCGCCGACGCTTGTCGCCGCGGTCCGCGAGGCGATTAAGGCGCTGCTGATTGTCGGCGGCGGCATTCGCACCGTCGATTCGGCTGCCGCGGCGGTGGCGGCAGGCGCCGACATGGTGGTGACGGGAACGCTGGTCGAGCGCGCGTCGATGGTCAAGGAGGAGCTGCAGCCCATTATCGGGGCGGTGCACGCCGGCTGAATGGCCCCCGACCTCGTTGTTGACCCCGATATCCCGCCGCCCGCACGGCTCTCGGGGTACCTGCTGCACACCCCACGCCGCGAGTTGAGCGGCGCACTATTTGCAGCCGCAACGCTGGCGCTGGCGGTCATCGGGCTGCGTGACTTCCCACTCATCACCGAGGCGGTCTCCGACCGGCTGCTGCTCGGCGCGGTCGCGCTGGCGCTGCCGCCGCTGCTGGTCGCAACGCTCGCCGCCAACCTTGCGTGGACGTGGGACGGCCGCTACCCGCTGCGCTACGGGCTGCAGACCGGCGCGACCGGTGCGCTGATTGTGCTCTTCTGCACCCTCGCTGGCGGTGAGTGGTGGTTCTCGACGATGGGCGGGCTGGCGTTCGGGCTCGGTGCGACCGGCGGGCTCTGGTACCTGACGCTGCGCACCCACGGCTCCGCGCCGGCGTGGGTCGCCCTCCCGCTCGCCGCGCTGGCGCCGCTGGCTTCGCTGTGGGGGCTGTTTGGCGACAACTCCGAACACTGGCTCAACGTCGGCCTCGTTTCGCTGGTCGCGTTCATCGCCGCCAGCTACGGCTTCCTCTTTTTCGTCGACACTCCCTACCAGCGTGCGATCGGCATTTCGGGCATGCGGCACATGGCGGCGTTCATCGAATTCTACTCGACCGGCGACGGGCGGCGGCTGACGCGCGCCTTGCGGGAAATCTGCCAGACGGTGCGCGTCGAGAGCGGCTGGGCGTCGCTGCGCCGCGACGGGGAGCCGCTGGCGTTCCTTGCCATTCCCGGGCTGCACCCGGGACCGCTCGGCGAGCTGGGTGGCAGCAACCTGCCATCGAAGATTGAACCCGAATTACCGGGGCTGGGCTTCGCGCTTCACGGCGCGACGACCAACGACCAGAACCCGCTGCGCGCCGAGGACGTCAACCGCATTGGCCGTGTGATGGCCGAGGCGGCCGCCGAAGCCGCGCACGGCGGCGGCGGCCGCCCCGCTGCGTCAGCCGGCACGGCCCCGTCCGCGCACGCGCTCGGCCTCGGCGACGACCTGCTCCTCTTCGCCGAGCCGGACGACAGCGACGACATCCACCCCGCGCTCGGCTCAATCCTCGAAGGCAGCGCCACTCGCGGCGACGGCGAGCGCTTGCTCGTCGACCTGCACAACCAGGAAGGCTGGGGCCGCCTCCCGCTGCCGGTCGGCACTGCGGAGGGCAGCGCGCTGGCGGAGGCGATGGGCGCGGCGGCCGACAGCTGCCGCGCCCATCCGGCGGGGGAGTTGCGCGCCGGCGTCGCGCGGCTGCCGGGCGAGGACCTCGAGCACGGTATCGGCCCCGGCGGGCTGCGGGTGCTCGCGCTCGAGACCGGCGGCGTGACCAGCGCGCTGCTGCTGTGGGACGCCAACGGCTTCGCGCCGGGGATGAACGCCGCCTTGCGGGAAGGCCTCGCCGACAGCGTTGACACGCTGCTGCTGGCGACGACCGACAACCATTACGTCAACATCCGCCCCGGCGGCCACAACCCGCTTTCCGGGCCGGACTTCATCCTCCCCGCGGCGCAGGCGGCGCTGGCGGAGGCGCTGGCGGACCTCGCGCCGGCCGAGAGCGCGATGGGGCGCGTCACGGTTGACGGCGTCGAAATCCTGGGGCAGGGGATGCAGGACCGTATCTCGGCCGCCGCGAACGCCGTCGTGCAGGTCGCGCGCTTCTCGTGGCTCCCGCTCTACGGCTCGGCGGCGATGTTCTGCATGCTGCTGTCGCCGTATATTTAGTGCCGCTCTACTTCGACTGAATCTGGATTGATATCTTGACGCCGTCGGGTATCTGGATGCGCATCAGCTGGCGCAGTGCACGGTCGTCGGCGTCAATGTAGATGAGTCGCTTGTGGAGCCGCGCTTCCCAGCGGTCCCACGTCTCGGAGCCTTCGCCGTCAGGGGATTTCCGCACGGGGACGCGCAGCTTGCGCGTGGGGAGCGGAATCGGGCCGGTCATCTGGACGCCGGTGCGGTCGGAGATGGTGCGAATCTGCTCGCAGACAAGGTCAACCGAGCCGTGGTCGAGGGCGTGCAGGGAGATGCAGGCCCGTGTATCTCCCTTCGCCATTCCTCAGTTCAGTCCCAGGACTCCTCAATCTTGAGGCACATACCGGCCGCGACGGTCTTGCCCATGTCGCGGATAGCGAAGCGCGAAAGCTGCTTGAACTTGCCCTGTTCCTCGATTGCGAGCGGCTTGGTGGGCTTGATGAGTACCATTGCCGCGTCGCCCTTCTTCAGGTAGTCGGGGTTCTCCTCGGTCACCTCGCCGGTGCGGGGGTCCATCTTCGCCAGCAGGGTGTCGAAGGTGCACGCCACCTGTGCAGTGTGGCAGTGGAAGACCGGAGTGTAGCCCTTGGTAATCACGTTGGGGTGGTCCAGGATCATCACCGACGCCTTGAACGCACGCGCCACGCTGGGCGGGTCGTTCTCGGGACCGCAGATGTCGCCGCGACGAATGTCGGTGTGGGCAACGCCACGCAAGTTGAAGCCGACGTTGTCGCCCGGCACCGCTTGCGGAACCTCGGCGTGGTGCATCTCGACCGACTTGACTTCGCCTACCTTGCCACCCTGGTGGGCGGAGGGGCGGAAGGCGACCTTCATGCCCGGCTTGAGCGTCCCAGTCTCGACCCGGCCGACCGGCACGGCGCCGATACCGGAAATCTTGTAGACGTCCTGGATTGGCAGGCGCAGCGAGTCGCCCTCCTGCCCCTTGGGGGGAGTGAGCTTGTTGAGCGCCGCCAGCAGCGTGTCGCCGCTCCACCAGCCGAGGTTGTCGCCCAGCTCCTTGATGTTGTCCGCCTTCCAGCCCGAGGCAGGCAGGATGGTCACCTGCTCGTCGCGGTAGCCGACCATCTTGAGCATCTTGGCGAGGTCAGCCTTGACCTCGTTGAAGCGCTTCTCGGAGTAGGCGGGCTTGGTGATGTCCATCTTGTTGATGGAGACAATCAGCTGCTCGACGCCCATAACCTTGGCGAGCCAGAGGTGCTCCTTGGTCTGCGCCTCGATACCGTCGTCAGCCGCGACGACCAGCACCGCGGCGTCAGCTTGCGAGGTACCGGTAATCATGTTCTTGACGAAATCTCGGTGCCCGGGGGCATCGATAATCGTAAAGTAGGTTTTGTCAGTCTCGAACTTCTTGTGCGCTACGTCAATCGTGACACCGCGCTCACGTTCTTCCTTGAGGTTGTCCATCACGTACGCCAGCTCGAAGCCGCCCTTGCCGCGTTCTTCCGCTTCCTTGCGATACTTGTCGATAAGGTGCTGCTCGATTGCGCCAGTCTCCAGAAGGAGTCGGCCGACCGAGGTCGACTTGCCGTGGTCGACGTGACCGATGAATACTACATTCATGTGGGGTTTGCTTGCCATTTTTGACCTCCTGTGGTCAGGTGGGGCCGCAGGACAGGGGGTAAATAAAGATTAACTTGCTTCTCGTCGGGAAATCAAGCGTAGTTCTCGGGTCTTGGGACCTCGGGCTTGAGCCCTTTCCGCTCCCGTATTTCGGCCGTAACCTCGTCCAGCAATTCGCGCGGCAGCGGCTCGTAACCGGCGAACTCGGTGGACCAGAGCGCGCGGCCGGCGGTCGCCGAGCGAATCTCGCCCGCGAAGCCGAACATTTCCTTGACGGGCGCCTTGGCCGTAATCGTAGCGAGGTCGCCCTCGGTCTCCATCCCGGCAATCTCCGAGCGGCGCTGCGACATCTCGCCGGTGACCGCCCCCATCAGCACTTGCGGGACGCTGATGTAGACATTCTGTTTCGGCTCCATTAACGTCACGCCCGCCATAAGCATCGAGCCGTTGATGGCGTTGCGGACGGCGGGGATGGTCTGCGCCGGGCCGCGGTGGATGGCGTCCTCGTGCAATTTGGCATCGCGTAGCAGTACCTTGACGCCGAGCAACCGTTCGTGCGAGCGGGGGCCGCGATTGACGACTTCCTTGAAAGCTTCAATCAGCAGCTCGCGCGTCTCGAACAGGTTCTGCACTCCCTTCGTGGCGTCGATGAAGACACAGCCATTCTCGATGCAGAGCACGCCGCGTGCTATGGGGCGGTCCCAGCCGTATTCCATCAGCTGCCGCGCCACTTCGCGCGATTTCTTGATGTCGCCTGACGGGATTGTGCCGTCCTGGATGGCGGCGAGCACGTCCGGTTCGAGCGGCTCGACCGTGACGTAGAAACGGTTGTGCTTGTTGGGCGACTTGCCCTCGAACTCGCCCGGCGAAGGTTCCATGACCGCCTCACGGTAGACCACGATGGGCGGTGAGGTGGTAATCTCGACGCCGTGCTCCCTGGCGATGCGGTACTCGGTGATTTCGAGGTGCAGCTCGCCCATCCCCGACATCAGGTGCTCGCCCGTCTCGAGGTTGGAATCAATCTGGATGGAGGGGTCCGCCTTGGATACCGCGCGCAGCACCTCGACCAGCTTCGGCAGGTCGCGCGTGTGCTTCGCCTCGATGGCGGTCGTGACGACCGGTTCCGAGTGGTGGACGATGCGCTCGAACGGCTCAAGGTCCTGCTCGGAGGTGGCGGTCGAGCCGGAGATGGCGTCGCGCAGCCCCGCAATGGCGACGATGTTGCCGGCGGTCACCTGCTCGGTCGCAATCCGGTCGGCGCCGACGAAGACGCCGACCGACTGGACCCGGTTGGCATTCGGCATCCCGGAAACGAAGAGCTGGTCGCCCTTGGCGACCGCGCCCGAAAAGAGTCGACCCACGGCGATTTCGCCCGCGTGTGGGTCGATGACCACCTTGGTGACCATGAAAGTCGTGACGCCCTTGTCATCGGCGGAAACCATCGCCTTGCCGGCGTCCGATTCAGCGTCGCCGTGCCAGATGTGAGGGATGCGGTATTTCTGCGCCACCTCGGCCGAAGGCATCTTCTCGACAATCATGTCGAGCAGCACTTCGTGCAGCGGCGCGGCGTGGGCAAGGCCTTTGCGGTCTTCCTCCATCATATAATCATAAATCTGCTTGAAGGAAATGCCCTTCTTCTGCATGAAGGGTATCGAGGTGGCCCAGTTGTGGTAGGCCGACCCGAAAGCGACCGTCCCGGCAGCCGCGTCCAGCTTCCACTCCTTGCGGAATTCCTTGGGCACCTGCCCCATAATGAGCTTGTTGACCTCGGTGATAATCTTCCCGAAACGCTGTTGCATGTCCTCAGGCGTAACCTGCAGCTCGGCAATCAGTCGGTCAACCTTGTTGATGAAGAGCACCGGCTTGACCTTCTCCTTCAGCGCCTGCCGGATGACCGTCTCGGTCTGCGGCATGATGCCTTCGACCGCGCAGACGACGATAATCACGCCGTCGAGCGCGCGCATCGCGCGAGTGACGTCGCCGCCGAAATCGACGTGCCCCGGGGTGTCGATAAGATTGATGAGGTAATCGGTGCCCTTGTGCTCGTGGACCATAGAGGCGTTGGCGGCGTTGATGGTTATGCCGCGCGCCGATTCCTGCTCGTCGAAATCGAGCATCAGCTGCTTGCCGGCGAGGTCCTCCGACATCATTCCGGCGCCGAAAATCAGGTTGTCCGAGAGCGTGGTCTTGCCGTGGTCGATATGCGCCGCGGTGCCGATGTTGCGAATCTGTCCCAGTTCGCGGAACAGCGCCTGCGCGCGCTTGACGTTATCTTCCTTGCGGCCCATGGTCCTCAGTTGTGCGCGGCTTCCGCCTGGCGCTCCTTGTCTTCCTTCTTGGCGACAGCGAAAGAGTCAGGATTCCCTTCGGCAGCAAGCATGATTTCGCGCGCGAGCGCCTTCTCGATTGAGCGCTGCTTCGGTGCCGATGCAATCGCGCCGCGGCAGATGTTTCCGATGGCGGTCTCGAGCCGTCGCGCTGGTGAGACGTCGACGCCGCTGTAAACGCGGATGCCGCCGTAGCGCAGCGATACCACCTCGGCTCGCGGCGCGCCGTTCTCGAGTGCGCGGACCAGAACCTGCATCGGGTTCTGCTTCTTCTTGGAGTGGATTATGTCGAACGAGTTGCGCAGCACCTTGTATGCTTGCGCCTTCTTGCCGGTGTAGCGCTCGGAGCGCATCAGGTTATTGATGACCCGCTCGACAACAGTCATGCGATGCTTGCCGAACCGTGTCCGCGCATGGCGGCCGCCGGTGTGCGGCACCTGGAAAGCGTTGAGATTGATGTACTTGCGCAGCGTCGGGTCCTCCACCTCGACCTCGCTGAGGTCCCACTTACCGAAGAGCGGCAGCACCGGCAGGTCCGGCGTCGCTTCCGGCTCTGCCTCGGGAGCCGCGTCCTCGACCGCCTCAGCTTCCGCGACCGCGCTCACCGAATCGGTTTCTCCTTGCGTCCGCGGACCATCTCGCGCAGCGAGACGTTGTTGACTTTCAGCACCCGGTAGCGCACGCCGGAGAGGTCGCCGTACGAGCGCCCCATCCGTCCGCCGACGCCCTCGATGACCACCTCGTCGTGTTCGTCGATGAAGCTGATGGCGAGGTTGCCCGGCGCCAGCGCAGTCACCTGCCGGCCGTTCTTGATTAGCTGCACCCGTACGCACTTGCGGATGCCGGAATTGGGCTGTTTAGCCTCGACACCTACCTTCTCGACCACGATGCCCTTCGCCTGCGGCGCGCCCTGCAGCGGGTCCGCCTTCTGCTTCAGCTTGAGCACCCGCTTGCGATAGTAGCGGTCGTTCCAGCGTTGCTTCTGGCGGTGCTTGCGAGCCTGCGCGGAGGTGTAGAGTCCCTTGGCCAAATTTGCCTCTCCCCGACGAGCGGAGGTTTTCGCGCAGAAGGGGTCTGTATTTATAGCGTTCGGCAACGGCGCCCGACGATAGCGGCGTTTCAGCGCCGCGCGGCGCCCCCATTGCACCGCTGCCGCACCCGCGCCGCACCCGACGAAACCGCTATTGCCGCGCCGCTCTCGGCACACCGGGCCACCGTAGCTCAGCCGGCCAGAGCGGCCGCCTTGTAAGCGGCAGGTCGAGGGTTCAACTCCCTCCGGTGGCTCCATTCCTTATTAATCGCGGCGTGCTCGCCCCTTTCCCGCAGGCGAACGATGCATCCATTCCACTATGCGAAGGTCCTCAAGGGCGCGGTCAAGCGCAACCTGCAGGTGGACCTGAACTACAAGTTCCAGCTGGTGACCGACGTCATCGACATGCTGCTGATAATAGTCGCCTTCACCGTGCTGGGGGCGTTCGTCGATGACGCCGCCGACCCGGGGGAGCTCGGCATCGACTACGGGCTGCAGGGCTTCCTGCTGATGGGGGTGCTCTTCTGGGCGCTCTACCAGCGCGCCTACGAGGACACGGTCGCGGCGCTGCCGGAAGAGGCGTCGCGCGGCACCATCGGCTTCCTCGTGACGAACAACGTCAGCCTCTCGACGCTGCTGCTGGCGCGCAACATCGCCTCGATGGTCAAGACGTTGCTGATGACGCTCTTCATCGTCCTGCCGGTGCTGTTGCTGGTCGACATCGCGCAGGGCGGCATGCCGGGGCAGCGCGGGCTCTTCGCCGGCTTCGGGCTGGGGGATTTGCCGCTCATTGTCGGAGTTTTCCTGCTAATCTGGGTATTCATGCTGATGGTCTCGCTGCTGGTTGCGTCGCTCAATATCGTCTCCAAGCGCATCACGCCCTTCGCCAACATGGTCGTGACGGCGCTCAAGGTATTGAGCGGCTACTACTTCCCCATCGAGGCGCTGGACGGCTACCTCGGCACCGGCGTCGCAATCTGGCTCAAGACGCATATTCCGATTATCACCGGGCTGGTTTTCCTGCGCGACATGGTGCTGGTCCCCGGACCGAAGCCGGGCTTCGACGTGCTCTGGGCGACCTATCTCGAGCCGATGCTGGTCGGCATCCTCGTCACGGGGGTCGTCGCCGGCCTGCTCTACAAGTACCTCGAGCGCAAGGCGCAGAGCTGGGGGACACTGGAGTTCTACTGATGCTCGCTATCGAAGTCGAGAATGTGGTCAAGCAGTTCCCCGGCGGCTGGCGCCGGCCGCCCGTGCGGGTCATCGACGACGTCTCCTTCAGCGTCGAGAAGGGGCAGCACGTCGCGATTATCGGCCCCAACGGCTGCGGCAAAACCACGCTGCTGCGCACCATCGCGACGATTTACCGCCCCGACGCGGGACGCGTGCGCATCTTCGGGCAGGACGTCTTCGGCTGGCGCCAGAGCGAGCGGTCGCGCCGCGCCTTCGCGTTCATCTCGCCGGCGCTGAACTTCCAGGCCAAGCTGACGCTGCGGCAGACCATCGAGTTCTTCGCGACGGTGCTGCAGAAACCGCCCGAAACCGTAGTCCCGTTCCTGAAGCGGACCGGCCTCTACGCGCTGTGGGACCAGCGACTGGAGGGCTTCTCCGACGGGCAGAGGGCAATGCTGCGGCTCGCCATCGCCTTCCTGAAGCAGCCGCGGGTGCTGTTCCTCGACGAGGTTGTCGCGAACCTCGATCTGGCGCGGCGCGAGAAAGTCATCGGCATGCTTGAGGAGCTGGAGGCGTTCCAGGACCTGACGTTGCTGATGGTCGACCACGACCCGTACGTGGTGGACCGCTTGTGCGACCGCATCCTGGTATTGCAGGAGGGCGGCCGCGTCCATCGCTTCACCTCGGTGCGCGAGCTTATGGATGAGGTGCCCTACCGCTTCACGGTCGAGGTGAACCTGAAGCGCGACGTTGATGACGCCCTCGCCGCAAAGGTGGCGCAGCCGTTGCGGCGCTACGAGATGACGCTGCGCTATTTCGCCGCCGACGAGCAGGCGGTACACCGCATTTCGCGCCGGGTGCTGAAGCTGCTGGGCGAGCGGGTGCAGGACTACGTCACCGCGCCAGTCTCGCTCAAGGACGTCTACTACCTGATGCGGGAGGAGGGCTGATGTTCGGCGGCTTCAAGCCGTTCGCGAAGCAGAAAGTGGGCGCACCGGTCGTCGACCTCGCGTGCGATTCCAGCGGCGAGATGGTCGCCGCCATCACCGTCAGCACCCTCTTCACCTACAGCCAGCGGCAGCAGCTGGCGGCGGTCGAGCATGAGGGCAACCGTATGGTGCGCATGGCGTCCGACAGCAGCCGCATCGTGCTGGTGGCGTTCGACGGGCTGCACTGCTACGACCTGTGGGGCAACTCCAAGTGGGCTTACGCGACCGAGCGCGACGTCCATGACGTCGCGCTCGCGCCCGACGGCAGCCGCACGCTGGTTGCCGACGGGGACCGGCTGGTGCTGCTCGACCGCGACGGCGAGGTGCTGTGGCACGCCGACGCGGGCAGTTTCGTCGGCGGGGTAGCGTTCGCTCCCGACGGGAATTGCCTCTGCGGCTTCGAGCGCGGCGTGCGCTGCTACGACGCTGCCGGCGCACAGCAGTGGGAACTGCGCAGCGGACAGCTGGTGCTGGGGGTCGACGCTAACACGCAGCATGTCGCCTGCTCCTCGGGCAAGCAGGTCTACTGCCTCACCAGCGGCGGGCAGCTGCTCTGGCGCGAAGAGGTGGGACCGCTGCGCAGCCTGCGCTTCACCCGCGGCGGCGGCGCGCTGCTGGTCGCGACCGACGGCGGCATCCACTGCTTCGAGGTCAACGGCCAGCTGCTCTGGCAGGTCGAGGAGGAAAAATTTGTCGAGACCGCCGCCGCGACCGCCTCGGGCGAGCTGGCGGCGCTGGTCGCGGGCGGTGAGGTGTTCGGCAGGTGGGAACTGCGACTGCTCGACCGCGAGGGGCTGGTGCTCGAGACCTACTCCAGCCGCGAGGAAATCGGCTGCCTCGCGCTGCCGGGCCACGGCGGCGAGCTGGTCGCCGGCATCGGCAGCCGCGTCTGCTGGTTCCGCAATGGCGAGTTCCTGAAGCGCGGGGTGAGCGAACTGCTGGCGCAGGTGCGGCAGCTCCATCGCAAGGTCACCGTCTGGGAGCCGGAGCCGGAGGGCGTTGCGCACGCGCTCGAGCAGGCCGAAGCGAAGGCGGCCGGCCGCTTTGACGCGCTCAAGGAGGCGTTCAGCGCGCTCGAAAAGTTGCAGGCAGAACTCGAGGCGCTGCACCAGCAGCACGTCGGCTACATCGACCAGCTGCCGCGCTTCATGCAGCAGCTGGGGCTGCCCGAAGGCCAGCCCGAGGCGCTCGCAAGCCGGCTCTACCCCTTCTATGCATTGCACCTGTCGCTGGTGGGCACCGGCGCGCCGGGCGCGCTCGACAAGGAAATCAGCGAATACCTGGCGCGGCTCCGCAAGGTGGCAGACTCGTTCGGCGACCGCGAGGGCAGCGACGAGCTGGAGCGCAAGCTCGCCTACATCGAGGAGGCACTGACCGCGCTCCCCGCCGAGCGCAAGCGGGTGCGGGCGCTGCTGAAGGAACGGCGCACCCGCCGCAAGCAGGTCGCACAGGGCGCGAAGCAGGTGGCGCTGGACTGGATGACCTCCGGCTCCGCCACTGGCCAGCCCGAGCTGTTGCCGGCGGTGCGCGAGCAGGAGGCAGCGGCGCTGGCGGCGTGCGGTCGCATCCGCGAGCGGGTCGAGGGCATCACCGCCTTCGTCGAGATGTCCGACCGCTTCGAGCAGCTGCGGCTGGAGCAGCTGGCGTTCAGCGCCGACAGGGAGGGGGTGAAGCTGCAGGCGCAATTGCACAACGCCAGCGACGAGCAGCTGGAGGGCGTGGCGCTGCGGCTGAAGCTCGAAGGCAGCGGCCTCGCGCTGGAGGCGCCCGCCGACGGCGTGGTGCGCCCGGGACTGCTGGCATCGGGCGAACGCACCAGCGTCAGCTTCAGCTTCAGCCCGCTCGGCCGTGACCCATCGCGGGCGGTGCTGGTGGCGCAGTATCGCGACGCGACCGGGCAGCACTGCACAGCCAGCCTCGGCGTGGTCAACGCGGCGCTGCCGGGCTGCTACCTAGTGCCGCTGCCGCTGTCGGAGGAGGAGCATGCCGACCTGCGCGCCGAGCACCGCGAACAGAGCGCCAGCGGCGAGCTGCGGCTGGACGCCGTCACCCTCGCCGCCGCAACGGAAGCGCTGGAAGGCCTGACGGGGCTGGCGGTCTGCGGGCAGCGCCATGAGGAGGGGAGCGACATCAGCTACCTCGCGGCGCGCTCGAACCTCGACGACACGGTCTATCTCGCGATGGTAGTCGCAAAACCGCACGGCGACGAAGGGGTCGAGCTCGAACTGCTCTGCCGCGCGTCGCAGGGCGAAGCGGCGCAGGAATTGCTCGAGGAGTTACAGTCAGCGCTGCGTAACCGATTGCTCGAGGCGGGCGGACGGCTCGCCTAGTATTCGCGCCACTTGTGGCGACAGCCGGTGCATTGGTAGATGCGCGTCGCCGGTTCATCTGCCGCACGCGTCTGCCGCAGGACCCAGGTCGCCTCGCCGTGGCCGCACTTGTCGCAGATGATGGTGGTTTTCGGCAGTGTGCCGTCGACCGAGTCCATCACTACCTGCTCCTGCTTTTCGCGCTTGTGGTCAACCACCTGTGCCGCGCCCTTCGACTGGGTGTGGCCGCAGCGGCGGCACGACAGCTTGTCGCCTTGCGGGTAGAGCAACCCCTTGCAGCCGGGACAAATCATCATGCCTGTACCGACTGGACCATGCGGGTCGCCTCGTCAATGCGGAGCGTCTCGGTCCCGAAGGCGACGCAGATTACCAGCCCCTGCTCGACCTCCCAGTAGGCGGCGCGTACCTGCAGGTTGCCCCCCATGAACCAGCCAAAAAAGTCCGAGGTGCCGGCCACGCTGGCGTCCCACTGCAGCAGCTCGGCGGTGTGGCCCTGCGAGATGCTGAGCGTGCCGGCGTGACGGCCGTTGCTCAGCTCGGCCTGCTGCAGCGCCGCCTCTTCCTGCACGCGGTCGGCGACCGATGATTCCAGATTGAGCGGCAGGTCGGCGAGCGGGACCAGCGAGCTGAGTGCGATAACGTAGAGCAATCCGGTTTTGCCATCGATGGATTCGTATTCCTGCGTCCGCAGTTTCAGGAGGCCGTTGTATTCCTGCGAGTCGGTCTCGTCGGTGTGCTGCCACAGCGGCTCGATGTCGCCCACCCTGGCCGTGAAAGGGTCGACCAGTTGCGGGCCGACCAGCACCACCACCAGCCCGACCGTGACCAGCAGGCCAAGGATGCGCGCCAGCGTGATACGGCGTGGCCGTTTCCAGCCGCCGAGACGCAGGTCGCTATTGTCCATGCTGCGCCCCCTCGCTGTCCGCGCTATTAACCTAATCCTCGCTGATGAGGACCGCCTCGACCGGGCAGACCGATTCGCAGGCGCGACAGATGATGCACTCTTCCTCGCGAATCATGATGGGCTTCTTCTCCGAGACGGTGTGCCCCGGTGTGTCAATCCACTCGAACACCTCGACCGGGCAGGCGTCGATGCAGGCGCCGTCGGCGATACAGAGGTCAAAGTCGACGCCGACGATGGTGCCCCAGATGGCGAGCTTATCCGACCCGACCCCTTCGTAGGGCTGGTCGGCGCTGGTCCAGATTTCGATGGGCTGGTTCTCACCGTCGTAGGTCGCCGACTGCTCGTAGGTCGAAAGGTAGTTCTCGTCTATGGCCATGCTGCCGGCAAGTTTCAGGGGGGATTAATAATGCTATTCAGGACCGCGAAACTGCTATATCGCCCACCCTGCGGTGGCGCCGCTATGGGCGAAGTTGCTCTGAAATACAGGCTGATGCCGGAATCCCCGGCAGTCGATACCGCGGCGGTTGTCGCGGCGCTGCCGGCGACGCTGCCGGCCGACGCGAAGCTGGGTGCGCACGAAGTTTCACCCTTCGCCTTCGGGCTGATGGCGATAGAGGCGCTGGTAATCGGCCCCGACCGCGCCGGGCTGACCGATGAAGTCGAGGGCGGGCTGGCGACGCTGGACAGCATCCAGTCGGTCGAGCTGCTCGAGCAGTCGCTGCTCTGATTCGGTCACCAGTTCCATGAGCGCAGTCTGGTGTCAGTCCCTGACACCGTGACGCAGTCTGGCGTGCCTAGCTCTGCCCGGCACGCGACTGTTGACCTCACCGCTCGCTTCGCAGCGCGGTGTTTTGGCTGCTGCTCTGATTCGGCCACTGCCGAAACTCGTTTCGTCCGCGCTCAAGGATTAAGAACCCGCCGCGGCTGCCGCGGTCGATGGGCGAGTCGCGCGACTACAACCTCGTCAGGCAGACGCTGGGACGCGCGCTGCACCTCTGTTTCCGGCCGCGGTATCGCGGGCAGGAGTCGGTGCCGGTCGACGGGCCGCTAATCATCGCCGCCAATCATCTCTCGCACATCGACCCGGCGTTCATCATGACCGCCACCTCGCGCGAGGTCAGCTACCTCTCAAAGCAGGAGCATTTCGAAGGTCGCCTGCGCGGCGCGCTCTTCGGTCGCATGGGGGTCATCCCGGTCGACCGTGACGGCGACGCCAGCGACGCGCTGGACGCGGCCGAGGCGATTTTACGCGACGGCGGCGCGGTCGGCATCTTCCCCGAGGGGACCCGGTCACGCGACGGACAGCTGGGGCGCGGCCGCACCGGCGCCGCACGGCTGGCGGCCGCCACCGGCGCGGCGGTCGTACCGGTCGCCATTAGGGAAACTGACCGCGTCATCCCGGTCGGCAAGCGCGTCCCGCGGCTCTGGCGCCGTTTCTACTACGAGTTCGGCGAGCCGCTCTACTTCACGGCCGACGAGACAAACAGCGAAACGCTGCGCGAGTTCACCGACGAAATCATGGACGCCATCACCGCACTCTCGGAGGAAGCGGGCGACTACTGGCATTCGCGCCGGCTGCGCACCCGCATGGCCGAGTGGCAGGAGCGCAACGGGCTGGCGCGTGCGAAGCTGCGTGCGTCGCTCGACGCGCGGGCGCAGGCGCTCCGCGCACGGCTGGGGCGCTGAAACTACTCGCTCGCGGCCCCGGAATCACGGCGCTGTTTCCAGAACTGTGCCAGCCAGTAGCTGCCGGCGAAGGCGAGATTGCCCATGACGAAGATTCCGCCGTAAAAGATGATGCGGCCGGTGGTGGTCAGGTCGTTCAGGAACTCATAGGGAAAGCCGCAGCTCACTTCACCGCACGGGAAATCGTCCCGCTGCGAGACGAACGCCTCCATCCAGAAGATGTAGCCGAAGAAGATGACCATGTAGATTCCGTATGAGCGCTTCCACTCCTCGAACGGCTGGCTGTAGTGCACCGCCTCGACAAACAGGATAATCGACGTCCCGAGATGCACGTAATAGTTCTGGAACATGTCGGCGAAGGAATCATATGCCTGCACCTCGCCGAGTGCGCCCATCGCCCGCAGTGTCCAGAACAGCAGCACGACGATGATGTTGATGCCCATCGCGGCGCCCAGGATGGGGATGTCCAGCCGCTTCTGCCCGTCAAACTCATACTTGATGGCGCCCAGCGCCACCAGCAGGTTGAGTGTCAGGTTCCAGTTCGACAGGAATGAGAGCCCGCCCGCCCAGCGTCCCGCGGCGGGGCCGTCGCCGCCGATGACGACCGCCAGCAGCCAGTAGTAGCCGACCAGTGCCAGCGCGACTATGCGGAAAATCCGCCGATTGTCAAACTCCATGTGGCTCTGCATCCGCGGCAGCTTTTCAACGCTTGCGCCGCGTCAGAGCGCGTCCGGTGCGACCTCGTGCTCGGCGCCCGTGGCAAGGTCGCGCACCTTGACCAGCCCGCGCTCCCACTCTTTCGGCGCGAGCAGCAGCAGCCGCTCCGCGCCGCAACGGTCGGCGTGCTTCAGCGCCCACTTGAGCCGCTTCTCCTCGAGCACCAGATCAACCGAGTGCCCTTGCGCCCGCAAGCGGCCGGCGACGTCCATCGCTGCCGGCCGCAGCTCTGCGTTGAGCGCGAAGACCACGTCCTGCACGCTGCCGGCCAGCTGCGGCAGCCGGCCGCGGTCTCTGAGCAATTCCAGAATTACCATGTCGCCGAAGCCGAAACCGGTCGCCGGCAGGTCCTTCCCGCCGAAGGACGAGAGCAGCCGGTCGTAGCGGCCGCCGCCGCAGACTGCGCGCAGCTCGCCGCTGCGGTCGTGCGCCTCGAAGACGGGGCCGGTGTAGTAGGCCAGCCCGCGCACGATGGAGCCGTCGAACTCGAGCCACTCCGTCAGGCCGTAGCCCTCCGCCAGCGCCCAGAGCGACCGCAGCTCCGCCACCGCCGCGCTATCGTCGCCCAGCGCCGCCGCGAGCGCGTCAAGGTCGCGCAGCCCCAGCACGCGCTGGACGATCGCGACCGCCGCGTCGTCCAGCCCGAGCGCGGCGAGCTGCGCTGCCGCCTCGTCCGGCGGCAGCTTGCCGAGCTTGTCGACGACGATGCAGACCGCGGGGAACTGCTCGCCCGCGACGCCGACCGAGTCGAGCACTTCCTGCAGCACCTTGCGGCTGCTGACGCGAATTCCGACCTCGGCGGGCGTCAGCCCCACACGACCAAAGAATGTGCAGAGCACCGCCAGCAGCTCGACATCGGCCTCGACGCCGGCGCTGCCCCAGATATCGACGTTCCACTGGTAGTGCTCGCGCCCGCGCCCGCGCTGCATCCGCTCGTAGCGCCAGCACTGCGGAATCGAGAACCACTTGATGGGCAGCGGCAGCGCCCCGGCGCGCGCCAGCACCATCCGCGCCAGCGACGGCGTCATCTCGGGGCGCAGCGCGACGCGGCGGCCGCCCTTGTCCTCGAAACCGTAGAGCTGCCCGACGATGTCCTCGCCCGCCTTGCGTGTATAGAGCGCTTCGTGCTCGAGCACCGGCGCGTCATACTCCTCGAAGCCGTGCAGCCGTGCCGCGGCGCGGAAGTGCGAGAAGAGCCAGCTGCGCAGCCGCATCTCTTCCGGGTAGAAGTCGCGGGTGCCGCGCACGCCCTGCAGGTCGCTCACGCTGCCGCGAGCAAGCGCGGGGGTTTAGCATTAGCGGGCGCAGCCACCGTTATAGCCGCCAGCCGCTGCCGGCCGATGACGACCCGCGAGCGCATCGAGGAGCTGGAGGAGCGGCTGGCGCTGGCGCAGCGCTCCGACGCGGCGCGAGTCGCAAAGCAGCACGCGGCCGGGAAGCTCACCGCGCACGAGCGGATGGAGGCGCTGCTCGACGACGGCAGCTTCGTTGAGTTGGACGCGCTGGCGAAGCACCGCACGGCGGGCTTCGGGATGGAGAAGCGGCGGCCGCCGGGCGACGGTGTCGTCACGGGCCACGGCACCATCGAGGGGCGGCCAGTCTATCTCTTCGCGCAGGACTTCACGGTCTTCGGCGGCGCGCTGGGTGAAGTGCATGCCCAGAAGATTTGCAAGGTGATGGACCTCGCGACGCGCATGGGGGCGCCGGTAATCGGGCTCAACGATTCGGGCGGTGCACGCATCCAGGAAGGTGTCGTCTCGCTCGGGGGCTACGCAGAAATTTTCTGGCGCAACGTCCAGTCGTCGGGAGTCGTCCCGCAGATTTCGCTCATCCTGGGGCCGTGCGCTGGCGGCGCGGTCTATTCGCCGGCGATTACCGACTTCGTCATCATGGCCGAAGGGACGTCGCACATGTTCATCACCGGCCCCGACGTTATCAAGACCGTAACACACGAGGAAATCGGCTTCGAGGAGCTGGGCGGCGCGCAGACCCATGGCTCGCTCTCGGGCGTCGCGCACCTGACCGCGTCCGACGAGCAGGCAGCCTTCGACGCGCTGCGGCGGCTGCTCGCATTCCTGCCGCAGAACAATCTCGAGCAGCCGCCACGGCAGGAACCCCCGTCAGGCGACGCGCAGCTGCCGCAGCTCGACAGCCTGATGCCCGACAATCCCAATACGCCTTACGACATCCGCGACGTCATCACGGCGGTCGCCGACGAGGAGGATTTCCTGGAACTGCAGCCGGGCTGGGCGCAGAACATGGTCATCGGCTTCGCGCGGCTCGGCGGCTGCCCGGTCGGCATCGTCGCCAACCAGCCGCAGCACCTGGCGGGCTGCCTTGACATCGACGCGTCGGTGAAGGGGGCGCGCTTCGTGCGGTTCTGCGACGCATTCAATCTGCCGCTGGTCACCTTCGTCGACGTCCCCGGCTTCCTGCCGGGGCGCGAGCAGGAGCATGGCGGCATCATTCGCCACGGCTCCAAGCTGCTCTACGCCTTCGCCGAGGCGACCGTCCCGAAGCTGACCGTCATCACCCGTAAGGCGTACGGCGGAGCGTACGACGTGATGGCGTCAAAGCACATCCGCGCCGACCTGAACCTGGCGTGGCCGACCGCCGAAATCGCGGTGATGGGCTCGGAGGGGGCGGTGAACATCATCTTCCGCAAGGAACTGGCTGCCGCCAGCGACCCCGACCGGAAGCGGCGCGAGCTGACCGACGAGTATCGTCAGAAGTTCGCGTCACCCTGGATTGCGGCCGAAATGGGGTACATTGACCGCGTCATTTTCCCGCGCGATACGCGCGCCGAACTGCTGCGAGGGCTGGAGCGCTTCGGGAGCAAGCGCGAGCCGCGGCCGAAGCGCAAGCATGGCAATATTCCACTTTAATACTCATCGACGTGAAAAATATGACTGAAATACCACAGACCGGCGACCCCGCACCCCGTTTCGAAGCGGTTGACCAGAACGGCGTAGCCGTCGCGCTGGCGGACTTCGCCGGCCGCTGGCTGCTGCTCTACTTCTATCCGCGCGATGATACGCCGGGTTGCACCATCGAGGCGCAGGAATTTACCGCGCTCACCGCCGAATTTGCAGCGCTCGAGTGCGACATTATCGGCGTCTCACCCGATTCGCCGCAGAAACACTGCAACTTCATCGCGAAATACGGCCTCGGCGTGCGGCTGCTCGCCGACCCGGACCGCGCGGTCATGGAGCCTTACGGGGCGTGGCGACTGAAGAAGAACTACGGCCGCGAGTACATGGGCGTCGCGCGCTCGACGTTCCTGATTGCGCCGGACGGCAGAGTCTCGCGGGTGTGGCCCAGCGTGCGCGCGAAGGGGCACGCAGCAAAGGTGCTGGCGGAGCTGCGGGAACTTTCTGGTTAGGTGTTTTTGCAGTAAACGGGACTACATCATCCCGCCCATACCACCCATGCCACCCATGTCGCCCATGCCAGACATGTCCGGCATCGCGGGCTCCTTCTCGGGGATGTCCGAGATGAGTGTCTCGGTGGTCAGCACGAGGCTCGCAATCGAACCGGCTGCCTGGAGTGCATTACGCACTACCTTGACGGGGTCGATAATTCCAGCCTTCATCAGGTCCTCGTAGGTGTTGGTGCGGGCGTTGAAGCCGAAGCTGGCGTTCTTGGATTCGCTAATCTTCGAGACCACGACCGCTCCATCCTCGCCAGCGTTTTCGGCAATCTGGCTCGCCGGGATGGCGAGTGCGTCACGCACGATGCGGACGCCGGTCGCCTCTTCGGAGTCGAGCTTGCTCGCGAGTTTGTCGAGCGCCTTGCGGGTGCGCAGTAGTGCCACGCCTCCGCCCGCCACGACGCCTTCGGCCATCGCGGCGCGGGTGGCGTTGAGAGCGTCGTCGACGCGCGCCTTCTTCTCCTTCATCTCGGTCTCGGTCGCCGCGCCAATTTCGAGCACCGCGACGCCGCCCAGCAGGCGACCAACGCGCTTCTCGAGCTTTTCGCGGTCCCACTTGGACTTGGCGAGTTTGGCCTGCGAACGCAGGATGCGTGCACGTTCCTCGACCGCCGCTTTCTCGCCGCCGCCGCCGATGACCGTGGTCTTGTTCTTGCCGATGATGACCTTGTCCGCCTTGCCGAACATGTCGGCGGTAATTTCCTTGAGCTCCATGCCCTGATCCTTGCCAATCACGCGGCCACCGGTCAAGATTGCCAGGTCTTCGAGCTGCTCCTTCTGGTCGTCGCCGAAGCCCGGGGCTTTGACGGCGCACGCCTTGAGCACCTTGGAGGCGACATTGAGCACCAGCGTTGCCAGTGCCTCGCCCTCGAGGTCCTTGCAGATGAACAGGATGGGCGCCTTCAGCTGCTTGACTCCCAGCTCGAGCGCCGGCAGCAGGTCCTGTGCCGACGAGATACTGTGGTCAGTCAGCAGGATGAGCGGGTTCTCGACGGTCGCCTCGCGCTTCTCGCGGTCGGTGACGAAGTAGGGTGAAACGTAGCCTTTGTCGAACTCCATTCCCTCGACCAGCTTGAGCGTGGTCTCCATACCCTTGGCTTCCTCGACGGTGATGATGCCGTCCTGCCCAACCTTGCCGACCGCGTCGGCAATCAGCTTGCCGATTTCCTGGTCGTTGTTGGCCGAAATGGCGGCAACCTGCTCGATGACCTCGTCCGACTCGACCGGGGAGGCTGACTTTTTCAGCTCCTCCACGACAACCGATATGGCCTGGTCGAAGCCGTCCTTCAAGTTGACCGGGGACATACCGGCCGAGACACCGCGCAGCCCGTAGGTTGCGAGTGCCTGCGTCAGGATTGCCGCGGTGCAGGTGCCGTCGCCGGCGTTGTCCTGCGTCTTGCTCGCGACTTCCTTGACCAGCTGCGCGCCCATGTTCTCGTAGGCGTCGGGCAGCTCGATGTCCTTGGCAATCGTCACGCCATCGTTGATGATGGTCGGGCTGCCGAATGACTTGTCCAGCACGACCGTGCGTGCCTTCGGGCCCAGCGTGACCTTGATTGCGTCTGTAGCGGTGTTGATACCGCCCAGTAGCTTGCGTCGTGCGTCTTCTCCATATACCATCTGTTTTGCCATTTTTTCCTCCTAAAGCACCTTCGCCTGCAAGTCTTCCGACTTGAGGAGCAGGTAATCCCTGTCCTGCCAGGCAATCTCGGTCCCGGCATATTTCTTGTAGACCACGCGGTCGCCTGCCTTGACGTGTTCTGCGTCAGGACCGACGCCTGCCACGAGGCCGACGTTCATCTTCTCGCGCGCTGCTTCGGGCAGCAGGAAACCGCTATCTGTCTTCTCCGCGGCTTCCTCCAGCTCGAGCAGGACCATCTCGCCCAGGGGCTCAATTCCGACTGACATTTTTTTCACCATTTTTGCTGGGTCACCCTCGGGAGCTACGATGAGGTCCGGTAGGCAACCGGCGGTTGTCAACCAGCCTTATATTAATAGTTTATGACAGTCCCCGAACCAGCTCCGCCAGCACCGCCCCGGGGTCCTCTGCCTTCACGACGCCCGACGCCAGCAGGATGCCCGTCGCGCCCAGCTCCATCGCCTTCTCGACGTCAGCGCGGGTCTTGACGCCGGCGCCGCAGAGCAGCGGCACGCCGGTCCCGGCCACCGCCGCGACCGATTCGCTGATTATTTCGGGGCGCGCGGTCGAGACTGAGATATCGCCGCCGATGAGTTCGGGCGGCTCGACTGCGACGAAATCCGGCCGCAGGGCGGCACCGCGTGCGGTCGCTTCGACGTCGGCGGTGCAGAGCACGGTCGCCAGCCCCGCCTCGCGGGCGCGCGCCAGCGTCGTCTCGATGGTGGCCCAGTCGAGCTGCCGCTCGGCGTGGTTGACCAGCGTACCAACTGCGCCCGCTGCGACGGCCGCCTCCGGCAGCACCGCGCCGGTATGTGCACCGGCTGGTGTGGCGTCGACGTGCTGCGCCAGCACCGGGATGCCGCTCTTGTTGGCGAAGCGCTGCAGGTCGAGCGCGCTGGTCGCGGCCGCGAGGCAGGCGCCCGTTTCCTCCGCAACGGCGGCCATCGCGCGGCAGAGCGCGAAGCCCGCTTCACCGTGGCCTTGCGGGTAGGTCTTCAGGTTGACCACAATCAGCGGCGTGCGCAGCGCCATGCGGCCCGAGGCGCGGCCGCTAAAAGGAAGTTGCGCGCCGCCGAGCCTAAAATAGTGCGCCATATTGGCGGGCGCATGTCCACCCGGCCGCAACGCAGGATACTGGTGACCGGCGCCGCGGGGCAGATCGGGACCGAGCTGGTGCTCGCCC
The DNA here is from genome assembly GCA_964389465.1 of uncultured archaeon. Taxonomy (GTDB): domain Archaea; phylum Thermoplasmatota; class Poseidoniia; order MGIII; family CG-Epi1; genus UBA8886. The sequence goes on along the minus strand of CAYMDK010000002.1, from coordinate 27,963 downwards.
TGCGGGAGCGCTTCCCCGCCGGCGACGTCGTCGCGATGTACCGCTCCAGCCCGCTCGCGCCCGAGGTCGCCGACGGCGGGCCGTCGGCGAAGGGGGATGTTACCGACGCCGCAGGCTACGCGCAAGCGGTCGCGGAGCACGACATCGACACGGTCTACCACCTCGCCGCAATCCTCTCGGTCGGCGGCGAGCAGAATCCGGCGCTTTGCTGGGAGGTCAACGTGGGCGGGCTGCTGACTGTTCTCGAGGTGGCGCGCGAGCGAGGGCAACGCCTGTTCTGTCCAAGCTCGATAGCGGTATTCGGCCCCGACACGCCGGCGGTGGCGCCACAGGCGACACCGCTACACCCGAGTACGATGTACGGCGTCACCAAGGTCGCCGGCGAAATCCTCTGCGACTACTGGTTCCAGCGCTACGGGGTCGACGTGCGTGGCGTGCGCTATCCCGGGCTGGTTTCGTGGCAGGCGGCCCCGGGCGGCGGGACGACCGACTACGCCATCGCCATCTTCCACGCTGCGCTGCGCGATGGTATCTACGAATGCTTTGTCGGCCCCGAGACGCGACTGCCGATGATGTATATGCCGGACGCGCTGAAAGGGACGCTGGACCTGATGGACGCGCCGCTCGAAGCGCTGAAGCACCACTCCGACTTCAACCTCGGTGCGATGTCCTTCTCGGCGCAGGAACTGGTGGCCGCCATCGCGCAGCGCGTTCCCGGCTTCGAGTGCCGCTACGCGCCCGACGCACGGCAGGCGATAGCCGACTCGTGGCCCGACGCGGTCGACGACTCCGTCGCAAGGCAGGAGTGGGGCTGGACGCCCCGCTTCGGGCTGGAGGAGATGGTCGATGACATGCTTGAAAACCTGCGGCGCGAACGGGGGACGCAATGAGCGACCCGACGGGCTGGATGCGCGACGAATACGAGACGCTCGTGGCGGCGAGCCTCGACTGGCGGCCGCCGGTGCTGGAAGGCCCGTCGGCGCCCCGCTGCCGTGTTGGCGGGCGCGAGCGGCTGATGCTCTGCTCGAACAATTACCTGAACCTGAGCAACCACCCGCGGCTGAAGGAGGCGGCCATCGCGGCTGTCCGCAGCCACGGTGCCGGCTCGGGGAGCGTACGGCCGATTGCGGGCAACATGGACCTGCATGTCCGGCTGGAGCAGCGTATCGCCGAGTTCAAGCGCCGTGACGCCGCCATTTACTACCAGACCGGCTTCGCCGCCAACGCCGGGCTGATTCCGCAGCTGGTGGGCAAGGGCGACCAGCTCTTCACCGACGAACTGAACCACGGCTCGATTATTGACGGGGTGCGGTTGACGAAGGCGGCGCGCAACATCTACGCGCACAACGACATGGGAGGGCTGGAAGACCTGCTGCGCAAGGCTCCCGACACGGGACGCCGGCTCATCATCACCGACGGCGTCTTCTCGATGGACGGCGACACCGCGCCGCTCGACGAAATCTGTGCGCTCGCCGGAGAATATGGCGCGATGACCTACGTGGACGACGCGCACGGCGAGGGGGTGCTGGGCAAGGGACGCGGAATCGGGGTCCATTATGGAGTCGAAGACAAGGTCGATATCGAAATGGGAACTTTCTCGAAGGCGTTCGGCGTCGTCGGCGGACTCGCCGCCGGCAGCGAACATCTCGCGAAATACGCCTTCAACAAGTCGCGCACCTTCCTGCTCTCGGGCTCCGCCCCGCCCGCGACGGTCGCCGCCTGCACCGCCGCGCTGGATGTGCTCGACGAAGAGCCGCAGCACGTCGAAAATCTCTGGAAAAACACTGACTACTTCCGCAGCGGACTGCAGCAACTGGGGTACGACACCGGCGTTTCCACGACCCCCATCATCCCCGCCATGTGTGGCTCCGCCAAGCAGGCACAGGCACTGAGCGGTGAACTGATGCAGCGCGACGTCTTTGCGCTGCCCATTGTCTTCCCGATGGTCGCCCGCGACAAGGCGCGCATCCGCGTCATCATGAATGCCGGGCTCGCGCGCGAAGACCTGGACGAGGCGCTAGGCGCTTTCGAGGCGGGCGGGCGGGCAGCGGGAGTGCTGTGAAACCCCGCAAGGCGCTGCGGCAGGCGCTGGAGGTGATGCCGCAGTCGCGGTTTCAACAGGCGACCCACCGATGAAGCTCAGCGACGCCGAATGGCAGGCGCGGCTGAGCCCGGAGCAATACGAGGTCTGCCGCTGTAGCGCGACCGAGCCACCTTTCGCCAACGAATACTGGGACTGCCACGACGCCGGTAGCTACCGCTGCGCGGCGTGCGGCGCGGAGCTGTTCGACTCGGAAACGAAATTCGACTCGGGAACCGGCTGGCCCAGCTTCAGCGCGCCAGTTGCCGACGGCGCGGTCGCCGAGCGCGAGGACGACTCGCTCGGCGTGCGCCGCATCGAGGTCGTCTGCGCCGGCTGCGAGTCGCACCTGGGACACGTCTTCCCCGACGGGCCGCAGCCGACCGGGCTGCGCTTTTGCATCAATTCCGCGGCGTTGCGGCTTGAGCTGCGCTAGTCGGCCAGCTCGCTGAGCCACGCGCCGCCCGCCAGGAATGCCAGATCGTAGAGCAGCAGCAGCGTCAGCGCGGTCGCGACGCCAACATCATCGAGCAGCAGCGCCTGCAACGCTCGCAGTGACGCTTCGACCACGGTAAAGAGAAGCAGTGGGATAGCGAGCAGTGTCCCGAGCATCCACGCGCCGGGCAGCGGCGCCGCCGCCTGCGTCGTGAGCGTCCCGGCGGCGGAAACGCCGACCGCCGAAAGCAGTAGAATTGCAAGCGCAGAGGGCCATGCGGAGCCGAAGGAATTCTCGAAGAGTAATATATAAAGCAGGAAAGCGACCAGCGTCAGTCCCGAGAGCAGCAGCAGGTTGCCAGCCCAGGCGCCGAGGAACAGCGTTGCGCGCGGGAGCGGCGCCAGCCGCAGCATCTCGCCGGTGCCGCGGTCGCCTTCGCGCAGTGCGGTGTGCGTCAGCAGCCCCAGCCCGGCGAAGAGCAGCACGCTCCAGAGAATCGCGGGCGCCAGCCGCGCGCGGGCGATTTCGTCGTTCGTGAGCGTGAAGCGCAGCAGCAGCAGCAGCGCCAGAACCAGCATCGTCGCCGCGACGGTGCCCTGCAGCGACCGCAGCTCGACGCGCACTTCCTTGCGCACCAGCGCCGCCAGCGGGCTCATGCCAGCACCCCGTCGACGAGCGCCAGCGTGCGGTCCGCCGCAAGGCCGCTGCCATGCGCCACCACCAGCACCGCCCGGCCATCGTCACGCCATTCGGAGATGAGCGTGCGCAGCAGCTCGCGTCCGGTGGAGTCGAGCGCGGCGAACGGCTCGTCGAGCAGCAGCATCGTCGGCCGGTGCAGGGCAGCGCGCGCCAGCGCCAGCCGTTGCAGCATTCCCCGGGAATAGATGCCGGTGCGGTCGTCGGCAAAAGCCTTGAGGCCGACGCGCTCGAGCGTCGCGTCAATATCCGTCGCGTGCTCCGGCAGCTGGTGCAGCCGCGCCCACAGTTCGAGGTTTTCGCGGCCGCTCAATTCTCCGTAAAAGCCGGGGCGATGGCCGGCGAAGCCGATGCGCGACCGCACTTCGACCCCGTCGGAGAGCGCAAAGCCGTCCACCGCGGCTTCGCCGCTGTCGGCGCGGTCGAGCGTCGCGAGAATGCGCAGCAGCGTTGACTTGCCGGTGCCGTTCTCACCTTGCAGCAGCACCACTTCGCCATCGGCGACCGACAGGTCGAGCCCGCGCAGCACGCGCCGCGCGCCGAACGCCTTCTGTAACCCGCTGGCTTCAAGCATCAGTCGCCCAGCGCGGCGGTGAATTCACGCGCGGCCGCGCCCGGGTCTGGAGCTTGATAGATTGCGCGTCCCACTATTATGAGGTCGGCGCCTGCCGTGATAGCCGCGCGCGGGTCGCCCCCCTGCGCGCCGACGCCGGGGGCGATGATTTTCAGGTCGCCGACCGCCGCCCGCACCGCGGCGATGTCTTCCGGTCGCGTTGCCGGGGCGACGACACCGGTCGCACCGCCGTCGCGCGCGACGGCAGCCAGCGCCGCGATGTCGAAGAATTCGCCGCCGCCGGGGTGCGACATCGTGATGACCGCATACAGGTCGCGGTCGGGCGCCACGTCGCGAATTGCCTTGAGCGGGCCGGCGCCGGGAAACGCGTGCGCGATGATGCCGGCCGCGCCGGCACCGTAGGCCGCTTCGGCGATGAGGCGCGCCGTGTTGGGGATATCGGCTACCTTCAGGTCGCAGATGACTGGCGCCAGCTTTGCCAGTTTCGCGACCGTCTCGAGTCCGCCCTGCATCAGCAGTGGCCAGTTGACCTTGATGCCCGCCAGGTGCGGGGCTGCCGCTTCGGCCACGGAAAAGGCACGCTGCGGGTCTGTCTCGTCCAGCGCCAGCAGCAGCCGGGACCCCATCAGATTTCCAGCTTGCCGGTCAGGATTGAGAGCGCGTAGCGCAGTTCGGCTACCGCCGCGACCGCTTCGCGCTTGACCTGAAACAGGTCCTTGGAATCCATCTCGCGCGCCATGTTCGTTTCAACGAACATCATTTTCTCGAGACTGCGCTCGATAGTGTCCACAATTATCTGGCTACGCGCTGAGCGCCGCAGGCCTTCTTCGTCTATGTTAGCGTCGTCTGCCATGCTCTCGCCATGCGGCGACGGCTGCTGCCGGATTTAACCATTTGCCAAGGCGGCCGGAGCCGCTTCAGCTAAGGTCTTTGCGGGTGTAGAGCGAGAGGCCGACCGGCTTGCGCGGGAGCGGCCCCTTCTTCTCGGCCACGACGGTCGCGATGCCCGCCTTGGGGGCCAGATCGACCAGTCGCTGGGTGATGATGCCATCCATCACCAGTGCGGTGATGCCGTTGTTGCCCTTCTTCTGCAGCTGCTCCTGCAGCTTGGTAATAGGCAGTTCGTCGCTCAGTTTTTCGCCCGAAAGCAGCCGTACGTTCTTGCTGCCCTTGAGCGCGTCAAGGTGCTCGAGCAGTGCCTGTGCTTCTGCGGGAAGTGCAGCCTCAACCGCCTCTGGCTCAGCGGCTGGCTCTTCCGCCGGCGCGTCGGCCGGTGGCGCGGGTTCTTTCTCCGCTGCCGGTGGCTTCGCTTCGGGTGCCTCTGCGGGCGCCTTCGTGTCCTTGCTGGCCTTCGATTTGCGGCCGCCACGGCGCGAGCGCTTCTTCTTGCCGTCGCGCGCCCACTTGTTCTGGTCCTTGAACAGTTCGGTAGTCGACTTGTCGCGCAGGCTTTTCATAATCTGCTTGTGCGTCAGGTGTTCTACTTCGGTGTTTGCAGGGGCGCGCGCGACGAAGTCAACTTCGGCGACCTGGAACAGCTCGCGCAGGATCATCTCGCCGCCGCGGTCGCCATCGACGAAAGCGGTGACGGTGCGCGACTTGCACAGCTCAATAATCTCCTTGGGGATGTTGGTCCCTTCAACCGAGATGGCGTTCTTGATGCTGTGCCGCAGCAGGTTCAGGACGTCGCTGCGTCCTTCGACCAGAATGATGGCGTCACTGTTCTCGACGTTGGGCCCCGCGGGGAGCTTGCCGCCGTAAGTGACGATTTCCTCAGTCTGGATCAGCTGGCGCACCGAGTCGGTAATGTTGACTCCGGCGCTGCGGGACTCGGTCACGATGCCGAGCAGCAGCTCGCGGGCGCGCTCAATAATCTGGTCACGCTTGCCGGCACGGCTGTCTTCGAGGGTGATTACCTTGAGGGTCGCCTTGCAGGGACCGACGCGCTCGACTGTCTCGAGCGCGGCGGCGAAGACCGAAGTCTCCACCTGGTCCATGCTGGAGGCGATGGTAATTTCGCCCGTGGACTTGCCCTTGCTGCTCTTGATGTCCACTTCGATGCGGCCCATACGGCCGGATTTCTGCAGGTCTCGCAGGTCCAGTTCGTCGCCGAGCAATCCTTCGGTCTGACCGAAAATTGCACCGACCACGTCGGATCGCTCAACCATGCCGCTGGCTGTGATTCTGGCTTGGATAACGTATTTACTACTGTTTGGGTCTGTCATTTTTCCACCTTTTGCTTGTGTGGCCTGAGCCTCTCTCAAGCGAGTCCGGACGTCTGGTCCAGGACTCTTTGTTGCGAGTCGATAAAGTGATTACCGTAATGGCCCGCTGGCCGACCCGGCCGGTACCGGGACCTAATTAAAGCTGGCGGTCCGCGACGGAGCCATTTTATCCAGCCCCATGCTGCCGGCGCAATGCATGTCGTGACCCTGCTGGCGCAGCCCCGCCAGAAGCATCCGCTGGCGAAGCGCAAGCTGCTTCAGAAGGGGCAGCTCGAGACAGTCGGCCGCGGCACCTTCGGGCTGGTCTGGCTGACCGATTTTTTCGAGCAGTTCTGGGCTTGCGCGCTGGAAATCGACGCGGAGGCGAAGGTGAAGTTGCGCGAGAGCGGCTTCGACGAGATGAACTGGACCGCCGCGTTCCGCTTTGCTGGTTTCAAAGCACGACTTTCAGCGCAGAAATACAAGGGCTTCTACGGCGTCCCGCGCAACTGTTACCTGCAGCTGAAAATCGGGACCGCCAACCCTAACGACCTGCGCATGTTCCTGCGACTGCTGGCTGACAAGTTCGAGAAGCCGCCCTGGGCAATCAACAGCTGGAGCAAGCTTGAAGCCAGCTCGGGCTTCGACCAGGAAGCGATTATCAGCGGCTGGTCAGAGGCGATGGGGCGCGAAATAAGCGTAGCTGACGCTGCGGGCGGCTGGAGCCTGCCGTTCCTCGGCGGCAGCAAGGCGGCAGCAGCTGCTCCTGCGGCAGCGCCGGACTCTGGCGACATCGAGGTGCTGACCGACTCCGAAGGCAGGGAGCACCGTTTCCAGGTCCACGGCACGCTTGAAGTCGAGGGCGAAGAGTATGCGGTGATGTCGCCCGTCGACGGCGGCGATGACGTGCTCGAGGTGGATATCCTGCATGTTGCCAAGGGCGGCGGCTACGAATCGGTCGATGATGAAGAATTGTTCAACGCACTGGCCGAGGCGGCTCAGGAACATCTGGCGGCGTAGCACAAGTGAAACCTTATTGCCGACGGGAACTGCCGCCGCGGGAGTGGGCCGGTAGATCAGCCCGGAAGATCGCCGCCTTCGCAAGGCGGAGGCCGCGGGTTCAAATCCCGCCCGGTCCACCACGAGCATAACATGCCACTCGAACTCGACCTGCATTCGCTGCGACATGGCCAGGAACTGGTGAAGCGCGGCTTCGCCCGCATGCAGAAAGGCGGCGTCATCATGGACGTCACCAATGCGGAGCAGGCCGCCATCGCCGAGGACGCCGGCGCTGTCGCCGTCATGGCGCTCGAGCGTGTCCCAGCCGACATCCGTGCCGAAGGCGGCGTAGCACGCATGTCGGAGCCGCAGAAGATTCGCGAGATTATCGACTGCACTTCAATCCCGGTGATGGCGAAGTGTCGCATCGGCCACACCGCCGAGGCGCGCGTCCTTGAAGCGCTCGGAGTGGACATGATTGACGAGTCGGAAGTGCTGACGGTGGCCGACCCCTACTACCACGTCATCAAGCGCAATTTCACCGTGCCGTTCGTCTGCGGCGCCACCTCGCTCGGCGAGGGACTACGGCGCGTCTGGGAAGGCTCGGCGATGATTCGCACCAAGGGCGAGGCGGGCACCGGCAACGTCGTTGCAGCCATGCGCCACGCGCGGCTGCTCGACGCCGAAATCGCGGCGGTACAGCAGTCTGACGACCGCGCCACGATGGCAACGCGTGTCGTCGACAAGTATTTCGAGCTCGACCGCGAGGTGGTAACCAACCTCGGCTCAGCGTCGGGCGCGACCCCGTTCGAGATGCCGCGCTCCGAAATCGAGGCGGAAGTCACCGAACTGATGGACGAGGTCGCGAAGCTGGGGCGACTGCCGGTGGTCACCTTCACCGCGGGCGGCATTGCGACGCCGGCCGACGCGGCACTGATGATGCAGTTCGGGATGGATGGGCTCTTCGTCGGCTCGGGCATTTTCAAATCGGATAATCCGGCCGAGCGCGCGCGCGCCGTCGTGGAAGCGACGGCGCACTTCGACGACCCGCACGTCGTCGCTGAAGTCTCGGGCGACCTCGGCAGCGCGATGGACGGTCTGGAAGAGGCGGCGCTGGAAACGAAAATGGCTTCGCGCGGGCACTGAAGCAGAAGGCGCGGTGCGCCTACTTGCCGAAGAGCTGGTCGCGGTAGATGTAGCCCAGCGCTCCGAATACCGCCATTACGATAGCGACAATCAGCCCGATTGAGGTCCAGTCGCGGCCGTCATCGGCGGCCTGGACCGTGACCGGGAAAGCGCCTTCGTTCTTCTCGCTGCTCTCGTCGATTACGTTTGCGGCGTCGACCACGACAAAAATCGTGTGCGCGCCTGCGGGGATGTTGCTCCACGTAGCTGTAACTATGTGCGAGTGCTCGATGCCGGCGCTGAGGTCAGCGCCGTCAACCGAGACGTTGGCAAACTCGTTGCCGGCTGCGATTGAGTCAGCGTAGAATGCGACGTTGAAGCTGCCGGTGATGTTCTCCTCCAGCAGCTTGAGCGTCGCCTCCATCACGAGGTTGCCGCCCGCCTGCGGTGAGTCGCTGGTAAAGTTGAGTGAGGAGACGTAGAGGTCAGGCCGCACCATCGGTGCCGGCTCGACCAGTGTGCCGAAGACCGCTTCGTTGCCGGCGCGGTCGGTGACGGTCAGGACGACATTGAACCCGTCGTCCTCCAGCTCGGCGTAGACGTGCTCGACGACTGCGTCGGAAGCGTTCATGCCGTCGCCGAACTCCCAGTTGAAGGTGAGGTCGCCAAGTGAGTCGAAGTTGTCCTCGGTGCTCGAGGCGTTGAAAATCACCGGTGCCCCTTCCATCGCCTTCTGCAACGCCTGTTCGTCATCCTCGATGGTGCCGTTGCCGTTGATGTCGTAGTAATAGGTGAACTTGGCGTCCGGAATCGTAACGTCGTTCACGATGATTGTTGCCGAATCCGAGGCGCTGTTGCCAGCCGCGTCGGTGGTGGTGAGCGTTACCTCGTAGTCCCCGGGCTCGCTGAACTGCTTGCTGACGACCGCGCCGCTGTCGCTGCCCTCTTCACCGAAGTCCCACGTCCAGGAGGCAATCTCACTCTCGCCATCACTCGAGCCGGAGCCGTTGAAGACCAGCGTCGAGGTGTCCTCGTCGACGTTGGTGTCGTTGTAGGCGACACCCTCGTCATCGATGGAGGCCTTGACCGTAGTCGTAAAGCTGGATGTGGGCGTGCTGCCGTCAACCAGGATTGTGACGCTCGCGGTGTCCACATTGCCATACTGGTCCATTGCGGTCAGGTTGACCGTGTAGCTGCCCCCCGCGCTCCAGGAATGGTTGAGCTCTTCCTGATCGTAGCTGCTGGCGCCGCCCTCGCCGAAGTCCCACTCCAGCTGGGTGATGCCGACCGTAGCGCTCGCGCCGGCCGCCGAGAAGCTGACCGCTTCATCGACCGCGACAACATACGCGCCGTCGAGCATGTTCGCCTCGCTGGTGACCACGACGTCTGCCGTCGGGCCGGAGTTGAGTTGCAGCAGCACAGTCATGCCACTGACATCCATTACCGGGATGTTCGAGGTGACGGCCGGGATGTCCGGCAGCGCCGCGACCCGGGTACCGCTCGAAGCAGTATCGAGCACGATTTCCAGGTTCTCACCAGCGCCGTCGCCAGCCACGGTTACGCCGGTTGCGTAATCTGTGTGGAACGCGAAGATGTAGTTGCCGTTAGCCGCTGCACTGGGACGCACGACGTGTGTCGCGCCGCCCAGCTTCTCGGCTGCGGTCCAGGTAGCGGTCGAAGCCTCGTAGAGCATAACCTCGGCGTCACGCAGCGTGTTATCGTCGCCGTCGAGGATGCGCACATATTTCAGGTTGTCATCGTTGACCGCTGAAAGCACGACGTCCGCTGAGCTACCGATTGAGGAATAGTAGCTGCTCGCGGTGACGCGTAGCGTGAAGGACTCGTTGGCGAGCCCGCTGAAGCTGAAGTTCCCGTCGGCGTCCGTGGTTGCGCTGCGCACGTAAGCGGCGCTGCCGCCCCACCAGTCGTCGCCGGATTCCTCACCTGCCAGCGTGACGCTGGCGCCCTCGATGGCGGAGGAGCCATCAGTGACACTGCCGGTAAAGTTGCCGGAGCCGCCCATCGTGGCGACTAGGATAACGTCATCCATGCTGCCGCTGCCGTCGACCGTAACGTCGTTCACGACCGTGAGGTAACCCGCTATCTCGTAACCGAGCTTGTAGTCGCCATCACCGAGGTCGTCGAGGCTGTACCAGCCGTCCTCAAGCGTGGTGGCGGTCGTCACGGAGCCGGTGGCGGTGTTGAACGCACTGACTGTCGCGCCAGAAAGGCCGGCGCCGTCAGCCAGGACGAAGCCGTCCCGGTCGTAGGTAGCCGCGCTCGCACTGGTTGCGAGAAGCAGCCCCGCGAATGCTCCGCAGAGCAGCATGGCGGTGGCTAGCAGGACTTTGAGCGATTGTCGCTGTTGAGTCATGGTGATCACTCCCGGAAGGAAACCCGGGGGCCGGCCGAGTCGGGGGCTATATATATAGATTGCAACACGATTGTCGTCGGGGCGCCGTCGCTATTTCACGAAGATAGCGGGCCGCAGCGGTGCCGCCTGCCGCGCCTTGTCGGCGGCTCCGCCTGTCGCGTCTCCGGCAGGCGCAACCGCCACCTCGCAGCCGAACGTTGCGGCGAGGAAGTCGGAAGCTTGCTCAAGCACAGCCGCCTCGTCGAGCTGCTCACCGTAGCGCGCTGCCCAGCCGGGGCCGAGCGCGGGGATTTCCTGCGTCACCCACCGCTTCAGGAAAGGGGCCGCTTCCTTGCGCGCCGGGGCAGGCAGCGCGGCCATCGCCGCCTTCATCAACGGCTGCATCTCGACGCGGCCGCGCTCGTCGGCCAGCTCGGCGGCAAGGCCGACCGCCTGCCACTTCCAGTCGGGCGCGACCAGCAGCGTAATCGCCTTGGGCAAGGCAATGCGCGCCATTTTCAGGATGGCTTCAATGTCGGCATGCATGCGCTGGACCAGCGCCTCGCCGCGCAGGAGCGCTGCGGGCGCCGGCTCGCCGTCGGGGTAGGGCGCTTCGCTCGCGAAACCGTCGCCGCCGAGCAGCTCCCACGCCTCCTCGGACAGGTGCGGCACTATCGGCGCCAGCCCGCGTGTGACGGTCGAAAGGTAGTCGTGGAGCAGGTCGCGCCGCGGTGTTCCGCAGCGGCGCAGATACCAGCGGTAGTGGCGCGGCAGCTCGAAGAAAAGCCGGCGCATCGCCGTGCGGAAGCGCATCCGGTCGCAAGCGCACCGCGCGTCGTGCGCCGCCTGCGAGAGCATCGCCGCAAACCAGTCGTCGGACTGGTGCGGCTCGTCGCGGCCGCTGCCGGCGTTGGCGGCGACGAAGCGCAGCCAGCGCTCCAGCTTGCGGCCGGCGGTGTCGGCGAAGCTCGCCTCCCAGTTCGGGTCGTCGAGCCCTTCGCCGGAGTTGCAGAGTGTCAGCCGCGTCGCGTCGGCACCGTAGCGGTCAATCAGCTGCCGGATGGTGTAGAAGTTGCCGCGCGACTTGGACATCTTTTCGCCGTCGACCAGCACCCAGCCGTTGACCGCGAAGCCGCGCGGCCACTTTTCGGGCGGGAAGATGGCGGTGTGGTTGAACAGGCTGAACGAAAGATGGTTCTGGATAAGGTCCTTGCCGCTCACGCGCAGGTCGTAGGGATACCAGTATTCGAATTCGGCGCGCCACTCCGCGACCTGCTTCGCGTCGACGCCCGGCACCGCAGCGGGGTCGCCGTCGCCGAAGAGCGCCTCGAAGAGTTCCTCGCCCAGCTTTGCGGCCGGCAGCGAATTGACATGGTGCGCGACGGTGTAGTACGCCATGTAGATGGTCGAGTCGCTCAACGACTCGATGACCCACTTGTCGTCCCACGGCAGTCGCGTTCCCAGCCCCTGCTCGCGCGCGCAGGCCCAGTCGCGCAGCCAGCCCAGCACGTGCTCGAACTGCGTGCGCGCCTTGCGCGGGAAGAGCGTCATCTCGCCGAGCGCCTCGCGGGTGCGCGCAGTCCACGCCTCGTTGCCGTATTTCAGGAACCACTGGTCCTCGACGATTTTGACGGTGCAGTCGGTGAGCCAGCGGCTGCGCACCGCGCCGGTCAGCTCGTAATAGCGCGCGGCGTCGCCGCTGGCGACGAGCGCCGCGCGCACCTTCTCGCGCGCCGCATCGACCGGCAGGCCGACGCAGCCCATATCGACCGAATCGAGCATCGTGCCGTGCTGGAAGCTGTGCAGGTAGAGCTGCTGCTTCGCCTCCTCCAGCCGGGTGCGGTCGTGCTGGTCGCGCACGCCCATTTGCTGGCAGAGCGCTGGCGCCGGAACGGTCCCGAGCTCGCCCGAATCGATAATCGCGAGCGGCTCAATTTCTTTTATATATTTATAGTCGAGACCCCACTGCTCGCACAGCGCAGCTGAATCCTGCAGGTCAGCCAGCCCCTGCCAGTCGTCCGGCGCGTCGCTCGGGACCGACGTCACGATGCCGGAGCCTATGGCGGCGTCGCAGAAGTCGGCCGGCAGCACCATCAGCTCGCGGTCGACCCCGGGCGCCGCAAAGCGCTGCCCGATGAGCTCGCGTCCCGCGATGGTGCCGAGCTCCTCGACGTCGTGGCCCTGCAACCGCAGCTTGGCCGGCATCTGCTGGGAGCAAATCCACTCCTCGCCGTCGACGCGCGCTCGCGCGTAAGTGCCGCTGCCATCGACCCACAAGTTGGTCTGTCCGAAGACCGTCTCGGGCCGCAGCGTCGCCGCGACCAGCGTGCCGCCGTCGCCGTGGAACTTGAGCAGGCAGTATTCCTGCGGCGTCTCGCCTTCGCCCGAGACGCGGTCGTGGTCGCCGACGACCGTCTCGCGCTCGGGGCACCAGACGACCGGGAACGACCCCTTGCGCAGGTAGTCGCCCTCACGCAGCCGGTTGAACTGCCAGCGGATGAACGCGTCGTAAGCCGGGTTCTGGTCTGTGGTGATGAAGCTGCGGCGCCAGTCGACTGCCAGGCCGAGCGACTGCAGGTCCTGCTGGAACCGCTCGGGAAAGTGCTCGAACCATGCCTGCGGCTCCGCCAGTGATTCCGCCAGCGCGCCGGTGATCCCCATCTGCTCCAGCGCGCGCATCTGGCTCGGTTCCTGCTCGGCGACACGCTGCGCCGCGGCGGCGATGGGGGTGCCGGTGCAGTGGAACGCGAAGGGCCAGAGCACATTGCGCCCGCGCATGCGCTGGTAGCGCGCCATCATCTCGGCGCGCAGCAGCGTGAAGCCGTGCCCCAGATGCGGGTAGCCGTTGACGTAGGGATACGGAAAAGTGACGAAATATTTCTCATGCCCGGGGTCGGGCTCCACCTCGAAGAGCCGCTCGTTGGCCCAGCGCTGCTGCCACTTCGCTTCCCGCTCGGGGACGCTCACGGCCGCGGCAGTCGGCGCTCCGTTATAAAACGGCCAACAGGTAAAATAGAACCCCGGTTTGCGGGCCGAGTTATGATTCGCTTCGGGCCGGCGGGGATACCGCTTTCGTGCAAGGGACGCACCATCCGCGACGGCATCGAGGACATCCACGCGCTGGGGCTGCACGCGATGGAAATCCAGCTGGTGCGCGGCCGCGCGGTCGTCGAGCTGGACGATTTTGAAGAACTGGGCGAGATTGCCCACTCGCTCGACATCTACATGGCAATCCACGCGCCCTACTACATGGACTTCCTCGGCAACGGCTACATGCGCAACAAGTCGAGCAAGTTCCTGCATTTCGCCGGTGAAATCGGGACGAAGATTGGCGCGCGCACTATCGTCACTCACATCGGCCCCTACCATGACTTCTCCTCGCGTGAGGCCATCGAGGCGCTGGTGCCAGCCTTCCGCGAGCTGCGCAACCACTACCTGCAGCACAACTTCCGCCCGCGCATCGGTGTCGAGCTCTCGGGGCGGCCCGACCTGTTCGGCACGCTGCGCGAAATCACCGAGCTCTGCCAGCGAGTGCGCGGGCTGGTGCCGATTATCAACTGGCCGCACCTCCACGCGCGCGGCAGCCGCTGGCTCAACGACCGCGAGAGCTTCAAGCGTGTCTTCGATTTCTTCGAGGCCAACCTCGGGCTCGACAAGTTCTACTGCCATTTCTCGGGGGTCGAGTTCGACATCGACGGCAACGAGCGTCACTACGCGCCGGTCAAGCGGGGCGAAATCAAGTTCGAGCATCTGGCCGAGGTCATCCTCGAGAACGACTACAATGTCATCATGATTTCCGACTCGCCGCTGATGGAGCACGACGCGATGTACATGAAGCTCATCATGGAGCGTGTCGAGTCGCGGCGGCAGGAGCGCATCGCCCGCCGTGAGGCCTCGGAGCGCATCCGGCAGGTGCGCGAAGCGGCCGCCGAAGCCTGAAACGCGGCCGCCAGCCGACGCCGGGCGCTAAATTCTAAATACCCCCCCAAGGTCGAGCCGACGGTCTGACGGCCATAGCGGTGGGGTTCACCCGTTCCCATTCCGAACACGGAAGTTAAGTCCACCAGCGTTCCCGGCGGTACTGTGGTGCGAGAGCCCACGGAAATCCGGGACCGCCGTCAACCAAGCTTTTTTTGGGCGCGGACGCGCCCAGAAAACCTTGACCAAAAACAACATTGTGCCGTAGCGTACAGGCCGTAAAACGTTGACGAAAAACAACATTGTGCTGCAACGCGCCCGGCGTCAGCGTTTTGATGAAAAACTCCAAATACAACGGGCGTCCCGTGGCGCCGTCCATGGGAACTGAAGAAGCGCTGCGCGCAGTCCGGGACCCGCTGCTGAAGCGGGACGTCGTCAGCCTGGGCTACGTGCGCGGGCTGACCGCCAGCGGCAGCCGCGTGCGTTTCACGCTGCGGCTGCCGTCGCCCGCGTCCCCGCACGGCGACGCGCTGTCGGCGCAGTGCCGCGAGGCGCTGCTGGCGCTCGATGACATCGACGAGGTCGATATCGAGGCGGCGTGGGAAGTGCCGCGGCTGCCGGCGCTCGAATCCCCGACGACGCCCGCCGCGCTGGCGCAGGTGAAGCAGATTGTGGCGGTCGCGAGCGGCAAGGGCGGCGTCGGCAAGTCGACCGTCGCGGTCAACCTGGCGTTTGCCTGCGCCCGGGCTGGCGCACGCGTCGGGATTCTGGACGTCGACGTCTACGGCCCGTCGGTGCCGGCAATGCTCGGCCTGCGCGACCATAGTCTGGCGGGGGGCCAGCAGGGCGTGCTGGAGCCGGTCGCGGCACATGGGCTGAAGGTGATGTCGATGGGATTCCTGACGACGAGCGAGACGCCGCTGGTGTGGCGCGGGCCAATTGCGTCGCAGCTGGTGCAGCAGTTCCTGGGCTCGGTGGCGTGGGGCGAACTCGACTACCTTTTCGTCGATTTGCCGCCGGGGACCGGCGACATCCAGCTGACGCTGACGCAGGCGGTGCCGCTCTCGGGGGCAATCATCGTCACGACGCCTCAGGAAGTGGCGCATACCATCGCCGAGAAAGGGCTGCGCATGTTCCAGCAGGTGAAGGTCCCGATACTGGGCATCGTCGAGAACATGGCCTACTACCACTGCCCCGAGTGCGGCCACAACGACCCCATCTTCCGCGAAGGCGGTGGCGAAGCCGCAGCACAGAAACTGGACATTCCACTGTTATCACGCATCCCGCTCAACTCCGGCATCGCCGCCGCGATGGACGCTGGCGAGCCAATCGCGGAGGGCGAAATCAGCGACGCGTTCGCTGCGCTGGCGGGCGAGGCGATGGCGCGCGCTTCCGCGACGGCGCTGGGCGAGGCGCTCAACCCCGCCGCGCCGCAGGAGCTGGCGGTGGTGGCGGGCGGCGCGGTGCAGGTTAAGTGGCGCGACGGTGCCGAGCAAATTATCCCGGCGCACACGCTGCGCAGCGAATGCCCCTGCGCCGGCTGCGTCGACGAATTCTCGGGCGAGAAACTGCTGCAGCCGGGACAAGTTCCAGCCGACATCGCGGTCGCGAGCAGCGCCAGTATCGGTCGTTACGCGGTGCGACTCGACTTCAGCGACGGGCACAACAGCGGTATCTTCGAGTTCGCGCGGCTGCGCGCTATCGGCGATGCGGCGGCCGATGCGGCGGCGTTCGAGGTTTGAGCGCCACCGCAGGCGATATCCTGCTGCTCTCCTGCTACGAGCTGGGGCACGCGCCGGCCGGCATCGCCTGGCCAGCGGCGTTCCTGCGCCGGGAAGGATTTTCGCCGCGGGTAATTGACCTTGCAACCTGCGAGCTGGACGAGGACGCGGTGCGCGAGGCGCAGCTGGTCGCGATTTCGGTCCCGATGCACACCGCGCTGCGGCTGGCGGTGCCGGTCGCCCAGCGCGTCCGGGAACTGAACGCGGCGGCGCACATCTGCTTCCATGGCCTTTACGCGCAGCTCAACCGCGAATGGCTGCTCGCCAACGTTGCCGACAGCTGCCTTGGTGGCGAGTCGGAGCAGGCGCTGGTTGCGCTAGCCGAAGCGCTAGCGCAGCCCAAGCGCGCCTTGGCGTCATCCCGGCCTTCAGCCGGAACGACGCAGGCGCTGGTGGCGCTGGCGCAGACGTTGGCCCGGAGGGAAGCGCCTGCCGCAGTCGCAGCGCCATTGCTGGCGCGGCTGGATTACCCGGTTCCCGATGGCAGCGGCCTTGCGGGCGGCTACGCTGAGTTGCTGGACAACGGCCACTCCGCCCCGGCGGGCTTCGCCGAGGCGACGCGGGGGTGCAAGTACACCTGCCGCCACTGTCCGGTCACGCCGGTCTACAACGGCCGTTTCTTTGTAGTCCCCGTCGAGAACGTGCTGCAGCAGGTGCGCAATCAGGTGGCGGGCGGAGCGCGCCACATCACCTTTGGCGACCCCGATTTCCTGAACGGCCCGCGACACGCCTTGCGGGTGGCCGAGGCGCTGCACCGGGAGTTCCCGCAGGTGACGTTCGACGTCACCGCCAAGGTCGAGCACCTGCTGAACCACGCCGATTTGCTCCCGCAGCTGGCCGAGTGCGGCTGCCTGTTTATCGTCACGGCGGTCGAGTCATTGAGCGACCGCGTGCTCGAAATCCTTGACAAGGGACACACGCGCTCCGACGTCGAGCGGGCACTGGCGGCGACGCGCGCAGCAGGGATAACGATGCGACCGTCGCTGGTCGCCTTCACGCCGTGGACGACGCTCAACGACTATCTCGAGCTGTTCGAGTTCGCCGCCGCCAACGCTCTGGTGGGGGCCATCGAGCCGGTGCAGTTCACCATTCGGTTGCTGCTGCCGCCCGGGTCGGCGCTGCTCGACCACCCCGAGATGACGCCGCACTTGCGCGGGCTTCGCGAGGAGGATTTCGGTCACCACTGGGAGCACCCCGACCCGCGCATGGACGCGCTACACCGCGAGGCGGTCGCGGTCGCCGAACGGGGCGGCGACGACGCGGCGCTGTTCCACGCGCTCTGGAGCGTGGCGCGCTCCGCGGCGGGGCAACCGCCGCCGCCGATGGTGGTGGCGACGCCGGGACCGCGACTCTCCGAAAGCTGGTATTGCTGCGCTGAGCCGAGCCCGGGGCTGCTGCAGGTTATCAACGAATAGCTTAATAGCACGACAGCGCAACCCCCCGCAGGATGGCCGAAATCCGTATCCGTGGCGAACCGACCGCCGACCCGCAAGTGTGTCGCTTCGTCGTCGACCGTAACCTGCACGGCGGCAACGCCAGTTTCGGCTCCGCCGCGGCCGCCGCAGGGGCGCCGCTGGCCGAGGCGCTGTTCGCGCTGCCGGACGTCAGCGCGGTCACCATCGCGCGCGACACCGTGAGTGTCACGAAACAGGGCGACGCTGCGTGGCCCGAAATCGGCAAGCTGATTGGCGACGCCATCCGCGCGCAGATTGCGAGCGGCGAGCCGGCCGTAGGCGAGACAGCCACGGCGGGCGGCGAAGAGCTGTTCGAGCGCGTGCAGGCGGTGCTCGTCAACGAGATTAACCCCAGTATCGCCAACCACGGCGGCGTCGTCACGCTGCAACGGGTCGAGGAGGGCAAGGCGTTCGTCCAGATGGGCGGCGGCTGTCAGGGCTGCGGCATGGCCGACGTGACGCTCAAGCACGGCATCGAGTCCTACCTGCGGCAGAAAGTCCCGGAAATCAGCGAGGTCGTCGACGTCACCGACCACGACCAGGGCGAGAACCCCTACTTTGAGCCCGGCAAGGGCGCCGGCGGTGGCAAGGCGGGCGGCGGTGGCAAGGCGGGCGGCGGTGGCGCCGGCGGCGGCGGCTGTAGCGCCTGTGGAGCAAGCAAGTAGCGCAACCTTTCTGGCCTCGCGGAGCTCGGCCAGCGGTTGCTGCGGCGCCGGCAAGTAACTGAAGCCTAGCCGTTCCCGCGCAGCGCGAGCAGCTGGCTGAGCGGCACGACTTGCGGCGAAATGCGCGCCAGCCTGCGTTCGATTCCGGCGAGGTGTCCCTCACCGACGACCGCCGCCACGCGCTGGCCGTCGCGCAGCAGCGCCACCAGTCGCCGTGCCATGTGGCGGTCGCGCCGGTCAATCAGCTCGCGCTGGAGCGACGGGAAGCGGCGCGCGAACTCGGCGAGTTCGCGCGAGAAATCGCCGGTCGCGAGCGGGTTCGCGGCGGCCGGACCGCTCGCCAGCGCTTCCGCGCCCAGCAGCGGCGGCAGCAGCTCGCGCGCCAGCGCCAGCCGTTCGCGCCAGCCGAGCGCCCGCCAGGCGCGCTGCAGCGTCGGGATGACCGGCAGGTCGACCAGCGCCAGCCGTGCGCCGAGTCGCTGCGCGGTACGGCCGGCGGCGAGCATATCGCTGCCGGGCGGCGCGCCCAGCATTTCGCCCAGCCGCTCCTGCAACGATGCGAGCAGTCGCAGCAGCAGCGGCCCTCGCCGTGGCCTGACGGGCGCCCGCAAGGCCGCCCAGCGCTGCGGGTCGAGTTCGAGCGCGACGACGTCGGGGTCGAAAGTGCGCAGCACCCGCTCGAGCGGCAGCGCCAGCTCCATCACGTGCGCCGTCCCCACCAGCAGCAACCGTCCCGCCACGGCCGGCAGCGACCGCGCGCATAAATACGCGGCAGCCTGCGCTGCGCTCATGTTCAGCAGCTCGGCAGACCCGGACGCGCCCGAGAAATGCCCCTTCTGCAAGAAGGATGTCGGTGTGGTAGACAATACCTACCGCTTCAGCGCCATCGACTTGGATACCGGCGGCGGACAGGTGATGTCAATATCCTGCGCGAACTGCCGCAAGGTCATCGGCTTCGTCAACGCCTGAAGGGCGGCGACGGCGAACCGGCCAGGTAGAGCCAGAGGAACAGGAGGGTCGCGAGCGCCGCCAGCGTCGCGAGGATAATCGAGCCGCGGCGCACCGTTTCGTAACTCGGCGCCGCGTTGGGTGGCAGCTCGCGCCAGTGCGCCAGTGGCTGCAGCAGCAGAATCCAGCCAGTCCACCAGAGCAGGTTGTTGTCCCACGGAAACGCGTCGGTCGTCCCGCTCCAGAGCAGCAGGCCGGCGCCGGCGGTCGTTGCCGCCCACGAGAGCCGCATCGTTGCCACCGCGCCGAAGCGCGTCGCAAAGGTGGTCGTGCCCACCGCGCGGTCGGCGGCAACGTCGACCGCCATCGTGGGGCAGTAGAAGGCGACGAGGTAGCAGACGATGGAGGCGAAGTAGAGTCGCGGGAATTCACCCAGCGGCTGCGAGAGCGACCAGCCCGCCAGCGGCAGCAGGAAGCCGAGGCTGGCGCCGTTGGCGGCGATATCGAGCCCCGGCCGCTCCTTGAGCCGCAGCGGCGCGAGGTTGTAGGCGAGCGAAATTGCCGTAAGGCCGAGCAGGCAGAGCAGGAAATCATGCCCCGTCAGCGCCGCCAGCGTCAGCGTCGCGACCTGCAGCGCGCCAAAGAGCGTCCATCCGGCGGCCACCGTCAGGTCGCCCCGCACTAGCAGGCTGAACGCCTTGCGGGGATTCCGCCGGTCGGTCTCGAGGTCGCAGAGGTGGTTCAGGACGAAACTGCTCGCCGTCAGGAGCGCGACCGTCGCCAGCCCGAGCAGGCCGGCGTGGCTGCCCCACTCCTGCGCGCCGATGATGAAACCAATCTGGAACGGCACCAGCGCGACCAGCCAGAACTCGACGCCGATGAACCGCAGCCAGAGTCGCAGGGACGCGCGCACGCCGGCGAACCGCTCGGGCGCTTAATGAAGCCGGGGGCGGCGCGCCGGGCGCACTCTTAATTCAGCCCTGACGCGTCGCCCGCGATGAGCGGGGACTTCGCGTATGCGCACGGTCGCGACGACATCGTCTGGATGTCGCAGAACACTAACCACCTGCCGACGCATCCCGCTATCGAAGAGGCAATCCGCGACTCGGCTGCCAGCCACGAGTTCAACAAGTATCCACTCGCGAAAGGGCTGCCGCGGCTGCGCGAGCTCATTCTCGAAGATTTGGGGCTGCCCGACTTCGGGATGCACATCACCAACGGCGGCACCGAAGCGCTCTACTGCCTGATGCGCTACCTGCAGCCAGCGGGGAGCCGCATGATCACGTCGGACCCGTCCTACTTCATTATCCACAAGTTCGCGAAAATGGGCGGCGCCGAGTGCACCGACCTGCCGATTTACGGCGGCAGCTGCCGCTTCGACCTTGACGCGGTCCGCGCCGCCATCACGCCCGAGACGAAGAGCATCCTGCTGATTGACCCGCTCAACCCGCTCGGCTCGACCTACCCGCGCGAGGAGGTGCGCGCGCTGTGCGAAATCGCGCGCGAGCACGACCTGTGGATTATCGACGACATCACCTACCGCGACTTCGCGCCGGAGCATACGCTCGCCACCGAGTTCGCGCCGGAGCGCACCGTCATTGCCTACTCGGTGAGCAAGAACTGCGGTCTGGCAGGGCTGCGCGTGGGG
The DNA here is from genome assembly GCA_964389465.1 of uncultured archaeon. GTDB lineage: Archaea > Thermoplasmatota > Poseidoniia > MGIII > CG-Epi1 > UBA8886. The sequence goes on along the minus strand of CAYMDK010000002.1, from coordinate 7,082 downwards.
GCGCTGGTGGCGCCGCAGGAGTTCATCGACAACATCGCCGGCAGCATGGTCTCCGACCTGGGGATTTCAATCATCGGCCAGCGCGCCGCGATTGCCGCACTCGAAACCAAGCTGGAATGGCTGCCGCGCAACATCGAAATCTGCAACCGCAATCAGGCCATCATCAAGCGTGCCGTCGACACCGTCGACGGCGCGCACCTCCCGGTCTACCCGTCGGCAGCCAGCATGATGGTAATCGACATCGTCGATTGCGGGGTTTCGCCGCAGGCGGTGCAGGACGCGCTGCTCTACGACCACCAGATTTTCATCAGGGCCGGCAATTATGTTTCGGCACGCTTTGGCGACCGCTTCGTGCGCGTCTCCTTCTCGCTGCCGACGGAGGAGGTCGAGCGGTTCGCCGAGCATTTCCCGCGCGTGATGGAGCGGCTGTGCGACTCGGGTTGATTGGCTGCGGCTCAATCGGCTCGACGCTGGCGCGCTTCCTGCAGGCGGAGCCGGGCGTAGCGGAAATCATCATCTGGGACCGCGCCCGCACTCGCGCTCGCGAACTGGCGCGGACGATGGACAAAGTGACTTACGCCCCCAGCTTCGGCGCGATGCTCGACGAGGTCGAGGTCGTCGTCGAGGCGGCATCGCAGGGCGCGCTGCGGTCACGCGGACCCGCCGTGCTCGAGGCCGGCAGGGAACTGGTACTGATGTCGGTCGGCGCGCTCGCCGAGCCGGCAACGCTACGCGCGCTCAAACGCGCAGCGAAGAAGGGCGGCAGCCGCTTCCACGTTCCGTCGGGCGCCATTGCCGGGCTCGATGGACTCAAGTCAGCGCAGGTCGGCAACCTGCACCGCGTCGAGCTGGAGACGCGCAAGCCGCCGCGCATGTTCGAGGGCACCGAGGCGTGGGAAGAGGGCGCGCTGGCGCGGATCCGCAAGCCACGCACCATCTTCGACGGCGCGGCCGCCGAGGCGTGCCGCCGCTTCCCGCAGAACGTCAACGTCGCCGCGACGCTCGGGCTGGCGGGGCTCGGCGCCGAAGGCACCCGGGTCCGTATCGTCGCCGACCCGGAGGCGGAGCGCAACACCCACACCATCACGGTCGAGGGTGATTTCGGTTGCATGCGCGTCGAGGTCGAGAACCTGCCGAGCCTGCGCAATCCGCGCACTTCGCACCTGGCGGCGCTCTCGGTGGTGGCGACCGTGCGGGGGCTGCTTTCCGAGTTTAAACTTGGAACTTGACTATTATGATTTATAGTGGGCTGCGGCTATTATCACTCCTCGCAGCCGAGCGCAATATAACATGCCTGAAACCACGAAACTTTTCGTCATTGGCGGAGCCGAAAAAAAGGGTCGGGATGCTCGGCTCCTGCGCTTTTTCTTCGACCTGTGCGGAGGCGCTAAGGGCAGGATAACTGTCATCAGTTGCGCCAGTCAGGTCCCGCTGAAAACCGGCGAAAAATACCAGAAGATATTTTTCGGAATGGGCGTTGCCTCGGTCAAGGTGCTCCCGGTCCTGTCGCGGGAGGAAGCCAACTCGGCCGAGGCGATAGAGCTAATCAAGCAAGCCACCGGGATTTTCATTTCAGGAGGCAACCAGGTGAAAGTGGCCACCACCATTGGCGGCACCCGGCTGGAGGCGGCGCTTGCGAGGCAGTTCCGGAAGGGAGTCCCGACGGGAGGAACCAGCGCCGGCGCGTCAATTATGAGCTCGGTCATGGTCGCCGGTGGGATGCCTTTTACCTATTCACGCCGGAAATCAATTCGCCTTTCGGCGGGGCTGGGGCTAATCCGGGACGTGGTAATCGACCAGCATTTCAGGGAACGCGACCGGATTTACAGACTGGCGGCAGCGGTCATGTCGCATCCCCGGAACCTTGGCGTGGGTATTGATGAGAACACGGCACTCTACATCGAAAACGGGGCTCACGCGGTGGTTATGGGAAGGGGGACCGTCACAGTCCTGGATGGGGGCGGAGTGGCCTATTCCAGCTATGCCGATGGCCATGCGGGAAAACCAATTTCGATTTTCGGACTGACGATGCATGTTCTGGCTGATGGGGATGGTTTCGACTTCGCCATGAGGACACCTATCCGGAACGGGGTCAAGGACGAAATCGTGATACCGGCCGAGGAGGTAGTTCAGTGAAAATCCGCGAAGTGCGCACGCTCTCGGGGCCCAACTACTGGACCCGCCGCCCCTGCATCCAGATGGTCCTGGATATCGGCGAACTCGAGGAGAAGCCGACCAACAAGATCAGGGGCTTCTACGGTCGCCTGAAGAAGGCGCTGCCGTCGCTTTACGAACATCGTTGCAGCATCGGCTCGAAAGGCGGGTTTTTCCAGCGGGTGAAAAAGGGAACCTGGATGGGGCATGTGACCGAGCATGTCGCGCTCGAGCTCCAGACGCTGGCGGAGATGGAGACTGGATTCGGCAGGACCCGCGGAACTGACGAGCACGGAGTCTACAACGTCGTCTACTCCTATGTCGTTGGCGAAGCCGGAAGACGGGCGGGAATCCTGGCGGTGGAGCTTTGCGAACAGCTCATCGCGAAGCGTGAGTTTGACATCGAAGCCGCCGTCCAGGAACTGAAGGAACTGCGCGAAAAATACAAGCTGGGCCCCAGCACCGGCTCTATAGTTGCGGAAGCGGTGCGGAGGGGGATTCCCTACATCCGGTTGAACCGGGGTTCCTTCGTCCAGCTGGGATATGGAAACCAGCAACGCAAAATCCGCGCCACCATGACCGACCGGACGGCGAGCATCGCCGTCGATTACGCCGCAGACAAATGGGAAACCAAGAAAATACTTGAGGACCACGGCATCCCCGTTCCCAGAGGCATCGTCACCAGGAAATTCGAGGATGCTAAAAAATCCATCAGGAAAATCGAGTATCCGCTGGTCGTCAAGCCGCTTGACGGAAACCATGGGAGGGGCGTGACGGTAGGCGTCAACGACCCGGAACATTTCGCCACGGCGTTCGAGGCTGCAAAATCACAATCCCGGAATGGGTACGTCATCGTCGAAAGAACGCTTGAAGGGAACGACTACCGGGTACTGGTCATCAACGGGAAAATGGTCGCGGCCGCCCACCGCGTCCCGGCGCACGTCACCGGCAACGGCAAGGATACCTTGCAGGCACTGATTGACCGCGAAAACGAGAACCCGCTACGCGGCTACGGGCACGAGAACGTCCTGACTGAAATCACGGTTGACCACCAGACCGAAAGGCTGATCGAGGACGCCGGCTTCAGTCTGGATTCGGTGCTCCCGAAAGGCGAGGTGCTGACGCTCAAAACCACTGCAAACCTGTCGACGGGCGGCACGGCGGCGGACATCACCGACGAGGTCCATCCGGCGAACGTCCACATTGCCGAGCGGGCAATTCAGCTGATCGGTCTTGACATCGGCGGCGTCGATATAATCGCGCCTGACCTGACAACGCCGCTGAACGAAAATGAGGGCGGCATTGTCGAAATCAATGCCGCCCCCGGTTTCCGGATGCATCTCCAGCCCACGTCGGGGCTGGCGCGGAATGTGGCGGAACCGGTCATCGACATGCTCTTCCCGCCCGGGATACGCTCCACAATCCCCATCGTTGCTGTGACCGGGACGAATGGCAAGACCACGACCACGCGGCTCATCAACCACATCCTGAAGGGCGCCGGCTCGACGGTCGGAATGTGCACTACCGAAGGTGTCTACATCAAGAATCGACTGGTCTACCCCGGGGATATGACCGGCCCCAAGTCGCACGGGCTGGTGCTGTCGGACCCGACGATTGACGCGGCAGTTCTGGAGTGCGCTCGTGGAGGCATCCTGCGCGCCGGGCTGGGCTACCGGGAGTGCAACGTGGGCGTCGTCACTAACATCTCTCCCGACCACCTGGGGCTGAAAGGCATTGATACGCTGAAGCAGCTCGCCCGGGTGAAGAGCGTCATCCCGCAGATTGTCCGCAAGGACGGGCACGCAATCCTGAACGCGGACGACCCGCTGGTGGCCCGGATGGAGCGCTACGTCAGTGGTGAGACGATATATTACAGCCTGGATCCGCGGAACGAGATAATCCGGGACCACAAGAAAAACAATGGTATTTCCGTTGTTCTGGAAGGAGAGCAGGTCTGCATCTACAAGGGCCCCTGGAAATACCCCCTGCTGTCGCTGGTCGACATTCCCATCACGTTCGATGGAAAGGCGGCCTTCAACATCATGAACACACTGGCGGCGGTCGGGGCGACTTTCGCGCTTGGCATCAGCGACGAAAACATCAAGGCTGGCATCAGCACTTTCTTCCCCTCATACTCGCAGACTCCTGGCCGGACGACGCTCGAGGACATGCTGAAGTTCAAGGTCCTGATTGACTTCGCCCACAACGAAGCGGGCTATCGGGGGCTGAAAGACTTCGCACTGGCGCTGCCGGCCGAGCGAAGAATCCTGACGGTTTCCTTGCCGGGAGACCGGCGCGAAGAGGATTTCGAGCAGTGCTCGAAAATCATCAGTGAGGGATTCGACCAGATTATCATATTCGAGTATTACCTGCGCGGACGCAAGCCGGGGGAAATCATGGAGCTGTACCAGAAATACCTGATGGAGGCTGGCATGGACGAATCGGCTATCGCCATGATCCCTGACGAGAAGGACGCGCTGAAGTTCGCGCTGGACTCGGCCCGGGAAAATGACCTCGTGGTCCTCTCCAACTATGATATTGATGCGACGCACGCGCTGGTCATGGAATACAAGACCCGGATGGAAGCGGAATACAGCTAGTCGTGCCGGAGCAGCCTCAGATATCCAGATTCGTGACTTCGGTCGCGTGCGCCTCGATGAACTCGCGGCGTGGTGCGACATCGTCGCCCATGAGGGTACGGAATATTTCGTCGGCGCCGACCATCGGCCATAGCACCTCCTCGATATCCTGGATGGTGACCTGCAGCAGCGTGCGCCGCTCGGGGTCCATCGTCGTCTCCCAGAGCTGGATGGCGTTCATCTCGCCGAGCCCCTTGTAGCGCTGGATGTGGTGGTTCTCGCCGAACTCCGCCTGCAGTCGCTCCAGCTGCAGATCATCGTAGGCGTAGGCCGTCTTCTTGCCGCGGGAAATCTTGTAGAGTGGTGGCTGCGCGATGTAGACGTAGCCGGCGTGAATCAGTGGCTGCATGTAGCGGTAGAGGAACGTCAACAACAGTGTGCGAATGTGTGCACCATCAACGTCGGCGTCGGTCATGATAATCAGCTTGTGGTAGCGCGCCTCCTCCAGGTTCAGCTCCTCGCCGCCGGTTACCTCGCCGTTCTCCTCCTCACCCGCATCGAGCGCGATGTTGCACCCCATGGCGGTAATCAGTGCCATGATTTCGGCGTTGGCGAGCATCTTGTCGATACGCGCTTTCTCGACGTTCAGGATTTTCCCGCGCAGCGGCAGAATCGCCTGCGTCGCGCGATTGCGCCCCTGCTTGGCGGTGCCGCCCGCCGAGTCACCCTCGACGACGAACAGCTCGCTCACGGCGGGATCGCGTGACTGACAGTCAGCTAGCTTCCCCGGCAGGCCGCCGCCCTCGAGCAGCCCCTTGCGGCGGGTCAGGTCGCGCGCCTTCTTGGCCGCCTCGCGCGCCGCGAAGGCCTGAATGCACTTGGCGATGATGGTCTGCGCGTCGGAAGGATTTTCCTCGAACCAGCTTGCCAGCCCGTCGCCGATGGCCTTGTTGACGATGCCCTTGACCTCGGAGTTGCCGAGCTTGGTCTTGGTCTGCCCCTCGAACTGCGGCTCGGGCACCTTGATGGAGAGGATGCAGGTGAGCCCCTCGCGCACGTCGCTGCCGTCGAGCGCCGCGTCCTTTTCCTTGAGCTGCTTGCGCTTCAGCGCGACGTTGTTGAGCGTACGCGTCAGCGCGCTCCGCAAGCCGGAGAGATGGGTGCCCCCCTCGCGGGTGGCGATATTGTTGGTGAACGTATGGATATGCTCGCGGTAGGCGGTGGTCCACTGCAGAGCCGCCTCGACCTGCACCTGCTCCAGCTCGGTGGTGATTAGCAGCGGGTCGCGCATCAGCGTGGTGCGGCTCTCGTTCAGGAAGCTGACATACTCAGCTAGGCCGCCCTCAAAGCGAAAGTTCTCGGAACGACCGCCCTCCTCGGCGATGGAGATACTGACGCCGGCATTCAGGTACGCCAGCTCGCGGAAGCGCGTCCGCAGCACTTCGTACTCCAGCTGCGTCGTCTCGAAAATCTCTTTGTCGGGCAGGAACTGCACCAGTGTGCCGTGTTCCTTGCTGTCGCCGAGCCGTTCCAGTTTGGACTCGACCTCGCCACGCTGGTATGACTGCCGGTAGTGGCCTCCCTCGCGGTAGACATCGACCCGCGTCCATTCCGAGAGGCCATTGACGACCGAGACGCCGACACCGTGCAGCCCGCCCGAAACCTTGTATGTGTCGCTGTCGAACTTGCCGCCAGCGTGTAGTTTGGTCATCACTATTTCCAGTGCCGGTACCTTGTACTGTGGATGCTTGTCGACCGGGATGCCACGGCCGTTGTCATGCACCGAGCAGCTGCCGTCCCGGTGCAGTTCGACCGTGATGGTATCGCAGTGGCCATTCATCGCCTCGTCAATGGCATTATCGACCACTTCGTAGACCAGGTGGTGCAATCCGTCGCGGCCGGTCGAGCCGATGTACATCGCCGGCCGCTTGCGGACCGCCTCGAGCCCTTCCAGGACCTGAATTTGCTCTGCCTTGTAGTCCTCGGTTTTGGAGGGCATGGTCTACCTGTCGAGACGGCAGGCGTATGGGGTTAAAAGTGTGTCCCTGTTTTTAAATATCAGTCGTCAGCGTTATTGATGCTTTTATTCGTTTTAAACGGAAGTTTTTTCCCGCGTTCTCATAGCTGTATTTTGAAGCGACAATTGGATAGCAGAAAACTACGTCAGGAACAGTGCCCGTTACATATTTACCACGACCCCAATAGCCGCGGTCCTCTCATGGAGCCGTGGTGTAGTGGACGAGTCAGGTAAAGTCGGTAGCAATCGGAGCCGCTGGTCGCGTTTTGCCGACACTGGCCTCACCAACGGCAACGGCCTCACCAACGGCAACGGCCTCACCAACGGCAACG
>CAYMDK010000001.1:57608-276607 GCA_964389465.1 uncultured archaeon | reverse complement strand
TATACCCAGGTCATCCGAACGATTTGAACATCAGTACCGGTGCGGGCCTCCACCCCCCTTCCGGGGGGCTTCACCCTGCCCAGGCATAGATCGACCGGCTTCGGGTATCCATCCACTGACTCCGCGCGAGCACACGCCGTCCCTTGCAATGCTGCGGACTGTCGGTTTCCCTGCGGCTTCGCACCTGCGTGCTTAACCTTGCCAGTGAAAGAAACTCCATGGGCCAATTTTCGAATCGGACGATACGACGCCGGTCAGCAGTGGTGTTACCGCCTCTTCCCTTGCACGCCGTATCAGTCTGTAACCACCTGATTTCAGGGTCTTTCTAATCTCCCGCCAGGGATGCTTTACAACTTTCGCTCACGCTACTAGTACGCTATCTGTCTCGGTCTGTATTCAGGGTTGGAAGTTAGTACCTCCCGTCTTCACGCGCGATATCCAACGCACGCTACTCTTGGGTCCCGGAAATCGTCCTGCTCTCTTTCTCCTACGGGGCTGTCACCCTCTCTGGCACCGGCGTTCCACACGAACTTCGGATATGAGAGTTAGGACGTAACCGGGCCATCCACATTTCCCGCAACTCTCGCTGCGGGATTCGGTTTGCCCGTAAAGGGGTGTTCGATCGCCTCTACTTACCCCATCTCGTTTGATTTCTTTTCCTGCCCCTACTAAGATGTTTCAATTCGGGGCGTTCCCCATCCTGTGAAGGATTAGACTTAGGTCTGGGAAGTCCCATTCGGCAATCTTCGGATCAAAGGTTCCATGCGCCTCCCCGAAGCATATCGCTGCTTGGCACGACCTTCTTCGGCAACCGAGCCCAGTCATCCACCAGGTGGCGTAGTAACTGCTTGTAGCCATCGGCCCGACTTTCGCCAGGTCTGCGTCTGATCTGACTATCATTGGCCCACTACGCACCGGATGAGGTACTCGAGCCTGTGTCACTTCCCCGGCCTAGGACGGCAGGACGGGTGCACTGTTGGTGTCCCGCCATACCTTGCGGTAGGACGAGGGAGTCGTCGCAAAAAGCAGGGGTATATAAGGCTGCTCAAGGCACGTCCTACGCGGGTGTGAGGCACCTCATAGCCTTGTTCAAAAAAAATTTGTGAAATTGTTTTTTATAAAACCCCGCAGTGGCGGTAGTATGGAACTGGGCGCCTCCCTCGGCTACGCCTTCATTGTGCTGGGCATTCTGCTCTTCGTCATCGAGACCTTCCAGCCTGGCTTCCTGCTGGCGGTGCCGGCGACGGTGCTGCTGGTGGTGGGGCTGCTGCTGCTGGTCGCGCCCGATATTGTCAACAGCTGGCTGGCGCTGCCGATCGTGCTCGGCGTAGGGCTGGTGACCTTCTACTTCACCCTGCAGTTCTACCAGTCATTGGCGCCGCCCGATACGCCCCCCACCGGGTCGCTGAAGTTGCACATCGGCAAGGAGGGCAAGGTTACTCGCGCGGTCGTGGCGGGAACTATCAAGGGCAAAATCCGGCTCGGAACCGAGGTGTTCCGTGCCAATTCCAGCACTGACATTCCTGAGGGGAGCCTGGTCAGGGTCACCGACACTGACGGGATTCACCTTGTAGTGGAACCAACTGAATAAGGAGAAATATATGAAAATAGAGAAACTGTATGTGGCAGCCTGCACGGCCCTGATGGCCCTTCTGGCCCTCCCCGTTGCTGCTGCTGAGAGTCATGACTCGGATGAAGGGGGCTTCGGATTCCTCATCTTCGCATTCTTCATCCTGTTTGCGCTGACCATCGTGGTCCTGTTCGCAGTTATCCGGCAGGTTAACGCGTACGAGATTGGTGTAAGGCTACGACTTGGAAAATACAAGGACCTGCTCAACCCGGGCTGGAATTTTGTTATTCCGTTCCTGGACCAGGTCATCATGGTCGACCTGCGGACACAGGTGCTGGATGTCCCGCGACAGGAGGTCATCACCAAGGACAATTCACCCACGATGGTCGACGCGGTCATCTACTTCCGGGTCGCCGACGGGAAGCGCTCTGTCCTCGAGGTGACGAGCTACCGGCAGGCGATAATCAACATGGCGCAGACCACGCTGAGGGCGGTCATCGGCGACATGGAGCTGGACCAGGTGCTCTCGAACCGTGACAAGATTAACCTCGGCCTGCGCGACCGGCTCGATGTCGAGACCGACAAGTGGGGCGTCAAGGTCGAGAACGTCGAGATTCGCGAGGTGGACCCGTCGCCCAACGTCAAGCAGGCGATGGAGGACCAGACCGCTGCCGAGCGCAACCGGCGCGCCAACATCCTGCGAGCCGACGGCGACAAGCGCGCCGCCATCCTGAACGCCGAGGGCGACAAGCAATCACGCATCCTGGAGGCCGAAGGTCTGCGGCAGGCGCAGATCCTGGAGGCTCAAGGACAGCGGACCGCGCACATCCTGAAACAGCAGGGTGAGGCACAGGGGCTGCGCATCATCTCGATGGGCGCCGCCGCGATGGACGCCAAGGCGCTTACCGTTCTGAGCCTCGACACACTGAAGGGACTGGGTGCTGGCGCGTCTACTAAGTTCGTGCTGCCGTTCGAGCTTACCAAGCTGATGGAGGGCGCCGCCGAATATGTCGGCGCGTCACGCGCAACCCCCGACAAGGAAATCTCGCAAGTGGCTGACGTCGAAAAGGCGCTCGGCGCAGCGGACGATATTCTCGGCCCGATTCCAACGGCCGAGGAGATGGCCAAGGAAATGCAGGCCATCAAGGACGAGGCTGCGACTGCCGCGGCGCGCGCGGCGGGTTCCACCGAAGTCCCCGAAGAACTGGAAGAGTTGCCGGAAGCATAATCTCCCCACGGCGGGTGGCGCGGCGTGGAACCGCTCGCGCACGAAGGACTGGGCCGATTGCTGGAGCTGCACGGCCGCCGCACGCCGCTGGCGCTGGGCGCCGATAGCGGCACGAAGCTGCTCCCCGAGAAGGCGCTGGGCGACGGCGGCACGCTGAAGCTCGGCCGTCGCAAGCTGTCGCTGCCGCCACAGCCGCTCGGCCGCGATACCGCGCAGCCGCCATTCCTGACGCTCTCCAACGACGTCGCGGTGCTTGACGGCGCGGCATCGCACGACCCGCGGCAGCTGCTCACGGCGCTGGCGGCGGCGCGCGAGGAGGCGGGCTGGCGGCGGCTGCTCTACACTCCCGCGGTCGAGCCGGCCGAGATGCCGCTGCTCGCATACCTGGGGGTGGACCTGTTCGACTCACTCGCGGCCGAGTTGCGTGGCGCGGCCGATTTCCGGCTCGAGCAGGGCGACTGGATTCCCGACGCCGGGGCAACCACTGCGGGCAACCGCAAAGCGCTCGCGGCCTGGCTGGCGCGCGTCCGCAGCGCGCTCGAGCGGGGACGGCTGCGCGAGCTGGTCGAGCGCACCGCGCTGCACAACCCGCGAGTGGCGCAATTGCTGCACCACTCGCGCGAGCTGCTCGCGACCCGGGGGGCGCGCCGCGCGGTTGAAATCCGCGCCGGCGCGCTCTCGCTGGAGCATCCGGCCGTCACCGAATGGCATCGCAGTCTGGAACGCTTCACACCGCCCGCCGCAGGGATGGTGCTGCTGCTGTTGCCCTGCTCGGCGCGCAAGCCGTACCACTGGAGCGCGTCGCACCGCCGTTTCCACCGCACGTTGCGCGAGCTGGACAACTGGCTGGCGCTACATGTTGTGTCGGTGACAAGCCCTCTGGGACTGGTGCCGCGCGAGCTGGAAATGCTCCACCCCGCGGCACACTACGATGTCGGCGTGACCGGCCACTGGGACGCCAATGAAGCAGCGATGTTTGGCCGCCAGCTGGAGCGGATGCGTCCCGAAGATAACTATAAAAAAGCAATAGTACACGCTGGCTCCGCTTCCGGAATGCTGACGGAGCTGTTGCGCGAGCGCGGTGTCGAGGTGCTGGAAACCGGTGCCGGACGCCCCGCGTCCGGCGCCGGGCTCAAGGCTTTGGGCGCCGCGTGCCGTACCGCGCTGCGCGGCGTCGCGTCGCTCTCCGGTCGCGACCGCTCGCACGGCGAAGCGGCCGGGCTGGCGCGGGTCCAGTTCGGCGAACTGGCGGAGCCGCTGCTCGCCGCGCCGGTGCAGGGACGCTGGCCGCGGCTGCGGCTCGAAGGGGTGGCCAACTTCTCGCCGCGCATCGGCGGCTTCGCGCTCACGCGCGGTGGCGCTGCCGCGCTCGCGGCGGCGGGCGGCCCGGTCATCGAGGCGGCCGAGTTCCGGCTGCGCGGCGACCTGTTCGCCGTCGGCGTTACCGGCACGCGGGGGGCATTTCGCAACGGTGAGCAGGTCGCGGTCGAGCAGGGCGGCGAAATCACCGCGGCCGGGGTCGCCCGCATGGCGTCCGGCGAGATGGTCGCGATGGAACGGGGGCTGGCGGTGGAGGTGCGGCACCGTGGCTGACGCGTTTGCGGAGTTCGTGAACACCGCCAAGCAGGAGCCGGCAGCGCATCCGCTCGACCAGCCGGTCGCGACCTGGACCGAGCGCGAAGTGCTCGGCGGCGCCGAAGTCGAGGCGGGGGTCGCCATCCTGCGCACGCGCGGCTGCTACTGGTCGATTCGCGAAGGATGCGCGATGTGCGGCTACTTCAACGACACCGTCCCCGGCGGCGTCTCGACCGAGGCGTTGCAGGCGCAGTGGGCGCAGGTGCTGCCACACCTGGCGGGGAAGCGCTACGCCAAGATTTACACGTCGGGCTCATTCCTGGACCCGACCGAGGTGCCGCTCGATTTCGCCGCGCAGGCGATGGCCGGGATGCACGCAGCCGGCGTCGAGAAGGTGCTGGTCGAATCGCTGCCCGAGTTCGTCCACGCGCGCCACATGAATTACGGCGCTGCACCGGCGCTCGAAGTCGCCATCGGGCTCGAGTCGGCGACCCCACTGGTGCTCGACAAGTGCGTCAACAAACGGCTGAAATGGAGCGGTTTCACGCGCTCATGCGCGAATGCACACGACGCCGGCGCGAGCGTCAAGGCGTATGTGCTCCTGAAGCCGCCGTTCCTGAACGAGGCACAGGCCATCGACGACGCCGTGGCTTCGGTTGAACGGGCGGCGCCGCACGTCGACAAGGTCTCGATTAACCCGGTCAACGTCCAGCGAAATACGGTCGTCGAGCGGCTCTGGAAGCGGGGCGAATGGAGCGCGCCGTGGCTCTGGTCCGTGGCCGAGGTCCTGCGCCGCACCGCCGATTGCGGTGTGCGCGTCTACTCCGACCCGACCGGCGGCGGGACGCAGCGCGGTGCGCACAACTGCGGCGAGTGCGATCAGGCGCTGCTCGACACGCTGACCGAACACCGGCTCGGCGGCGCAAGGCCGGCGGCCGCGTGTGACTGCCGCGGCCGCTGGAAGGCGCTGCTGGCGCAGGGCGGGGTGCGGCGCGACGGGGCGGAGCCGCGGGGATACCGACGCGGATTCCGCGGCGGCAGAGGTTTTTAACCGGCGCAGCGTGGCGCGGCCAATGCGGGAGCTGGTGCTGCGGCCGGTAGTCTGGGTGCTCGACCTGGTCTACGCGCTCATTTCCGATGATGAGGAAGTGCCGTCGCTCTGGGCGCCCTTCTTCGGGCTGATTACCATTCTCGGGGCGATTGGCACTTGGCAACAGCACGATTTTCTCAACCTGCGCGTCATCTACGGGCTGCTGCTGGTACTCTTCCTGCCGGGCTACACGCTGATAATGGCGATGTTCCCGCGCAAGAACGAATTCGACGAGGAGTTCGACACACTCTACCGCGTCACGCTGGGGATGGCGATGTCCATCTGCGTCGTGATTCTCATCGGCTTCGTGCTCGGCAACCCCGGCCTCGGCAACGCCCCGGCGTGGGAGGGCGTCTCCGACGGGGGGAAGGGCTGGTTCCAGACCTTCTTCGTCGCGACTTCGCTGCTCGCCGCGACCGCGATTTTCTTCGCCGCCGGATGGTATCGCGGCGCGTATCCGTGGCTCGCGAACGTGTATCCGGCGCTGGCGCGCGCGCCGCCCGGCTTCCGCGTCGAGGCGGAGCTGGCGGTCGCCGGGAAGGTCATCCCGGCCGAGCTGCTCGAGATGGAGGGGCTGCAGCACGACCGGCGCAATGTCAAGCGCAAGCTGGAGGAATTCGAGCGGCGCGAGCGGGTCGGCAGCCCGATGATGCGTAGCTATTACGAGAAAAAGCGCAAGACACTGCTGGCCGACCTGGCCGACATCGACGCGCGGCTGGCGGAGCTCGAGAACGCGCTGAACCCCGCCGCCCCCGGCGAGGGGCTGGCGCACGAAGTGCAGCCGGTCGACCCCGGCGGCGAGTCCGACGAGGTCGGAGGGGTCGACAGCGCCAGCGAGGACTAGGTGGAGCGCAAGCTGGTCATCGCCGTGCGGGGTGACCTGAAGCTGTCGCGCGGCAAGCTGGCGGCGCAAGTGGCGCATGCTGCCGTGAGTTGCGCGTTGCGCGCGCAGAAGCACGACCGGCGCGAGTTCCGCGAGTGGTTTGACGAAGGGCAGCGCAAGGTTACCGTCCGGGCCGACGACGAGCCGGCGCTGCACGCGCTGCAAGCCGACGCGCGCGCAGCAGGGCTGACGACCGCGCTGGTGCGCGACGCGGGGCGTACCGAACTGGCGGCCGGGACCATAACCTGTCTCGGCATCGGCCCCGCAGGCGAGGCGGAGCTGGACCGGCTGACCGGCAAACTGCCGCTTTTGTAGGAACTATTCCGGCGGCGCGATGCGGCGCGCTTCGCGGTACATAATGCGGCGGTAGAGCCACGGCAGCCGGTCGTGGGCCCAGAGGAAGAAGCGATTGCGCAGCCCCGGGATGACGAGCGGCTTGCGCTTCCACGCCCCGCGCAGCCCGGCGCGCGCGACGGTGGCGGCGGGCTGGGTGAAGCTGCTGACGCCGTCGTGGCGGTCGAACGAGGGATGGTCGTCGAACTCGGTCGCGGTGCCGCCGGGGCAGAGGCAGGTGACGGCGATGCCGTGCTCCCTGAGGTCGTAGCCGCTCGCTTCCGACCAGCCTTGCAGCGCGTGCTTGCTCGCGACGTACGCCGCGATTCCCGGCAATCCCATGTGCCCCACGATGGAGGCGACGTTCAGGATGCGGCCGCCGCCCTGCGACTTCATCGCCGGGATGGCCACCAGCGTCGCTTCGATAACTGCCATGAAGTTCACCTGCATCTGCCGCGCGACCGCTTCGGTCGTCTGCTCGTCAGCCTTCACCAGCTCGCCGTAGCCGGCGTTGTTGACCAGCAGGTCGAGCCGCCCGGCAGCGTCGAGCACCTGTTTCACCAGCCGCGCGCCGGCGCCCGCTTCCGCGAGGTCCGCCACGAGCGGCGTGACGTGACCGGCAGGGAACTCGGCGGCGAGCTGCGCCAGCCGCTGCTCGCGCCGCGCCGAGGCGAAAACCCGTGCCCCGGCATCGGCCAGCTGCCGCGCCATTTCGAGGCCGATGCCCGACGAGGCGCCGGTCACCAGCGCCACCTGCCCGTCCCAGCCCATGCGGCGGCAGCGGGGCGATAAGGCTTTATGCTTGCGGGGAATCGCAGCATGATGGGGCTTTTCCGTCGCAAGAAGGAAGAAGATAAGTTCGACTACTCGGACGAAACCAAGGAAGTCTTCGCCGAGCGTGACTCGTTTTTCGCCCGCATGCGCAAGCAGCTGGGAGGGTCGGCCGAGAACCCCGAACTGGAGAAACTCAAGGGAGATGACCGGCAGGCAGACGCTGAGGCACTCATTGACACGGGCGACTTCGACCCCTATTCGCAGGCGGCCGAGAAACCGTTCCAGTGCGACAGCTGCGGCACCCGCTTCCAGCGCCGTGCGGGTCGCTGCGCCCAGTGCGGCGGCAACATCCTGCGCGCCGAGGAGCTGGTCGAGTCCAAAAAGCCGCCCGAGGTGAGCAGCACGGCAGCTGAGCAGGAAAAGCCCCAGCAGGGCGATTTCGTCTGCGTGGCGTGCGGCAAGGGCTTCCACGAAAAGTGGAGCCGCTCACCCTGCTGCGGGAAGGAGATGCAGCCGCGCGACAGCCCCGACACAGCGCCCGAGACGCACGAAACCTTCGAGCCCTCGACGAGCACCGAAATTGACCCGCTGGCGGGGCTGCTCGACGACGGCGATGACGAAGTTACGCCGCCTCCAGAAGAGGAATCAGGCGGGGAAGAACGGGTCGAAATCGGGGAGCGGAAGCCAGCTATCCGTGAAGTGGGCGGCGGCGAGATGACTAACTTCGGTGCGAGCAAGGGCAAGGCGACCGGCCCGCAGAAGCGTATTACGCCCGCGGAAGCTAAGACGCAGAAGCGGCGCGTGAAGCGGGTCATCAAGCGCAAGAAGAAGCGGAAGTAGCTGCGATGAACCTCGAAGCACTGAAGCAGCTGCCGCCATGGGCGCGGGAGCTGGGCAGCGCGCTGGCGGTCGTCAGCGCGGTATTCCTGCTGACCTGGGTTTACACCGGTAACTGGCCGCCAATGGTGGTCATCGAGTCGGGCTCGATGGAGCACGATGACAATCCGCTCTACCCCGAGCCTGGCTTCACCCACATCGGCGCCATCGACACCGGCGACCTCGTGCTGGTCAAGCGCGCCGGGCGCGACGATATCGTCACCTACCTCGCCGGGAAACAGCAGGGCTACGAGCGCTACGGCGACTACGGCGACGTAATCATCTACTACAAGAACGGGCTGCGCGGAGTCTGCAGCGCTGGTACGGGCCTCGACGAGGCTGAGTGCAACCGGCAGGATGGTGAGTGGGTAGCGGCGACGCCGGTCATCCATCGCGCCATGGCGTGGGTCGAGGTGCGCGACGACGGCAGCTACTACCTGCCCGAGGTGAACATGACCTTCAGCAACGGCAAGCTGCTGCTGGCCGAAATCGGGCTGCCGACCGGTGCGCCGCTGACCGGGCTGACGCAGTCGGGCTACATCACCAAGGGCGACTCGCTCGGCAACCGCCACCCCGACCAGCTGACGCACCGCGACCTGCTGGGGCAGCCGGTGCAGCCAGTGCAACCGGGCGACATCGTCGGCATGGCGCGCGGCGAACTGCCCTGGTTCGGGCTCATCAAGCTCAGGCTGACGCAGCCTGCTAGCTACGCCTCGGCGCCGGAGGAGTGCCGGCAGATGTTGCTCATCTCGCTGGTGGTCGTCATCGTCGGGCCTTTCGCCATCCAGCGCGGCTGGGAACTGTGGGGCCAGCGCCGCAAGTAAACGCTTAAGCAGCACCTGTCTGGCGAGCACGATGGCCGAGCCAGCAGCCGCCAAACGTGGCATACCACCCAAAGACGACTTCAACGCCTGGTACCCATTCATGGTCGAGGCGGCCGAACTGGTCGACAAGCGCTACCCCGTCAAGGGGATGGATGTCTGGCGCCCCTACGGCTGGAAGGCGATGCGACTCATCGACGGGCTGACGCACGCCGAGATGGAGCGCACCGGCCATCAGGAAGTCAACTTCCCGCTACTTATCCCGGAGCAGCTGCTCGAGAAGGAAAAACGGCTGGTATCGCGGCTGCAACGCGCGCGCGAGGAAGGGGTCGACCCGTCGGAGCTGCGTATGGACGAGGAGGCGGCCGGCTTCGCGCGGGAAGTTTTCTGGGTGCGGCAGGCGGGCGAGACCGAACTGGACGTGCCGATGTTCCTGCGACCCACGTCGGAGACGGCGATGTACAGCATGTTTCCGCTCTGGATTCGGAGCCACGCCGACCTGCCGCTGAAGACCTATCAGATGGTCAACACCTTCCGCTACGAAACGAAGCAGACGCGCTCGTTCATCCGCGTGCGCGAAATCCACTTCTTCGAGGCGCATACCTGCCACGTCGACGAAGCGGACGCGACGCGCCAAATCGAGGAGGACCTCGAAATCGCGGCGCGGCTGATGCACGACCTCTGCCTGCCGGTGCTGGTCGCGCGGCGACCGCTGTGGGACACCTTCCCCGGCGCGCACTACACCGTCGGCATCGACGTCGTGATGCCCGACGGACGCACGCTGCAAGTGGCGTCGGTCCACCACTACCGTGACCAGTGGGCGCGCGCGTTCGACGTGCGCTACGAGGACGCGCAGGGCGAGCAGCAGTACTGTCACCAGACCACCTATGGCATGTCGGAGCGGCTGCTCGGCGCGGTCGTCGGCGTCCACGGCGACGACCGCGGACTGATCCTGCCGCCCGCGATAGCGCCGCACCAGACGGTCCTCGTGCCGGTGCTCGCGAAGGAGGGCGCCGATGAGGTGCTCGCCGCGTGCCGCGAACTGCAGGCGCAACTGCGCGACGCGGGGCTGCGGGTGCACCTCGACGACCGCGACCTGCGGCCGGGGCAGAAATACTACGACTGGGAGATTCGCGGCGTCCCGCTGCGGGTCGAGCTGGGGCCACGCGACCTTGCCAGCGGCGAGTGTGTGCTGGCGCCGCGCACCGGCGGCAAAAGCAGCGCTCCGCTGGCGGGCGCGACGGAGGCGGCCCGCGCGGCGCTGGAGGCGGTTGCGGCCGAATTGCGGAAGCGCGCCGAAAAATCCAATAATACGTGTATGCACGTATTACCCTTGCTGGAGCGCTCCACAAAGGGGCGGCTGACGCTGGCGGAGCCGGTCGCGCCGGGACGCATCTACGAGCTGCCGTTCGACGGCAGCGACGCCGAGGCGGGGATAGTGGAGGAGCTCACGGGACTCTCATTCCTGGGCGACGCGCGCCTGCCTTTCTCCCGGGCGCGCAAGTGCGCTGTCTCGGGAAAAACCACGAAACGGCGCGTGTGGCTGGCGCGAACTTACTAATACCTGACCGAAACCGGTTTTATCGTCAGGCAACGAATTTAGTTAGGCTTATATACGCGTCCTGACGGTGGCGAGTTCCTGCGGTCTGCCAAGCAGCACCGTACAAAGAAAAGAGGACGCAACCATGGAACACAGAATAGAACAAGACAACGAGGGTGTATCCCCAGTTATCGCCGTCATCCTGATGGTAGCGATTACTGTAGTCCTGGCAGCTGTGCTGTACGTTTGGGCAGCCAGCTTCCTGGAACAGGGGGATTCCTCACCCTTCGCCCAGTTCACGTCAACCAAGAACAGCAGTGGCGACTACTATGTCACAGTTGTGAAGGTATCGACGAAGTACGACCTGGAAGCCTTCAGCTACTTCCTGAAGGACAGCACGGGCACGACCAGTGAGTTTGGTGAGATTGCAATGCAGAATCTCTCCGGTAACGTGGTCGGAGTCGACGTAAGCTATGACGCCACATGTGGCGACAGCTGCGACGACGACCTGCAGACGCGCTCGGACGCCGTCAATGATGATACCGGCAGCACTTACGCCGTCACCTTCAACGACAACGACCGCGATGGCAAGCTGTCAGCCGGTGACAAGTTCACCGCACGCGGGTCGGGCCACTCTTCCAACGGCCCCGCTAGTGACGACTGGTCCCTTGAGGTCAAGTTCGACAACACTGGCGACGTAATCGGCAGCAAGCGGCTCGGTTAGATTCGTCTAACTGGTCCAACGGAGGGCGGGGGCTCACAGCTCCCCCGCCCCACCCCTTTTTTCCAGGGCGAAAGCTCTCGGCAGTATTATGGCTGAAATCCTGCCAGCAGCAGCGCTCCCACCAGTAACGGCTGGTGGAGCAGGTAAATCGGTAGCGTGCGCCGTCCCGCCCACAACAGCGGCGCGGGCCAATCGCGCGGCAGCAGCGGTTTGCCACTGGCATAGGCGCGGCTGCTCGCCCAGAAGGCGAGCAGGAAAACCCCGAGCCACGGCTTGAGCGGGAAGTAGTCCACCGTCGGGAAATCGTAAGCGCGCAGCCCGAGCCATTCGCCGCCCGGCAGCGCCAGCCACGGCAGCAGCAGGAACGCCGCGCCGAGCGGCAGCGCCAGCCATTCGCGCCCCCGCAGCGGCAGCGCCACAAGGCCGGCCAGCGCCAGCAGATGCAGCACGCCGAAGCGGACGAAGGCGTGCGGAATAGCGAGCCAGGTCACGAGCGTAATGCCAAGGGCGATGCCGGCCAGCTTCAGCGAGCGGTGCAGCGCCTGACGAGGGTCGCCCCGACGGCTCGCCAGAAACGCCGCAATGCCCGCCACGGCAACGAACAGCCCGCCCGTCAGGCGCGAAAACCACCACCAGCCGCTGCCTGCGGCAACCTCCATAGCGCCGAAGAAATCCAGGTCGCTGACGAAGTTGGAGAGTAGCATCATTCCCAGCGCGATTCCGCGCAGCGCGTCCAGCTCGTCGAGACGACGGCTCATGCCCGGGCCCGGCGCCGCCCCAGCAAGTGCCGTAGCGCCCCTTCAAGGTCGGGCAGCCGGAAGAAATAGTCGCGCGCGGCGAGCCGCTCCGACGAGACGCGCGTGCTGCCGAGCAACAGCAACCGCCCCATCTCTCCCATCGCGCCGCTGACGACGAAGCGCGGCAGCGGAATCACTGCGGACCGCCGCAGCACCCGCCCGACGGTCGCGGCGAAGTCGCGCTGACGGACCGCCCCGGCGACGACGTTGTGCGGCCCGCGCAGCCGCTGGTCACAGAGCGCGTGGTGGATTGCGCCAATCGCGTCGTCGAGCGCGATCCATGACCACCACTGCTGGCCGCCGCCGATAGAGCCGCCCGCCAGCGGCGCCCCGAGTGGCGGCAGCATCCGCGGCAGCGCACCGCCTTGCGGAGAGAGCACGATGCCGAAGCGCAGGTTGACGACGCGAATGCCGGCCGCCAGCGCCGGCGCGCACGCCGCCTCCCAGTCGCGCACCACTCCGGCGAAGAAGTCATCGCCCGGCGGGGAATCCTCGCCGAGCAGCTCGTCGCCACGGTCGCCATACCAGCCGATGGCTGACGCACAGATGAGCGTGCGCGGCGGGACGACCATCGCCGCCAGGTGCTCCGCCAGCAACCGCGTCCCGGCGATGCGGCTCTCGCGGATTTCGCGTCGTTTGGCGGGCGACCAGCGCAGCAGCGCGCCGACGTTTTCACCCGCAAGGTGAACGACCGCGTCGTGGCCCTCGAGCGGGCCGACGTAGTGCCGTGTCGGCGACCATTCGATTTCGCCCGCGTGCGGCGCCCGGCGCACCATGCGGCTCACCGCATGGCCACCCGCAGTCAGCAACGGCGTCAGTGCGGAGCCGATGAGCCCGCTTGCGCCGGTAATCGCGACGCGCAGCCGGCCCGGAAACCGGCGGTGCGCCTCGACGTCGTGACGCGTGACGTGGTGGCGGTAGCCGAAGAGTTGCGCGATGCGCTGCTCGACGCCACCGACAGCGCGGCCGAGCGCACCGAAGGGCGCTTCGTATTCGACACGGTCGCGCAGCAGCGAGCGCCCCTCGCGCAGCGGCTCGAACAGATGGGTGTGCTCCCAGTAGCGGAACGGTCCCTGTTCCATGGTGTCAACGAACTGTCGCTGGCGAATGTAGCCGTGGTGTCGCGCAACCCACTTGCGGCGAAATGGCGCCCGGACACGTAGCTCGACTGTCCCCGATTGCAGGTCGCCTTCGCGGCGCAGCACGGAAACGGGGTCGAACGGCGGCACCAGCCGCTCGAAAGCGCCGGGCGCTTCGTGCCAGCCGAAAAGCTGCTCGACCGGCGCCGCAATTTCGGTTTCGCGCTCGAAGAGCTCCACGCCCGCCGAAGGACGGCGTGCCATAAGTGGTGCGGCCGGCGACCTTAAGCCGCGCAAGGCTTCGGACTGCGTGGCGCGTCGCGAACATATGCCATCCGCCTGTCGCACACTGATACGGCGTTCGCGACAGGGGGCGCCGCTGGAAGCACTGGTCGAGCAGGCGCACGCGCTGGAACCGTATTACTGCGCGCTGGCGCTGCTCGAGCTCTCGGACCGCGACGACGTCGCGCAGTCACGGGCGCAGGAGTTCGTTCGTGAAGCGCTGGCGTGCGCCGAGCGGGTCGAGCAGGAATGGCGCCATGCCGAACTGGTCGGTGAGCTGGCGAAGCAGCTCGCCGTCTGGCGCAAGGCGGGAGACCGCCCGCCGGTGCTGCGCGCACTGGTAGGGCATTTGCGGACGCTCCACGGCGAAGCGCTGGTGACCGTGCTCAAGGCTGCCGCGCCGCGGCTGCCCCCCCAGCTCCAGCACGACCTGCTCGAGCTGGCGCTCGCCAACGCCGAGCAGGAAGTCGCGTCCGCCAAACCAGTGCTGCGCGCGTGGGCGGGCGACCTGCAACCGGCGCCGATTATGGCGCACCTCTCGCGGCTGCCGCACTCGCAAGCTGTGCGGCTGCTGGGTTATTTGCACCTGCAATTGCGGCGCAGCGAACGCCCCGTCTCCCCGACGGGGATGGAGCAGGCGCTGGCACTGGAGCCGAAAGCGAGCGGACTGCGCTACCTCGCGTCGGTCGCCGCGAAGAACGAGCTCGAGCCGCTCGCGGACGCAGCCCGCGAGCTGTCGAGCGACGAAGCAGCGCGACTGCTCGGGACCCTCGCCGGCGCGGCGCACCGGCTGGGCGACCGTGCGACCGCAAAGGCTTGGCTGGCCGAAGGGGGCGAACTGGCCGGTACCATCGAAGATGCCGCCGTCCGGCAGCGAGTGCTCGAAACCCTCGCACGCGGGCGCGGGCGGCTGGGCGGGAAAGCCGCGAAAGCCAAGCCTGCGACGGCCGTCGAGCTGCCGACCCCGACGGGGGAGCACGTACTCGGCCTCTGGAACGGCTACCGCGGCGGCCTCAAGCCACCGCACCTGCGGGCGCTCGCACGGGCGGGGGCGCTCTGCGCCGGCTTCGGACTCGACCTGGCGCTCGTCGATTTCGGGGGGACCGAGCTTCCGCGGCTGGCGCAGCGGGTCGCGCGCGAATCGCGCGCCGACGGCGGCGAGTGGTTCGCCGCGCTTGTCGCGGCCGACCGCGTGAAGCTGTTCAGCGGCGTCCCGGGAAAGTGGATCGGGACGCTGGTCGCGACGACGCCGCAGCCGGGCAAGCCGGAACCGCCCGAGCCGTTCGAAGGGCGCCTCTGCCTGCTGCTGGGGATCGGCCCGCAGGGATTGCCGGGCAAGCTGCTCAAGGCAGCCAAGTTTCACCTTGAACTGACTGGGCACGGCGTCGAGCTGGAAACCGCAACCGCGATGGGTGTGGCAGCGGAGCGGCTGGCGCGGTCCTAAAATCCGGTGCGCTTGAACTTGCGGTCCAACTCGGCGGGAGTGATGGTCATCACCGTCGGACGGCCGTGGACGCAGGCGTAGGGGTTGGGGATTGATGCCATCTCGCGAATCACGAACTCCATCTGCGCCAGCGTCAGCCGGTCACCAGCACGCAGCGCCGAATGGCACGCAATCGAGTAGAGCAGCCGCTCGTGCCGCTCCTGCGCTGACTGCATGTTGCCCGACTCGACGATTTCCTGTAGCGCTTCGCGCACACGCTGCGGGCCAGTGCCGGCAAGCAGCGCCGGCACCGAGCGCACGACGAAGCTGCTAGCGCCGAAGCGCTCGATAGCGAAGCCGAGCTCGCCCAACTCGGGCAGCAGCTGCTCCAGCGCCGCGCCCTCGGCGCGCGAGAGCTCCAGACTGAGTGGCTCGAGCAGCTCCTGCGTACCGACCCGCTGGTATTGCGACTGGAGCCGCAGCCGCTCATACATCACCCGCTCGTGCGCGGCGTGGAAGTCGATAATGTAGACGCCGTCCGGGCCTTTAGCTATTATATATCGGTCGTCGAGAAGCTCGAGCGGCCGCATCCCCGGCAGACTGCTCGCCGGCAACGGCTGGTCCGACTGCGCGACCGCCAGCTGCGCCTGCACTCCGGCAGCGACGGCCACGGCTCCGTCAGTGGGCGCGGCTGCGACCGCAGCCGCGCCGTGCGGCAGCGTTGCAACGGGCTCGCCCAGCTCCAGATGCGGCACCAGCGCCTGCTCCTGTAGCACTCGCTCGACCACTTCGCGCAGCGTCGAGCAGGCGGTGTCCTCGCGCGCCAGCCGCACCACCCGCTTGGCGGGGTGGACGTTGGCGTCTACCTCATCGGGCGGCAGTCCCAGGAACAGCGCCCCGACGGGGAAATGCCCCTCGTGCAGCAGGTTGCCGTAGGCGGCGCGGGTCGCGTAGGCCAGCGAACGCGCCTGCACCGGACGGCGGTTGACGTGCAGGAACAGCTTCTGCGGCGACCGCATGGTAATGGCGGGCTTGGCGAGCATTCCCGCAATCGAGAGCGCTGGCGACTCGAAATCCACCTCGACCAGCTCGCGTGCGGTCTCGCGTCCCAGCAGCGCCCCGATGCGCTCGCGCAGGTCGCCTTGCGGGGCGTCGATGAGCGTGCGGTCGCCATGCACCAGCTCGAAACCGACCGCCGGGTGGGCGATGGCCAGCACCGTCACGACGCGCATGATGTGGCGCAGCTCGGTCGCCGGCCGCTTCAGGTGCTTGGCGCGTGCCGGCAGCGCATGGAACAGCTCGGCGACCTCCACTGTCGTCCCGGCCGGCGCGGCGATATCCTCGACCGCCTCGACACGATTGTCCTCGACCAGCACGCGCGTCCCGTTCTCTGCCCCGGGTTCGCAGGTCGTCAGTCGCACGCGGGCGACGGCGGCGATGGACGCCAGCGCCTCGCCGCGGAAGCCGGCTGTGGGCGCCGTGAGCAGGTCGTCGAAATCGCGAATCTTGGACGTCGCGTGCTTCTGGAACGCGAGCAGCGCGTCGCCGCGCTCCATCCCGCAGCCGTCGTCGCGCACGCTCACCAGCGCAACGCCCCCCTCCTCGACGCGCACTGCGATGCGGCTGGCGCCGGCGTCGAGCGCGTTCTCGACCAGCTCCTTGACCACCGACGCCGGCCGCTCGATGACCTCACCGGCGGCGATGCGGTTTACAGTATGCTCGTCCAGCAGCCGGATGCGCCCCATCGGAAACCGGTAGCCGCGAGCGGTTAATCAGCCTGACCGTGGATTCAGGCGCCGTTTTTGCCGGGCGCCAGGTCGCGCAGCAGGTTGGTGAACGCCTGCACCAGCGAAATCCCGTAGCGGCTCGAGACGACATGCGCGATGCCGAAGTAGGCCAGCACCGCTACGCCCGAGAGCAGCGCGCTCTCGGGGAGCAGCCCGATTTCGCCGAACTCGTGCATCGCCTTCGAAACCAGGTAGGCGGCGAAAAGCACCAGCAGCACGGTCGAGCCGTCGAAGAGCAGCCGCAGGTCAATCTTGCGCGTCGATGAGAAAATCAGCCAGCCGAGCCCGCACGCCAGCACGATGCCGACCAGCGCGCCGATGATGGCATCGCCGGTCTGCGTCCCGGCGCCCAGGAATATTACGGTCTCGACTCCCTCACGCCAGACCGAGACGAAGGCGAGCAGCCCCATCCCGAGCGCTTCGCGTCGCGCGATGGCCGCCTCCGCCTTGCGCTCGAGCATCTGGCGCGTGTCGTGGCCGAATATGTGCAGCACCACCGTCGTAATCAGCGCCGCCGCGAACAGGTAGAGAATGCCCTCGAAGAGCTCCTCGTTGTACTTCGAGAACTTGCCGGTGAACAGGAAGAACGCCTGCCAGGTCGCGACCGACGCGACGAGCGCTGCCGCGACGCCGGCCCAGACCCAGCGCACCATCGCGCCGCGGTCGGTGCGCTGCAGCAGCGCGACCAGAATGCCGATTATCAGGGCGGCTTCGAGCGCCTCGCGGAAGCCGATAACGCCCCCTGCGGCCAGTTCATCAAGATTGGAGAACATGGATTTCGGGCGCCCTAAAAAACGAGCCTATTTAATATTCAGGTTGACCTGAAAAATTGTGTTGCGAGCGATGGACTTATGGCTCGCGCGCGGCTGCCGCGGTATGCCCGAACCGGAAATCGCGCAGAAATCACCCTTCGTCTGCCAGGAAGAAGCGCGCACCGTGGCGTGGTGCGCCTGCGGCCGCTCGGCCAGCCAGCCCTATTGCGATGGCGCGCACTCGCGCGAGAAGACCGGCCTCGCACCGATTGTCGTGAAGCTCGACGAAGCCGGGACCGTGGCGTGGTGTGGCTGCAAGCAGTCCGGCAACGCGCCGTATTGCGACGGGACGCACGCGAGCCTCTGATGCCCGGCGCCCTCTACCTGCTGCTGAGCGGCCCCGGTGACGCGAGCCGCGCGCTGGAGCTGCTGCGGCTGGCGGAGTCTCAGGCCGGCTCGGGCGACCACGGCGTCGCCGTGCTGTTGCAGGGCGACGCGGTCGCGTGGCTGGCCGGGAGCGATGGCGACGAAGCGGCTGGCGCGCCGCTGACGGAAGCGCAGGCGGCGCTACAGGTCATCGGCGAGCTGGGCGGCGCGGTGTTCGCCTGCTCACATTCGCTCGCTGAGCGCGGCATCGTGCCGGCGCTGAAGGTGCGCGAAGCACTCGCGCCGCAGCGCGTCTCGCAGGCCATCAGCCGCGGCTGGCAAATCATCTCCGGGTGACGCGCTGCGCTAACGCACTGGCGCGGCGCAAAAGCGTTTAACTGCCCCCCAAGTGGCGCGCTCACCGCGGTCCCGGGGACCGCGATTGGAGTGAATTATATGGGTAACACAATCGAAGTAACAGACGACACTTTCGAAGCGACCATCGCCGACAACAAGCTGGTGCTGGTCGACTTCTGGGCGCCCTGGTGCGGCCCCTGCCGCATGGTGGGGCCGGTGCTGGATGAAATCGCCGGCGACCACAGCGACAAGGTGACCATCGCCAAGGTGAACACCGACGAGAATCAGGCGGTCGCGTCGCAGCACGGCATCATGTCCATCCCGACCATGATGCTCTTCAAGGACGGGCAGAAAATAGACCAGATGGTCGGTGCGCTGCCCAAGCCGCAGATAATGGCGAAGCTCGAACCTCACTTCTAGTTCAGTTCGGGGCGCAGCCTGGGCCGTGCCGCCGGGCGCCACGTCCGGCTGCTACAGCCGCACTTCTAGCTGAATCAGTCGCAGCGCAGCGCGCCCGGGCCAAACATACACGCCACCGTCAGGCCACCCGCTGCCGGTGCCGTCGTCGCCCGCTTCAGCCAGCAACGACCCGCACTTCGTCGCGCTCCAACTCGTGCCGCAGCTCCGCCGCGTCGGCAGCCGAGAGCCGGCAGCGCAGCGCGAACACCTCGTACATTCCCTCGATGCCGCACGCCTCAACCGCCATCGGGCCAGCCGCGCCGTCCGCCGCGCCGGCTCCACCGCCGACGGGAGTGAGCGTGACGTTGACCAGCCCGTCGAGCGGGATGCCACCGGTGGGCGAGCGCCCCGCGAACTGGTCCAGCAGCTCCCGCGCGGTCGGCGTCCCGCCGTCGAGCACCAGCACGTCGCCGTAGAGCATCAGCCAGCGGCCGCGATGGCCGACCACCGGCCACGCGCGCGAAGCCGGCAGCGGCGGCCGCTCATCCTCCGGCACCCCCACCCAGCGGCCGGTCTCGGCAGTCCAGTCGTCGTCGGCGCCCCCGTCGCCAGCAGCGCCCGTCGCGCCGCCCTCCCCCGGCGCGCTGCCGGGCGGCAGCGCCAGCAACACCGCTGCCGGCACCCAGCGGCTGCCGTCCCAGAAATGCGCCGCGTGCGACAGCGCGCCGCTCCCCAGATCGGCGCGCAGACGCGAGACTGGCACAGGCCCGAAAGTCGCGTCGCCGACCCGCACGGGGTATTCGGGCTCGCTCACGCCTGGTTAGAGTCGTAGCGCACGCCGTCGGTCCAGATGGTCTGGTGCCAGTAGGAGTAGGCGAAATCGGCGCCGGCGACGGTGGCGTCATCGAAGCTGGCGAATTTCAGGTCCGCGTCATACAGCCAGGTATTCGTCAGGTTCGCGCTATACAGAATGGCGCCCGTCAGGTCTGCAAACCGCAGGTCAGCATCCGTCAGGTCTGCATGGCTCAGGAGGGCTCCCGGCAGGTCTGTAAACCTCAGGTCAGTAGCCGTCAGGTCCGCATACCGCAGGTTGGCATCCGTCAGGTCTGCAAAATACAAGTCGGCGCCCTTCAGGTCTGCAAACTGCAGGTTGGCATCCGTCAGGTCCGCATACAACAGATAGGCACCCACCAGATCCGCATTCCACAGATCGGTATCCGACAGGTCAGCGTACCACAGATTGGTATCCGACAGGTCCGCATTCCACAGATCGGTATCCGTCAAGTCTGCATACCGCAGGAAGGCACCGGAGAAGTTCGCGCCCTCGGCCTTGATATTCATCAGCAGGCTCTCGTTGAGTTCCGCCCCGGAGAAGTTGGCGCCCTCGAGGTTGGCGCTGCGCAGGTCAATCCCGGTCAGGTCCATCCCGCTCAAATCGGCGCCGCTGAGGTTGGCGCCGGCGCAGTTACCGAACGGCACCAGCTGGCAGGAGGTGGCGCTCTCGAGCGCCTCCTCCAGCGCGGTGATGTCGATGTCGTGCTCCGCCTGTAGCGTGTAGATGTCGGCCGCGTGCCCCGCTTCGAGCATCGCAATTTGCGCGTCGTGCTGGGTGAGCATCTGGTTGATATTCGTGACCGCAGTCTCGAGCGTCGCGACCTGCGCCTCGAGGGCTGCGAGCTGCGTCTCGACCGCATTCAGGTCGGCTGCGACCGTGCTGATGCTTGTTCCGGCTGCGTCAAGGTCTGCCTCAACCGCCTCCATCAGCAGCAGGTCGGCGTCGAGGATATCGATGATGGTATCGATTTCCGTCTGTAATTCGGCGATTTGCGCGCCGGTCGAGTTATCCTCGCTCTCGTTCTCGAGCGCATCGATGCGCGCGTCGAGCGCCTCAATCAGGGCAAGGTCGGCGTCGAGGATGTCGGAGATTGCCCCGAGCTCGGCGTTCATCGTCGCCAGATCGGCGTCGTTGCTCGCGACGGTCGACTCGACGTTGTTTATGTCGGATTGCAGCGAGCTACTGAAGAATACGTTCAGCAGCAGCACGACTGCCAGCCCTCCGGCGACGAGCGCCGTCTGGGTGGGATTGCCTTCGGCCATATCGCGCGCACGCTTTCCGGGCTATATCAGTATGCGCGCAAGTCCCCGGCCTTCATGATTTCGCGCATGAAGCTGGTGGCGTAGGTGCCCTTGTCGAGCGCGAAGCGGAACTCCGGCACGCCGTCGTCCAGGCTCCACTCCAGCGCCTGCGCCGTCGCGTGGATAGGGCGTCGCAGTCCGTCGGAAGCGAGCCGCGGTGCCTCCGGCAGCGCGTAGCGCTCGCGGGCGATGTCGCTCTCGACGACGATGCGTCGCTCGATATCGCCTTGCGGGCCTTCGGCGTAGGGTGCGCTGAGACCGGGGAGCAGCGCAGTGACCCACGCCTTGCCTTCGGCGCAGCGCTTCGCGAGCTTGGGCTGGTTGCGCGCGGTGACCGCAATCGGCGCGCGCTGGTCGGGGCCGCCGTGTCGGTCGGCCGGCAGCACGATGTCACCCTCCTCGGGGCGGTCGAGCGGCAGTCGTTGCACAAGACGCTGCGCGACCATGGCGTTGAAGAGCGCCGACTGCGTGGCGTGGACGAACATCTGCTGCAGGTTCGGCGGCAGCCGTTGCAGCGCCCCCTGCCAGTCGCCGGGCTGGCGCAGCAGGTGGCCCACCAGCTGCCGCTCGAACAGCAGGTGCCCCGGCAACGCCTCGAGCGTCCCCGCCAGGTCGCCGGTATCACGGTAGTGGGCGCGCGCCGCCTCGGCAGCGGCACGCGCTTCGCTGGCATCGGTCGCTTCCGTCGCTGGCGACCCGATGT
This sequence comes from uncultured archaeon, assembly GCA_964389465.1. Classification (GTDB taxonomy): domain Archaea; phylum Thermoplasmatota; class Poseidoniia; order MGIII; family CG-Epi1; genus UBA8886. Next base: position 255,112 of record CAYMDK010000001.1, on the reverse strand, counting down.
AGACCTCGACCGCGCGCTGCCAGTCGCCCCGCAGCAGCGCCTCGCCGACGAGGTGCGTCACCGGCCGCGACGCGCCGAAGCGCTGGACGCCGAAGTAATTCGGAAAGCGCCCTGCCAGCTCCGAGAGCAACGCGGGGACGCGCGCTTCCGGCTCGACCGCGTCGGCGACCCGGATGCAGAAGCGGTTGCCGCGCAGCTGCCCCAGCCGCAGCGGCTTCACCGTGCGGTACAGCGGCTCGAGCGTGATGCCCGGGAGCGCAACCGAGGCGAACTCCTCGGGGCTGGCGCGCACGCTCATCAGCTGCGTCGTGACGGCGCGCTTGTCCTTGGTGCCGGCGAAGCCAATGGCGCGCGGCTGTATGCCGAGCGCGCGGGCGAGGTCGCGCACAAGCAGGTTGGTCTCGCGGTTGCGCGCCGTGACGCGCACCACTGTGTGGCGGCCGTCGGCCATCTCGGGCGGCAGCAGCTCGCGTTCGGCGACAGCGAAGTCCTCGGGGGTCGCGCGCAGCCGACCGGCTATTCCGTCAGCGCTGGAGAGAAACGGCTCGCGCCCCGGCTCCGGGAGGCTCATGCCTCTTTGGCGAGCTTGTCCTGGATAGCGGCGATGTCGGCGAGGATTGATTCCATCGCGCGGTCGATGGCTGCCTTGGGGCTGCCCTTCTTGGTGCGGACGTAAAAACGGGGGTCGTCCAGCAGGATGTGTCCCATGTAGTAGGAGGCGTAGTCCACCTGCGGGTCGGCCAGCGTGCGGTTGAGCAGCGGCCCCAGCAGCGTCTCGTTGGCGCCGTGGACCTGGATTTCCAGCTCGTTCTTCGACTTGCTGACCTGCGTGACTTCCATCATACCTCACACCAGCGCAACCGCCGGGGTGGCGCGGACCTGCCTGCCGTTTATAAGGATTGCACCGCGGCGGCCTGCTCGTCAGACGGCGCGTCGGTGCGAATGCCGAGCGGGTGGAAGATGCTCGACGACGCAAACCAGCCGCGCCCCCGCAAGGCGACCACGATGCGCTCGCGGGCGGGCGTCTCGCCCCTGCCAGCCGCGTGTGCCATTTCGTTCATGTCCCACAGCCCCGGCGGTCCCGGCAGCTCCGCGCGCAGCGTCGCCAGCATGCGTTCCAGCCGGTGGCGATGTGGCGATGCCGCGTCGCCCGGAAGCTCCGCCTCGTCGGGGAGTGCGTCCGGGTCGCCCAGAGCGCCAGCCCAGAGCGGCCCCGCACGGCCACGTGCCGGCTCGTCGTGCAGCTCCATCTCACGCGAGAGCCAGCGCAGCGGCGGCGACTCACCCGGCGCCAGCCGCACCCACGCCCGCAAGTGGTGGCCTTCGGTGTAGCAGAGCAACGGAGTGACAGAGCGCTCCGCCGCGGCCGCTTCGCGCGCAATAGCACCGAGCAGGACGCGCAGGCCAACTTCCTTGGCGGCGACGCCCGACAGCGGCAACGCGCCATAGCGCCGCTCGCATGCCTTCGGCTGGGCGCCGCAGAGCACGGCAGTGTCGGTCGCCGCCACGCCGAGGATGCCGCGCACGGCGACCGCCCGCACGGCGGCGGGGAGGAAGCGCGCCGGCGTCCCGAAGGGGTCGATGTCGAGCGCGCCAAATTCGCGGCCTTCGAGCAGGTCGAGCAGGTCGCCCTCGTGTACTTCCGCCGCGAGCGAGTTGCGCGACAGGTTGGCGCGGATGGCCGCTACCGCGAGCGGCGAGCAGTCGCAGAACTCGACGGCGGCGCCAGCCTCGGCCATCAGCCGCAAGCCGCGCACCCCCGACGCCGCAAGGCCATCGAGTGTTGTCCCGGCCGGCACCAGCTTGCGCCAGAGCGCGATGTGCAGGTCGCGCGCGAACGCCATGGCTGGATTGTAGAAGACGCCGCCCGCCCTGCCCGGTCCGCTGCCGGGGCCCGACGCTTCAGCCTCAAACTCGACCGCTCCTTCGCGGTGTAGCTTCACACCATTCCGGTCTTGAGGATGCGCACCGCCTTCGACGGCAGCAGGCCGGAGTTGATGCGCGTCACCTCGAGCGTGCGCAGGTCGTCCCGCTTGCGGATGGACTGGAGCAGCGGGTTGCGCGACCGCTTGTGCATCGTAATCAGCATCGGCTTGCCGCACTCGAGCGCGTCGTCCAGCGCCTCGGCGAATTCCTTCGACTCCGAAACCAGCTTGCCCACTTCGTCGATGAGAATCAGGTCGTTCTCCTCGACTGCACGCAGTACCGATTCGACCGCGATGCGCTTGACCGTGTCGAGCCGGATGCCGAGCGGCGTCGCCTCGGGGGTGCGACCCGGCACGCGCGGCTTGACGTCCCAGCGCACCGAGGCGGCCAGTTCCTCTTCGCCGGTAATGTAGTCGCGCAGCATGATGCCTATCATCACGCCATCTTCATCGACGGCATGGGTAGTAAAGCCGCCGATGCTGAAGCGGTCGCTCACCATTTCGGCGATTTTCAACACCATCCCGGTCTTGCCGGTTCCCGGCTGACCAGAGATAGCTAGCTTGACTGGAATCATGTGGAGCCTCCCAAAGCGGCACAGTGGTTTAAATGTTGGTGCTCGCCGGAGGCTTGTCAAGCCGCTCGGGGCAGCCCCTGCGGCGCGAGCAGTTGCGGCACTTGCCGGGGCGGTTGTGGTTGCGGTGAACCTCGCTCCGTCCCGCCAGAGCGTCGTCCATTTCCTCCAGCTTCTCAAGTACGATGTTGCGCAATTTTGGCTCCCACTCGACCGTGTGCGGCTCGGTCTCGAGGCCGTAGCGCAGCTGCCCGCCCGGCGGGGCCTTGCCGTACATCTCCTCGACCAGCAGGCAGTAGGCGCCCGCTTGCAGGACGTGGCTGAAGAAGGGCGCCTGCGGGCGGCGGCCGGTCTTGACCTCGACCGGGATGCGCACGCCGTTCTCGTGCAGGATGTAGTCGGGCCGCCCGGCGAGGTTGTATTTCTCCGACTTGAGGACCGGTGCTTTCGCAGTCAGGTCGTCGGGCGCCTCGATTTCGCCCTCGCCCAGCTTGTAGTCGTCACGCAACTTGTCGACGCGCTCGGTCGACTGTAGCAACCGGTAGAGCAGGAACGAGGCGCCCAGCATGAAAAACAGGCTCACAATGATCAGGATGTTGCCATAGGTGGGGCCAATATGCCAGAGGATGAAGAGCGCCGCCAGCACCAGTATCCCGATGTAGGTCACGACCGCCAGCAGCGTGCTGGAGGTCTCGCGCGACTTGTGCTCCTCGTAGAGCAGCGTCTTGAGCGAGTCGCCCATTTCCTGATGTTTCTCGAGGCCGCTCGCGACTTCACTGCCTTCGGCGTCGACGCCTGTGCGGCCCAGCCACCACGAGAGGGGGCAGTATCCATACCGCTCCATCTCTGAGGCCGAGATGACTTCCTTGCTCATCGGTGTTAAGTCCGGGGTTGGGTCCGGGAAACCGCCTCATGCAGCCGCGGCAGAAAAGGTTTCTCACACTTCGCGAAAGGTCTCGCTCCAGGCGAGGTTAGCGTATTCGGAGATTTCGTACGCCCAGCGCAACTCGTGCGGACCGTTTGCGTCGCTGAAGCGGATTGTCAGCAGCAATTGGTAGTCGAAAGCTGAGGGCTCGTGGTAGACCAGCGACGGCAGCTTCACCGACTGGTGCGCCGCCAGCGCGCCGGGGCGCCACGACTGTTGCTCGACGAGCAGGGTGTCGTTCCAGACTGATATCTCAATCTCCAGCCCCGAGAAGGCGAGGGTCCCTTCGTTGGTGACGCGGCACTGGATGAAGTTGCCCGAGTAGGAGTGGTGGTAGACTGTCTCGACCCGCAACTCGGTGCGCGGGATGGCGTATGCCCAGCCAGCCCAGAGCAGCAGCAGGATGGCGCCCACCGCACTGATACGCAGCAGCAGCCTGCGCTGTTCGCGGTTCAGAGGCTCGCCCCCAGTGATGCGAAGAAACTGGTACCGGGTTCGGGCAGGATGTAGTGCCGCTCGCCCGCGCCCAGCTCGGTGTCGAGGCCGCCGCGCTGGTATTCAAGCCAGCTCGGGATGAGCGGGAGTCCACCCACCTCGCGCAGCCGCACGTCGAGCAGCATCGCGGCGGTGTCGAGCGTTAGTGGCCCCAGCCGCAGCTCGCCCGCAATCGCAATACCCAGCTCGCCGCCGCGCGCCTCGCTCAACTCGAAGACCGGGTAGACGCCGAACAGCTCGTGTGGCGTGATGCGCACGTGCTCAACGTCCATGGCGTGGAGTTCAAGGTAGTGCAGTGTGAACTGCGGTGTCGCCGGCGAATTGGTGCTGCGCAGGAACGCCTCGCCGATGCCGTTTGGCGCGTCAATCACGTAGGCGTAGCCGTCGATGTAGAGCCGGGTGTTGTTGCCCAGATCTGTCGCATCCAGCCAGGTGCCGCTGTGGCCGCCAGTGTAACCCGGATCGAGTTGCAGCACCACATCCATCCCCGGTTCGGAGACCTGCACAGCGATGTCGGGGAAGCCCTGAAACATGAACGGCAGATCCATGTCGAAATCGTAGTTGGGCTCAATAAGCATGTCGAAGAAGGCGGGGACGTCGTGCACCAGTGCGGTCGCCGTACGCCAGCCGCCGTAGCGGTCGCTGGTCGAGCGCGCCATCAGCAGCTCCTGCCCCGCGGAAGCGTGGTAGTTGAAGCGTACCTCGCGTCCCACCAGCACCTTCGCCCGCAATTCGTGCGGAACCTCGGAGAGGATGATTTCGTTAATCGAGCGCCCGGTCTGGTTGTGAGACCGGAAGTAGGCGCGCCCCAGCCCCTTCGAGGCCGAGATGTCGAATACCGAATCGCTGTCGACCCCGGCAGCGGGGTCCTTGCCGAAGCTGAAGCTGCCGACCAGGTCGCTCCCGGCCGGGATGTCATCGAGGAACAGCCGTAGCCCGGTGCCGGCAGTCCCGCGATCGATATCGAGCCAGATCCAGTCACGCTCGGGCGACCAGCCCTGCAGGTCAAGGCTGATGACATCGGGCTCGCCGGTCGCCAGCTGCAGCAACGCCGCCTGCGGCAGGCCGGTCAGGTGGAAGCGCAGCGAGACGTTGTCGCCCGCCTGCCGCAGCACCGCGCCGTGGGTCCAGTACGCCGGTTCCGGGACGCTGCCGATGTCGGCCGCCAGCGTCGCGCGCGGGATGGCCACCAGCGACGCGAACTCGAGACCGACTGTGTCACCCAGCGTAGCGCCCAGCGACGCCGACTCGGGCAGCTCCGGCAGCGCGATTTCGACGTCCATCTCGCGCACCGCATCGGTAACGCGGCCGTAAACCGTGCCGAGCGGCTGGTCGGTGGTAATCGTCAGGTTTGCGTTGACCGGGTCGCCTCCGGCGTCGGTATCGACCGTCAGCAGCGCGGTCGCGTCCAGGTTCGAAGGCAGGTCGCCCAGTCGCAGATCGAGCGACTTGTTGTCGACGCCCATCACTTGCGCCACCAGCTCCTCCATGTCGCCGCCGGCGTTGAAATCGGTCGCTGCAAGCCCCAACGATGCTCCGTCAGACCGGTCATAGTACTCGATTGAGAGCTGCGGCGAAATACCGCGCAGATATGTCTTGACGCTCATGTCGCCTTCCTCGGAGCGCACCAGCGAGAGCCCGTTGACCCATTCGCTCTCGAGCCGCGTCGTATCGCCCAGTTCGGCCGCAAAGACGATATGGTCAACCGGCTCGCTGGCGGTCAGGTTGAGGACCATCCGGTCAGCCTTGATATCCAGCTCAAGAGAGAGGTCGCGCGGCAGCTGTGGCAACATGATTTCGAGCGAGTAAGGACGCTCGCCTTCTTCCTCGACACTTATATAAATGGGGCCGACCGGCTGACTGCTCTCAAAATCGATTGCGCCGGTAAGGGTAAAATTCTCGACGGTGGCGTTGATGGTCAGATTGGCATCAATCTCCAGGTCGAGCGATTGCGGGATGTTGGCGATGTAGGCAGTGAACTGCGGGCCGAAAATACCGTGCTCGCGGAAGAAGAGGTAGTCGGCGCTTGCCTCGTGGTTGTACTGCTTCAGGTCGAGCAGCAGCCGCAATTCGTCACCGCGTGAGAGGTAGTCGGCGTCGACGAGTCGCGGCAGCCCCGGCAGCAGCAACCTCGCCGCGAGGACTTCCTCGTCGCCCACGTCCAGCTGGTCGGACCAGAGCCCCTGCACCCAGCGCGGCTGCTCTTCCAGCAGCGAAACATTGCCCTTGTTGACCCACGCCGTAATCGCCACTTCCTCCTCGACCGAATAGATGAAGCGCGCGACGGTCTCGAATGACTCGACGTTGGAAATCAGGTTCAGCGACAGGTCCGAAACCAGCTGTACCATCGCCTCGCCCAGGTCGGACAGCGCCTCAATCAGTCGTGCCACGTCGCCCAGTGAACTGACATTACCCACACCCGCCGGCAGGTCCTCCGCGTCGAGCAGCGGCACCCGCACGGTCAGGTTGACCGGCAATGGGTCGACCAGCACGTAGGCGTTGAGTCCGGCGGTGGGAGATTCGTAGTCAGTCAGGTCGACCGCCCCCACCTTGAATTGCGTCGGCTGACGGTGCTGAATCTGGAAATCAGCCATTTCGCCTGCGCTGTCGAGTCGCAGCGACTGGAGCCAGTCGAGCCGCCCCGCCAGCGACGCCGATTCGTCGGGGGCACCGACCCGGTCGCGATAGAGCAGCACCCAGTTGCCGTCGAAGACCGACTCGTCCCACACCTGCGCAGTCGCGACGCCGTCCGCGGTCTGGTTGGTGATGGCGAAGCTGAAGTTGAACCAGCTGTCAGTCAGCAGCCGCATGTCGCTGCCGTCAACCGCGATTTCGGCGTCGCCCGGCAGGTGTTCGAGCGCGAAGCGGGTGTAGATGTCGTCAGCGAGACTGGAAAAGATTATGGATTCCATCACCCGGTCGCCGTGCGGGTCGCCCGCCGGGCCACCACTGTAGCTCATGGTGCCGCCCTGCATGTTAAGGCTAATTTCGGTCGGGATGTCGCTGAAGGTAATGTTAGCCCATTGTATCGTCGCACCCGCCGTGTCAATGCCCTCGAAATAGACCCGCATCGGCTGGTTGCGGCCCGGCTGCACTGAGAGCTCGACCGTGCGGTCGCTCCCCTCCGAGAAATAGTAGGCGTCGCCAACTCCCGTCAGGCGACCGCTGAAACTGTAGCCGAGGTTTTCGCTCGAGACGGCAGCACGGCCCGGCGCGGGAGAATTAGCCGCCAGCCAGGCGGTTTCATTGTAGATGGCGAAGTAGTCGTCGCCCGCCGGCAGCGCCAGCCAAGAGTGGCTGGTAATCCAGAACTCGAGCTTCCCGAGCCAGGCCTTGTCGCCGGAGCGGGTGCGCATCGTGAGCCGTACCTCGCCGGCGCCCTCACCCACAGTGACGCCGAGTACTGCCTGCGGGATGGAGCGCAAGATGCGACCGATGGTTACCAGCTTGTTAGCCAACGCAAACATCATGTTGTTCAGGAAGTCTCCCACCAAGTTACCAAGTTCCTGTACCGGTGGCAGGGTATCATCGTCGAACAGTGTGAATGACCCTTCGAGCAGGACATGCTGCGGCAGGTCCTGCATCACCACGCCGGTGAAGATGCGGTAGTCATGCTCGCCCCACGCCGCTCCCACCTCAGTGGAGGAAATATATTCATAGTCACCGTAAACGAGTGACTTGAGACGCTGCGTAGAACTGAACTCGACCACGGTGCGGTTCTGCTCAACGGTTGATTCGTTACGCACCTCCAGCCAGAGCGAGGTACCGGGACGGTCGCTGAGGCAGGCGAACTGTTCCCCCGGAAGCAAACCACGGTCGCAGCTCGGAATTCCCTCGAGGTCGGCGACGATGTGCGACAGGAACGGGTCGCTGCCGTCGCGTGGCGCGACGTTGTACTCGTAATACTGGAAGTCCAGATTGAAACTGGCGTCCTGCTCGAGCGGGTCGTCGCGCTCAACAAGTCTGGCATACAACTCAAGTGCATCGCGATCGACGCCATCCTCGTCATCGGAGATAATACGCAGTTCCAGCTCGGCCGGAATCTTACCACGCGGATTGGAGATGTCGAGCTTGACGAAAGACATCTCTTCCATCGCTGGCAAGGGTTCTTCCGGGGTGCCGCCGCGTGACCAGTTGTACTTGATGTAGCCAGGGGTAATCGTCAGCCTCTCAACACCATTATCGGACGAGTTGGACTGGTCGGCGTCGATATGGTAGCGCAGGTTATAGGGTGCATTCAAGCTGCTCAGGTCACCGGGGTTGATTCCACTCGCATTAAGATAAATTGCAAAATCATCGGTTGTACCCTCCCAGTCGTAGGTGTCGGGCACGTCCTGGAACTGCGTATCCACGGTCCAGATATAGGTCAGGTCCTCGCCCTGATCGCCGGTATAGGTTGCGCCGCGAATCACCGCTACTTCCAGTGGCTGGTCCAGTTCCACACCAGGCAACTCTTCAAACTCGAATGAAAGGCCACCTTCGGCTCCCACCTGAACGTCGCCGTCGAAGGGGTTGGCATCCGACTGCTCTATCAGGTTCCCGATAATCGGCACCAACCGGCAGCGGACGTCGTCATTGCCGTCACCGGTAACATCAATGTTGACCCAGGAGATGTCGCTTTCGTCAAGGGAACTGATGAGCAATATGAAAATGTCCACGAAAGGGTTCCCGGGGGGGAGGGTAGCGTTAACCCAGGCTGACAAGAGAGAGGTCGAGGAACCAAAGAGTGTAGTGATCAGGTCCTTCTCCTCGATGCCCTCCTCTTCTGCGGAGATATTACCGTCCCCGTTAGCATCGTAGGCCCAGTAGATCAGGTATGTCTGGAGGAAAAGCGACGCGGCCGTGCCGAGCGTGGTATCCTGCCACATCTCCTCATTTTCAATCATTTCCCCTATAATGCGAGCTTGCTGCGGCTGCGGGTCATCTACCACCACCGGCGTGAAGCCGCGGTCACCGTATTCCCAGCTCATCTCGGCCATGTCGGCCGACGCGTTCACCTCCTCGGTCGCGTTGAGTTCCGCCAGCGCCTGCCGCTGGTCTGCGAGCAGCGAGAAATTGGCAATCTTCCCGTCGTGCAGCTGCCGCAGCAGTGCCAGCTCCTCGCCCACCTGCGCCGCCTGCTCCTGCCGGTGCAGCTCCAGCGCCCCGAAGAGCTCCTCCATCTCAGCGGCGGAGCCGTAATCGTTCCCGCTGCCGCCGCCCGGCGACTGGGTCGTCGCGCCCGCGAGGAGTGGCTGCAGGATGACCAGCAGGGAGATTCCCAGCACCAGCACTCGACGACGTGGGGTCATGACGCAACTTGGACAATCCTGCGGTATTTATAGGTGGCCGAACAGCTCGAGCTTTAAATAAAGGAGGAAATTCCAGCCGAATATGCCTGAGGATGAACGCCCGGCAGAGGCACCGGCAGAAGAGGAGCTGCAGGAGCCCGCGCCCGAGGCGAAACAGGAGCGGCTCGAGGCTGAGAAAGGCTTCAGCGGCGAAGCAAACGAGCGCGAACTGCAGGAACTGGTCACGACCCTCAGCACCAACATCCTGATAATCGGCGCTGGCGGCGCCGGCAACAATACCCTCGAGCGACTCTACCGTGAAGGCATTGACGGTGTCGAGATGCTGGCGCTGAACACCGACGCGCAGCACCTGCTCGCGGCGCGCGTACCACACCGCATGCTCATCGGCAAGCAGCTCACCAAGGGGCTCGGCGCTGGCGCCGAGCCCCATCTGGGCGAGGGCGCCGCCGAAGAGGCGCGCGATGACCTGCTTAACGCCTGCCACGAGGCGGACATCGTCTTCCTGACCGGCGGCCTCGGCGGCGGCACCGGCACCGGCGCGCTGCCGGTGGTGGCGCGATTTGCCAAGGAAAAGCAGGCGCTTACAATCGCGATTGTCACGCTGCCGTTCAGCAACGAAGGCGCCCGGCGTGCCAAGAACGCTCAGCAGGGACTCGAGCGGCTGCGCAAGGTAGCCGACACCGTTATCGTGATTCCCAACGACAAGCTGCTGCAGGAGGATATCGCGCAGCTGCCGCTCAACGAAGCGTTCCGCAAGGCTGACGCCGTTCTGGGCGGCGCGATTCGCTGCATGTCCGAAATCACCACTCACAGCGGACTGGTCAATATCGATTTCGCCGACCTGCGCTCAATCATGGAATCGGGCGGCGTAGCGATGATTGGCACCGGCGAGGCACAGGGCACCGACCGCGCCGCCGAGGCGGTGCAGGGTGCTTTCTCGTCGCCGCTGCTGGAGGTAGATATCAGCCGAGCCTCGGGCGCGCTCATCAACGTCACTGGCGGCGATGATATGACCCTGAAGGAGGCGCACGAGGTGGTGCGCGAAGTAAATGCCAAGATTAATAAGGAGGCGCGAATCATCTGGGGAGCTTCCATCGATTCTTCTCTTGAGCATTCCATTCGTGTGATGCTTGTGGTAACTGGTGTGAAATCATCCCAGATACTTGGTCCTCCAGAAGGAGTTGAAGATGAGCTGGAGGCGCGCTACGGGATAGACTTCGTACAATGAGCTACATCGAGCGAATCTGGAATACGCAACAGGGTCTAGAGGACCGCTTCCGGCGCATCGGCCGCGGCCGGTTTGGCCGCGTGCTGAGGCTGGCGCGCAAGCCGACCTACGACGAGTTCATCAAGAGTTCGTGGATTGTCGGCATCGGTATCGGTATTGTCGGCCTTATCGGTTTCATAGTCTACTACATCTGGCTGAAAGTCCCTCCCATAATCAGTGACATACTGGGAATCTAGGATTAACCATGGCAACCTTTGAAAACGAAACCGAGCCCGAGACGCCTTCCGCGGAGGCGAGCATTTACATCATGAAGACCGCCATCGGTCGCGAGCAGACCGCTAGCGAGCGGCTCGCTGACCGCGTCCGCCGCAGCGGCGCGCCTGTCTGGTCCATCCTGGCGCCCTCCAAGCTGCGCGGCTTCGTCTTCGTCGAGACTGACAGCCCCGAAGTGCTGCGCGAAAACCTGAAGGGGCTGACACATGCCCGCGGGATGGTGATGGTCAAGGGCATCGGCTACGGCCGCTCGAAGCAGCCTGACAGCTTCGGCACCAGCACCCTCGAGGAGTTGAAGCCGCACCTGACCCCGCCACCCGCCGTTACTGGCATCGCCGAAGGGAACATCGTCGAGATTATTGCCGGCCCGTTCAAGGGCGAGAAGGCGCGCGTCCAGCGCATCGATGAAGGCAAGGAAGAGGTGACGGTCGAGCTGTTCGAGGCGATGGTCCCCATCCCGATTACCGTCCGCGGCGACCACGTACGCGTGCTCGAGAAGGAGCCGAACTGATGGGCGAGACCGTCGAAGCCCTGGTCGAAGCGGGGAAGGCCAACGCGGGACCGCCGCTCGGGCCGGCACTCGGCCCGAGCGGCGTGAACGTCAAGGCCGTCATCGACGAGATTAACGCTAAAACAAAGGCAATGGCGGGCATGAAAGTACCAGTCAAGGTCAAGGTTGCCGACGACAAGTCATTCAGCATCTCGGTCGGCACGCCCCCTGCGGCGTCGCTGGTGAAACAGGTCCTCGGCCTCGCCAAGGGGTCAGGCGAAGCGGGAACCGTTGTCGCGGCCGACATGACCCTCGAGCAGGCGATGACTGTCGCGAAGCAGAAGGCGCCAGCGCTAACGGGCGGCGACCTGAAGGCGATGACCTCCGAAATCCTGGGCGTTGCCAAGTCGATGGGGCTTACCTGCGAGGGGCAGGACCCCAAGGCATTCCAGGCCAAGCTGCGCGCCGGCGACTACGACGACCGGTTCTGAATGCGCACCGTGCTGGCACTGGGTGGTAACGCCCTCCAGCAGTCCGGCGACGACGGCAGCGTCGAGGGTGAACTGCGGCGTGCGCGAGCCTCTCTGGCGCCGCTAGCGGAATTACTGGCGGGGCGCGACAAACTGCTGCTGACGCACGGCAACGGCCCGCAGGTGGGGCATGCGCTGCTGCGCGCCGAAGCGGGCCGCCCCGAAACGCCGGAGCGGCCGCTCGACCATCTCGTCTCCGACACGCAGGGCGGCCTCGGGTACCTGCTCGAGCGCACCGTGCGCGAAATCATCGCCGGCGCGGGCGGAAAGCGCGACGTCATGACCATGCTGGCACAGGTTGAGGTCGCTCCCGAACTGGGCGAGCCGCGCAAGCCGGTCGGCCCATGGTATCCTGCGGCGCGGCGCGCCGAGCTGGAAGCGCAAGGCTGGGTGCTGGCCGAAGGCGAGAAAGGAGTGCGGCGGCTGGTTGTATCTCCCGCGCCGCTGCGGGTGCTCGAGCTGGATATCATCCGCTCGCTGTTCGAGAACCGGATGCTCTGCATCACCGCCGGTGGCGGCGGGACGCCGGTGGTCCACGACGGCAACCGCTGGCGCGGCGTCGAAGGTGTGATTGACAAGGACTCGGTGGCGGGGCTACTGGCACAGCAGCTGAACGCGACGCACCTGATTATCGCTACCGACGTCGAGCATGTCTGGGTCGGCCCTGACCGGCGGCCGCTGGGTGAGGTTAGCGTCGCCGAGCTGCGCAGCCACTACGACGCGGGCGAGTTCCCGGCCGGCTCGATGGGGCCCAAGGTGCTCGCCGCGCTCGACTTTGTCGAGCGCGGCGGTGAAACCGTCATCATCACTTCGACTGGGGGAGTGATGGCTGCGCTCGCGGGCGAAGCGGGGACGCGGGTCGTCGCCTAGAGGAACTGCAACTCTTCCCCAGCGACCAGTCGCGCGCAGTATGCGCACGCCAGCTGGAGCGGCTCGCGGCTGCGCAGCAGCAGTCGGCTGGTTGCGCCACGCTCGTTGTTGGAGATGCAGTTGGTGTTGGGGCAACGCGCGATTCCGGAAACCTCTTCGGGGATTTCGACCGCCGTCTTCTCGGCGACCGAGTAGTTGCGAATTATATTGACGTGGGCACCGGGCGAGAGCAGCGCGATGCGCTCGGTCTCGCTCTCGGTCAGTTCACGATCCTCAATCTTGATTATGTCCTTGCGCCCCTGCTTGGAGCTGGGGACATTAATCAGCAGGCTGACTGTGTTGCCGGTGCCCGCGACGTCGAGGATGTCGAGAATCTTGAGCCCGGCGCCGGCGTGCAGGTGGTCAATCACGGTGCCGTTGCGAATCGGCTGCACCTTGAGCAGGTTGTCCGCCATCAGTCGCCCCCGAGCAGCATCTCCAGCAGCGCCATCCGCACCGGGACGCCGTTGAACGCCTGCCGGAAGTAAGCGGCGTGATCTGTCTCGTCGACGTCAGTCGCAATCTCGCCGACGCGCGGCAGCGGATGCAGCACCCGCAACCCCGGTTTCGCGTCGCGCAGCGTCTCGGCCGAGATAGTGTAGGCGCCGGCGACGCGCGCGTAGTCCTCCGGGTCGGGGAAGCGCTCTTTCTGGATGCGGGTGGCGTAGAGCAGGTCCAGCTCCGGCAGCACCTCGTCAAGCGCCGTATGTGCGCTCCAGCCGTCGGGCAGCCCCGTGGTCACGCGGCGGGGCATCGCCAGGCTCCGGGGCGCGATGAAGTGCATCTCGGCATCGTAGCGCGCCAGCGCCGCCGCGAGCGAGTGGACCGTGCGGCCGTAGCGCAAGTCCCCCAGCAGGCCGACCGTCAGTCCCTCCAGCTTGCCCAGTTCCTCGCGAATCGTGAAGAGGTCGAGCAGCGTCTGCGTCGGGTGCTGGCCGGCGCCGTCGCCGCCGTTGATGACCGGGACCTCCGAGACCTCGGCCGCCAGCCGCGCCGAGCCTTCCTGTGGGTGGCGCAGGACGATGGCATCGGCGTAGCCGGCGACCATCCGCACCGCGTCCGAGAGTGTCTCGCCCTTCAGGTGCGAAGTCGACCCGGGGTCGGCGAAGCCGATGACGTTGCCGCTCAGCCGGTGCATGGCGGTCTCGAAGGAGAGCCGCGTGCGGGTCGAGGGTTCGAAGAAACAGGTGGCGAGGATTCTGCCCGCCAGCGCGTCGCTGCGCTCTTCGCCGCGCGCTACCGGCAGCAGCTCTCGCGCGCGGTCGAGGATGGACGCGATTTCGTCATCGGCGAGGTCCTGTATGGTGACGACGTGGTCCACGGCGGGCGCAGGGAGGGGGGTCTTTTAGGGTTGACTCGGCGCGGCGCGGTGCTTTCCGACACCACCGGCTGCGCGCGCAACGGTTTATAGACTCACTACAGGGGCGACGCCTGCATGCCACGAGAGGGACTCAGGCTGGCGCACAATCCACTGGCGCGCGGTGTCTGGATGCTGCTGGGCCACGCCTGCGTCGCCATCGGGACCATCGGCGCATATGTGCCGGGGCTGCCGACCGTCTCGTTCTACGTGCTGGCGGCGGCGTTCTATGCACGTGGCTCGGAGAAGTTCTACAACTGGCTACTGCACCACCCGGTCTTCGGCCGCTACGTCCGCGACTACCGTGCCGGGCTGGGAATGCCGTTCCGCTCGAAGGTCTACACGATTGCGATGATGTGGGTCGCCGTGACTTACGCGGTCTACGCGCTGACGCGGCTGGGCGACCCGGGCTACGGGCAGGCGACGGTGCTGCTGGCGGGGGTCATCGGCGCCTGGTTCGTCGGGCTGCACATCCCGACGCAGCACACCGACCGTGTCGCAAACATGCGCTGGCTGCTGCGCATCCTAGGTGCCGCTTGCGCGGCGCTGTTCGCGGCGATAGCGTGGCTGGCGGTCGAGCCGCTGCAACTGCTGGCGCTGGCGGGGACCGCGATTGCGGCCGGACTCGCGGCAAGGGCTTAAGTTGCTAGAGCATCCCCCCGACGTGGCAGCGCGCAAGGATACCAACATCGCCTACAAGATTTATGCGCCGGTCTACGACCGCGTTTTCGCGCCCAGTTTCGCCGAAGGGCATACTCGGATGGTCGAGGCGCTCGATGCGCAGCCGGGCGAGCGGGTGCTGGAAGTGGGGGTCGGCACCGGCATTTCGCTGCGCCACTACGTGGCCGGCGTCAGGGTTGACGCGCTCGACTTCAGCGCGGCGATGCTGAAGAAGGCACGCAAGAGAATTGACAAGGACGAGGTAGCCGCCGAAGTCAGGCTGCACCAGATGGACGCGCACAAGCTGGAGTTCGACGACGACACGTTCGACCATGCAGTGGTGGCGCACGCGATTGCCGTAGTAGCGGAGCCGGAAGTGGTGCTGCGCGAGATGATGCGCGTCACCCGTCCCGGCGGCAAGCTGGTAGTGGTCAACCACTACAAGGACGACCCGGGGAAGCTCTGGCGCGCGTGGAACCCGGTGCGGCGGAAACTGGGGCTGGGGCAGCACTTCGACCTTCCGGAGCTCCTGCAGGCGTGCGGGCTGGAGGTCGTGAGCGACGATATCGTCAACCGCATCAAGTCGCGACTGATTGTGACGCGACTGCCCGCCTAGAGGCCGTAGCGCGCGACGTGCAGGCCGTAGCTGCCGAGAATCTGCGGCGCAATCTGTAGCGACTCGGCATTGATTTGCTCGATGGTATCATACGGCGTGTGGTATTCGGCCGAGCCCGAACCGTAGCCAGTGGCGGTCGTGAAGCCTTCCATCGCAAAGGTGCGATGGTCGGACGGCCCCGCCGTGGACGCGTAGCTGACCGGCGTCTGGTAGTCGGCTGCCAGCGCGGGGAACCGCTCGCGCCACAGTTCCATGACTGCCTCGATTTCCGCTTTCAGGTTGGGGTCGTTGACCTCGAACGGAATACGGTCGCCGCTCTCCCCGAGGTCGGCGTGGGTCATGTCAAAATTCAGGTAGAGCCGCAAATCGCTTTGCAGGCGGGCCTCGTTCTGCAGGAAGTAGCCGTACGAGCCGAGCAGCCCCAGCTCCTCGGCACCCCATGTCGCGAAGCGCACCGTGTATTCCAGCTCGCCCGCCTGCGCGAACTGCCGCGCCATCTCGATGACTTCGGCGGTGCCGACGGTGTTGTCAACCGCGCCGTCGCCGACGTAATGGGTGTCCATGTGCGCGCCGAGCATCACGATTTGCGACGACTTGCCAACGATGTCACCGGTGACGACGTGGGTTTCGCGCAACTCGATTACGACATTTATATTCAGGTCGACGAGTGCCAACTCGTCGTCGTTCCCTTCGGCAGCGTCAATCCAGTCCTGCAATTGCTGGCCCGCGGTTTGCGAGAGCATCAGGTGCGGAATCAGGCTGTCGGCGTATTCAGGATACGCCTCCGGGAAGGGGACGGAGTGGCCGCGCGCGTCAGTCCCGTAGGACGCCTTGCCAATCGGCCAGTCGCGCCCTACGTCGTAAATAAGCGAGGCCGCCGCGCCGTTGTCGAGTGCCCGCAGGTAGAGCTCGCTGTAGCTGAGCGTACCGTCGTTGGCAACCAGCACCGCCCGGCCGGAGACCGGCCCGGCAGCGGAATAGTTGGCGTCGTCGCCGTTGCCGACGAAGACCGCCTCGATGTCGGAGTCGTCAAGCGAGCCCGAGAAAGCGAGCACGGTGAAGTCCTCGAGATGCGACAGCTGTTGCTCGTCACGGTCGACTGTTGCTCCCAGAAACGGGTCGCGCTCTTCGCGGGCGATGGTCAGCTCCTGCGTCCCGACCGGCTCGTAGAGCGTCCATGGCACGGGGTGGACCGTGACGCGCGCCAGCCCCGCCGCGGTAAACTGGCTGGCGACATATTCGGCGCCCAGCCGTTCCCCCTCGCTACCGGCGAAGCGCGGACCGTTGGAGACCAGCGCCTCGATGTCTTCGTAGGCGCGCTGGTAGTCGAAGGCGATGAACTCCACCTCCGGCTCCCCGAACGGCCACCAGACCCAGGCGGCCGCGCCGCTGGCGAGCAGCAGCAGCACCAGCGCCACCGCGATAATGCGGCCGCGCGTCGTCTCGAAGCTGGAGGGAAATTGCACGGGGCGCCAGCGTGGCGCGCTAATAAGCGCAATCCGCTTATACGCAGCACGCAAGGGGATGGCGATGGTATCCGAGAGCGCCGAGATGATGCTCAAGCACATCCACTCGCTGTCCACCGCGGGCGACCGCGTGCGCACCACCGACCTGGCGCAGCAGACCGGGCTGACGCCCGCGACCGTGACCGAGATGGTGCAGCGGCTCGGCAGCGAAGGCTTCCTCGACTACCAGCCCTACCACGGTGTGCTGCTGACCACCGAAGGCTTGCATGTGGCCGCGGAGATGGAGCATCGCTTCGACCTGCTGCAGCGCTTCCTGGTCGAAGTGCTGGGAGTCGAGCAGGGCGAAGCCGACACGGTGGCGTGCCGCATGGAGCACATCCTGACGCGCGACATCGAGACACGGCTCTGCAACCTGCTCGGCATCTCGCCCGACGACCCCGAAGCGGCGGCCTGCCAGGCGCTGGACCGCGACTGCGAAGGCTGCGCGCACCCGTCGGTGACGCCGCTTTCGCGGCTCGCCGCGGGCGACGAAGCGCGCGTGCGCGCCATCCTCGACTCGGCCGACATGACGCTCTCGCTGGCGAGCGCCGGACTCAAGCCCGGCGCGACGGTCCGGGTCGTCGCGACCACCGACGGCGGCTGGTCGCTGGCGACCCCGCAAGGCGAGCTGTCGGTTGACGAGCAGCTCGCGCAGCGCATTATCCTGGACCGCTGATGCGGCCCGCCTACTTGCTGAGCCTGCTGCTGCCGGCCGTGGTTATCGCCGGCAACCTCGGCTACGCGTGGCCGGGCGCCGGAATCGTGCTGGCGCTGTTCATCTATCCCCTGCTGGACCTGCTGCTGGGCGAAGACCGGGCGCCGCCGCCTGTGGCGGCGGCGCCGCATTTCTTCGACGCGATACTCTACGCGCACGTGGTGCTCCAGTTCGCGGCGGTCGGCAGCCTGCTCTGGCTAGCGAACGGCGCGGGGACGCTGACGCTCGGGCTGGCGCTCGCGACCGGCTCGACCGGCGTCAGTTCGGGCGTTTCGGGCATCGTCGTCGCGCACGAACTGGTCCACCGGCCGCGCCGCTGGGAGCGCGCGCTCGCGCGGGCGCTGCTCTGGAGCGTCAGTTACCTGCACTTCGAGACCGAGCACGTCCGCGGCCACCACCGCACCGTCGGCACCGATGATGACCCGGCTTCAGCACCCGCCGCGATGGGGCTCTGGTGGTTCGTGCTGCGCACAGTCCCGGGGCAGTTCGCGAGCGCCTGGCGGATTGCCGCGCAGCGCAGCGGTTCCGGCTGGCGACACGCTGCCGCGGCGGGGCTGCTGGCGACCATCGCAACGGTCGCAGCCGTCGGGACGCTGCTCGGGCCGGTTGCCGCCGCGCTCTTCGCGGCGCAGTCACTCTTCGCCATCACGCTGCTCGAATACGTCAACTACGTCCGCCACTGGGGGCTGCGGCGGCAGCCGGGCGAGCGCGTCGTGGCGCACCACTCGTGGCAGTCGGACGCGCGGCTCAGCCGCTGGGTACTGGTCGAGCTGACACGGCACCCCGAACATCACCTCACCGCCAGTCGGCCCTACCACCAGCTGCGGTCGCTGCCTGACGCACCGCAGCTACCGACCGGCTACTTCGGTTGCTTCTGGCTGGCACTGCTACCGCCGGTCTGGAAGCGGGTCATGGCTCCGCGGTTGCCTTAAATATCGGTCGTCAGAGAAGTTCGGGGCGGTCGCGAATCCATTCCAGCGTGTCGCGGACGGTTTGCCGAATGGGGCGTGGCCGCCAGCCCAGCTCGCTTCGCGCCTTGGTCGTATCGTAGTTCGTCGGCTTGCCGAGATATTCACGCACCGTCTCCGGTGTCACCCTCGGCTCGCGACCGAACCAGCTGCGGAACTGCTCGAGCCGCGCCAGCGCGCGCACCTGCCAGAGCGCCGCGTGGCGGGTCGGTACCGCAATCGTGGGGTCGATGTCGCGCACCAGCGCGACCAGCTCGGCCGCCGGCAGGCACTCGGTGCAGAGAATGTGCCGGCCATTCGCCTGCGGCGTCTCGTAGGCGAGCACGTGCCCCAGCGCGACGTCGCGCGCGTCGACCAGCCCGTAGGTGATGGGCGGGATGCGGCGCAACTCGCCGCGCAAGAGCATGCGATACGGCGCGGTTGAAGGCGTGTGGCGGTGGAAGTCGGGGCCGATGACTGCGGTCGGGTTGATGACCAGCAGGTCGAGCTCGTTCTCCTCGGCAAAAGCCCAGGCGCGGTGCTCCGCTTCCGTTTTCGCGTAGGAGTAGGGGTGGCGCGACGCGTCGTTCCAGTCAGCTTCGCTCAGCGGCGTCCCGTCCGGCCCCGAACGGCCGACGGCGGCGGTCGACGATGTGAAGACCACCCGCCCGACGCCCGCCGCGTGGGCTGCGCGCAGCGCGTTGATGCCGCCGGTTATCGATGGCTCGATGATTTCGCGCTGCGGGTCGCGCGCCCAGCTGCGGTAGACCGCGGCGACCTGGAACAGCCCGTCGCGCCCTTCCATCACTGGCGCGAGCGTCTCCGGGCGCATCAAATCTGCCTCGGCGATTTCGACGCCCAGCGCCTCGAGATGCGCCGTCTTCGCGGGGTCGCTGGCGTCGCGCACCGTCGCGCGCACGTCGTAGCCGCGCGCGACCAGCAATTTCGCGACCGAGTAGCCGACGTGGCCGTTGGCGCCGGTGACGACTACGCGCTTCACGCGCTCTCCGGCGGCTGCATGAACTGCGCGCGGTAGAACTTGAGTTCGGCGATTGACTCCAGGATGTCGCCCAGCGCGCGGTGCGCCTCGAGCTTCGGTGGCGCCTGTCGCATCGCTTCGGGATACCAGCGCCATGCCAGCTCCTTGATGCTCGAGACGTCGACCACACGGTAGTGGGCGCGATTTTCGAGCGTCGGCATCTGCGCCTCCAGGAACCGCCGGTCGGTGCCAATCGAGTTGCCGCAGAGCGGCGGCCGGTAATCCGATGGCAGGTGTGCGTCGATGAACTCCAGTGTTTGTTCCTCCGCTTTCGCCAGTGTAAGTTCCGAAGCGCGAATCTCGTCGAGCAGCCCCGAGTGGTGGTGCATGTCGTGGACGTAGTCGCCCATGCGCTCCAGCCGCCCTGCGTGCGCATGCACCACCAGGTCCGGCCCCTCCGCCAGCACCTCGAGCTGCGCGTCGGTGATGACGGTCGCAATCTCGACGATGTCGTGGTAGCCCGGGTCAAGCCCGGTCATCTCCAGGTCCAGCCAGAGCAGCTCGCCCGCCATAGCGGGCGAGCGGGCGGGCGGGTTTAACTCTGGCTACAGCCTGTTCTACAACAATACCAGCAGCGAAGTGAGATACATCACCGTGAAGCCAGCCATCACGCCGAGATAGTTGGCGTGGCTGTTGCGAAAGCGGTCGCCGAGCGACGCGGTGATTTCGATGACGACGTAAAGTATCGCGCCGGCGGCGATGGCGAAGAAGATTATCGAGAGCGCGTTCGAGAAGACGTAGATGCCAATCAGCGTGCCGATTATCGTCGGTCCGCCCGCGAGCAGCCCCAGCAGCGCCAGCGTGCGCAGGTCCACCTGCGAGCGCGATATCGGCGAGACGATGGCGATGCCCTCAGAGACGTTGTGCACCGCAAAACCGAAGATGAGCACGGTCGCCAGCGCGAAGCTCTGGCTGCCGTAGGCGACCCCTACGGCGAGCCCCTCGCCCAGGTTGTGCAGCCCGATTCCCAGCGAGACGAGCAGCGCCAGCTGCATCTGCGGCGAGAGCGTGGCGGGGTTGAACAGCCCGCCCCACGCGGCGCCGGCTTCCTTGAGCCGGTCCAGCCGCCGGCCGAACTCGACCAGCCCCAGCACTCCCAGCGCGAAGCCGGTGAGCATGAAGAGCGGCCCCAGGATGATTCCCGAGTCGGCACCGAAGGTGTCGTAGAGCAGCATGTCGAGCGGCGGCACGCTCGCCTGCCCGTCGGCCGGCACCGCGATGGCCGCCGGCAGCTTGTCAGCCGCCTCGAGTGCCTCGGCGGCGACGTCGACGAACAGGAACAGCATGATGCCGAGCGTCAGGCAGACCAGCACGTCGAGCCATTCGCGCTGGAGTCGCTGCAGCAGCGGCAGCGAAAACAGGCCAAGGTAGACCGGGACGACGCCGACGTAGACGCCGAGCAGGATCGCAATGCCGAACAGGTTCAGGTCCATGCTCTCACTTGACTACCGAGAAAAGTCCATGCATGCCCGCTTCCTCATGCCCTTCGATGGAGCAAGTGTAGCGCGTCTCGCGCGGTTCGTCGCCCACCTCGACCGTGAAGTCGCCGAACTCGAGCGCGCCGAACAGGACGCTGTCGACGACGGCGCCAGACTGTGTCTGGCGCCAGTTAAGTCCCTCAACCCACAGGTCGTGGTTGGCGTTGGGGCCGACGTTGACAATCCGGAAGCGGACCGTCTCGCCCGCCTGGAACTGGTAGTGCGGCGTCACCGGCGCAATCTTGCCATTGACGGTCATGTAGACCGGCCCCGCCGTGACTTCCGACTCGAACTCCGCCTCGACCAGCACCAGCTCGTGGTCGTAGCCGACAGGTAGTCCCGCCTCGTCCAGCTCGCCCTCGCCGTAGACGATGATCGCGCCGAACATCCCGCGCTCGATGCCCTCGCCCGACTCGGGCAGCGAAAGCCCGTCGATGAACGCACCTTCGTCCAGCTCCGCCACGGCGTCGTGGTAAGCCCAAGTCCCAACGCTGGTGGAGTCGGCCTGCAGCGTGTAGGTGTAGCTGCCGCCGGGAACCGCGTAGGATTCCGTCAGGAAGGTGCCGTCGCTGGACGGCTCGCGCGCCAGCCCGTGTGCGTGGAAGCTGGCGATGGTCGGCAGCCGGTTCACGAGCGTTACGATTAGTGTATCGCCCTCGCGCAGGCAGATGACCGGCCCGGGAATTACGCCGTTGAAACTCCACGCAAGGAAGCTCTTGCCGGGGGCGACTTCCCAGACGGTCGCCTGCGCCACCAGCGTCACGCGCTTGATGGGGTCGTCCGAAACCGGGCCGCAGTCCGACTCGGGCGCGTCGTGCTCGCCCAGGTGCCCCGCCAGCGGCAGCCCGCTGGCGGTGGCGCCCGGCGGGAGAAACCAGCCCGGCGTGATTACCATGAACGCCAGCAGCGCGACAACAGCGCCAGCGGCGAAGCCGGGCCGCACCTCGCTCACTGCGCGCCTCCGTAGCGGCAGAAGGCAACCGGATCGCCCTCGAAACCGGCCGGCAGCACCGTCAGCATGGCGGTCATACCGCCGGCGATGTGGTCGTAGATGTGGCAGTGGTACATCCACGATCCCGGCTCGCGCATCTTGACGATGCCGTCAACCGCCTCGCCCGGCGCCAGCACCTCGTTGTCATTGTTGTTACCTGCCGAGTCGAGCCAGACGTGGCCGTGGATGTGGAATGTGTGGAATTCGCTGCCAATGTTGACCATGCGGAAGCGCACCTCCTCGTCGAGCGCGAAGATGTAGTGCGGGTTGAGCGGGTACGCCTTGCCATTAAGGACGGCGAAGTAGTCGTTACCATCGGTAATCGGCGGCGCGAACTCGTCCTCGAAGACGACGATGTCGTGGTCCACCTGCGGCTCGTCGGTGCCGTAAATCACGATGGCGCCGTAAAGTCCGTGGTCAATGCCTCCGGCGGCGTCGCTGTAGACCAGCGTTCCCGCAGGCAGTGCCTCGAGCACCAGCATATACGTCTCGCCGCTGCCGACGCTCGCCGCCGCGACCATGACGGTCGCGGCGGCAGGCGCGACGCTGAACTCGACCGCTCGGTCAAGGCGGTTCGTGATTTCGACCTGTAGCGCTTCGCCTTCGTAGCCGCAGAGCGTCGGCCCGGGGATGGCGCCGTTGAAGGTCCACGCCGTGAAGAACTGGCCGGGCGCGACTTCCCAGCGCACCTCGGAAATCGTCAGCGCGTAGTCGCGCGAGCCGCCCGGCTCGCAGAAGAGTTGCGGCGTGGCGTGCTCGCCGAGATGGCCCTGATAATCGGTCTCAATCACGGCGTCGGGCGGCAGGAAATACGCGGGCGTCACGACCTGGAACGCCAGCAGTGCGATGAACGCCAGCGCGGCCGAAGCGGCCTTGAACTGAATCACGCCGTGCCCCCGTCGCTGACGCGCACTTCTTCGGCGACCGACGCGGCGACCTGCAGCAGCCGCTCATCGAACTTGACGGTCACGCCTCCGTCGAACGGGTCGCGCGCGACCAGTCGCAGCTCGCGACCCGGGACGAGCCCCTGCGATTCGAGCCAGCCCAGCATCTCGCCGTCGCGGTCGGGCACCTGGCTGACTGTCGCGGGGCGATCGAGCGGCCACTCGCCCAGCGGGCTGTCGCCTTCGGGCGGCAGCTCACCCTGCGGCCCCGGAATCGGGTGGCCGTGCGGGTCGCGCTGCGGGTTGCCAAGGTAATCATCAATCGCCGCTTCGAGCGCCGGCGAGAGCGCGTGCTCGAGCCGCTCTGCCTCATCGTGCAGCTGGTCGCGCCCTAGCTTGAGCGTGCGCGCCAGGAAGGTCTCAAGCAACCGGTGGCGCCGCACCACGGTAAGCGCCTTGCGCTCGCCCGCCGCGGTCAGCGACGCACCGCGGTAGGGGGTGTGCGCGACCAGCCCGTGCTCCGAAAGGCGCTGGAGCATGCGCGTTGCGGATGCCGGCGCGACAGCGAGGTGCTGCGCCAGCTCCTGCGTTGCGACGTTGGCGGGGCCGAGTTCCCAC
This sequence comes from uncultured archaeon, assembly GCA_964389465.1. Lineage (GTDB taxonomy): Archaea > Thermoplasmatota > Poseidoniia > MGIII > CG-Epi1 > UBA8886. Next base: position 231,664 of record CAYMDK010000001.1, on the reverse strand, counting down.
ATCGACTTCAGGTAATTTTCGACAGCAACCGAGGCCACACTCCGTTTTAGGGCTGGCTAATATAAAGTTTAGCTTCGGCTAAATTTACCGCGGTCAGCTCTTCGACCGGTCTGCCGGTTTTTTATCCAGCAACCGGTCGCCGCTCGATGGCTGCCAGTATCGCGTCGCCGCGCATGGAGGAGCTCTCGCGGCTGGTCGCCGCACGACCGTGGGCGACCGTGCTGCTGGCGCTGCTGGTGAGCGGGCTGGCGCTGCAACCGTTGCAGGCGATGGATACCGAGACGTCGCTCGAGGACTACCTGCCGCCATCGGACGAGGTCAGCGCGGGGCAGGTCGCCTACGGTGAATTCCCGCTGCCGTTCTACGTCTCGGCCGTGGTCGAGGCGCCGGGCGGGAACCCGCTTTCGCGCGAGTCGCTGCAGGAACTGCTGCGACTCGAAACGCACCTGCTGGCCGCGCCCGAAGTGCAGTTGTGGGCGTACGACACCAACGCCGTCGTGCAGTCGCCCGGCTCAGTGGTCGCCGCGGCGCTGGCGCTACAGGGGCTGGCACTGGAAACGGCGCCCGAGCCGGTGTTGCAGGCAACGCTGGGCGCGCTCATCGAGGACCCGCAGGCGGGCGGCATGTTCGGCGCGCCTTCTTTCGAGGACGGGGCGTGGCAGGCGCGGTCGATCTTCGTCACCGTGACCGTGGACAAACAGGGCGCCTACAACGACGAAGAGTCGGAACTTGCGGTGCGCGACGCGTTCCACGGCTTCGAGAGCGAAACGCTGGTGCTGAACTCGATGGCGGCCCCTAACCATGCGATGCAGGAAGCGTCGCAAGCAACGCTTGAGACGCTGCTGCCGCTGACGCTGGGCGCGATGGCGGTGCTGCTCTGGTTCTCGCTGCGCCGCCCCACCGACGTCGTGCTGAGTCTCGGCACGGTGATGCTGGCATTGCTCTGGATGTTCTCCGCTGGCGAAGTGCTCGGGCTGCGCTTCTCGCAATATACCTTCATCGCGCCGATACTGGTGCTGGCGCTGGGCGTCGACGACGCCATTCATATCCTGCACCGCTACCGCGCCGACCATTACCAAGGGCCGGAAAAGGCGCTGCGCATCTCGGTGCGGCTCGTCGGCACCGCGCTGCTGCTGACGACGCTGACGACCATGGCTGCCTTCGGTGCCAACCGCGTTTCCGAAGTACCGGCGATTCGCGACTTCGGCGTGCATGTCGCGCTCGGAATCGGCGCCGCGTTCATCCTGACGACCACTTTCCTGCCGGCGGCGCGGCTGCTGCTCGACCGCTGGCTCGACCCCGACCTGGAGTCGCTCGAGGAGAACTCAGTGCTGGCGCCAGCGCTCGGTGCGCTGGCGACCGCTTCGCAGGCGCGACCGCTAGCGGTGATTGCGGTCGCGCTGCTGCTCACGGGCGGCTCGCTCTGGGCGGCGGTCCAGCTCGACCAGGAACTGGAGATGCAGGACCTGATTGACCCCACTTCCGAGATGTATCGCGCGTGGGTCATCTACGAGCGCGACTACGGGACCACGTCGGGCGAGGCGGCCGGAATCCTGGTCGAGGGCGACGACCTGATGCGGCCTGAAGTCATGCGCGCGCTGCTCGAAACGCAGGCGGCGATGGGTAACGACTCGAAGATTGCCCAGATTGGCAACCAGCCGCGCGCATGGTCCATCGCGACCGTCATGCAGCAGGCGTTCCCGCTGATGGCGCCGCAACTCGGCATGGCCGACAGCGACGGCGACGGGCTGCCCGACAGCAGCGGCGAGACGCGGCAGTTGCTCGGAATCCTGCTGGTGCAGGGCACCGGCGACCTGACGTCGACCGAAGTCAGGACGTTCGTGCGGCCCGACGGCAACGGCAGTGCTGACGGGGTGCTCATCCGTGTCTCCAGCGCCGACATCGGGACCATGGGCGGCGAAGTGCTGCTGGCGGAGCTGGAAGAGGACGCGGCGCCGCTGGAAGCGCTCGGACTCGAGGCTACCCCGTACGGCCAGCCGATTGAACGCTACCAGATGATGAGCACCATGACCGACGGGATGCTGAAGTCACTGGCGCTCTCCATCATCATTTGTCTTGGCCTGCTGATTGTGCTGCGCCGTTCATGGGTCGAGGGCGGTGAGGCAATCGTGCCGGTGCTGCTGGTGACTGCGTGGGTCTACGGCACCATCTGGGCGCTCGGCTGGAGCCTGAACCTCGTTACCGTTTCGATTGCCGCCATCACTATCGGCGTCGGCGTCGACTTCGCCGTGCACCTGCTCCATCGCTACCGCGAGGCGCTGGCGGAGGGCGACCCACCCAAAACGGCAATGGTCACGGCGGTGCAGCACGCCGGGACCCCCATTACCGGCGCGGCGCTGACGACCGCGGCCGGCTTCGGCATGCTCTCCTTCTCGTCGATGACCGTCTTCAGCCAGTTCGGAATCCTGACCGCGGCGATGATACTCTACGCACTCGTGGCGACGCTGCTGGTGCTGCCGGCGGTCGTGCTGACCGTCGCCGGATACCGCGCCCCGCCCGCCTTTCCGCCGCGCGCCGACGCGGGCGCCACCGGAGCGCCCGACAACGTCTGGGGCGAGGCGGAAGCGCAACCGCCGCGCGGAGCGGAGGCGCCATCACGCGAGCCCGGGCCGCCCCGGCGGGTGGTGCGGCGCGTGAAGAAAGTGCGCCGGCGCTAGGCGCGCGTCAGGCAGCTGCGGCAGTTCACCTGCCGGTGCTGGAAGCGCTGCATCCACTGCCACTCCTGCTCAGTCGCGGGGTGGCCGCAGAGCGTCGTCCGCTCGCTGCCGGGAAGGTGGCGCCGGTTCACTTCAGCAGCGCCGCGCGGCGGCGGCCGCGGACAGTGAGCGCGATTGCCAGCAGCCCGACCGCCGCCAGCTCCGCCAGCTGCAGCAGCCCGAGTTTGGCGAGCAGCGTCTGCAGCCCGGTGCCGATTTCGGCCAGCAGCGCCGAGACTTCGAAGGTCGGGTCGTGGAGCAGCGCGTCGCCGGCCGGGTAGACGTAGCCGCCCAGCAGCACCATGCCGCTAACGTGGCCATCGGTACGGATGTCCCTCAGCTTGTGCGGGTTCTCCTTGGCCATGAACGACTGGACTCCCTCCATGGCGTGGAGCTGGTGGTAGAGTGGTTCCTCGGTCACGTTGCCATCGACCGTGACGCTGACGTTGCTGACCCAGGTCAGCTTGCCGGCGCGGTCCCAGTTGTCGTGGAACTCGATGGAGTTGGTGCGCAGCCGCTGGACCCGGTTCTCGAACGCCTCCTTGGCGCGATACTTGACCTTGCCGTGCTTGTCAGGGCGACCGTCCTCGCCATCTTCATCATCCGGCCCGGGCGCGAAATGCCGCTCCTCGCCGGTCTGCTGGTCAATCTCGTAGTCCGCCTCGAACTCGGCGCGGCCACCGCCGTCGGCCAGGTGTTGTTCGATAAACTGCTGGTTCATCCACTGCGCGACCTGGTTGGGAACGAAGGTCGCGAAGACGGTGAAGATGAGCAGCATCAGCCGGCTGTCCTCGCTGCGCTCGCGATAATCCCAGCCCTCAAGGTAGTGGTCGTACTTCAGGTGCGATTCGACCGCGCGACCGCTGAAAGTGCGTTCGCCATCGCGCTCGCTTTTCTCCACGCCGTCGCGCGAAACGGTGACGCGATACCACGGCACCTCTATCGACTTCTCAACCAGGCTGACAGTTAGCCGGAAGGTAATCGTGACTTCTTCCAGCACCTCCGGGGTTTCGGGCTGGTTCTCGTCGACGTATATATAAGGCAAGTCACGTGCCGTGAGTCCGAAGCTGACCTGCGCCGTGCGGTCGGCTTCGTCGATGCTGACGTCGCTCGCGGGGTCGAAAACCGGGGTCCAGGCAGTGTTCAGGTCAACCATCTTCATCACCGGCTCGTGGTGACCCACCCCCCCATCCAGGATGCCGACGCCGTGGAAGCCGGGGCGCGGCTGGAAGTCAAAGAGCCCGTTGCCGCCGCCCACATTCTCGTGGTGCATCCCAAACGGCCCGGTGCTTGTGTAGCCACTGTCGTGGAACTCGAGCAGCATTGGCAGCGCCTGCCCGCTAACGCGGACGACCGGCAGCGGAGCCTCCGGGGTGACCACGCCGCCATTGGGGCCGACGACGGTCGCGCCGCCCAGGTAGCGCAGCTGCCATGAGCGCATGTGGATCGCGTTGGGATATTCCTCGGTGCCATATACGACGGCGAACCAGGTGTCGGCGCCGAGCTGGATGGCGATGAAGTCGCCCTGCTCGCCCAGCTTGCCGCGCGCCTCGGAGTGGTCGGCGACGGTGCCGACATGCACCTCGAACTCGTCCTGCGCGAAAATCTCCTCGCCGCTCGCGAGCGTGGTGGCGCCCAGCGAGCTGAGCGCCACCGTCAGGGCAACCAGGAATGCACGGAACATGTTCAGGTCTTCTGGAGCCGCTCGCGGAGCTTGTCCTTCAGGTGCGGGTTGCGGCCGTGGGGCTTCTTCGGCATGTTGCACTCGCCCTCACCGGAGCTGCACGCTTCCAGCTTGGCGAGCCGCTCGTTGAGCCGCTCCTCGAGCGCGTCCAGCTTCTCATCGTCGGCCGGGCACTCCTCGGAGGCACGGCATTCGGCGATGCGATCCAGCGCCGCCTGCGTGCGCGCAATCATGCGCTCAAGGGTCGCTTGGCGGTGCTCCTCGCGCTTCGCGTCGCGCTCGGCCTTACACGCTTCGCGGTCAGCGGCGCATTCGGCCAGCTTCGCCTGGCGCGCCTCGAGCCGCGCTTCGAGCGCGTCGAGCCGTGACGTGTCGGCGTCATCAGGCATATGTTCGCGGAAGTCGGCCAGTCGCGCCAGCCGCTTCTCGATGTGTTCCTGCAGCCTCGCCAGCCGGTCCGGCCGCTCGCCTTCAGTCTCTTCCTCCGCCACGACTGCGCCGGCAAGGGTGCCGACGAAGAGCAGGGCAGCGAACAGGGCCATGATTTTTGACATTTTTGTGCTCCAGCGTAGTTACGCTAGGCACCTAGTTACGCTAGGGATATATAAAAGTTGACGCGGCCGCCGCCGCAAGCCAGCCTTATAGCGGTGGCCCGCATGTGCGCGCATGGGATTCTTTGACCCTCCGGGCTTCGCACAGGAGGCGGTCGCCGCCATCGAGAAGCAGGTTAGCGGCAGGGCGATAATCGCCGCCTCGGGTGGCGTCGATTCAATGGCGGCGGCGGTGCTCTCGTCGCAGGCGCTGGGCGAGCTGCTGCTGGCGGTGCACGTTGACACCGGCTACATGCGGCAGGACGAGCCGCAGGCGGTCGGCCGCATGCTTGTCGACATGGGCGTCAACCATCGCGTGGTTGACGCCAGCGACCGCTTCTTCACGGCGCTGGAAGGAGTGACCGACCCCGAGCTGAAGCGCACGCGCATCGGCGAGCTTTTTATACGCGTCTTCGAGGAAGAGGCGCGCGGTTTCGACGCGAAATGGCTGGTGCAGGGGACCATCGCGCCCGACTGGATTGAGTCGGGCGGCGGGCTGCGCGACACCATCAAGTCGCACCACAACGTCGGCGGCCTGCCGGAGGACATGGAAATGGAACTCTGCGAGCCGCTGCGCGAGCTCTACAAGGACGAGGTGCGCGCGCTGGCAGAACACCTCGGCGTTGCGGTCGCGCAGCGGCAGCCGTTCCCCGGCCCCGGGCTGGCGGTGCGGGTGATGGGCGAGGCGACCCGCGAACGCACCGCGCTGGTGCGGCAGGCATGTCATATCGTCGAGCAGGAAATCGAGGCTGCCGCGGAGGCGGGCGAGATGGAACTGCCGTGGCAGTATTTCGCGGTGCTGCTGCCGGTGCGCACCGTCGGCGTGCAGGGCGACGTCCGCGCCTACGGCCATACGATTGCCGTGCGGGCGGTCCAGAGCTACGATGCGATGACTGCGCAAGCGTCCGAAATGCCATGGGCGGTGCAGCAGCGCATCTCGCGCCGCATCACCAATGAACTCAAGGCGGATGTGAACCGCGTGGTCTACGACATCACCGACAAACCGCCCGGGACCATCGAGTGGGAGTAATGGTGCCGGGAGCGGGGTTTGAACCCGCGACCTCCGGATTATGAGTCCGGCGCGCTGCCAACTACGCCACCCCGGCACGCGGTGCGGCGGACGGCGGGCGCCATAAAAGGATTAAGACTCGGGCGGGCTTTTTAGCGGGCGCCAACTGCCGCACGCGATGGCAGCCGACTCCGTCGGGGATTGCGACCCGGTAGCGCTCGAACAGGCGGTCGCCGCACGCTGGGCGGCCGACGGCACGTTCGCGCAGCAAGTGACGCAGCGCAAGGGGGAACTGCCGTTCGTCTTCCTGGAGGGGCCACCGACTGCCAATGGCCGTCCGGGCATCCACCACGTCATCTCGCGGACCTACAAGGACCTGGTCTGCCGCTGGCGCGCGATGCAGGGGCGCTACGTCGAGCGCAAAGGCGGCTGGGACACCCACGGGCTGCCGGTCGAAATCGAGGTGCAGAAAGCGCTCGGGCTGGGGACGAGCGGCGAAATCGAGGCTTACGGCATCGAGAAGTTCAACACCGCCTGCCGGGAGAGCGTCTGGACCTACGAATCAGCGTGGCGCGAGATGACCGAGCGCATGGGATTCTGGGTCGACATGGACGACCCCTACGTGACGCTCCACGACGACTACATCGAGTCAGCGTGGTGGTCGCTGAAGCAGATGTTCGACAAGGGGCTGCTCTACCGCGACTACAAGGTGCTGCCCTACTGCCCGCAGACCGGCACGAGTTACAGCAGCCACGAGGTTGCGCTGGGCTACAGGGAAGTCTCCGAAGCTTCGCTCTATGCCCGTTTCCGGCTGGTCGACGACAATGCTTCAATCCTGGCGTGGACCACGACGCCGTGGACGCTGCCGGGCAACGTTGGCCTGGCGGTCGGGCCGGACGTCACCTACTGCCGCGTGCGCGTCACCGCGCCGCCCGAGGGCTGGAGCGGTCCCGGCGGCGCCGCGGTGGGCGACGAGCTTATTCTCGCCAAGGAGTTGCTGAAGGCGACGCTGCGCCACCAGGCCGAGGTGCTGGAGGAATTCCCCGGCTCCGAACTTGTCGGCCGGCGCTACGAGCCGCTATTCCCCGGTGCGATTGACGCCGGCGGTTCCGACACGGCGTGGACCGTCATCGCCGCCGACTTCGTCACCACCACCGAGGGGACCGGCATCGTCCACACCGCCGTCATGTACGGCGAGGACGACTTCAACCTTGGGCGCGCCGTCGGTCTGCCCGAAGTGCACACTGTCGGCACCGACGGCCGTTTCGTCGAAGGGGTGCATCCCGACCTTGACGGGCGTTACGTCAAGGAGTGCGACTCCGACATCATCGGCCTGCTCGACGACGCGGGGCAGCTCTACCGCACCGAGGAATACACCCACGACTACCCCCACTGCTGGCGCACCGAGCATCCGCTGCTCTACTACGCCATGGACTCGTGGTTCGTGCGGATGACCGCCGTGCGGGAGCAACTGCTGGCGCACAACGCGCAGGTCGAATGGGCGCCGGCATGGGTCGGCGAGAAGCGGTTCGGCGAATGGCTCGAGAACGTCAAGGACTGGGCCATCAGCCGCGAGCGGTTCTGGGGCACGCCGCTGCCGGTCTGGCGCTGCGAGTGCGGCCACCAGCACTGCATCGGCTCGCGTGCCGAACTGCGCGAGCTGGCGCTTGACCCCGCCACCGTCCCCGAGGACTTGCATCGCCCTTACGTCGACGCGGTGAAGCTGCGGTGCGGCGAGTGCGGCGGCGAGATGGCGCGCGAGCCGTTCGTGATGGATTGCTGGTTCGACTCGGGCTGCGCATCTTTCGCGCAGTGGCACTATCCCTTCGCGGAGGACGGGAAATTCGAGGCGAATTTCCCGGTCGACTACATCTGCGAGGGGGTCGACCAGACGCGCGGCTGGTTCTACTCGCTGCTGGCGGTCGCGACCGCGGTCTTTGACTCGCCCTGCTACCGCAGCTGCCTGTCGCTGGGGCTGATTCTCGACCGCGACGGCAAGAAGATGTCCAAGTCGCGCGGCAACATCGTCAACCCGGGCGACCATTTCGACCGCGAAGGCGCCGACGCCGTGCGCTGGTACATGGTGACGGCGGGCGCCCCGTGGGCCGAACTGCGGTTCGACGCCAAGGCACTGCGCGAGACGTTCGCGCGCTTCTTCCTGACGTTGTGGAACACCTACCGCTTCCACGCCGACTACGCTGCGCTCGACGACTTCGACCCGGGCGCGGAGCCACCGCCCTTGAAGCCACTTGACCGCTGGGCGCTCTCGCGGCTCGCCGCCGTGGTCGAGGAATACACGGCGCTCTTCGAGCAGTGGCGCTTCCACCGCGCGGCGCGGCTGCTGGAGGAGTTTGTCGTCGACGATGTCAGCAACTGGTATGTGCGGCGGTCGCGGCGGCGGCTCTGGAGCGACGCGCCGTCGGAGGACAAGGCCGCCTGCCAGCATACGCTGCACACATTGCTCGCGACCGTCTGCCGACTGATGGCGCCAATTGCGCCCTACATGAGTGACCACATCCACCACGCACTGGCGGGCAGCAGCGTGCATCTCGCCGACTGGCCGGCGCCCGCGGAGCGCGACATCGCGCTTGAGGAGCAGATGGCGCTGGTGCGTGCACTGGCCGAGGCGGGGCGCCGCGTGCGCGCCGAGTCGCAGCGGCGCCAGCGGCTGCCGTGCCGCGCCGGCTGGATTGTGGGCGGCCCCGACATCGCGCAGTTCCATTCGCTGCTGGCGGAGGAGCTGAACGTCGAAGCGCTGGCGGTCGAGCCGAAGCTGGGGAAGTTCCAGCAGGTCGAGCTGCGCCCCAATTTCGGCACGCTCGGCGCGAAGGTCAAGGGCGACCTGCCCGCCGTCAAGGCGGCGCTCGAAGCGCTCGACTCCGAGGAGGGCGCCGCGGCGCTCGAGGCGGGCCAGCTGGAGCTGGCCGGCCACGCTATTGCGCCGGAGGATGTCGAGCTGCTGCGCGTCGAGCGTCCCGGCTTCGCAGCCGCGACGCTCGATTCGGGCGTTTCGCTCGTCCTGGACATGGCGGTCGACGACGCGCTGCTCTCGAAGGGACTAGCGCGCGAAATCACCCGCCGCGTGCAGGCGCAGCGCAAGGCGCTCGATCTGGCAATCGAGGACCGCATCGCGCTCGAGGTGTGGCTGCCCGACGGGGCGCCCGAACTGGCCGCCGCCGACTGGGAGTGGGTACAGTCTGAGACCCGCGCCGCCGACGCGAAGCTGCACCACAAGGCACCGCCCCGGCGGACGGAGCGCTTCGAGGTCGACGGCGTCGCGCTGGGCTTCAGCGCCCGCCACGCTTAAGCGGCGGCGGAGCCTGCGGGCATGATGGAGTACCGCAAGGCGACCGACAGCGAAATCGTCGCCGCCGCGGTCGCGACGCTCGAAGCTTCGGGCCACGTCGGGACGCAGGCAGAAATGCAGCGGCGGGTGCTGGCGCGGCTCCACGAAGAGGACGACAAGTTCCGGCTCGGTGCCGAACGGATGCGGCGGGTGCTGGTGCACTCCGGCCGCGTCAAGCTCGACATCCGCACCCGCTCGGTCGGCGCTGCGCCGGAGCCGGACGAGGCGGACCTGCGGCGCATGGGCATGCGCTACGACCCGGTCGTCAAGCGCTGGCGGCGCGCCCGCGCGGGGGATGACCTTTCGGGGCACCGCCACCACCGCGGCGAGTTCGCCGCCCCGGGCGTGCCGTGCCCGGTCTGCCGCGAGCCGCTGGCGAAGGTGCACAACGCGACGCTCTCGGGCGGCCGCGTCGCCATCGGCTTCCGCTGCCCGCTCTGCCGCTACACGACGGGGCATCGCTGGCGCGAGCCGGCGCGCTACGGCTTCTCGCTGCGGGAGGGATGATGCAGGTTTTCGCGCACGGCGGCATCTGCGTCTCCGACGGCGAGGGGGCGGTCTACCTTGACCCGTCGCGCGGCCGCGCCGACGGGGTGGTGACGCACGCGCACTCCGACCACCTGCGGCCGCGGACGCACATGACGCCGGCGACAGCCGAGGTTATGCGGGTGCGCACCGGCAGCCGCAAGGCGCAGCTGCATTGCTACCGCGAGCCGTTCCACGTGCGCGGCATCGAGGTCGAATTCCACGATGCCGGCCACGTCATCGGCAGCGCGATGGTCGCGGTCGACGGCGGACGCGTGCTCTACACCGGCGACTTCAACCCGTATGGCACCATCACCGCCGGCCGCGCCGAGCCCCGGCCGTGCGAGACGCTGGTAATCGAGGCGACTTACGGCCGGCCGGAGCAGGTGCTGCCGCCGCGCCACCGCGTGCTGCGCGACCTGCAAGGGTGGATGCTGGCGGTCGCGGCCAACGGCGGCGGCATCGTGGGGGCATACACACTCGGCAAGGCGCAGGAGGTGGTCGCGGCCGCCAACGCCGCCGGACTGCGCCCCGCGGTCTCCGACGACGTCGGCGAGGTGTGCGACATCTACGTGCAGCACGACGTGCCGCTGGAATACGACCGCTTCGCGGCGCTCTCGCCCGAGCAGCGCGCCGCGCCGGGGATGCTCGTGACGTCATCGACCGCAACCAGCGGCCGCCGCCCCGACGCGGTCGTGCTCGAGCTGCGGCAGCGCGGCGCGCACACTGCGCGCGTTTCCGGCTGGTGCGCTTTCGCGCCATGGGCGCTGCGCGGCGTCGACGCGGGGTTCCCGATGAGCGACCACGCCGACTTCGCCGGGCTGCTCAACTTCGTCGAGGCGTGCGCGCCGCAGCGGGTCTACACGGTCCACGGTGCGCAGAGCGAACTGGCGCGCGAAATCCGCAAGCGACTGGGGATACCTGCACAGCCACTCCCCGAGCGGGGGGAAACGACATTGGAGGAATTTACGTGACACCGGGAAAACTGGTGCTGGTGCGCCACGGGCTCTCGACCTACAACGACCAGAACAGGTTCACCGGCTGGAAGGATGTGCCACTCAACGCGCAAGGCATCTCCGAGGCGGAGCAGGCGGCAGCGCTGCTGCGCGAAACGCAATTCGGCATCGCGTTCACGTCGGTGCTGGTGCGCGCGCAGCATACGCTCGACATCCTGCTCGCCGGTATCGGGCAGGAAGACATCCCGGTCGAGCGCGACCTAGCGCTCAACGAGCGCAACTACGGCGACCTGATTGGGCAGAACAAGGCCGAGGCGGCCGAGCGCTTCGGAGCGGGGCAGGTGCACCAGTGGCGCCGCAGCTTCGACGTCGCGCCACCGGGCGGCGAGTCGCTGAAGGAGACGGCCGACCGCGCGATTCCCTACCTGCGCGACCGCATCCTGCCCGAGGTCATGGCGGGACGCAACGTGCTGGTGAGCGCGCACGGCAACTCGATTCGCGCCATCGTGATGCACCTGCTCGACTACAGCCCGGCGCAAATCCTGCAGACTGAAATCGGCTGGTGCGAGCCGTGGGTCTTCAGCTTTGGCAACGACGGGACGGTGGTGGACCTGCAGGTCATCCCGCGCCCCGGTGTCGAAAGTATGAGTCGGCTGCCGTAGCAGGATGGGCGGGCGCGCTTCACTCGCGCGAGTCAGACCAGCCCTTGACCTGCTTCAGGTTGCCGCGCGTCGGACGCAGTTTCAGTTCGTGGCCCCATTCGTCCTTCAGGATTATGTAGTCCTTGCGCGGGACGAAGCGCGCCGAGACGAAGTAACCGGATTCTGACTTGAACTGGATTTCCAGCATCTCACCCTCATCCTCGTCGTCGCTCCAGATTAGCGGATAGCCCAGCTGCTCATAATGGCTGGATACCGCGTCCATGAATTTCTGGACCGAGCTCTTCGGTGCTGCTTCGCCCATGGTAACTGCTGCGCGCACGCAGAGTGCAAGTTTTAACGCTTGCGCGGGAGCGCTTCTATAACCAGCGCCTGCTCGACGGCAGGCAGCCCCGTGGTGTAGCGGTCCAGCATGCAGGCCTTTGGAGCCTGTGACCCAGGTTCGAATCCTGGCGGGGCTACCAATTCGTCCCGAATTGGTGAGGAATGCCACAGACATCGAACGAGCCGGAAGCCCGGCCGATGCAGTGGCAACCATCAACCGCTGCGGCTATGAGGGCCGCAGCGGTTGACCGGGGCAGGGTTTCTCGCTGTGGTGCCCCACTCGCAAAAAAGGCTATAGCGCACCCTCCGCTTCGAAATCCGTGAAGGCTGCCGCGCTGCCGCTCGCCCTGCTGCTGGTGCTGGCGGCGCTGCCGGTCGCCGCGCCGGGAAGCAGTGCAGCGACGGAGCCTTCGGCCGAGCAGGTTTACGAGTTTGTCGACACTATCTCCGACTGGTACCGCTACCTCGACACCCCCGGCCACCACGAGGCGGAGGCGTTCATCGCGCAGACCATGGAAGGCTACGGTCTGGAGGTGTACCGCCAGGAATACACCGTCAACCAGGCCGGGCAGCCGGTCGACGCGGTCAACGTCGTCGGCTACTATGAGGGCAAGGACCCCGACACGTGGCTGGTGCTGGGAGGCCACTACGACGCCACCATAACCAGCGACTCGGGCGCCTACGACAACGCCGCCGGCACCGCCACTGTGCTCGAGCTGGCGCGCTACTTCACGCAGGAAGTCGCGGCGCAGCCGGAAATCTCGCTGGTCTTCGGCGCGTGGGACTCGGAGGAGGAGGGCGGGCAGGGCGCGCAGCTGTTCGTCGAGTCGGCCCGCGGCAACGCGACCGTGCTGGCGAACCTGAATTTCGATATGTTCGGACTCTCCTACCCGGTCCCGAACCGCGCCAGCCTGACGCCGCTCTGCGATGAAGAATTTTTCAAGCTCTATCTCTACACCTCGCCGGTCGAGGACTTCTCCGGCTACGCCGGTTACGAATACGACAACCAGACCCGCGCCAACTTCTCGATGCTGCGCGAGGCGCTGGAGCAGGTCGCCTACGACGAGCTGGCGCTCCCGCCCGAGTGGGTGCTCGCCATCGACGACACCGAGACCAACTCCGACCAGGCCGCGTTCATCCGCGCCGGCATCCCCGCCATCTGGTTCCGCGGCATGCATGAGTACGCCTGGGAGGAGGGTGACGCGTGCGAGCAGACCATCAAGCACTTCTCGACCGACCGGCTCGAATCGCTCGAACTTATCGCCGGCTCGCACGCCAACCTGCTGGCGGGATTCCAGACCGGCCTCGATATCGCGTCAGGGCTGGTAACGGAACTGGCGTACGGTGACCCGGCAGCGCCCGCCGCCAGCGATGATGGGGGCGGGGCGGCCGGGACCGTGCTGGCGCTGCTCGTCATCGCTGTAGCGTTTGCCGGCGTGGCGGTGCTGGTGCGCTGGCGGACGGGGCGTCAGGCCAGCCCGTAGAGCGCCCCGAACTTCGCCTTCAGGTAGCGCACAAATGCCCCGGCGCCGGGCTCCGCATCGCTGGCGCGCTGCACTAGCTCCTCCGGCTCCCAGCGGCTCCCGTGCACGTGGATATGGCTGCGCATCCACTCCAGCAGCGGCGCGGTTTTCCCGGCGGCAATTTGCTGTGGCAAGTCGGGCAGGTCGCGCAACGTGGCGTCCCACAGCTGCGCGGCGTACAGGTTACCCAGCGTGTAGGTCGGGAAGTAGCCGATAGCGCCCATGCTCCAGTGGATGTCCTGCAGGACGCCCTGCGTATCGTTGGGCGGGGTTATGCCGAGGTACTTCTCCATGCGCGAGTTCCAGAACTGCGGCAGGTCGCCTACCGGGACTTCGCCGTTGACCAGCGCCTTTTCCACTTCGTAGCGCAGCATGATGTGCAAGTTGTACGTGGCTTCGTCCGCCTCGACCCGAATCAGCGACGGGTGGACGCGGTTCACCGCCCGGTGGATGGTCTCCACATCGAGGTCGCCGACGTGCGGGAAGGTTTCGCAAAAGTCGGGCAGCCAGTGTTCCCAGAACTCGCGGCTGCGGCCGACCAGGTTCTCCCACAGCCGCGACTGCGACTCGTGGACGCCGAGCGAGATGGCCTTGCCGAGCGGGGTGCCCTCGTGCTTCGCCAGCAGTCCCTGCTCGTAGAGCCCGTGGCCGGTCTCGTGCATCACGCCGTAAAGGCAGCCGAAGGGGAACGACTCGTCGTAGCGCGTCGTGAACCGCACGTCGCGCGGGCCGGCGCCGGAGCAGAAGGGATGCGTCGAGGTATCCATCCTGCCGGCGTCGAAGTCGAAGCCGATGGCAGCCGCCACGCGCAGCGAGAACTCGCGCTGCCCCGCCTCGGGGAACGGCCCGCGCTCCATGAACGCCATGTCGGGCTGGTCGCAGCGGCCAATAGCCTTCACCAGCGGGACGATTTCCTCGCGCAGCCCGGCAAAGAGCGGGTCGAGCTGCGCGACCGTCATTCCCTGCTCGTAGTTGTCGAGCAGCGCGTCGTAGATGTTCTCGTCGTAACCGTAGTGCTCTGCCGTCCGGCATTGCAGCTCGACCATCTTCTCGAGCGCCGGCTGGAATTTCGAGAAGTCGTCCTCGGCACGCGCTTCCTGCCACACCTGCAAGGACTGCGACTTGTGCCGCGCGATTTCCTCGACCAGCTCGGCCGGCAGCTTCGTCGCCTTCTCCCAGGCGCGGCGCACCTCGCGCACGTTGGCCGCCTGCTCCTCGTCTAGTTCGGCGTCCCCGAGCTTCGCAAGCAGCTCGCCCATCGCCGGGTCGACCAGCCGCGCGTGCGCCAGCCCCGACAGGAACGCCAGCGACTCGGCACGCAGCTTCCCGCCCTGGGGCGGCATCATGGTTTCCTGGTCCCAGCCGAGCAGCCCGCCGATGCTCTCAATCGTCGAGAGCTCCTTCACGCGGGCGATGAAGTCGTCGTAGTCCGACATGCTCCCGCCATTGGCCCGGCGATAAAGGGCTTGACGCGGGAAACCGTATTTGCGCCCGCGGTAGGTGGGGTGCGATGCGCTGGTTACTCCTCGCCGTGTTCCTGCTCTGGCTGGCGCCAGCCGCGGCGGGCGAGCCGCCCGAGCAGCTCCACCTTGCCATGAACACCGGGGGTGACGGGATAGTCGTGCAGTGGGGCACGGCCGAGCTGACGACGACGCTCTGCTCGTCGGCCAGCGACGTCGAATATGGCCCCGACCCGGATGGCCTCAACCTCTCCGCAAGCGGCTCGTGGGAGATGTACGACTGGACCACCTGCGTCCACACCGTCGAACTCGACGGCCTTGCCGCAAACACCACCTACCACTACCGCGTCGGCGGAGACGGCGAGTGGAGCGATACCTTCAGCTTCATGACGCCCCCGCAAGGCGACCGACCAGTGCGCATCGGCGCCATCGCTGACCATGGTACCTCCAGCGACTCGGGGGCGACGACGCAGAAAATGCGCGCCGCGGGCCTCGACCTGGTCATCCACGCTGGCGACATGTCCTACGCCAATAGCCAGGGCTCCGGCGGGGTGGCAGACCAGACGGTCTGGGACGACTACCAGAACCAGATTCAGCCGCTGGCGGCCCATGTGCCGCACATGTACGCCCCTGGCAACCACGAGGACGAGGCGTACTACGAATTCGACGCCTACGAGACGCGGTTCCACACCACCGGCGCCAACCCGTTCTGGTACGGCTTCAGTTTCGAGGGGATTCGCTTTATATCTCTATCGTCGGAGCACGACTACGAGCCCGGCAGCCAGCAGCACAGCTGGCTCGAGCGCGAATTGCAGGCGGTTGACCGCGCCGCGACTCCGTGGGTGGTAGTGTTCGCGCACCGGCCAATGTACAGCTCCAACTCGGCGCACGGCAGCGAAGTGGATTTCCGCGACGCGATGGAGCAACTGCTCTACGACTACGGCGTCGACCTCGCCGTCTGGGGACACGACCACAGCTACGAGCGCAGCTACCCCGTCTTCCGGGAAGAGCTACTCTCCAACTCGACCTCGAGCGCCGCGGAGCCCTACCGCAACCCCGGCGCGCCGATTCACGTCGTCGTCGGCACCGGCGGCCGCTCGCTCTACGACGAGTTCGAGGAGCCGCGGCCGGCATGGTCGGCCTACCGCGAGGCGTCCTACGGCTACTCGGTCTTCGAAATCACGCCGGACGGCGAGCTGCACTTCAGCTTCGTCCGCAACTCCGACGGCGTGGTCGCCGACCAGTTCTGGATTTCGAAGACGCCGCCGTCCGAGCCGGGCGACGGCGACGATAACGGCGACAACACGACCGGCCCCGACGGCAACGCCAGCGACGGAAAGCCGGCGTGGCAGCAGAAGCTCGAGGAGCTGCCCGGCCCCGGCCTGCCAGTCGCGCTCGGCGCGCTGGCTGTCGCTGCACGGCGTCGGCGCTAACTACTCGAGCCCGTTGCCGGTGAGCAGGAAATCAGCGACGCCTTCGGGGAGCGAGCGGTGCTTCCTGAGGCGGGCGTGCCTCAGCCCGGGTGCGTGTGCCTTCTCGAGGTGCAGCAGCGTCTTGGCCATGTGGACCAGCGACTTGCCGTAGTAGGGGCCGACTTCGCCGTCGCGCTCGTAGATTTGTCCCGTCAGCAGGACCGGCAGCCCCTGCTCGGTCGCGAGGTTGTGCAGGTCAATCACCATGCGCGTGAAAGCCTGCTCGCACTTCTCCTTGTCGAGCGCATATTCGAGCCGCGCGTGCGCGTTGACCGTGTCGATGACCAGCAGCGCCGGCAGCTCCTTCAGGGCCTTGAGCAGGTCGAGCAGCTCGGCCTGGTCGAGCGGCGCGGCGATGGACAGCCCGTCGGGCGACTCGCCGCCGCACACCTGCTCCAGCCGCTCGGCCGAGAGCCCTTCGGTGTCGATGAACAGCACGCTCTCGCCGCCGGCAGCGAGCACTTCGCGCGAGAGCTGCAGCGCGAAGCTGGTCTTGCCGCTCCCCGGCTCGCCGTAGGCCAGCGTCAGCGCGCCCGCTTCGACACCGCCGCCAAGCAGTTCATCAAGGCTGGGGCACCCGGTCGGCAGTCGCGCGAGCATATTGGGGCAGCCGCTGGCGCAGTTATGAAGACTGCGCCGGCAGGCGGCCATGCGGGGTCGCCCGCACGGCGACGGGGAGCCTACCGGCGGCGGACCGCGGCAAGCAATCCAAGCATCGCCAGCGCGCCAACCAGCCCGAAGCCGGGCAACAGCCCGCCCTCTTCCTCGAGTTGCTCAAGCAGCTCGATGGGGATGGTCGCCTGTTGGCACTCCTGACCGTCATCGTCATCGGTCGCGCAGACCGTGACGGTGTAGGTGCCAGCCTTGTCGTAGGTGTGGGTCACGGTCCCGCCGGTGTAGGTGGTACCGTCACCCATGTTCCAGGTGATGGATATTACATCATCGCCCGGGTCGGTCGCCTCGATACTGACCGTAATGGGCTCACCCTGCTTGACGCTTGAGGGGAGCTGAAGGTTGGTCAGCGATGGCGCGACGTTGTCAATATCGATGTAGAGCTTCTTGCTCGTGACGCCGCCATCCTCGTCGGAGGCGATTACCTCAACCACGAAGGTGCCGTCGTCAGTAAAGGTATGCGTCACCGCCAGGCCACTTGCGGTCTGGCCGTCGCCGAAGTCCCACGCCACGCTGACGGTGTCGTCCGTGACGTCGCTCGTGACAGCGCTGAACGCGAACGAGTCGCCTTCATCGCCGCTGGTTGACGATGCGGAGAGCTCGAGCGTCGGCGCGCGGTTGGCGATAGTGATGTCGAACGTCTCGGTCGTCTCGCCACCATCCTCGTCGGAGGCAGTGGCCGTGATTGTGTAGGTGCCGTCGTCAGCCCAGGTGTGGGTCACGTCTTCACCGCTGGCGGTCTCGCCGTCACCGAAGTCCCACGCCACGCTGATGGTGTCGGCCTCGACGTCGCTCGTGTCGGCTTCAAAAGAACGCGACTGCGCCTCGCTGCCAGAGGCAGGGCCAGTGACCGATAGCGTCGGTGCAACGTTGGCGACCGAGACGGTCGCGCTTTCGCTCGTCTCCTCCTCGCCGTCGCTTACTGTGACTGTCACGGTGTAGTCGCCGTCGTCAGCCCAGGTGTGTTTCACGGATTCGCCGCTGGCAGTCTCGCCGTCGCCGAAGTCCCAACTGTAGGTCAGGTCGTCGTCATCGTCATCCTGCGCGTCAACGCTGAGCGATAGCTCCTCGCCTTCGTCACCGTCGGCAACGTTGAGCGCGTCGATGACGGGGGGCGCGTTCTGTTCCGCCTCAGTTAGCTCGACGCCGTAGATCCAGAAGTTGTCTTCTTCGTGTCCGTATTCCTGGTCGTACAAATAAACATTGAAATCATAGGTGCCCTCGTAATAGGTCCAGTCCTGCTCGAACCAGTCTTCTTCTTCGTTGTAAATGGTATGATCGTCGTAGAGAGAATCAACGTAGTCACCGGTCTCGTTGTCGAAGACGTCGATGTAGACCGTGATGTCGACTTCGCAATCACAGGTGGTATCGGGGTCATAGCCGACCACGAATCTCATGTCTTCAGTTTCGTAGTCCCAGTCGTAGAACCACTCATCCTCGTCTCCACCACCACCTGTGTCATCACATCCGGCCCAGACTTGGTAGTATCCATCTTCGTTCTCTGCTGAGGCATTCCATTCGTATTCACCACAGGTCTCGTTGTAGAGCCAAGCCTCACCTGTCTCATTGGTTTCCAAGTAAGCGTGATATTCCCAGTCACCAGATTCTTCGTTATACTTGTAAATTTCAATTCCGACTCCTTCCTCTCCGGTTGAAAAACTACCTCGGTGAGCAATAAATCCTACATCATCATAGACTGCATACTCATCATCATCATCATCATCAACTACTGCGTTGTCCACATTAACGATATCGGACGTTTCTGGGTTACTTGAATCTCCGTACGAATAGAAAGGTCCTGTCTGAAGCAGGGCATCGTCCTCTTCATAATAAACATCTTGGTAATACCATCCTTCAGTCAAATTAGAAGAGACAAAAAGCATGCCGTAGTAATTTGGATTGCCGCTATCTACTAGATTGTTGTCCTCGTCGTAAATTTCGAAGTAGGCATCTTCCTTAAATTCATCATCTTCTAAAACTCCACCAATGTAATCATTGACATAGTCATCTTCATCCCAATCATCGATGAAACCTACATGTCCAACACCATTGTCATCACCAGTTCCATTGCCTCCGCCGCCGCCACCATCAGAGGTTAGGTATACATCATAGATCCAGAATTCGTCTTCGAAATTCCAGTCCTCATCATACATTACGGCGTTGAAGTCATAGCTACCATTCTCGTAGGCAGTCCAGTCCTGCTCGAACCAGTCGCTCTCCCCGTCGTAAATCGTGTGCTCGGCGTCGATTCCGTCAACCCAGTCGCCGGTCTCGTTATCGTAGACGTCGACGAAGACCGTGATGTCGACCTCGCAATCACAGGTGGTGTCGGGGTCGTAGCCGATTATGATGGTGTCGTCCTCGCCATCGCCGTTGTCATCTTCGGTGTCGTAGTCCCAGCTCCAGAACCACTCATCCTCATCTCCAGTACCGTTACCGCCGCTGCCGGAGGTGAGGGATACATTGTAAATCCAGAAGTCGTCTTCGGAATTCCAGTCCTCATCATACATGTCGACAAAGAAGTCGTAGCTGCCGTTGTCGGTGGCGGTCCAGTCCTGCTCGAACCAGTCGCCCTCCTCATCGTAAATCGTGTGCTCGGCATAGGTATAGTCAACCCAGTCACCAGTCTCGTTGTCGTAGACGTCGACGTAGACTGTGATGTTGACGTAGCAGTCACAGGTGGTGTCGGGGTCGTAGCCGATTATGATTGTGTCGTCCTCGTCGTCATCGTTGGTGTCCTCGGTATCGTAATCCCATTCGGAGAACCACTCGTCCTCGTCACCCTGGCCACCGCCTCCGCCACCGCCGTTGGTGAGGTAGACGTCCTCAATCCGGAACTGGTCCTCGAAGTTCCAGTCTTCGTCAAAGAGGGTGACGTTGAAGTCGTAGCTGCCGTTGTCGGTCGCGGTCCAGTTCATGCTGAACCAGTCGTCGGCGGTCCCGTTTATCGTGAACTCGCCGAAGACCCAGTCGACCCCGTCGCCAGTCTCATTCTCGAAAACTTCAATCATGACGTTGATGTCGACTTCACAATCGCACTCGGTATCGGGGTCGAAGGAGATGTTGATGGTGTCGTCTTCGAAATCGTCGTTCGTATCTTCGGTTTCGTAGTCCCAGTCCTCGAACCACTCGTCGTAGTTTGTGCTGGTACTGCCGTAGGAGTAGAAGCTGCCGTTCTGCAACAGGTCGCCGCCCTGTTCCTCGTAGATGTAGTGGGTGTAGTTACCCTGCGCAAGGTCGTCGGAGATGAAGAAGTGGGTGTCGCCCCAGCTCTCGTCATCGGTGGTGCCGTTGTCGACCATGGTGCCGTTTTCGTCGAATACTTCAACGTACGCGTCATCCTTGGTGCCATTGCCCTCCGGTACGAATGCCATGAAGTCGTCCCAGTCGTTGGCTCCGTCCCAATCCTCGATTGTGCCGACATGGCCAATGGTATAGGTGTCATCGACGACCGCGTAGCCGCCCTCACCCGCCAGCTTCTCGCCACTGACTGAAGCGTCCCACATGTATTCGCCGCTGGTGACGTTCTTGAAGGTCAAGTCACCCCCCTCGTCGGTGGTGCCGTTGTTGAAGAAGGTCCAGATTCCTAGGATGTTCTTCTTCCAGACGGTGATGTTGACATCTTCCTCGTCGTCATCCTTGACATGTGCGTAGAAGCCAAGGTCGTTCATTATCTGGTCCTCGTCCTCGTCGAAGACGCCGTTCTCGACGTTGATTGTCTCGTCCGTTGAACCCGTCATTGCCCACAGCTCAACATCGTACCAGTCGGCGTAGTCCTCGAAGTACCCCTCGTCATCGTAGAGCGTGACATTGAAGTCGAAGGTGCCGTTGTAGTCGGGAGTCCAGTCCTCCTCGAACCAGTCGCCCTCTTCATCGTAGATTGTATACTCGAAGCTGCCGGAATCCACCTCGTCACCGGTATCGCTGTCATATACGGTGATGTAGACGTAGATGTCAACATCACATTCACAGGTGGTATCGGGGTCGTAGCCGATCGTGGCGGTGTCGTTGTAGCCGTCACCATCCTCATCGGTGGTGTCGCCAGTTATAGACCAGAACCACTCGTCGTATTCGCCGCCAGCAGTTGCAGTAGGTATGAAGCTTAGCAGGAATGCAGCCAGGATAGCCCAAGCTGCCAGCTTGTTAGAGTACATAGGTTACCTCGACCGCCAGCGTTCCGGCCATCTACTTAAGGGTGCTTCAGAAACAGACCGGGGTTCAGCCGCCGCGTTCGTCGAGCCAGCGCCTTCCGGCGCGCGCGAGCGTGTACGCCACGAGGTAGGTGTCCTCCCACGGCCGCAGGTAGCCCACGTCAAGCGCGTACTGGAGGAACTCCTCCTGCATCACCGTCCCGCGCGAAACCTGCTCGGCGTCCTCCTCGGCCATCCCGCGCGCCATCAGTTCATGCGGGTAACCCTTGCGATGCGGTTGGTAGAGCAGGTAGGCCGGAATCAACTCGCGCGCCAGTTCCGCCTCATTGCGGCAACGGCCATACTCCCCGGCAAGGAACGCAACTTCCGATAGGCCGGCGCGCGCCTGACGCGCCAGCCGCAACGGCTCGGTCGCCACGTCGCCGTCGAGGTCGTCCGGCAGGTCGGGCATCGCCTTCGCCAGCACCTGCTCCAGCAATTCGCGCGCTTCACGCAGGTTCTCCCGGGGGGAGAGGCGCAGCAGGACGCAAACAGCACCGCGCGCTTCCTCCTCACGCGCGCCCAGGATGCCACCGCTGGCGGCCGCCGGCAGCTCAAGGCTGCGGCGCAGTTCATCATCGCGGGCGCGCCGCTCGCCCAGCACGCCGAAGCCGAGCGCGTTTCCGCGCGCGATGCGGGCGTCCTCGCTGCCCCACTGGTCCTCCAGCTGCTCACGCAGGTGCTTCGCCAGCCCGTCGGGAAGCTGCATCAGTCGCGCGACGGCAGCGCCTCGCCCGCCTGCCAGCGCGCCATCACCCACAGCAAATCCGAAAGGCGATTCAGGTACGCCAGCGCGTCGCCCCCAACGCCAGCCGCCAGCGCGCGCCGTTCGGCTCGCCGCACAACGGTACGCGCATGGTCGAGCAGCGCCGCCACCCGGTTCTCGCCCGGGACGACGAATTCCTGCGGCAGCTCGAAACGGTCGGTGAGCGAGTCAATCCGCGCCTCGAGCCCCGCGACCATTTCGCGCGTGACGCCGTCGCCGCGCGCGGCGCCCGCCAGCTCGCCCATCACCCGCCACAGGTCGCGCTCGAGCTGCTCGACCAGCTCCGCCAGCTCGCCCTCCGATTCGGCGCGCACCAGCCCCAGCACCGCCTGTGCTTCGTCCACTGCGCCGTACGCCTCCGGCAGTGGCGAATCCTTGCTGACGCGCGCACCGCTCCCGAGGGCGGTCGAGCCGTCGTCGCCGCGGCGAGTGTATATTTTCACGCGTGCGCAGCGGCTGGCGCTAATTAATCTTCACACGCCGAGGTGGAGCAGCAGCACCCGCCGCGCGCCGCGGTGCTCGGATACCGCCAGGAAACATTTGCGTTCGGCGTCCACGAGATGCCGTGCCCACGCCTCGGCCTCCTCGGGCGAGGATGCCCCGGGCTTCTCGTCGGTGCCCTTCGCGAGGCCAGCCAGCCGCTCCAGCAGCGGCAGCGGCAGGCGGCCGTGGCCGCCGACCGCACCAATATGTTCGGGCCATTCACGGGCAACCAGCGCCGCGAAGCGCTTCAGCGGCGCGGCCGCCTCGTCAAGGCCGGCGGTCCCGCACTCGCCGTGCACCTGCAGGTCGACTCCCTTCGACGCGCGCGCAGCCGCTTTGGGGGCGAAGCCCCAGTAGGCGAGCGCGGCCTTGCGGGCGGTCGCGGCACTCATGCTGCGGCCATGCCGGCGCGGCTTAATACGGTTCGGCGGGTGGCCCCGCATGGCGTTCGGCAGCTGGCCGGTCAGCGTGGAATTCCCGGTCCACTGGGGCGACATGGACAGCTTCGGGCACGTCAACAACGCGGTCTACCTGACATGGTTCGAGTCGGCGCGCATCGCCTACTTCCGGAAAATCCAGCAGGAGTTCGTGACTCCGGACGGTGTTGGCCCGATTCTGGCACGCATGGAAATTGACTATCGCCTTGCGGTCAAGTTTCCCGACACGGTCCGCTGCGAAGCGACCGTCACGGAGCTCGGGAATTCGTCATACCGCATGGCGTACCGCCTCCACTCGGAAGCACACGACAGGCTCGCGGTGGAGGGCGACTCGGTGGTGGTGATGGTGAACTACGGGACCGGCCGCAGCGTCCCGCTCAGCGACGAGCTGCGCAGCGCTATCCAGAAACTCGAAAGCAAAAGCTGAGTCAGTTACAGTTTTATGGGGCCGGCTCAACACCGGCTTTGTCCAGAAGGGTTGGGTCCCGAACGGCCGCTCCCCCTCGCGGGGTCGTGGCTGCCGGGGCCCGGGTTCGGGCGCCGGGTTTCCCCTTGCGGGGCTCCCCGGTCCCTGTTGCCTTCCGGTCCCTCCGTCCCCCGCCTTGGGTCTTGGCCTTGCGGCCTCCACCCCCGGCTTCTTCCGGAGTTTCCGGTCGGCGTCCGGCCAGTTCCCCCAGCTTCCGCCCCGGCCCTCCGCCTTGCGGCTTCGGTCCTTGGCTTCCGCCGGTTTTTCCGGTCGGTCCCTCGCCTTGCGGGTTACCTCATCCCTTCGGACAAGAATATCCCAGCGCGGGAACTTATCATGGGCGAGGGGTCTATTTACTGTCATTCACAAACACATAAATAAGATGAGCGCAGCGACGCCTCTGCGACCCTTTTCTGGCACCGACGGCTGGGCCGAGGAGTGCAAATGAACCCCTACCTGGAAATCACGCGCCCCGCCAACTGCGTGCTGACCGCGGTCGCCGTGGCGGTCGGCGCGTTCGTCGCGGTCGGCCCGGAGCTGGCAGGACTGGCGGTGCAGCTGGCGCTCGGCTGCGGCGCGGCGATGGCGTGCGTCGCTGGCGGCAATGCGCTCAACGACTGGTTCGACCGCGAGGGCGACCGCGCCAACCATCCGCAGCGGCCGCTCCCCTCCGGGCGGCTGCAGCCGGCGGCGGCACTGCGCTGGGCACTGGCGCTGCTGGCGACCGGGCTCGGGGCGCTGGCGGCCGGCTGGCAACTGGACGCGCTCGGTGCGCTGCCGCTGGCGATTGCCGGCGGCGGCTGCCTGCTGCTCGGCGCTTACGAAACCGCGCTGAAGGCGAGCGGGCTGCCCGGCAACGCGCTGGTCGCGTTGCTCTCTGGCGCCGTCTTCCTGTACGGTGGCTCGCTCACCGGCGACCCCGGTCCGGCACTGTGGCTCTTCACGCTGGCGGTGCTCGCCTCGGTCGCGCGCGAAATCGTCAAGGACGTCCAGGATCTGGCGGGCGACCGCGACCGGCGCACGCTGCCGGCCACCATCGGGACGCCACGCGCGCTGGCGCTGGCGGCGGTGGCGCTGCTGGTGGCGGTTATCCTGAGCTTCCGCGCCGCCGCGGGGTTCGACGGCGACGCGCGCAGCGGCTACCTCGTACTGGTCGCGGCCGCCGACGCGGTGATGCTTTACGGCCTCTGGCTGGCGTGGCGGGGCGACGCGCGTGCCGGGCAGAAACTGCTGAAGCAGGGCATGTGGGTCGCGATGGCAGCGTTCATCGTCGGGGCGGGGCTATAGTTTTATAATTGCACAATTATACAACCATATGGCCGGACAGGCAAAGTTCTTCAAAGCTTTAGGTGACGCGCGCCGGCTGCGCATTACCGGCGCGCTGCTCGAGGGCGAGCTGGATGCGGGGCAGCTGGTGGCGGTCGCGGGGCGCGATTCCTCGACGGTGTCGCGCCACTTGCGGGTGCTGGTCGAGGCCGGGATTCTCCGACGGCGGCGCGACGGCCGACGCATCATCTACGCCATCGCCTCGCCCGAGATGGCGGGCCGGCTGCGGCGCGTCGGGGTCGCACCACCGGTCGCGCCGCCGGAGCTGGAAGGACGCATCCGCGATTTCCTCGCAAGCCAGTAATAGCGCGCACCGCTGCCACCCCATGGCGTTGCGGCCGTTCCACATCGCGTTCCCGGTCGATGACCTCGCGGCGACGCGCGAGTTCTACTGCGGACTGCTCGGCTGCCGCGAAGGGCGCTCGTCGGAACGCTGGATTGATTTCGACCTCGATGGCCACCAAATCGTGGCGCACCTCGTCGAAAAAATCGACGAGGCACCGACCAACCCGGTCGACGGCGACGAGGTGTCGGCGCGCCATTTCGGAGTCATCCTCGAAATGGCGCAGTGGCAGGCGCTGGCGGAACGACTCGAGGCGGCCGGGGTCGAATTCCTGGTTGCGCCGTGCGTCCGCTTTCGCGGCGAGCAGGGCGAGCAGGCGACGATGTTTTTCCGCGACCCGGCCGGCAACGCGCTGGAGTTCAAGGCATTCGCCAGCGACGAAATGATTTTCAGCCGCTGAACACGCGGCGCCACCGTTATAGCCGGCGCGGACTGCCGCCCCGCGATGCACGGCGACCCGCAAGGCATGGCCGGTGATGGCGAGCGACGCACGCAGGTCGTCGTCGCGATTACGCTGGTCATGATGGTGGTCGAGGTGGTCACTGGCAAACTCACGGATTCAGTAGCACTGCTGGCGGACGGCTGGCACATGGGCACCCACGCCGCGGCGCTGGGAATCACGCTCTACGCCTACCACTTCACCCGTACCCACCCCGACATCGAGGAGGGTAGCCCGCAGGCGAGCCGCGCCAGCGCGCTGGGCGGCTTCGCGAGCGCGATTGTGCTCGGCATCGTCGCGCTCTACATCGGCTGGGAGGCGATTCAGCACTTCATCGAGCAGCCTGAAATCAGCTACGGGCAAGCGCTGCCGGTCGCCGTCATCGGGCTGTTCGTCAACGGCTGGTGCGCCTGGATTCTGGGGCAGGGCCACGAAGGTGACAGCCATTCGCACGCACACGGCCACGACCATGCGCCGCGCGACTTCGGCTCGTGGAATCGGCTGGCGCAGTCGTACGCCGAGGATTTCGATTTCGTCCTGTCGCGCCTCGAGCGCCTCTTTGCCAGCTCGAAAGACATCGAGGACCTGAACCTGCGGGGCGCCTACCTGCACGTGCTGGCCGACGCGCTCATCTCGGTCTTCGTCATCCTGGCGCTGCTGCTGGGGGCGGCGTTCGGCGGCAGCTTCGCCTACCTTGACCCGCTGGTCGGCATCGTCGGCGGCGTCGTGATTGCGCGCTGGGCGCTGGGGCTGGTCAGTGACTCGAGCCGGGAATTGCTGGGGCTGGAGCAAGCTTAATCTCCCTCCCCGGCGCCGCCTTCCCATGCGCTGTTCCGAGTGCGATTGCGATATCGAGGCGGGGCTCCGCGTCAAGTGGTGCGCCGGCGATTGTTGTTGCAGCCACCTTCCCCGGCGCGGCTAGGCTTCCGCTTCCATCTCCGCCGCGTAGCGGCCGTAGCGCGCGGCTCCGTTGAGCCGCGCGCGCTGCACGAACGCCGCCTGTGCTGTCGCGCAATTGGCCGTCACGCCGCCCCATGCCTGTAGCGCCGACTGCTGCAGCGCGCGGCCGTAGGAGAACGATAGCTCCCACGGGCCGCCACCCATGGCGTTCATCGCGTTCAGGTGCGCGGTCGCCTCGACCTCCGACTGGCCGCCGGAGAGGAACATGATGCCCGGCACCTCGGCCGGTACGGTCGCCTTCAGGCAGCGCAGCGTTTCGCGGGCGACCTCGTCGATGCCGGCGCGGTTCGCGGCGTCGCTGGCGGAGATGACCATGTTGGGCTTCAGCAGCGTTCCCGGCAGGTGGACGCCACGGTCAGCGAGCGCCGCGTAGACTGTGTTGAGCGTCCACTCCGTGACTTCGTAGCAGCGGTCGATGGTATGGGTACCGTCCATCAATACCTCGGGCTCGACAATCGGCACAAGGCCGGCCTCCTGCGAGATGCGCGCATAATCGGCCAGCGTGTCGGCGTTGCCCTGCACGCACGCCCCGGAAGGGAGATTGTCGCCGATGGTGATGACGGCGCGCCACTTGTCGAAGCGCGCGCCGAGTTCGTAGTACTCGGCGCACCGCTCCGCAAGGCCGTCGAGCCCGGCGGTCAGTTTCTCGCCCGGTGCGTCCTCCATCGGGTGTGCGCCGCCGTCGACCTTGATGCCGGGGATGACGCCCTTCGACTCGAGGATTTCGGCCATGCCGCGGCCGTTGCTCGCCGCTTGTCGCAGCGTCTCGTCAAACAGGATGACGCCCGAGACGTACTGCTCCATCCCCGGTGCGGTGAAGAGCGTCTCGCGGAACTCGCGCCGCAGTCCGGGCTCGTTGGGCAACCCCAGCTGCGCCAGCCGCTTGCCCATTGTCGGCGTGGATTCATCCGCCGCCAGGATGCCCTTGCCCGGCGCTGCCAGCGCGCGAGCGGTCGCCTCGAGTGCCTCTCGGTCCATGCCCCCCGAGGCTGGCGCAGCTTAAGAGGCTGGCGCGTGTTCGCGACGGATTATTTCGTCGCTGCCGCCGGCGACCGAGATTACACGGCTGGTGGTGGTCGTACCGCCCTCGCCTTCCACGGGGCCGGGCAACCAGCCGTCGCAGACGCCGGTCGCCACGAAGACCGCGTCATCCGACGTGCAGAGCTCGTCGCGCTGCCAGAGCCGGTCGACGTCGTCGCCGAGCATCTCGACTGCTCGCGCGCGGAACTCGGGCTTGTGAAAATGCAGCCGCCCCTCGAAAAAGCCGCCGAGTCCGCGCAGCGCAGTGGCGGTGATGACGCCTTCGGGCGCGGCGCCGATGCCGAGCAGCAGGTCGGCTTCGCCGGTCGCGGCGCGCAGCGCGCCGGCGATGTCGCCGTCGCCGATGAGTTGCAGCTGCGCCCCGGCTGCGCGGATTTCGGCCACTAGCTGCTCGTGGCGCGGACGCTCGAGCACGATGACTCGCACTTCGGAGAGTTGCTTCCCCAGCACGTCGGCGGTTGCGCGCAAATTGTCGGCGACCGGTGCGTCAAGGCTGACGTGGCCCGTTAGTTCCGCCGGGCCGGCAATCTTGTCCATGTAGCAGTCGGGCGCGTGGAGCAGCGCGCCGCGCGGTGCCGCTGCCAGCACGGCGAGCGCGTCGGGGTTGTCGCGCGCGCAGTTGTTGGTGCACTCGAGCGGATCGATTGCGATATCGACCGCAATCGCTGCGGGGTCGCCCTGTCGCGAACCGAGCGGCTCGCCAATCCAGAGCATCGGTGCCTCGTCGCGCTCGCCCTCGCCAATCGCGACGCGTCCGTCGAAGGCGATGGTGTCAAAGACCGCGCGCATCGCGGCTACCGCTGCGGCGTCAGCCGCCTTGTTGTCGCCGCAACCGCGCATGCTGCCGGCGGCGATGGCGGCTGCCTCGGTGGCGCGCAGGAATTCCGGCGCCAGCCCTGCTACGGACCCCACGCGCCGCGAGTGCGCGCGGTTTTATAATAGTGGCTGCGAAAACCTTCTCCGGTACCGCTCCCGAGGTGACAAAAAGCCATTGTTGTCGTCGGAAAGCGTCTGTCGGCCCACTGAAGTCGGGAATTGTTATATAGTCCCCTTGCTTGGCGAGCCGCTCCAGCGTGTCGGCGGTGCAGAGAAGGGCCTGTAGCTTAGCCAGGTAGAGCGTCCGGCTTTTAACCGGACGGTCAAGGGTTCGAATCCCTTCAGGCCCGCCGATAACAGGAGCTCTAGGCAGGCGGGGAAGAGGTAAATTAATTTGGATAATAAACTATTGTGGCTTCACAAACTGGTTCCGGGTCATCGAAAACTCGAAGCTGGAGAGGTGGAGAGTGCACTGGGCAAGCTGAATGTCAACGCGAAACAGCTACCACTTATCCTGCTCTCTGACCCCGCTATTCAGGGTATGGATGAGGAAATCCAGGCAGGCGACATTATCGAAGTTTCACGAGCCGGCGAACGCGCCGGAGTGAACCTGGCGTACCGACGGGTGGTAGCAGAATGAACATGCGGCCGCTGATCAAGTCCTTCTTCCGCGGCAAGAGCACCGCGGGACCGAGCGCAGCGCTGGTCAACCACCAGCTTGGCTCATTCAACGACTTCCTGCCGCACGACGGCAATCGCGCGCCCTGGATGCAGCGAGTCATCGACAATATCACCGTCGGCGCCGACGAGAGCATGCGCGGCTCCATCCGGCTTGAACTGGGCGACCTTGATGTGGTCATCAAACTGGGGAAAGCGCGCGTCGGGAGGCCGAGGATTTACGAGGCCAACGGCTCGCAGTCGGAGTCCATCCCGATGATGTCGCGGCTGCGCAACCTCACCTATGCCGCACCCATCCTGTTGCGCTTCACTGTTATCGAGGAAGATATTGAAATAGAGGATATTGAGGAAGAAATCGGGCTGATGCCGATTATGATCAAGTCCTCGCTCTGCAACCTGCACCGCAATTCAGCTTACATCCAGGAAAAATACGAAATCGAATCCACTCCTACGGACAGCGAGTATCGCACCATCCTTCAGCAGGAGCAGGAGGACCCGGAGGACCCCGGTGGCTACTTCATCGTTAACGGCACCGAGCGCGTGCTCGTTTGCCTCGAGGACCTAGCGCCCAACCGGGTGATGGTCGAGCGCAATGCGCGCTACCAGCGGCAGACCGAACTCGCCAAGGTATTCTCGCAACGAGAGGGCTTCCGTGCCCTCACGGTAGTTGAGAAGAAGAAGGATGGTATCCTGCAGGTATCGATTCCGGTCGCCTCGGGACAGGTCCCGCTGGTAGTGCTGATGATGGCGCTCGGGATGGAGTCTGCTGACGAAATCATGTCGGCCATCAACGCCGACGACACCACCCAGAATCAGGTGCTGGCCAACATCGAGGATATCCACCAGAACGAGTCGGTCTTCACGACTGAGGAGGCGCTACAGTACCTGGAGCGCCGTTTTGCGGCCGGACAGTCGAAGGAGTACCGCCGCAAGCGTATCAACTACATCATCGACAACACCCTGCTACCCCACCTCTCGACCAGTCAGGAAGTGCGCGGAAAGAAGGCACTATTCCTCGGTCGCATGGCGCGCGAGGTGCTCGAGCTGGCGACCGGCGGACGCAAGCCGGACGACAAGGACCACTACGCCAACAAGCGACTCAAACTGGCGGGCAACCTAATGGAAGAGCTGTTCCGCACGGGCTTGCAGGCGCTGCTAAACGACATGAAATACCAGATGGAGCGCAATTACGCTAAACGCAAAGATAATCGGGTCCACAACGCCGTGCGGCGCGACGTGCTCACCAACAAGATTATGCATGCGATGGCGACCGGCAACTGGACTGGTGGCCGCGCCGGCGTGTCGCAGTTGCTCGACCGCACCTGCAACATGGCGACGCTGTCGCACCTGCGACGCGTGATTTCACCGCTGACCCGCAGCCAGCCGCACTTCGAGGCGCGCGACCTGCACTCGACCCAGTTCGGGCGACTCTGTCCCAACGAGACGCCGGAGGGGCAGAACTGTGGACTGGTCAAGAATCTGGCTTTGATGGTTGACGTTTCTGAAAATCTTCCCGATGACGAAGTGCTCGGCACCTTGCGGGACCTGGACGTTCATCCGCTCGAGAAACTCAAGAGTGGCTGGGGCAAGGTTTACTTCAACGGCGACCTGGCCGGTTGCCATCCGGCCCCGGAGGACCTCATCCTCAAGATTCGGCAGCTTCGGCGTGAGGCGCGCATCAGCCATACTGTGAACGTGCGCTACGATGATTCTCTTGGCGACGTGATCATAAACTGCGACCCGGGGCGCATCCGGCGTCCGCTGCTGGTGGTTGACCGCAACAACAAGCTGCGCATCACCGGCAAGGATGTCGAGAATGCAGACTCGGAAAAGCTGGTCTGGAATGACCTGCTGGAACGGGGAATCATCGAATATATCGATGCCGAGGAGGAGGAAAACTGCCTGATTGCGCTTAACACCGATGACCTGAAGCGTAACCGGAAGACACACGCCTACACCCACATGGAGGTGGACCCGATGGTTATCCTCGGCGTCGCGACCTCGAACGTTCCATTCCCCGAGCATAACTCGTCGCCGCGCTGCACAATGGGCGCCGGCATGTCGAAACAGTCCCTCGGAATGGGGCAGTCCAACTACCGGCTGCGCCCCGACACGCGCGGCCACCTGATGCATTACCCGCAACGCCCGATGGTCCAGACTGAGGCGATGCGCTACAACACCTTGCGCGTGCGACCGGCGGGGCAGAACATGGTCGTGGCGGTGATGAGCTATCACGGCTACAATATGGAG
This sequence comes from uncultured archaeon, assembly GCA_964389465.1. Taxonomy (GTDB): domain Archaea; phylum Thermoplasmatota; class Poseidoniia; order MGIII; family CG-Epi1; genus UBA8886. The sequence goes on along the minus strand of CAYMDK010000001.1, from coordinate 200,532 downwards.
GACGCGCTGATTTTCAACCGCGGCTCGATTGACCGCGGCCTCGGCCGTTCCAGTTTCATGCGCTCCTACATTTCCGAGGAGCGACGCTATCCCGGCGGCCAGGAGGACCGCTTCGTGATTCCCGGCCCCGACGTGCGCGGCGCCCGCTCCGAAGAGGCATACTTTAACCTCGAGGAGGACGGGCTGATTTACCCCGAGGTGGACCTGCGCGGACGCGAGGTGCTCATCGGCAAGACCAGTCCGCCCCGCTTCCTCGCCGAGCCGACCGACTTCCTGACGCCACAGAAAGTGCGTGAATCATCGCTGACGGTGCGCCATGGCGAGAAGGGGACTGTCGATTCGGTGATGCTCTCCGAGACCGAGAGCGGGTCGCGCATCGCGCGTATCCGTGTGCGTGACCAGCGCGTCCCGGAGCTGGGTGACAAGTTCGCCAGCCGGCACGGCCAGAAGGGAGTCATCGGTCACATGGTGCCGTCGGAGGGGATGCCCTTCACCGCGTCGGGCGTCGTCCCGGACCTGATTATCAACCCTCACGCCATCCCGAGCCGCATGACCATCGCGCACGTGCTGGAGATGGTCGGCGGCAAGCTGGGCGCTTTGCAGGGCCGCTTCATTGACGGCAGCGCCTTCTCGGGCGAGAAAGAGGATGACCTGCGCGGCGAGCTGGCAGGCCTCGGCTTCAAGCACTCCGGCCGCGAATCGCTCTACGACGGGCAGACCGGCCGGCGCATTGACGCCGACATCTTCATCGGCGTCATCTATTACCAGAAGCTGCACCACATGGTCAGCGGCAAGTTGCACGCCCGTTCACGCGGACCGGTGCAGCTGCTGACGCGCCAGCCGACCGAGGGGCGCGCCCGCATGGGCGGCCTGCGGTTCGGTGAGATGGAGCGCGACTGCCTCATTGGCCACGGTGCAGCGATGGTTATCAAGGACCGGCTGCTTGACGAGAGTGACAAGACATTGCAGTATGTCGACAGTCGCTCGGGCCACCTCTCCTACATGGACCGGCGTGGTGTCCTGACTTCGCCCATGGGCGATAACACTTCTATCTATCCGGTAACGATGTCGTATGCATTCAAGCTCCTGCTCGAGGAGCTGAAGTCACTCGGCATCGCGGCGCGCTTGCGGCTGGAGGACCTCTCATGATTCGCCACATGATACCCAAGCGTATCAGCAGCATCGACTTCGCGCTCATCGGGCCGAAGGAGATTCGCAGCCTCTCGACCAGCAAGGTCATCACCGCCGACACTTACGATGACGACGGCTTCCCGATTCCGATGGGGCTGATGGACATGCACCTCGGCGTCATCGAGCCGGGGCTGCGCTGCAAGACCTGCAGCCGAAAACTGGACGAGTGCCCCGGTCACTTCGGCCATATCGACTTCGCGATGCCGGTCATCCACTCCGGCTACTCCAAGACCGTCAAGGACGTGCTCGCGTCCACCTGCTCCGGCTGTAGCCGGCTGCTGCTGCCACAGGAGCGCATCGACCACTACACCTCACTGCTCGAGGACATCCACGAGTCTGAAGCGGGAACCACGGTCACGATGCAGGAGCATATCCGCCGCGCCATCCGCGAGGCGATCAAGGCGAAAACGTGCCCGCACTGTACCGAATCGCAAATCAAGCTTACACTCGACAAGCCGACCACCTTCCGTGAGGAGGGGCGCAAGCTGACTCCAAAGGAGGTGCGCAGCCGGCTCGAAAAAATCCCGGCAGGCGACCTGCGGACGCTCGGTTTCAACCCCGAGACAACTCGCCCCGAATATATGGTGCTCACCGTCCTGCCGGTCCCGCCGGTCTCGGTGCGCCCCTCAATTACCCTCGAGAGCGGCGAGCGGTCGGAGGACGACCTGACCCACAAGCTGGTCGATGTGCTACGCATCAACCAGCGGCTGCGCGAGAACCGCGACGCAGGCGCCCCGCAACTAATCGTCGAGGACCTGTGGGAGCTGCTGCAGTACCACGTCACGACCTACTTCGACAACCAGACTGCCGGCATCCCCACCGCGCGCCACCGCAGCGGGCGGCCGCTGAAGACCATCATCCAGCGGCTGAAGGGCAAGGAGGGGCGCTTCCGCTCCAACCTGAGCGGAAAGCGCGTCAATTTCTCGGCGCGCACCGTGATTACCCCCGACCCCTACCTGAGCATCAACCAGGTCGGCGTCCCGGAGGCGGCGGCGCGCGAGTTGACCGTCCCGGTCCGCACCAACATCCACAACCTTCAATTCATGAAGTGGCTGATGAAGGAGAACTTCGACCCGAGCGACCCTGAGCGCTACATCCCCGGCATCAACTACATGATTCGCCCCGACGGGCGACGCGTCAAACTCACTGACGAGAACTGGGAGTTCAACCTGGACCGGCTCGAGCCGGGCTTCATCGTCGAGCGCCACCTGATGGATGGCGATATTGTGCTGTTCAACCGGCAGCCGTCGCTGCACCGTATGTCGATGATGGCGCACGAGGTACGTATCATGAAGGGCAAAACCTTCCGCATCAACCTCTGCGTCTGCCCACCCTACAACGCCGACTTCGACGGCGACGAGATGAACCTTCACGTGGTCCAGTCCGAAGAGGCGCGCGCCGAGGCGCGCATCCTGATGCGAGTGCAGGAGCACATCCGCTCGCCCCGCTTCGGCGGCGCTGTCATCGGTGCCATCCACGACCACATTACCGGCATGTTTCTGTTGACCCACCGCGAAGCGAGCTACGACAAGGACCAGACTGTGCGCATCCTGTCGCGCATCGACTTCCGCGGTGAACTGCCGAAGCCAGCCTACCCCAAGGCAAAGGACGGACCGAAGTGGTCGGGACGACAGATTTTCTCGGCGCTGCTGCCGGAGGATATGAACCTGGAGTTCAACGCCTCAGTCTATTACGCCGACCGCAGCGTGGAGGAGAACGCCGACCTTGACACGATTGTCGAAATCCGCAACGGCGAGATGCTGCGCGGGCCGGTCGACGGCCGCTCCATCTCCGCCTTCAAGGGAATCATCCTCGAGGAGATTTCGCGCCTCAAAGGGCCCAGCGCGGCGCGCGACTTCATCGACCGCGTCACCCGGCTCGCCGTCGGGGCGCTGATGGAGACCGGCTGCACGACCGGGATTGACGACGAGGATATCCCGCCGGAAGCCATCCTGCAGATTGAAGACGCCATGCAGGGCGCCATGAAGGATGTCAACAAGCTGGTCGTCTCCTACAACAAGGGCAACCTCGAGAGCATGCCGGGACGCAGCCTCGAGGAGACGCTCGAGGTGGAGGTGATGAAAAAGCTGGGGCAGGCGCGCGACAAGGCGGGCGACATCGCCGGCTGGCACCTTGGTATGGACAATTTCGCGGTCATCATGGCGCGCTCGGGCGCGCGTGGCAGCATGCTCAACCTGTCGCAGATGGCGGGCAGTATCGGCCAGCAGGCGGTGCGCGGCGAGCGCATCTCGCGTGGTTACGAGAAGCGCACCCTCTCGCACTTCAATCAGGGCGACCTGGGGGCCGCAGCGAAGGGGTTCGTCCGCTCGAGCTACAAGCACGGGCTGAACCCGACCGAGTACTTCTTCCATTCCATGGGCGGCCGCGAGGGGCTGGTCGATACCGCCGTGCGCACTTCGCGCAGCGGCTACATGCAGCGGCGGCTGATCAACGCACTGGAAGATTTGCGCGTCAAGTATGACGGTACCGTTCGCAATACCGCCAACACCGTCATCCAGTTCAGCTACGGCGAGGACGCAGTCGACCCGACCCGCTCCAAGTTCGGCGAAGGGGTCGACGCTGGCAGCATCGTCGAGGCAGTCGTCGGGGGAGGAAAATAATGGCGCGTAGCGACACTATCCGCGCACTCGAACGACGCGGCATGTCACGGTCGCTGGCGGCCAAGGCGGCCGACGCGGGCGAGCAGCTCGGGACGCTCAAGAAAGCGAGCCTCGCGCAACTGCGCAAGCTCTTCAGTTTCCGCGAAATCCTGGAAGTCATCGAGTCGGTCAGCAACCGTAAGGTTGACCGCGAAGAGGTCGTCGCCGGCGCCCTCGAGGAAGAGAAGTCGGGCGATGGCCCCTTCTCGGCCGACGCCGCGTTGCGAAGGGTTGAGAAGAAGCTGGGCGTAATCTGGTCGCTACCTGACGGTTACACTATTGACGCGATTAACGAGCATGTCACCTCGAAGGGCGAGATGCTGCTGGGAGTCGCGTTCCCGATTAACGCGCGGCAGTTCCGCTACCCCTTCAGCGGCTACGTCTACCTCAAGGAACACCACGGCATCCGCTACCTCTCCATCATCTCCGAGGTGCTCTCGTTCGACCGCCCCGGCACCCCCGAGGAGGAAGAGCTGCTGCTGCCGGCACACGTCGAGGAGCCTTACGTTACTTTCCTGCGCATCGCGCGGCTGATGCCGCTGCCGCGCACGCTGCGGCTGGACGAATTCCACAAGATGGACGGCACCCCCGTCCGCTCGGCACGCAACTACACGCAAGTCGAGGACTCGTTCGACCTGTCGCGCGACCGGCTGCGCTTCGAGCAGGAGCGTATCGACGCGCAGCGCGTTTACACCGAGCTGGGTTTCTCCGAAAAAAGCGCGCAGGGGCTCTTCGCCGGTGGACTCTACCACCCTACACAAGCGGCCGCTGCCACCGACGAGGAGCTGAAGGACGCCAGCGTCCCGATGTCGAGGCTGGAGGAGTTCCGCAAGGCGGTCGAGGAGGCTGCCGCGAAGGCGCTGGCCGAGCCGGCCAAGGCACCGACTAAGGGTGTCGAGGTCGCCGATCTGGAAGATGAGGCAGAAGCTGGCCGCAAGCTCAACCCATTCCGCATCCGCGCGCTCAAGCTGGCGGAGGGGCTCCCGAGCCACTACGTCGAGGAAATCGCGTGCAGCGCCGAGAAAGGGCGTCTGAAGGCTAAGGGCGTCAAGGAACTGGTGGCCACGTTTAGCGAACTGGTCGCTGCTGAGAAGAAACTGCAACAGGCGCTCGCGAAAGCGAAGGCGACGCTGCCTCAGGGCATCGTACGGCAGCTGGCCGAAAAGACGGCCGGCCACAAACTGAGCGCGAAACAGTACGGCCAGATTGTGAAGCTGGCGCTGAAACAGTATGGCCTCGCGCAGGTTGACGCGACCGAGGCGGTCGGCATCCTCGCGGCACAGTCGATTGGCGAGCCGGGAACACAGATGACCATGCGTACCTTCCACTACGCCGGTGTTGCCGAAATGAACGTTACACTGGGACTTCCGCGGCTAATCGAGATTGTCGACGCCCGCCGGGAGCCCAAGACGCCAATCATGGAGGTCTACCTCGAGCCACAGTTCGCCGCCGACCGCAAGGTGGCGCTGGACGTCGCGGCGCGGATTGAGGCGCGCTCGGTCAGCAGTCTGGCGCGTATCCGCACAGACATGACCAACCTGCGGCTGATTATCGAGCCCGACCAGAAGGAACTGAAGGCGTGCAAACTGACCGACGAACTGCTGGCGGCGCGCATCAAGAAACAGGGGCGGCTGCGCTGCCTGATGACTATCGAGGGCGGCGAAATCGTCATGACCGATAAAGAGCCGTCGTTCAAGAAACTCTACGTCCTGGAAGACAAGGTGCGCCAGCTCAAGGTGGCCGGCATCGCTTCGATTTCCCGCGCCATCGTGCGCAAGGATAAGGACGAATACGTCATCTTTACCGAGGGGTCCGACCTGAAAGCAGTCCTGGCGATGCCGGAAGTCGACCCGACCCGCACCAGCAGCAACTCGGTCCACGAAATTGCCGCGGTGCTCGGTATCGAGGCGGCGCGCAACTCTATCACCTACGAGCTGAACCAGACGCTGAATGAGCAGGGGCTCTCGGTGGACATGCGCCACAACCTGCTGGTCGCCGACGTGATGACAAATACCGGTCGCATCAAGGCAATTGGCCGACACGGGATTTCTGGCGCGAAGACCTCGGTCCTCGCCCGGGCCGCGTTCGAGATTACCTCGACCCACCTGCTGCTGGCTGGCCTATCCGGGGAGTCGGACGTCCTGACCGGTGTTGCCGAAAATATCATCGTCGGCCAGCCGGTCCACCTCGGCACCGGCGCGGTGAGCGTCATCTACAAACCCGGGAAGGGGGGCTGATGGACCTCAACAAGGCGCTGCGCAAGGCCATCGCCACCGGCGAGGTAGACCTTGGCGCCAACCAGTGCCGCGAGGCGGTCGCCAGCGGCGAGGTGCGGCTGGTGATACTGGCGAGCAACTGCCCGGACGGAGTGCGTGAGACCGTCCTCGAGGCGGAAGCGGACGTTTACCAGTTTGACGGAACTAACTCTGACCTCGGCGCCGCGTGCGGTAAGCCTTTCCCGGTCTCGGTGGTGACCATTCTTGACGGCGGCAACTCCGAAATCCTGAGGCTCAAACCCAACCTCTGAGGGTTACGTTTAAGCCGGGCCTCAATCTGCCCCGGCGGGCATGGCTTTTCCCCTCGACCTCAGCGGCTTTTCGCGGCTGAAATTACCTCTTGAACCAGAGCTTGACGAAGCGAAGCTGGCGCAGCTGGAAAGCGACATTACGCTGCTGCGCGACGCCATCATCACGCTGACCGCAATCGCCCGCGCACGAGGCCTCGGTGGCCACACCGGCGGGCCGTACGACATCGTCCCCGAAGTGCTGATTGTCGACGCGCTGCGCGACGGCGGAGCGCCCATCCACCCCCAGTTCTTCGACGAGGCGGGACACCGCGCCGCGCTGCAATATGCGCGCGGCGCGCTACGGGGCGGCTTGCCGCCGGAACAGCTGCTGCACTACCGCGAATACGGCTCGGGACTGGCGGGCCATCCGGAGAAGGAACTGCTCGACTGCATCGACTTCTCGAGCGGGCGACTCGGCCACGCGGCGGGACACGTCAACGGCGTCGCACTCGCCTCTCCAAAGCAGGCGGTGGTGATGTTCGGCTCCGACGGCTCGCAGATGGAGGGAAACAATGCCGAGGCGGCGCGGCTGGCGGTCGCCAACAACCTCAACGTCAAGTGGATTATCGACGACAATAACGTCACGATAGCGGGCTACCCCGACCGCTACCTGCCGGGGTTCGACCTCGAGCGCACCCTCGAGGGTCACGGCTTCGCGGTCTTCCCGGCCGACGGCGAAGATACGCGCGCGCTGCTGGTCGCCATCGTTGGTGCGCTACAGCATGATGGCCCGGCGGCAGTGCTCTGCCGCCGGGCCATGGGACCGGGCATCCCGCAGCTCGAGGGAACGCCGCAACTGCACGACGTGATTACGCTCGAGGCGGCGCGTGAGTATCTCGCTGCGCGCGGCCACGACCGCGCGCTGGCGCTGCTGGACGAAATCGAGGGCGGACCAGTGGCGCCCCCACCGGAGCTGCTCGGCAGCGGCGCCTCGGGAGCGTGCCGCAAGCAGTTCGGCGCTTCGCTGGCGGGGGTGCTGGCAGGGCTCTCGCCCGACGAGCGGCAGCAAGTACGCGCCTTCGACTCCGACCTTGAGGGCTCGGTGGGGCTGACGGTGGTTCGCGAGCAGTTCCCCGAGTGCTTTACCAGCGGCGGGGTGCAGGAGCGCGGCAATCTGCTCGCCGCCGCCGGCTTCGGCTCGCAACCCGGCTGTCAGGGGGTCTTCGCGACCTTCTCGGCGTTCCTCGAAATGGTCATCTCCGAAATCACCATGTCGCGACTCAACGAGGTCGACCTGCTCTGCCACTTCTCGCACGCCGGGGTTGACGCGATGTCGGACAACACATGCCATTTCGGGCTCAACAACTTCTTCGCCGACAACTACGTCGACGGCGGCGCGCCGACCGCTCTCTATTTTCCGGCCGATGTCCACCAGATGGACGCGGTGGTGCGGCGCGTCTTCCCCGAGCCGGGGCTGCGGTTCATCTTCTCCAACCGCTCAAAGCTGCCGGAAATCCTTGACGCAGCGGGCGCACCGCTCCACGGTGACGGCTACGAGTTCGAGCCGGGGCGCGACGAAATCGTGCGCGAGGGCGACGCGGGCTGGATTGTGAGCTACGGCGACATGCTCCATCGCTGCCTGCACATCGTCGAAACGCTGCGCACTGAAGGCGTTTCAGTGGGGTTAGTGAACAAGCCCACGCTCAACGTTGTTGACGAAAAAATGCTCGTACGGCTCGGCGCCTCGCCTTTTATACTGGTCGTTGAGAGCCTGAACCGGCGTACCGGGCTCGGCATCCGCTACGGCAGCTGGCTGCTCGAGCGCGGCTTCGCGCCGCGCTACGGCCACATGGGCACCACCCGGCCGGGCAACTGCGGGCAGGCAGAGCAGATTGCGCACCAGCGGCTCGCGCCGGCCGATGTGGAGGCGCGCGTCAGGGAACTGCTGACGGCCTGAACCTTGCAGTCATGGAACTGACGCGACTCAAAACTGCCGCCGACGCAATAATCGCCGCAGCAACCGACCGTGACGGTGTGCTACACGAAATCGCGCAGCTGCTCGAGGCGTCCGTGCCACATTACGACTGGGTTGGCTTCTACCTCGCCGAAGGCCGCGAACTGGTGCTGGGGCCATACGTCGGCGCGGAGACCGCGCACGTGCGCATCGCCTTCGGCCGCGGTATCTGCGGGCAGGTGGCCGAGAGCGGCCAGAGCATGGTCGTGCCAGACGTAGCAGCGCAGGCGAACTACCTTTCGTGCGGCAGCGCGGTGCGGTCCGAAGTCGTGATTCCCATCCACGCCGACGGCGAGTTCGTCGCGCAGCTCGATATCGACTCGCACACACGCGACCCCTTCTCGCCGGGCGAGGTGGAATTCCTGCAACGGCTCTGCGCGCGGCTGGCGTCGCTCTGGAGCGAAACTTAATTAGCCGCGAACGCAGCGCGTGAGCCGATGGTGCTCCGGTTTTTCCAGCGCAACCGCGTGCTGCTCACCGTTGGTGTGGTGGTACTGCTGATTGCCGGGACGCTGGTCACGATGCTGATTGGCGGGAGCGAACAGGCGCCCGAATTCAGCGCCACCTCGACCGGATATGTCGATGGCGTGGATGGCGACCGCAAGACCATCCTGCTCTCGGATTACCGCGGGCAGGTGGTAGTGCTGGATCTGATGGCCGAGTGGTGCGGGCCCTGCAAAAAGGTAGCGAGTGATACGCTCAAACCGCTTTACGAAGGGGAATACCGTGACAACGACGAGGTCGTCATCATCTCGGTCAGCGTAGCGGGCGACAGCCCCGGGCTGCTCGAGGATATGCAGCGCGAATATGGCTACGACTGGCTGCACGTTACCGACAATGACGACGAGGTCATCACCGGCTACAACGCCCAGCAAATTCCCAAGGTGGTGGTGATTGACCAGCAGGGCCGGATTACCTTCTCAGCGCTGGGGATTGTGAAGCAGGATAAGCTCCAGCAGGAGGTCGAGGCGGCGCTCTCGGGCGAGGGCAGCCTGGAGAAGGTGAAGCAGAACTCGATTTTCCTGATGGCCATCGGCGCGGGCGCGCTCTCCTTCTTCTCACCCTGCTCGTTCCCGCTACTACCGGGCTACGTTTCCTTCTATCTCACCACCCGCAAGACCGGCAGCAAAGGGCTCAACGAGCGCACCGCACGCGAAGCGCTGCCGGCCGGCCTTGCTGCCGCCTCCGGCATCCTGGTCGTGTTGCTGCTGCTGGCGCTACTGGTAGTGCCCTTCTCGCACTTGCTGGCGAACTACGTTCCGCTGCTCGAATTGCTGGTCGGCGCGGCCGTCTTCGTACTCGGGCTTTCGATGCTGCTCGACTGGAGCCTCGAGCCGCTGCTGCGCCCGCTGCGGCAGCTCTCCTCCGCACTGGGAGCAGCAGCCGGGATGGTGACGCGCGGCTATCCGAGCGCACTGGCCGAGCGGGGAATCCAGCGCGTGACCGGGGGCGACTTCAGCTTCGCCGCCAGCCGGGAAGCGGGACTGACCGGGCAGTTCTGGTACGGTGTCGGCTACGGCTCCGCCTCAGCCGGCTGCACCGCACCGGTGTTTATCGCGCTGATTCTTTCCAGCCTGAAATACACCCTGGCGGGGGCGCTGCTGGTCTTCAGCCTCTACGCCTTCTCGGCCGCGGCGCTGATGGTCGCCTTTACGCTGCTGATTGCCTCTTCAGAAAGCACTATCGTCAACCGGCTGCGCGCCTCGGCCCGCCACATCCACGTAGTGGGCGGCGCGGTGATGGTCGCCGTTGGAATCTACCTCGTCTGGTTCTACCTCTCGGCCAACACCAGCCTGCTCTAGGCTGGCTCGTAGTGGTACTCAAGGAAGCCATCCGGCAGCGGCAGTTCCGCGACCGCGTCCCCGTCAGGCCACTCGCGGCTGCCTACGGAAACCAGCGCCTGCTCGCCGAACTGCGTCGCGCTAGCGAGCAATGCCTTTGCGGCGACGGGGCGGTGCGCCCGCTCCGGCGGGTCGAGCGGGTTGTGGACCAGCAGCTCGCTGCCGCGCAGCCCGGTCACCAGCACCCAATGCGGGATTTCGTCACTCTCTTCCGGAAAGAGCGCGGTTGAGACCAGCGCCAGCACCAGCCGTTCGGAAGCGAGCGCGGCGCGGATGTCGGCCAGCGCCGGCTGGCGCCGCTCTTCGGTAACGCCATTGCGCGCGCAGAGCCGCTGCTGCATGACGTGGAAGAATTCCAGCGTGCCGGGGTCGATGCCGGTGATGCGTTCATGGACGCGCTCCATCAGGCCGAGTCCGTCGGCGCTCGAGATGATGTGCGGCCGTAACCCACGCAAAGCTAGCGGCGCCGCGACGCCGTAGCGGCCGCAGCCGCCGATTTCGATCGCGTTGGTCTCGCGCCACACCTCGACTTCCAGGTCGCGGTCGAGCGGGCCGGCCAGGTTGAAGTGGCCGAGCGCCATCAGCGCGCAGGCGGAGCCGCAGCTGAACTCCATCGTCTGCGCGTAGAATGGGGCTTCCAGCTTCACGCGCCGGCAGCGGTCCGGGGGTTTAGTGGCTTGCCAGCGGCAGCAGCGAATTGGCTGCGTGCTCGGTGGCGTTGGCGACGTCGTCGAGCCGCTGCGCAACGCGATACATGTGCGTCGCCGCCAGCGGTGTGTCGTCGCCGTGCGAAAAGACGTAGGCGGCCGTGGCGGCCTCCTTCTCGTCCGCCTGATGCTCGAGCAGGTTGACGCTGGCAATCAGCTGGTGCAGCTCCTCCTTCACCTTCGTCGCGAAGCCCGACTCCAACAGCTCCTGCAGTTTCTCGACCGCTCTCGCGTATTCGTTGACCGTCGCCTGCACCGACTGCGCCTGCACCAGCAGTAGTTTGCGCGCCTGCGCGTCCTCGTAGAGCGGCCGGAAGGAGATGATTTCGGTGACGTTCTCGGCGTAGTCGGCGATGCGGTCCTGCCGCGTAATCATGTCCAGGAAAACTTCTTTGGAGATGGCGAGCCGGATGCTCCCACGCATTACGCCGCGCAGCTCGTTCTTCAGGCCGTCCGCCTCCAGCTCGGCGTTCGAGGTCGCGGCAATCGCCTCGGCGGTATCGCCATCCTCACAGGCGATGGCGACGCAGCGCTCCATGTGCTCAACCGTCTCAAGCGCCTTGGCGGCGTGGCGGTAGTAAGTCTCGAAGACGCTGGGGCCGATGCGGCTCTCGAAGAACTTCATGCTGCACCTCCTTCTTCCATCAGAATATCAGGCTTTGGCTCCTCAATAATCGAGCGTGTGATTAGGTAAATTATCGCCGCGAGGACGACCGAAACCACCACCGCGAAGCGAGTCTCGTCGAGCCCGAAGAGGATGTAGAGCAGGATAGCGCCGCCAGCCGCCGCCGGCAGGCTCGCGACCCACGACGCAGCGATACGGCCGAAGACGCGGAAGTCGACCGAGGCGGTCCCGCCGGCGAGGCCGACGCCGACGACCGCACCGACCAGCGTGTGGGTGGTCGAAATCGGGACCGCCAGAAATGGCATTGAGAAAATCAGCACCGTCGTCGCCGCGCCGAACTCGGCGGCGAAGCCACGGGTGGGGGTGATGTGGGTAATCTTGCGGCCAATCGTGACCATTACGCGCGCGCCCCAGGTCATCACGCCGACGGTGATGCCGGCGCTCCCGAGCAGTATCAGCCAGGTCGGGACCGCAGCCTGCGACTCGAGCACTCCCTGTTGCGAAATCTGCCAGACCGCTGCCATCGGCCCGATGGCGTTGGAGCGGTCGTTGGCGCCATGCGCGAAGGCGACATAGCAGGCGGTGATTATCTGCAGCCAGATGAAGATGCGTTCGACACCGGCGTAGCCCTCTTCCTCGAATTCGTAATCGCGCAGTATCCAGTAGAGCACGAGGCTCGCCAGGATTGCGAGCGCCAGCGCCAGCAGCAGCGAGTTAATCGGCAGCCACGCCCCGTCGGCGAAGGGGTTGAAGGTGATGCCAGCCTTCGACGGCAGCCAGTCGGCCTTGTCGATTACACCCTGCGCGTCGAGCCGCTTGATTGCCCCCTTCAGGGCTTTGTACTGTAGCGCCAGCCCGAGCACGAAGAAGGTTGGCAGCGCCAGCAGCGGCGCCATACGGCGCGACTTCTCGACCGGGTCATCCGCCTCCATAATGGTAATCCGCACGACGTGGAAGGTTCCGAACGCCAGCAACCCGCCGAGCAGCGGCGATATAATCCAGCTCAGCGCAATCTTGGAGACCACGGCCCAGTCGACGTGCTGGGGCGCGACCCACATGCCAATACCGAGGATGCCGCCGATAATCGAGTGGGTCGTCGAGACCGGCAGCCCGTAGCGCGTCGCGAAGGTCAGCCAGAGCGCCGCCGCAAACATCGCCGCCACGAAACCGAACTTGAGTTCAGTGGAGTAGGTTGCGAGGTCAGCTTCCTCGAAATTGAGGATGCCCTTGCGAACCGTATCAGTCACCGCATCGCCGGCGAAGAAAGCGCCGAGGAATTCAAACACCGCCGCGGCGATTATCGCGTTGCGGAAGGTGAGCGCGCCGCTCCCGACACTGGTGCCCATGGCGTTGGCGACGTCGTTGGCACCGATGTTCCACGCCATATACGCCGCTACGGCAATAGCGAGCAGAATCATCAGTTCGAGTCCGAACATTGGGCGGTGCTGCTCAGGGGGTTAAATAAAAATTTCCTGTACAATCTACACAGTTTACTTATTTTCCAGAGTGGCGAGCAGCGCCTCCACCCGTGCCCGAATGTCGTCTCGCGCTACGCGGAACGGCGCCAGCGGCTCGTCGTCCGCTGGCGCCGCTACCGGGTCTGCTATCGGCCAGTGCTCGCGCTGTGTCACCGGCGACCACGGCAGCGCGACGCATTCCTCCTGCGCGGAGCCGCAGAGCGTGATGGCGATATCGGCGTCGCGCCACGCTGTTGCGGAGAGCGGTTTCGAGCGCTGCGCGGAGATGTCGACGCCCGCCTCCGCCATCGCTGCGACGGCACGGCGCGATAGTCGCGCCGGCCGGGTGCCAGCGCTCTCCGCCGTGGTCCCGGGCGCCAGGTAGCGCGCCCACCCCTCGGCTATCTGCGAGCGTGCGGCGTTTCCTGTGCAGACGAAGAGGATGTGCATTGCCGCTCGACAAGGCGGCGCGCCAAAAAACTGCCGCCCACTCGTCGGGAGATGCCTGTCCCACCACCCCTCATTTTCCTGTGGAAAGGTGGTACAGCGAGCTGTATTTCCACTAGAAACCATAATCCAAAAACTTTAAAAGGTGGAACCAATGGCACCGGGCTTATGGTCTATCTCACGTCTAAGACCACTCGCGGGCAGCAGTACTGGTATCTCGTCAAGTCGTTCAAGTTCAATGGACGCGTCGAGAAAGTGCAGCATTACCTCGGTTCCGAGGAGCCCAGCGAGCAAGAACTGGAGCGACTCAAGGCCATCCACGAGCCCGAGCTGGAGCTCGCCGCGGTCGAGCGCATGGCGAAGGCGTCGGCCGGGATGTTTCGCACTCCCTACCTTGACACAAAGGCCTTGAAGGGGCTCGAGCGACTGAAGTTCCTGCGGCGCGCGCTGAACCGCTTGCAACAGGACCGCAAGGCGCGCAAACGCGAAGCGCAGCAGGCGGAGCAGGCAGCGGTGCACGGCAACCTGATGCTCACCTCCGAACCGCTGGCGCGCGAGCAGACCGAGGCGATACTGCTCCACGACCGTGCGCCCGCGGGAATCCCGCTGTCGCGCGTACTCGAAGTGCTCGCGCTGCGACGACTCCACCGCGAGATGAGCGAACGTGTCGCGCGGCTCGACCGGCGCGCCATCCTCAAACTGCATCTGGAAGTGCGCGAGGGGCAAGGTGACGGCGGCCACCTGCGCCAGGACAGCGCCAGCCTCCCCGGCTCAGCCTTTGTTCCACCTCCGCCGGTGCTGATTGAGGATGAACTCGACGCGCTGCTCGAGTGGTGGCATGACCCTTCGCCGCTGCACTCGTTCGAACGCGCGGCACTGTTCCACCACCGCTTCCTGCAACTGCGGCCTTTCGAGGCTGGCAACGGCCTCGTGGCGCGACTGCTGCTCGAGGGAATGCTCTTACGCGCGGGCCTGCCCGCACCGATGTGGCAGCGTGAGGACCGCTCGCGCTACCTCTCGGCGCTGGTCGCGGGCGACCGTGGCGACCGCGGGCGGCTAATCAGCGGATTCTGGAAGGCGTACCGGCAGCATCACCGTGCCGGTGTCAGGGGCGAGCTCGCGGCACTGAAGACCGAGCCGCGCCAGGCACATCTGGAGGCTTTCTGATTGCGTCTTCTCGAACTTGAGTTCGAGAACTTTAAATCTTTCAAAGGCCACGTTACCGTCCCCTTCGGCCCCGGCTTCACCTGCATCACCGGCCCCAACGGCTCAGGCAAGAGCAACATCACTGACGCCATCCTCTTCATCCTCGGCTCGCGCTCGACCAAGTTACTGCGTGCGCGGCGGCTGAGCCAGCTGGTTTTCGGCTATCAGGAGGGCAAAAAATCACGCAGTGCGGCGAAGCACTGCCGTGTCAGCATGGTCTTCGACAACAGCGACCGCTTCCTCTCCATCGAGAGCGATCTGGTGCGATTCACCAAGGGCGTGCGGCTGCGCAGTGGCAAGCCGCACACCTACTACCGGCTCAACAGCGACGCCTCCTCGGCGGGCGAATTTGAAGCCCTGTTCTCGCGTGCCGGACTCTATGCGACCGGTTACAACATCATCCAGCAGGGTGACGTCACGCAGACCTCGCTTATGTCGGGCACCGAGCGACGGCGTAAACTGGAGGACGTCGCCGGCATAACTGCATACGACCAGCGGCTGCGCAAGACCCGCTCGGCACGCGACCACGTGAGCGCCGACCTTGTGCTGCTCGACGAACGCATGCGCGAAGCGCAACGGCTGCTGCGGCAGCTCGAGCGCGAGAAGCGCAACGCCGAGCGGCTTGAAGCCATATTGCAGCAGTTGCAGGAAAACGAGCTCCAGCGCAAGTGGCGCCGCGTGCTCGACCTGGAGGCGGAGCTAGAGTCGCGGCGGGGGCTGATTGCACGCCACGAACAGGAGCTGGAGGAGCTCGTGGGAGAGCTGGAAGAACGGCAGACTGCGATTAAAGTTCTCGAAGATGATTATAAAAAGGTGGAAACTGAAATTTCCGACGCGGGCGGCGACCACGCACGCGAGCTGCAGGAGCAGCTGGACAAGGCGCGTGTCGAACAGGCGCTGGCACAGAGCAACTCCGAATCGGCTGGCGCGCAGCTCACCGAGCTGGAGGCATCGCACCGCGAGCTGGGCGATGCACGCAAGGCTGCCGCGGCGGAGCTGAAAGAGCTGCGCGAAGCCCTCGACAAGGCGCGGACAGGCACCGGCGAGCTGGAAGCGCAGGTCGGGACTGCCGCCGAGGAACTGGCGCGGCTCGAGGCTTCCGCTGCGGACGGTTCGCAGGAAATCGCCGGGCAGCGCGACGCCCTCGATGCACTGCGGCAGGCAGCGGGCGAGCTGGAGATGCAGCGGCACCGTCTCGAGGGCGAGCGTGAGCAGCTCGAACGGCAGCTTGAGCTGGCGCGCGAGCGACTGGGACGGTCGGAACTGATGCTGAAGGCGGCACGGGAGGACTCGGCTGACGCCGACTTCCAGTTGCAGGACCTCGAACTGGGGCGCAAGTCCGCGGCCGATAACCTGCGCAAGGTCACCGCCAAACACGGTAAGCTGGTGAGCGAGCTGGCGCAGGCAGGCGACCGGCTGGAGCGCAGCGAGGCGGAGCTGCGCGAAGCGGCGCTGGCGCTGGCGGCTGAAGAGGCGGCTACGCGCGCCCGCGACGAAATCGGCGGCTACGGCCGCGCGGTGCAGTCGCTGCTCGCGGCGCGTGACTCTGGTGACCTGGAGGGCATCGTCGGCACAATTGCCGAGCTGGGGCAGGTGGACGAGGAGCACGCGCTGGCGCTCGAGGTGGCGGCCGGCGCGCGGATGCAGTCGGTCGTTGTCAGGGATGACTCCGTGGCGGCGGAGGCTATTGCGTTCCTGAAGCAGCGCAAACTGGGGCGGGCGCGCTTCCTGCCGCTCAACCGGCTGCGCCGGTATCGCCCCGGCGCCAACGCGCTGCTGCTGGTGAAGCAGCCCGGCGCAGTCAACTTCGCGCAGGAGCTGGTGCGGTTCGACCCGCGCTACGCGGACGCCTTTGGCAACGTCTTCGGCGATACGGTCATCATGCGCAGCCTCGACGAGGCACGCACCCTCTTGGGCCGGGGCCGCATGGTCACGCTGGCAGGCGAACTGCTCGAGGCGGGCGGTGCGATGGTGGGCGGCTCGCCACCCCGCTCGGGAATCCATTTCGGGACCGGTAGCCGCGACAACCTCGACGAACTGGTGGCGCGCCTCGGCAGCGCCGAGGCGCGCAAACTCGAGGCGAGCGCCGCGGTGCTGGAGTTACGCGAGGAACTAGCGGAAGTGGCGCAGGCAAAGGCAGCGCTCGAGAGCGAGTGCTCGACCACTCAGACCCGCGTGACTGATTTCGACGAGCAGGCGGCCAAATCGGCCGACGGGCTGCTTCAGGCGCAGCAGGCGTTCGAGACGCGGCAGGGGGCGCTGACGGCGCTCGAGGGTGAACTGGCCGAGCGCGAGACGGCGCTGGCCGAACTGCAAGTTACAATTACCGACCACACCGGGAGCGTGGGGCAAGCGGCGACTGCGTTGCAGGAACTGACTGGGGGTGTGGCGGCCGAGCGGCTGGCGCAGCTCCAGACGGCGCTCGGGCAGCAGCGCGAGGAACTTTCAGGAGCGCGCGCCAGCGTGGCGCGTTTTGAGGCGGCCGAGGAGCCTGCCGCAGGCGAGGAGCAGCGGCTGGCGAGCGAACAGGAGCAGAATCTGGTGGAGCAGAAAGAACAGCAGGCGCTGCGGCGCGGCGAGCGCGAGACGGCGCGCAAGCTGGCGCGCGAAGTCAAGGCACTGAAGGCCGAGGAGGATACCAAGTTCCGCCAACTCAAGGCTCTGCGCGACCGGCGCGACCGGCTGCGCGACGACCTCGCCAATGAACGGGCAACACTGGCGCAGCGCGAGGAATTCGGCCGCGGACGACGCCACGCCACCGATGAGCTGAAGATTGAGGTCGCGACGCGCGAGCCGAAGCTGGCCGAGGCACGGCTGCGACTGCCCGAAGAGGCGAAGCAGCCGGCAAAGGTCGGTGGCAGCGAACAGCTGGAAGCGCAGCGCGAAACGCTCGAACAGCAGCGCGGGCGGCTCGGCAATGTCAACATGCTTTCGCTCGAGCAGTATCGGCAGGAAGAGGAGCGGCTGGGGCGTATCCGCGAGGATCGCAAGCAATTACGCAAGGAAGTACGGCGGCTCGATGCGCTCGAAAAGAAGATTTCGGGACGCAAGCTGGAGCGTTTCACTGAAGTTTATAAACACATCGACGAGAACTTTCAGGCTACTTTTACCGACCTGACCGGCGGCGGAAAGGCGTGGCTGGAGCTGGAGAAGCCGGAAACGATCTTCGACGGGGGCGTGACAATCAAGGCGCGCATGCCGCGCAAGCGGCTCTTCCCGGTCGAAGCGCTTTCGGGCGGCGAGAAATCGCTCGTCAGCATGGCGTTCATTTTCGCCATCCAGCGCTACGACCCGAGCCCGTTCTACTTGCTGGACGAGCCCGACCAGAACCTGGACGGCGTCAACACCGAGCACATCGGCCGCGCGATTGCACTGCAGTCGGCGGTGGCGCAATTCCTCGTCGTGAGCCTGCACCACGCCGCGCTGCGCGAGGCGGCACACGTGATTGGCGTCTTCATGGACGATTCGGGCGTTTCGCACCTGCACCAGATTCATGACGTTGACGGCTTCATCGCCTCGTTGCCCGCCGACGAGGTAGCGGCGTGAGCCTGGTCGAAAACCATCTGCTGTTCCACAAGGCGATTGTCGGCAGCGACGTGGAGCGGGTCGATGGCTACCTGGACCTGGCGCAGGCTTCCGAGGTGGGGGCCGAAATCACAGCCATCGCGGACCCGCTAGCGCGCAGCATCGCGGTGCTGTTCCAGCTGGTGCGCGAGCACGAGCTGGACCCGTGGCAGCTCGACCTCGGTTTCGTGTTGCAGGAATACCAAAGCCATGCGCTGCGCGCGGACGCGCTCGATTTCCCGCTCGCGGGCGCCATCCTGGGCTGGGCCTGGGACGTTCTGCGGCTGCGCTCGGCGGGCGCGGTCGAGGCGAGTGAGCCGCTCCCCGAGCCGGAGGCAGAGTGGGAGCCGTTCGACTTCGGCTGGGAGCCGACTTACGCTGAGCGGCTCGAGATGGTCGCCGAGCCGCCGCTGGAGGAGACAGTCCGTTTCCGCGGCGAGCGGCGGGTAACGCTGATGGAGCTGGTCGGCGCGCTGGAGGAGGCGCGGCAGGTCGAGCTGGCACGGCAGGCACGACTGGCGCGGCGCAAGCAGCTACGCGAGACACGGCAGGCGCTGCTGGACGACCGCGCCAGCCAACTGGGTGATAAAATCCACCACGATGACCCGGCGCTCTACAAGGAGCAGGTATGGCAGAAAATCAGCGCCCTGAACGGCAAACCGATTCCGCTCGGCCAGCTGGTTGACGCCCCCGAGCGCGCCAGCGTCGTGCGCACCTTTGTCGGTTCACTCTTCCTGGCGCGCGAGGGGCGCATCGACATCCAGCAGAAAGACCTGCGCAGCCATTCGATTTACGTGCGTAACCGGGAGGCGGCAGGCTGAGCGCCAAGGCAGTCGAGGCGGCGCTCTTCTCCGCTGGCCGGCCGCTGACGCCACAGGAAGTCGCTGAGGCGACCGGACTCTCCCGCAAGGCGGCCAGCGCAGCGCTGGAGGAACTGGTGGCTGCCTGCCGCGACCGCGGAGGCGCGCTGGAGATTGTGCAGCTCGGCCCCAAGTATGCGCTGCAATTGCAGCGCGACGCCATCGAGTATGGCCGGAGGCTGGCGCCGCAGGAAATTCCGGGGCATTTGCTGCGGACGCTGGCGCTGGTGGCGCACGAGCAGCCGATGCTGCAGTCAGAACTCAAGCGCCGCATGGGCGACCGGGTCTACGAGCACGTCGGCGAGCTGCTCGAGCTGGGGATGCTCGAGCGCGAGCGCAGCGGCCGCAGCTTCGCGCTCTCCGTGACCGAGGCGTTCGACGAGTATTTCGGCATCATCGCCGCGACACAAGCGGAGCGGCGCGCTTTTCTGGAGCAGGCGCTCGGCGCCCCGTGAACGGCCCCGGACTGCTCGAGCTACTGGTCATCGGCCTGCTGGCATGGCTGCTGCTCGGCCCGCGGCGACTCGCCGAGGTGGCGCGCAGCCTGGGCGTAGCCTGGCGGGAATTCCGGGGCTACCGCGCCTTCCCGCTTGGCGCGCCGGGCGCACGCGGCGAGGAGGAGCAGCTGCGCGCGGCGGCGGAGCGACTCGGAATCGCGACCGCTGGGCTGGACGAGAGCGAGCTGCGCAGCGCGCTACAGGCCCGATTGTCCAAGGATTGAACCACAATAGACCATGGAGGTGCGGTAAGCTACAAATATCCGGAGCGGTGCGGGCGGCGTATGCGACGCTTCATAGCGCTCCTGCTGGTCCTGATGCTGCTGCCGGCGTTTCCGGTAGCGCAAGGGGCCAACGACGCGCGGTCTGACACAGACCGGGGCTACCTGAGTGAGGCGTGGCGCGCCGGCCTCGGCAATGGCCTCGGCGCGCTGAATTCGATTCGCGTCGCCGACATTGACGCCGACGGCGAGGATGAAATTCTGGTCGGCAACGCGCAAGGCTACCTGCACATGCTCGACTGGAACGGCTCGCTCAACGCGTGGGAGGAGGGGTTCCACAGCGTCGACCTGGGTGGCTCGGTCAAGGGGATGGAAATCGCGCAGCTCGATGACGACGACGCGCTCGAGATTGCGGTCGGCTACAACTGGAATGGTGACGCCGGGAAGGTGCGCATCATCGACGGTAGCACCCTCAAGGCAGAGGCCAACTGGTCCTCCGGCATCTCCTGGTCGCACACCGAGTGGACTGAGGGGTGGCCTTACGGGCTCGCGCTGGGCGACCTTGACGGCGATGGGCAGACGGAACTGGCGATGGGCGCTGACCGCGGCTACCTGTGGGTCGTCGACACCGACACTCCCGAGACTTACGTCGGCCGCGACGTTACCTTCGACGAGGCGGAGTGGTACCTCGACCTCTCCGGCTCTTCGGCCTTCAACAAAAACACCGAGAACGTCTGGGGCGTCGCGATGGGGCAGTTCGACTCCGACCCTGCGACCGAAATAGCAGTCGGCTCGAAGCAGGGCTGGGTCGGCATTTTCGACGGCGAGACCGAGGAGTTGCAGTGGAAGAAGGACATGGATGGCAACGACAACACCGACTCGCTGGTCTACGGAATGCTGGCGGCCGACCTCAACGGCAATGGCATCGACGAACTCATCGTCGCACAGCAGTCGAAGCTCTCGGTCTTTGTCGACGGCGACCGGGACATGCAGGCCGACGAGACCGGAATCAACTCCGGCTACGGGCTGGCGGTGGCAGACCTTTTCGGGTCGGACCGCAACGAGCTGGTGGTGACCGACGGCAGCGGTAACGTCTACATCCTCGGGTTGAGCGGAACTACGCTCACGACCTATCAGGAGTGGAATTCGGGGCAGGTGATGAACACCGGTGCCGGCGTCGCGATTTCGCTGACGCACGAGAATCCCTGGATTGTGCATGGCGGCGACGCAGGAATCCTGGTGGCGTGGGAAGTCACCTCTTCCTCGAGCCACGCGCTGGCGTGGGACTCGACTAGCGACAACAACGGCGGCAGCACACTCTACTCGCTACCGGGCGGCAACACGTATGGTATCGGCGTCGGCAATATCGACTCCGACCCGGCGCTGGAAATCCTGGTCGGCAGCGGCGCACGCCAGGTGTATGCCTTCGACGGCATTACGCATGCGCTCGACTGGGTCAGCCCGGTGCTGGACGAGCTGCCGATGGGGATTCAGGTGGCCAACCTTGATGACGATTCTGATAATGAAATCGTGATTTCGACCGGCAATCCGGGCGAGGACCGGCTGGCCGACAGTGGCGAGGGAGCCGACGGCCACCTCTACGTCTTCGACCGCAGCGGCAGCAGCTTCACGCAGGCGTTCAAGAGCGATAATATCGACGCCGCGCTCGGCGTCGCGGTCGCCGAGCTGGATGGCTCGAACTACCCCGAAATCGGCGTCGTGACCGGCTACACTCTGGTTTACGCTGGCTCCAACCCTCCGCCGCCCGACCACTTCGGGCGGCTACTGGTTTTCGGCTACGACGGCTCCAGCTACGGCGAAGAGGGCGATAGTGGCGAGCTGGGCGACCCGGTGCGCGGCATCACCGCTGGCGATGCCGATGACGACAATCAGGCCGAGTTCGTAATCGGCACTCGCAGCGGCGAGGTGCTGGCGTACCATCGCAGCGGCTCCGACTACGTGCAGGATGGCTCGACCATCGACACTGGGCGAATCAACGCCTACGGGATTGCGATTGCCGACCTCGACGGTGACGACGACACCGAGATTATCGTCGGGACCGGCAAGGAGAGCAACGAGAAGAAACCGCTAATCCAGGTCTACCGCGGCTCGAATCACGTCAAGGAGTGGGAGAAGGAGGTCGACACCAGTTCGCTCTGGGGCGTGCTGGGGGCGGATTTCGACAACGACGGCGTGGTCGAGCTGATTTACGGAACCAGCGGCGGCGAGCTCTTTACCTACGACGGCGAGACCAAGGACTTCGAGGCCAAGACCAGTGCACTCTCGGGGCAGACCGGCCATTACGGCAACATCCGTATGGCGAACCTCGACGGTGAAGGGGCCAATGAACTGGTGGTCGGGAGCACCGCCTACCTGTGGGTCTTCACTGCCGAGGGGCAGACCAACAACCCCGACCTTGTCATCGAGAGCGATGACATCATCGTGACGCCGGCGGAGCCGACCGAGGATGACGACCTTGTGGTCAATATCACACTCCACAACGTCGGAGGTGCTGAAATCAGCGACTGGCGAGTCAAGATTTACGATGGTGACCCCGATGGTGGTGGCAACAAGATTACCGAGTACACCTGCCAGTCGGGCGAGCCCGACCAGCGCGACGGCTGCCGCACCATCCCAGCGGGCGGGGAGGCGATGTTCGAGGTATTCTGGAGCAGCCAGCAGACCACACCCGGCTACCACGAATTGTACGCCAAAGCAGAGGATATCCAGAGCCCGCGGCAGGAGACCCGCTTTTCCAATAACAAGGACTACACGACGGTCGAAATCGAGGAAATCCCCAACGACGCGCCGGTGGTCAGCGCCTTCCTCGACCTGACCACGGTGTGGGTCGAAGAACCGGTCCGCGTCGACGGTGGCGACTCGTACGACAACGAAACAACGGAGGGGCAGGCCGACCGCGACTACGGCAGTGGCGCGACGATGGAGTACCGCTACTACGACGGCATCTGGTCGTCGTGGATGTTTGATTACACGCGTGACCTGGAGTTCACCGAGCCGGGCGAGAAGGAAGTCAGGATACAGGTGCGCGACGAGCGCGGCAAGGAGTCGCAACAGCTGGTGCTGATGCTGACGGTCAAGAGCAACTCGGCCCCAGTCGCGTTGCTCGCCGCCAACACCACCTCGGTCACGCTGGGCGGTTTCGTCACCTTCGACGCCTCCGCTTCGCATGACCCCGACGACCGCGCCGACCTAGAATTCCGCTTCAACCTGGGCGACGACGTCTATTCTGACTGGGTCGAGGAGGGCGAGACCGTGCGGCTCTATCGCAACGCGCTGTTTGACAGCGGGGGCAACCTGCTCGAGGGCGCCGGCGAGCAGCCGCTGCGCGACGACTCGGGCATCATCCGCGTCTTCGCGCTCTCGGCTGGGCGACTGATGGAATACCGCGACAGTCAGCTTACGGGCGATGGGTACAACTACACCCTGCCTGCCAGCAGCGACCAGACCAACTACATGGCGCAGGTGATGGTGCGCGAACTGCCGCGCGCCGCAGGCGACGAGTCGATGCTGCAAAGCTCCTGGTCGTCGGCGGTGATGGTTACCGTGCTACGTGCCGACAACGTGCTGCCGACGGCGGTCGCGCAGGTCGGCGTCTTCGTCGAGGGGGTCGGCACCTGGTCCGACACGCAGATTACCGCCAGCGCGGGCGAGGGGGTCAGCTTCTCGGCGGCCGACTCGGCCGACCCGGACGGCGACGACTCGGCGCTCGAATACGACTGGCGCGTCGTCGACAACCGCGGCGTCCAGTTCAACCTGCTCAACGACCGCTACTCGCGCAGCTTTACCAAATACTTCAGCACCGCCGGCACCTACGTCGCGACGCTGACCGTGACCGACGAGCGGGGTGGCGTGGCCACCGCAACGGTGCAAATCGTGGTCAAGGCGGCCGCGACCACCAACGGCGACGAGGAAGAGGGACTCGACCTGATGAAACTGCTGGGGCTGGTGCTGCTCGGCACCTTGCTCGTCGCGGGCGGCGCGATGGCCGTGGGGCGGCTGCGCGGCGGCGGCGATGGCGAGCAGGAGTTCGGCGACGTCGCGGGACCGCTCGAACTGGCGTGCCCCTCGTGCCAGAGCACGATTGCGGTCCACACTCCGCAGCGGCCAATCCAGGTCGGCTGCCCCATCTGCCAGTCACAGTTCATCCTGCGCGAATAGATGCGCATCGGCAGCCTCGAGCTCGGGGGCCGCTGTCGCGTGATGGGCATCCTTAACGTCACCCCCGACTCGTTCTACGATGGCGGGCGCTACGACGCCACGGAAGCGGCCATCGTGCGCGGGCGCGTAATGGCCGCCCACGGAGCGGATATCATCGACGTCGGCGGCGAATCAACTCGCCCCGGCGCGCCGGCCGTGCCCGAAGCGGAAGAGCGCGAGCGGGTCGTGCCGGTCATCGCGGCGCTCGCGGCCGAACTGGAAATCCCGGTCTCGATTGACTCGCGCAAGCCGGCGGTCGCGCGCGCCGCGGTCGCGGCGGGCGCCGCACTTATCAACGACGTCGGCGGGCTGCGCGACCCGGAAATGGTCGCGGCGGTCGCCGAGCTGGGCGTTCCCACCGTAGTGATGCACATGCGCGGCACTCCCGAAACGATGCAGCGCGAGCCGAACTACGACGACGTGGTCGGCGACGTCAAGGCGTGGCTGGCGGAGCGCGTCGCCGCGGCGGAAGCGGCGGGCATCTCGCGCGAGCTGCTCATCGTCGACCCCGGCATCGGCTTCGGCAAAACGCTCGACCACAGCCTGGCGCTGATGGCGCGGCTCGACGAGTTCCGCGCCATTGCGGGCGGCGTGCTGCTCGGCGCCAGCCGCAAGTCATGGCTCGCAGCGCTTTCGGGCGCCGCGCCGGAGCAGCGGCTACCGGGCTCGCTCGCCGCAGCAACCGCCGGCGCACTCGCCGGGGCAGACATCGTGCGAGTGCACGATGTCGCCGCCACGCGTCAGGCAATCGACGTCGCAAACGCGCTGCGCGAGTTTAAATAGCGGTCGTCGGGGGGGAATTATCCCAGTTTGTGCATCGCTCGCAGCGCGTCTCCGAACTCAACCAGCGCCTCGGGAACGGCGATGCCCTCAATCCCGGCGGCGAGCGAGAGCCCGGCGTCCTTCTTCGCTTTCCAGGTCGCCGAGTTGAACTCAACCAGCGCTGCCGTGAGCGCGCGCAGCGCGTCGCCTTGCGGGGCTCCGGCCGCCAGTTCCGCCAGCGGCGGTGGGGGGAACTCGCGCTGCTCGACCGCGCTGCGGCCGTAGAGCGTCTCCGACAGGAAGTGGCAGAAGAAGGGGCAGATGGGCGAGAGCATCACCAGCAGGTCGTGGAGCGCGCGGTGCAGCGTCCAGGTCGCCGACGCGTCTCCGTCGTAGAGCCGCTGCTTGGCCATCTCGAGCCAGTGGCCCGGAAAGAGCCCGGTGCCGAACCGCTTCAGCGCCTGCCCGCCGCGGAAGATGTCGATGGCGGCATATCCGCGCTCGACCGTGTCGAGCACCGCTGAAAACTCGGCCAGCAGCCAGCGGTCCTCGGGCGCCAGCTCAGGATGCTGTTCCATGTCGGGGACGGGGAATTGCGACGCGAACCGCGCAACGTTGAAAATCTTGGTGAGCACGCCGAAGTATTTCGCCTCGATTTCCTCCGGGTTAATCTGGAAGTCATCACCCACCTGCGCGTCGCACGCCTTCCAGAGCCGGAAGCACTCGGAGCCGACCTTGTTGGCGCGCAGCGTCACCTGCTTACCGCCCGGGCCGCGGATTTTCCACGAGCCGGTGCGACCGCCTGCGCCGCACTCGAGCACAGATTCGGCGTCGATGCCGTTGCCGAGCGACTTGGACATCTTGCGCCCCCACGGGTCCATCCCCAGTCCGTCAATCCAGACGTTGGCGAAGCCCGGCTGGTCGAGCAATAGTGCGCTCTTGAGCAGCGTGTAGTAGAGCCAGGTGCGGACAATCTCCTTGCCCTGAGGGCGCAGCGTCGTCGGGAACGCACGCTCGAACAGGTCGTCGCCGCCAAGGTAGCCGCTGACGAACAGGTTCGAGTTCGACGAGTCCATCCAGGTGTCGAACACCTTCTCCTCGCCCTCCAGTTCCCCCAGTTCGTCCGCCAGCTCTTCATAGCTCCCCAGCTCCGCGCGGCTTTCGCGGTCCAGCACGGTCGAGCCGGCGGGCGGCGCTTCGCGCCACGGCTGGACGTAGCTGCCGGCGGGCGGCAGGACCACGCGGCTGCGGTCGGCAGAATACCAGACGGGGATTTCGGTGTGATACCAGCGGCGGCGCGAGACCGGCCAGTCGATGCTGATGCCCTCCATCCAGTCGAGCAGGAACTGCCTGTTGCGTGGCGGAACGAAGTTTATTTCGTCCACCAGCTCGCGCATCCGCTCCAGGACGTGCGTCTGCCGCACATACCACTCCTTGAGCAGGATGATTTCAATCGGGTTCTTGCCGCGCTCGGATACCGGGATTTCCTGCTCTCGCTCGACGCTCGCGGCGATGCGGCCGTCGGCTTCGAGCAGCTCGGTCGCGCGCTTCCGCGCTTCCGCTACCGGCAGCCCGGCGAGCGGCCCTGCGACGTCAGTCATGCAACCGTCAAGGCCGATGGCGGCGAATGGCTCCAACCGCATTTCGCGGAAGACCGCAACGTCATTCTGGTCGCCGAAGGAGCAGACCATCAGCACTCCGCTGCCGAACTCCATGTCGACGCTGGCGCGGCTGCGCACCTCCACCTCGGCTGCGCGGTCGCCCGCCGGCAACGGGAGCCGCAGCTTCTGGCCGACAAGGTGCACGTAGCGCTTGTCGTCGGGATGGACGATGACGACGCCGCAGGCGCAAATCAGCTCGGGGCGCGTGGTGGCGATGATGACATCATCGCCGCCGGCAGCGGGCGACCAGCGCACGTCGAGCAGCCGCGTGCGGCGCTGCAAGCGCGTCACCTCCGCCTCGGCGATGGTTGTGCCCTCGACCGGGTCGTAGAGGTTCGGCCGCAGCGCCTCGACGATTTCGCCGCGGCGGAACAGGTCGACAAAGATGGACTGCGTCACCGCGCGGTAAGCGGGGGAATCGGTCTGGTATTCGTTCTCGAAATCGCACGAGAGCCCGACGCGGCGCGCGATGTGCCGCATTTCGCGGGTGTAGGATTCGATGGTTTCGCGGCATAAATCAAGGAATTCGCCGCGCTCCCAGCTGCGCATCTTGCGGCCGTGCTTCTTCTCGACGGTGAACTCGACGTTGATGCCGTTGCGGTCGACGCCCCACGGGAATTTTACTTCCTTGCCGAGCAGTCGCTGGCTGCGCGCAATCACGTCAATCATCGCGTAATGCGCGACTGCGCCGATGTGCCACGTCCCCGACGGGTAGGGCGGCGGCGTGTCAATCACGAACAGCTCGCGCCCCGAAGCGGGGTCGAAGCCGTAGCGCCGCTCGTATGCGGCGGGGTCGCCGTAGTGCTCGCGCTGGATGCGCTGCTCAAGGTCGACCGACCACCGTTTCTCGGAAATCCGGAATTCCGGCATTGCGCGCTGCGGACCCTGCTGCCGGTTTAATGGCTTCCCCCAAGTGCTATTATTCCCGCGACGCTCCCCCGTCAATGTCCGACGCCCGCGACCCGGTTATCGTCAGCTTCGCCCGCACACCGCAAGGCAAGTTCGGCGGCGCGCTGGCCGGGGTCAGCGCACCCGAGCTGGGGGGCACGGCCATCCGCGCCGCGGTCGCCCGCGCCGGCATCGCGCCGGAAGCGGTCGGCGAAGTGATTATGGGCATCGTGCTCCCGGCCGGGCTGGGGCAGCACCCCGCCCGGCAGGCGGCGGTCGGCGGCGGAATCCCTGACGCGGTCCCGGCGTACAATATCAACAAGATGTGCGGCTCGGGGATGAAGGCGCTGATGAACGCGGCCAACGCCATCCGCGCCGGCGAGCACGACGTCGTCGTCGCGGGCGGGATGGAGTCGATGTCGCGCACGCCGTTCCTGATTGGGCGCCGGAAATGGGAGCCCGACCCCGGCAGCGAGCCGGTCGACCACCTGTTTCACGACGGGCTCTGCGACCCCTACCACGACGTCGCGATGGGCTGCACCGGCGACCACGTTGCCGCGACGCGCGGCGTCAGCCGTGCCGACAGCGACGCTTTCGCGCTCGAGTCGCACCGCCGCGCCGCGCACGCCACCGACGCCGGCTGGTATGAGGACGAAATCACCCCCGTCGCGACCCCGCAAGGCGACGTAACGCGCGACGAGGGTTTTCGACACGACGCGTCGGATGCGGCGCTAGCCGCGCTGAAACCGGTCTTCGGCGACGACGGCGTCGTGACTGCTGGCAATGCTTCGCAGATTTCCGACGGCGGCGCGGCGCTGGTGGTGATGGCGCGCGAGACCGCCGCGGCGCACGGCATCGCACCGCTGGCGACCATCACCGCGCAGGCGGCGACCGGGCTGGCGCCGATGGAAGTCATGTGGGCGCCGGTCCCCGCGGTGCAGCATCTCTGGGCGCAGAACGGCCGCGCGGAGGCGGACTACGACCTTTACGAGCACAACGAGGCGTTCGCGTCCGCGTCGGTGGCGGTGATGCGCGGACTCGGCCTGCACCACGCGAAGCTGAACCCGTGCGGCGGTGCCGTCGCGCTGGGCCACCCCATCGGCTGCTCCGGCGCACGCATCGTCATCACGCTCATCAGCGCGCTGCGCCGCACCAATGGCAAGCGCGGCTTCGCGACCGCCTGCCTGGGTGGCGGGATGGCGACCGCGATTGAGGTGGAGGTGGAATGAATAAGGACTTTCGCTTGGAGTTTAACAGGGAATCTATGTCTGGGAGCCATAGAAATCAGACCCATAGCAGGAATGTAACGGTTAGCATGGTGGGTGAATAGACTATGGATTCAGTAAGGGAATTCAATCAATACAAATTAAATATTGTGACTATTTTTGCCATGAATCATCGTCCTGAACTTACGCCAGCGCTTATATAGGGTCCGTTTTTCGACGCGAGCCGCGCCTGGCTGAACCAAACGTTTGGGGTAATCATCCCCGCACCCCGCGAGCTAATTCCTGCTCGTCGGGAAACGACGTCACGGTTTGCCCGGGAGAGCGCGGTTCTATGCCTGTCCCTGCTACGGGAGAGCGCAAGCCAGCACATGTCGAAGAACCACAAACCCAGACGGGGCTCCCGCGCCTATAGCCCGCGCAAGCGTGCGCGTTCGGAAACGCCGCACGTCTCCAGCTGGCCGGCTGGCGGCAACGGCGAGCCGCAGTTGCAGGGCTTCGCCGGCTACAAGGTCGGGATGACCCACATCATGGCGGTCGACTACCGCCGCACTTCGACCACAGCGGGGCAGGAAGTGCGGATGCCAGTTACAGTGGTCGAGGTGCCGCCGATGTTCGCCGTCGGCGTGCGCGGCTACATTCAGGACACGTACGGGCTGCGGACCTTCAGCGAGGTCTGGGCCGAAGAGCTGGACGAGATGCTCGCGCGGCGGTTGCCGCTGCCCGCAGGGCAGGACCGCAAGGCGCGCTGGAAGCAGCTCGAGGAAGCGGATCTGGACGAAGTGCGGTTGCTGGTCCAGACGCAGCCGAAACTGATTACGGGCGTCCCGAAGAAGAAGCCCGAAGTGATGGAAGTCGCTGTTCGCGGCGGCGACCTGCCGGCGCAGCTCGCCTTCGCCAAAGAGAAGCTTGGTAAGGAGGTCATAATGACCGACTTCGCCGAGGACGGCGAGATGCTCGACGCGATTGCGGTTACTATCGGGAAAGGCTTTCAGGGCCACATCAAGCGCTGGGGCGTCAAACTGCTGACGCACAAGAACTCCAAGCACCGCCGCATGATTGGGAACCTGGGGCCGTTCAACCCCGGCTACGTCAAGCCGACCGTCCCGCAGGCGGGGCAGACCGGCTACCACCAGCGCACCGAGTTCAACAAGCGGCTGCTGCGGGTCGGCGACAATCCTGACGATATCAATCCCAAGGGGGGCTTCCTGCACTACGGGCTGGTGCGAGGGCCGTATGCCCTGTTCCACGGCTCGCTCCCGGGACCGTCGAAGCGACTGATTCGCTTCCGCAAGGCCATCCGCTTCCACGGCACCGCGGCCGACTCGAAGGTCGTCCCGGAAATCACGATGCTTTCGCAGGAATCTGCGCAGGGGGCCTGAAATGAAAGTCCCGGTCTACGGCATCAGCGGCAAGGCCGGGAAATCGAAGGCTGCGCTGCCGGCCGCGTTTGACGGCCCGGTGCGCACCGACCTGATTCGCCGTGCGGTACGCACCGCGCAGGCCAACCGCCGGCAGCCCTACGGGCCGTCGCGCGGCGCCGGTATGCGTCACTCGGCTAAGTGGCCCGGCAAGGGCCGCGGGATGGCGCGCACACCCAGAACCCCCGTCGGACGCGGAGCCGAGGCGCCCAACACCGTCGGCGGCCGTCGGGCGCATCCGCCCAAGCCGTCAAAGGAGTGGGGGCTGAAAATGAACGCGCGCGAACGCCGTGTTGCGTTCCGCTCGGCGCTCGCAGCCACCGCCGACGCGGCCGTGGTTGCCGGACGCGGCCACCGGTTGCCGGAGAAGGCGGCAACGCCTTTCGTCGTCAGCAAGGACATTGAAATCCTTGCAGCAAAGCACGAGGGCGAGTCGCTGACCCGCCGCGCGCAGAAACTGCTGGAAGCACTCGGGCTCGACGCCGAACTCTCACGGGGCGCGGAGCGCAAGGTACGCGCCGGCAAGGGTAAGCGGCGCGGCCGGCGCTACCGCCGCCCGAAGAGTGCGCTGGTCGTGCTTTCCGAGTTCAACGGCAGCGAGCGCGCGTTCCGCAACCTGGGTGGAGTAGAGGTCACGACGGCGGCGCAACTCAATACTGAGATGCTCGCGCCGGGCGGCGACCCGGGACGGCTGATGGTAATTTCGCAACCCGCGCTCAAGGCGCTGGAGGCACGACTGTGAGTTCGCACCGCGTTATCCTGAGCCCGCGCTCGAAGGAGCGGGCGCTCTACATGCTCGACGACAATAAACTCGAGTTCTACGTTTCCCGCATTTCGACCAAGGCTGACATCCGCAAGGCGGTGCAGGAGCTGTTTCAGGTTGAGGCGCTGAAAGTCAACACCCGCATCACCAAGGAAGGCAAACTCGCCATCGTCAGGCTGACGCCGGACCACTCGGCGGAGGACCTGAGCAACCGGCTGGGGATTCTCTGATGGGCAAGCGCATCATGAACCGGCGGCGCGGGCGGGGTTTCCGCTATCGCGCGACCGACAACCGCTTCAAGGGCAAGGTGCGCCATCCGCGCGCGAAGGAGTCGAACGGCGTCGTCCGGAAGCTGCTCCACGACCCGGGGCGCTCGGCTCCCGTGGCACAGGTGCGCGATGGCGATGGCGACTACATGATGCTGGCGCACGACGGAATGCGCGTGGGGCAGTCGGTGACGGCCGGCCACGGCGCCGAGGTCGCGCGCGGCAATACCGTCTATATCGGCTCAATCCCCGAAGGGACGCGCGTCTACAACGTCGAGCTGCAACCCGGTGACGGCGGGCGACTGGCGCGCGCTGCGGGGCAGCGCGCGGTGGTTGTCTCGCACGGCAAACAAACCACTGTGCGACTCCCGTCGCGCCAGCACAAGGCATTGGACAACATGTGTCGCGCCACGATTGGCGCGGTCGCCGGCTCGGGCCGCGGCGAGAAGCCGATTGGCAAGGCTGGTAAAAATTTCCACCGCAACCGCTCGCGCGCCCGCATCTGGCCCAAGGTCCGCGGCGTGGCGATGAACGCGGTTGACCACCCGCACGGCTCTGGCCGCAAGCAGACCATCGGCATCCCGTCGTCTGTCTCACGCGATACGCCGCCCGGCCGCAAGGTCGGCCACATCGCGCCCAAGCGCACAGGGGCGAAGCGCTAATGGCTCGCCAGCGCAAGTCGGCGACGCCAAAGGCCGCGCGGAGGCGCGAGCGCAAGCGGCGCGCAGGCGTGCAGGTGCGCCGCAAGAAGGAGTACACCTACCGCGGGCTGACCGTCGACGCGCTGAAAGCGCTCTCGCTCGAGGAATTCCTGGAACTGCTGCCGTCGCGCCAGCGCCGCTCGTTCACTCGCGGGCTGACGCGCGAGCAGGCAAAGATAGTCCGGGACGCTGAGGCGGACCCCGATTCCGTAATTCGCACCCACCGCCGCGAAATGATTGTAATTCCCCAGTTCATCGGCCGCAAGTTTGCCATCTACGACGGGCATGAGTTCGTCGAGGTGGAAGTGCAGCCGGAAATGGTAGGCCACTACTTCGGCGAGTTTGCGCAGACGCGCACACCGCCTACGCATACGGGACCCGGCGTTGGGGCGACCCGTTCATCCAAGTTCATGCCGCTCAAATGAAAGGCTATTCGTTCCCCTACGACCCCGAAATCCATGCCGCCGCGCGCGGCAAGGAGATGGCAATCTCCCCCCGGCACGCGCGCGAAATCTGTCGCGCCATTCGCGGGATGGAACTCGAGCGCGCGCGTGGCTATCTCGGGCGCGTAATCGACATGCGCGAGCCGGTCCCGTTCACGCGGCACGCCGGCAAGGTGGGGCACCGCAAGGGCAAGGGCCGTGCCGCAGGGCGCTACCCGCGCAAGGCGGCCGCCGCCATCCTGAAAGTTATCGAGTCGGCGCAGAGCAACGGCGAGACGATGCACCTTGACATTGACGAGTGGCGCATCGTGCATGTTGCCACATCGCGCGGGCCCGCCTTTGAGGCGCGTTTCCCGCGAGCGCGCGGCCGCGCCACGCCCAAGATGCGCGAGACCGCTAACGTCGAAGTGGTGCTGGAGGGCATCGAATGACGACTATCGCGCGCGAGATGGTCGAGGAGCGCGTGCGTCGCATGCTGGTCCACGACTTCGTCCGCAAGGAGGTTGCGCGCGCCGGTTTCGGAGGGCTCTCCATCCAGCGCACCCCACTGGGAACACACGTCCGCATTCAGGCCGAGCGCCCCGGCATCGTCATCGGCCGCAAGGGGGTCGACATCAACCGGCTGACCGAGGAACTCGAGCGCACCTTTGGCTACGAAAACCTGCAGGTCGAGGCGACCGAGGTGGAGACCTGGGCGCTGAACCCGGACGTGATGGCGTCGAAGGTCGCCAACACGCTCGAGCGCGGCTGGAACTACCGCCGTGCGGGTAACTCGATGCTCCAGCGCATCATGGGCGCCGGCGCACGCGGCTGCCAGATTACGATTGCCGGCAAGCTGACCGGGCTGCGGCACCGCACCGAGAAGTTTATCGAAGGCCACATCAAACACTG
The DNA here is from genome assembly GCA_964389465.1 of uncultured archaeon. Taxonomy (GTDB): domain Archaea; phylum Thermoplasmatota; class Poseidoniia; order MGIII; family CG-Epi1; genus UBA8886. The sequence continues at coordinate 167,499 of CAYMDK010000001.1, read as the reverse complement.
CGGCGAGCCCGCGCTGGTGCTGATGAAGGTCGGCTACGCGCAGGCGAAGCTGAAGCCGGGCACCATCGGCGTCAAGGTCGTCATCATGCCGCCCGACGCGAAACTGCCGGCCGAAATCACCGTCGAGCCGGTCGCCGTGGCCGAACCGCCCGCTGAGGCGGAGGCCGACGCGGACGAAGATGCTCCGGAAGCAGCGGAGGGCGAAGCGGATGCGACCAATCCTGCCCCTGAGAAAGAGGCAAAGCCGAAAGCTGATGTGGGCAAGAAAACTGCGGAAGCTCCGGCCAAAGCGGACGCGACCAAGGCCGTCCCCGAAGGCGAGGGGCAGCCGGAAGCTGAAGCGGCGCCGGCCGAAGTAACTCCCGAAAAAGAGGCGCCCGCGAAGGAAACCAAGGAGGATTCAAAGTGAGCCGCAAGGCCGCTGCGCTGCGCGAGCTGGCGCCTGAGGAACGCGTTGCGCGACTGGGTGAGCTGCGTAGCGAGCTGATGCATGAGCGTGGCGTCGCGTCGATGGGCGGACAGCCCGCTTCGCCCGGGCGCATGCGCTCGCTGCGCAAGCAGGTGGCGCGACTGCAGACCGTGATGCGCGAACTGGGGGAACGCTATGGCTGACATCTGTTCCACCTGCGCGCTGCCAGTCGAAATCTGCGTCTGCGAGGATATCGCGCGCGAGCAGCAGGAGATTCGCGTGCGCATCGAGAAACGCCGCTACGGCAAGCTAATGACTGTGCTCGAGGGGCTCGGCAGCGATATTGACATTCCCGACCTGCTTAAGACACTCAAAACAAAGTGCGCCACCGGCGGCACCTACAAGGATGGGGCCATCGAGCTGCAGGGCAACCACACGCGCAACGTGAAGGTAATCCTGGGCGACATGGGCTTCCCGGTGGGTGACGCATGAAGCTGGCGCAGCACGATTTCATCGGCCGCCGTGTCACCGTCGCGGACCACAGCGACCCGTCGCTGCGTGGCCTTGCGGGGACGGTCATCGACGAGACGCGCGAGACGCTACTACTCGAATCCGACGGCGGCCGCAAGCGTGTCGCCAAGCGCGGCGGCAACTTCGACTTCGACGGCGAGACCGTCGCGGGCGACCGGATTGCGTTCCGGCCGCAGGACCGTACCCGGAGGTGCGCATGAGCAAGCCGCGCGACAGCAGTCCACGCGACATCGGCGTCGACGTGCAGCCGCCCGCGAACGAGTGGGACGGCGACCTGAACGACCCGTTCTACGGCACGCTCCCCGTGCGGGGACAGCTGTTACGGGGCATCGTTGTGCGGGCGCGGGCGCAGCGCACCGCGGTCGTGCGCATCGAGCGCCTGAAATACGATTCAAAATACGAGCGCTACCAGCGCCGTTCGTCGCGCATCCAGGCGCACAGCCCGGCCAGCGTCGGCGCGGAAGAGGGAGATGCGGTGACCATTATGGAGTGCCGCCCGCTCTCGAAAACCAAGTCGTTCGTGATTATCGAGCGGAGGGACGCATGAGGGCGGTCGCCGGTCGGCAGATGCGCGGTCTCCCGCAGGGAGCACGCATCGACTGCGTCGACAACAGCGGCGCCAAGATTGTCGAAATCGTAACGGTCCTGAACTACAAGGGCGTCCACCGCCGCTCACCATCGGCCGGTGTAGGTGACATGGTCATCGCGTCGGTCAAGAAGGGAACCCCGGAAATGCGGCGCCAGCTGGTGCGCGCGGTCATCGTGCGCAGCCGGCGACCGTTCCGCCGCCCCGACGGGACCATGGTGAAATTCGAGGATAATGCGGTCGTGCTGACCAACGAAATGGGCGAGACGCGCGGCTCCGGAATCAAGGGGCCCGTCGCCCGCGAAGCGGCCGAGAGGTGGCCGCGCATTGCCGCAACGGCATCTACTATCATATGAGCTCAAAACAACCCCGCAAACAGCGACTCGCCCGGCGTAACGCGCCGCTCCACCGAAGGCACCGCGAGATGGCGTCACCGCTCGACCGCGGACTCCGCAAACGGCAGGAAGAGCGCGGCTACATCTATCCCCGGTCAATCCCGGTCCGCACCGGCGACCGCGTGCTGATTGTGCGCGGCGAAGGGCGCGGCACCGAGGGGCACCGAATCTCGCAAATCGACCGCCGCGCGCGCAAGGTCTACGTCGACGGATTCACATATCACAAGTCGGACGGCACCGAGCTACAGCGGCCGATTGACCCGTCGAACCTTGTGGTCATCAACCCCGACTGGTCCGACGTGCGTCGCCGGCGCATCCTGGACCGCGTCAACGAAGGGGTCGAGTGGACCGAAGAGACGCTCGCCGAGCTCGAGGCGGCCGAGGACGATTACGAGACTGAGGTAACGGGAGTCGACCCGCGTGCGGATGAACCTGACGACGCGGATGCCGACGCTGACGAAGAAGAGGAAGGCGATGAGGCGCAGGACTGGAGCGCTCTCACCGTCCCCGAGCTGAAGGCGGCGCTGAAGGAGCGCGACCTGCCCGTGTCGGGAAAGAAAGCGGAACTCGTGGCGCGGCTGGAGGAATCCGCATGAGCGACCACCTGAAGCGCATCACCGCGCCGCGTTCGTGGAACGTCGGCCGCAAATCCCACTTCTGGGCCACCAAGCCGGCACCGGGACCCCACTCGCTTGAGGGGAGCGTCCCGCTGGTGATGGTGCTGCGCGACTACCTGCAGGTCTGCGACAATGCACGTGAGGCGCGCCGGGTGCTGGCGGATGGCAAGGTGCAAGTCGACCAGCACGTCGTGCGCGACCCGAAGCGCAGCGTGGGGCTGATGGACGTCGTCTCACTACCCGCGGCCAAATCCAATTTCCGTTGCCTGCTCGACCACCGCGGCCGGCTGCACTTCTCCGAAATCAAGGCGACCGAGGCGAAGTGGAAGCTGCTGCGCGTCGAAGGCAAGACGACGGTGCGCGGCGGAAAGACGCAACTCAACCTGCACGACGGGAGCAACCTGCTCTCCGAGGAAGCGGTTGCGACTGGCGACGTCCTGCAAGTGGCGTTGCCGGGCCGCAAAATCAAGAAGGTTCTCAAGTTCGACAAGGGCTCCCCCGCACTCGTCACGGGCGGGGCGCACGTCGGGACGATTGCGCCGCTGAAGGAGGCGCTGGTAACGCGCAGCCCGCGGCCCAACATCGTCTACTTCACCGAGTTCGAGACGCTGAAACAGTATGCGTTCGTCGTCGGCGTCAAGAAGGCGCTCGTCGCCGAGGTTGCAACATGAACGCGATGCGCGAACTGCGGATTGCCAAGGTGGTGCTGAACATCGGCGTTGGCGAGGCGGGTGACCGGCTCTCCAAGGCCGAGACCGTACTGGGCAAGCTGACTGGCTGCCAGCCAGTGCGCACGCTTTCGCGCACGCAGAACCGCGACCTGGGGCTGCGCAAGGGAATGCCCATCGGCTGCAAGGTGACGCTGCGCGGCGAGAACGCGCACCGCGTGCTGAAGAACGCACTCTGGGTGCGCGAGAACCGGCTGCCAGCCTACTGCTTCTCCGCTGCGGGCGGACTCAACTTCGGTATTCCCGATTACACCGGCTTCGCCGATGAGAAATACGATCCTGATATTGGCATCTTCGGGCTGGACGTGGCGGTTGCGTTCGAGCGCCCCGGCTTCCGCGTCTCGCGGCGCAAGGTGGCGCGGCGCAAGGTTGGACCCAGCCACCGGCTGACGCGCGAGGAGTGCCAGGAATTCATGCAGCATAACTTCAAGCTGGAGGTTGTCGCATGAAGACCAAGGAGCGCACCGTGTTCCGCGGGCGCATCGTTGGCTGCCGCCGCTGCGGACGCAAGCGCGGTATCGTGAGGCGCTACAAGCTGCATCTCTGCCGGCAATGCTTCCGCGACAAGGCTACCATACTGGGGTTCAAGAAATACTCATGAGGCACGACCCGTTATCCGATGCACTGGTGACCATCAAGAACGCTGACCGCGTCGGCAAGCCCGACGCGCGTGTTCCCGCATCACGCCTGATTGGCGAAATCCTGCGGCTGCTGCAGGAGAAGGGGTACATCACCGGTTTCGAGCGGCAGGAAAACGGTCGCGGCGGCGAATTCCAGGTGCAGCTCAACGGCCGCATCAACAGCTGCGGGGCGATTCGTCCTCGGTTCTCGGTCAAGGTGCGCGAGATGGACCGCCACGAGGCGCGCTACCTGCCGGCCAAGGACTTCGGCATCCTGATTCTCACAACGCCGCAGGGCGTCATCAACAATGACCAGGCCAAGGCTGGCCACACCGGAGGGAGGCTGCTCGCGTATGCTTATTGAGGAGCTGGCGCACACAGTCCCGCTGCCGGAGGGCGTTAGCGCCAGCTACGACGGCGCGACCTTCGCGGTCGAAGGCCCGCGCGGCAAGCTGGAGCGCGACTTCAGCCACCCGCAGCTCGGCATCAAGCCGGGCGACGACGCGGTGGTCGTTTCCGGAAAGAAGCTGCGCAAGCGGCAGAAGGCGCTGCTCGGAACGTGGCGAGCGCACCTGTCCAATATGGTTAACGGCGTCGCGTTCGGCTTCCGCTACCAGATGAAGGTGGTCTTCGCACACTTCCCGATGAAGGTTTCCGCCAAGGGCAATACTGTCGTAATCGACAACTTCCTGGGCGAGAAAGCGAGCCGCCACGCTGCGATTCTCGGCGACACCAAGGTAATCACCAAGGGCGACTCGGTCACCATCGAGGGCAACGACCGTGAAGCGGTCGGCCAGACCGCCGCCAATCTTGAGCGCGCCACGATTGTCAAGGGGCGCGACATCCGCGTCTTCCAGGACGGCATCTATCTCGTCTCGAAAGGGGTGATGCATGACGCATAAGCCGAAGGCAAAGCCGAAGCTCGACGCGGACGCCCGCAAGGCGCTCGCGAAGCGCAACGCCGCCAGCCGCAAGCGGCCCGCCTTCAAGCGGCAGAACTGGTTCCGCTACAAACGGCTCGGCACCGCCTGGCGCAAGCCGCGCGGGATGCACAGCAAGATGCGCACCCGCCGCAAGTATCGCCCGCCAGTGGTCTCAACCGGCTACCGCGGGCCCGCCGCCGCGCGCGGACTGCACCCGTCCGGCTTCGTCGAGGTGCTGGTGCACCGGCCCGAGGAGCTCGAAGCGCTCGACGGCAAGCTGGAAGCGGCCCGCGTCGCCGCCACCGTTGGCGACCGCAAGCGCGAAACCATCGAAGCACGCGCAGCCGAACTGGGTATCCGCGTGCTCAACAGCCGCGGCTACGATGACGAAGAATCCGGGGACGATGACGCGGAAGAGGAGGACGAGGAATGAATCTCGCTTACCAGCGCCGCGTCGCCGCCCGCCTGCTCAAGTGCGGGCTCGACCGCGTCTGGATTGACGACCGGGCCGAAATCCAGGAGCGCATTGGCGAAGCGGTCACCCGCGACGACGTACGCCACCTGATTGTCCAGAAGTTCATCCGCAAGCACCAGAAGAAGGGTATTTCCCGCGGTCGCGCACGCCACCGCGACGCGCAGCGTGCCAAGGGGCGGCAGCGCGGGCACGGCTCGCGCCGCGGTCACGGCAAGGCGCGCACGCCGAAGAAGGAGGCGTGGATGACGCGCATCCGTGCGCTGCGTGACGAGCTGCGCGGGCTGCGGGAAACGGGAACGCTCACCGCGTCGCAATATCGCCACTACTACCGCCGCGCCAAGGGCGGGATGTATAATTCGCGGGCGCACCTGCGCTCGCACATGCAGACCGACGGCATCGAGGTGGGAAAGTGAGGCAATTCCGCCGCCGCCGCGAAGGCGCGACCGATTACCGCAAGCGGCTGGCGCTGCTCAAGTCGGGAGAGGCGCGCGCGGTCGTGCGCGTCACCAACCGGCAGGTGCTCATCCAGCTAATCCGCTTCGCGAAACAGGGCGACGAGGTCGTCGCCGCAGTCAGCTCGCAGCAGCTGGCGGAACTGGGCTGGAAAGGCTCCGGCACCAGCATCCCCGCCGCCTACCTTGCGGGCTTGCTCGCAGCGCGCAACGCGCAAGCCGCGGGCGAGACGCGCGCGGTGCTCGACATCGGCCGTGTCACCCCCACCCCGGGCGGTCGCGTCTTCGCGGTGCTCAAGGGGCTGATCGATGGCGGACTCGAAGTCCCGCACTCGGATAGCCTTTACCCGGGCGAGGAACGCATCCGCGGCGAACACATTTCCAAGGCGACCGCCAAGCTGGTCGAAAAGGTCTCCAGCGCAATCAAGGAGGCGAAGGCGTGAGCCCGCCACCGGTGCGCAGGACCAGCACCAGCCCGCCACCGCGTGGCGGTCCCCGGGCTGGTGGCCCCCAGCGTGGCGGTCCGCCCCGCCGGGGCGGACCGCCGCGTGACCGTGGACCGCGGCTGACGCCAGCGCAGCAGCGACGCAAGGCGGCTTCCGAGCGCGCCGACACGTGGAAGCCGAAGACCGAACTGGGGCGTAAGGTCGTTGCCGGCGAAATTACTACAATTCACGAGGCGCTCACGTCGGGCCTGCCGCTGCGCGAGCCCGAGGTCGTCGATATCCTGCTGCCCGACCTGAAGGAGGAAGTTATCGACATCCACATGGTGCAGCGCATGTCCGACTCCGGGCGCCGTGTCCGCTTCGCCGTCACGACCATGGTCGGCAATGGTGACGGCTGCGTCGGGCTTGGTCGCGTCTCGGGCAAGCTGGTGCGACCGACTATCCAGAAATCCATGGACCGCGCCAAGCAGAACCTGATTGAAATCCGGCGCGGCAGCGGTTCCTGGGAGTGCTCGACCGCGGTGCCGAACTCGCTGCCGTTTAGCGTCGCGGGCCGCACCGGCTCGACGCGCGTGACGCTCAAGCCGGCGCCGCCCGGCGTGGGACTGGTGACCAACGACGTCGGACGTATCATGCTCAGGATGGCGGGCGTCCAGGACATCTGGTCGTTCAGCAAGGGACAGACGCAGACCATCTACAATTACGCCAGCGCGATGTTCAAGGCGCTCGAAAAGACCGCCAGCACGAAGCTGCTGCCGGGTCAGGAAGAGGCGCACAACATGCTGCTGGGGGCGGCGCCCGCATGACCTGGGCAGTTATCCGTGTACGCGGCGAGGTAAACGTCAAGCCTAAGATTCGCGAAACGATGCGGCTGCTACGGCTCAATCGAGTCAACCACTGCGTGATGGTCCCTGAAGACGCCACCCATCTCGGGATGCTGCGGCAGGTGAAGGATTACGTCACCTGGGGCGAAGCCGACGCCGAGACCGCCGAGCTGCTGCTGGGCGACGCCGGGATGCTGGGCGGGCGCAAGCCGCTCGACAAGGCGGCGCTCAAGGAGGGCGGCTTCACGACGGTGAAAGCGTTCGCGAAGAAGGTCGCCGCCGGCAAGGCGCGGCTGCGCGATGTCCCCGGGCTGAAGCCGGTGCTGCGGCTCCATCCGCCCCGCAAGGGGTGGGGAGGCGTCAAGCGCTCCTTCGCCGAAGGCGGCGCGCTGGGCTACCGTGGCGACGCCATCAACGCGCTCCTGAGGAGGATGACTCATGGCGACGCGTAAGTCCATGCGGCGCGGACGCACCCGCGGGCGCGGCCACAAGAAAGGACGCGGCGCCGGCCTGCGCGGCGGGCGCGGCAACGCGGGCTCGCACAAGACCAAGCGGGTGATGTACGAGCGCGTCGGACGCGTCTGGGGCCGTTCCGGCTTCACACGGCCGCCGGCGGTCGTCTCCGCCAGCGCGGTGCTGAACCTGAAGCTGCTCGAAGAATCGCTCGACCGCTGGGTTGCCGACGGCAGCGCGACGCAGAAAGGGAAGCAATTCTCCGTCGACTTGGGGCCACTCGGCTTCGACAAACTGCTCTCGACCGGCGACCTGAGTCGCCCCTGCACGATTACCGTAAGCGCTGCCTCCGCCCGCGCCATCCAGAAGGTGGAAGCCGCCGGCGGAGAGGTGCAACTTGGCTGACGACATTCCGCGCGAGCCGTCGAGGGCGCTCGGCCCCTGTATCGCGGTAATCCTGTTCTACCTGCTCTGGTTCCGCTGGAAGGACCCCAGCACCGAGGCGGCGCTGCTGATGGGAGGGGGCATGGCCATCCTGACCTGGCTCACCTACATGGGCTCCTCGTATTCAGGCGAAGGGTCGAAACTCCACGGGCTGGCGCCAATTATCGAGCGCATGCCGACCATTACCAAACCGGACGGCCACGTCCATTTCCGCACCAAGATGTCCTGGACGCTGGGCATCCTGATACTCTACTTTGCACTGACCAACGTCACGATGTACGGGCTCGGCAGCAATACTATCGACCTGTTCGTCCAGTACCGCGCCATCCTCGCCGGGGCATCGGGAAGCCTGATGCACCTCGGTATCGGACCTATTGTAACCGGCTCGATTATCATGCAGCTCTTCACCGGCGCCAAGATTATCAACCTCAACCTGCAGGATGCCAAGGACAAGGCAATCTACCAGGGCACCCAGAAGGTGCTGGTAGTGGTGATGATTTTCGTCGAATCCATCCCGCAGGTCTTCGGCTTCCTCGAGCCGAGCGCGGCCGTCGTCGGCGAACTTGGCCTTACGTGGGCCCGCATGGCGATTATCACCCAGCTGATTATCGGCTCGTACCTCGTGTTCCTGATGGACGAAGTGGTCTCCAAGTGGGGTATCGGCAGCGGCATTTCGCTCTTCATCGCCGCCGGCGTCAGCCAGGCGCTCTTCACCGGCACCCTCAACTGGGAGCCGGCGCCCGGAACGACCGACCCCAACTCGCCACCAACCGGGACCATCCCGATGGTCATCTGGTACATCATGAACTCCTCGTCGCGCGAGCTGATGCAGGGCGGCTACGAGGCGATGCTGCTGGCGCCGCCCAACCCGGTCGTCGCGCTGGTCGGGACGCTGATTGTCTTCTTCGTCGTGGTCTATGTTGAATCGTCGCGCATCGAGCTGCCGCTGGCACACGGACGCGTCCGGGGCGCGCGCGGACGCTACCCCATCCGGCTGATTTACGCCAGCGTCATCCCGGTAATTCTGGTATCGGCGCTGCTTGCCAACGTCAACATGTTCGCGATGCTCTTCTGGTCGCACCCGACGATGTCCAAATGGCCGATTGTCGGGCATAACTGGATGATTGGTGCCTTCGACGTCAGCGATGGTAACCCGGTTCCGACCATGGGCGCCGCCTACTACCTGAACCGGGTCAACGGCATACAGGACTGGTTCCTGCCGCTGGCGAGCGAAAAGTATGCGAGTTCCATGACCATCGGCGGCGTGGCGCACGAACCGTATCAGCTGGTGCTGCACGTTATTATCTACATGGGCGTCATGATACTGGGCTCAATGATGTTCGCCAAGTTCTGGATTGAGACCACCAACATGGGGGCGCAGGGGGTCGCCAAGCAAATCCAGGGCACGGGGATGCAGATTCCCGGCTTCCGGCGGGACCCGCGTATCGTCGAGAAAGTGCTCGAGCGGTACATCCCGACGGTGACCGTCTTCAGCGGCGCGATGGTGGGGCTGCTGGCTGCCGGCGGCGACATGATTGGCACGACGGGGCAATCGTCCGGCACGGGAGTGTTGCTGACGGTCGGCATCATGATACGCACGTACGAGCAAATCGGCAAGGAGCAGATGATGGAAATGCATCCGGTCCTGCGACAGTTCTTCGGCGAGGAGTGATGGCGCGCGTCATCGGCGGTTCGACCATCGGTGAGGGCTGCTTCATCGACGACGACGTGGTCATCGGCTACCCCGCGCGCGACGAGCTGGAGCTGCTCGACGGCGACCGCGAGGCGGAGATTGCCGGCGCGACCGTCGGCGACCGCTGCACGCTGCGCTCCGGGACGCTCTACTCCCGCGCGCGGCTCGGCAGCGGGGTGCGCAGCGGCCACGGCTGGCTGGTGCGCGAGAATTCCAGCGTCGGCGACGGCTGCCTGATTGGCACCGGCGTCACCGTCGACAACGACTGCCGTATCGGCGACCACTGCAGCTTGCAGACCGGCGTCTACATCCCGACCGGCTCGCGGCTCGGCGACCGCTGCTTCCTTGGCCCGAACGCGACGCTCACCAACGACCGCACCCCGTTGCGGACCGACTACCAGCTCGAGGCGGTTACGCTGGGCGACGACGTTACCGTTGGCGCCAACGCGACGCTGATGCCCGGTATCAGCGTCGGTGATGGGGCTTTCATCGCCGGCGGCGCGGTCGTGACGCGCGACGTCCCCGCCTGGAAGATGGCGGTCGGCGTCCCGGCGCGAATCGTAGATTTACCGGAAAACCTGAAGAAGCCCAACCGGCTCGGAGACTGATGGGGGTAGTCGTCGTAACCGGTGTGCCGGGGGTGGGCAAGTCCACAGTCATGGCCGGCGCCAGCGAGGCGGGCTACGGCAGCGTCAATTTCGGCGACATGATGTTCGAGGTCGCACAAGCCGAAGGCGTTTCGGACCGCGACCAGATGCGCAAGCTGTCGATTGACGCACAGCAGCGGCTACAGAAACTGGCGGGCGAGCGGATTGCCGCGATGGGGGACGTCGTCGTCGATACGCACGCTTCCATTCGCACCGCGCAGGGTTTCATGCCGGGGCTGCCCGAATGGACATTGCGAGCGATGGCGCCCACCATTATCGTACTGGTCGAGGCGGCTCCCGCCGAGATTGCCGGCCGTCGCGCCAAGGATGCGACCCGGCAGCGCGACGCCAACGACGTCGCGCTGCACCAGGAAGTCAACCGTGCCTTCGCCGCCGCCGGCGCAGTCATGGTCGGCGCGACCGTCGCCATCATCGAGAATCACGACGGCGGGGTCGACGCGGCGGCGGCGCAGTTCCGGAGCCTGCTCGCATGAGCGAGACGGAACAGCAGCCCCCGGCAATGGGCGGCATGTTCCTGACCATGTTCCTGATGCTCTACATCATCATCAACCCCGGGCTGCGGGCAACGATGGGGGAAGTGGCCGAGACGCTGCTCGAGCCGCGCATCGGCTTTGGCGGGGCATATCCGGCGGTCACCATCCTGCTGGCGGGGATGGTAATGATTGGCGGCACGACCATCATTCGCCACCTGCTGGTCGACTGGCAACAGATGGCGGAGGTGCAACTCAAGATGCAGGCGTACAACAAGGCGCTGAGCGACGCGCGGAAGGAGGGGCAGCAGTCACGGGTGCAGAAACTGATGAAGATGCAGCCTGAAATCCTGATGCTCCAGTCGGGGATGATGTCCAACCAGATGAAACCGATGGTCTTCACGATGCTGATTGCGATTCCCATCATCATGTGGCTCTACGAATTCACGGCGGGACTGCCGGTACAGGCACTCTCGCTGCCGTGGGAACCCCACTGGGTGCTACAGGACCGACTCTGGTTCCTGCCGCACTGGATTGTGATTTACTCTGTTATGGCGCTCCCTTTCGGGCAAATCCTGTTGCGTGGGCTCAAACTGGTGAGTGCGCTGTCGGAGTCGCGCTTCGCACGGCTTGAAGCCGAGCACAAGTAGCCGGGGCGCAGCCTGCTTTCTTATATATCGGTCGTTGAGAACTAGCGCAATAGGGAAGTCTACTTTCTGCGGAGGATTGCAATCAATCCAATCGAAATTAAAGCAGAAATCATAGATACTGAAGGTAGCGGTGATTCGTCTTCACTGTCCTCACACAGACAACCATCATCAACCCCATCATCAGCTGGACCCACCATCTGGCCAATGCTTCCATCAGGACAGGTGCACTGCCCTGCAAGCGGTTCTTCGTCTCCACCACCAGTTTCGCTCTCATCAACTTCAGAGTAAACGCCATCAACACAGGTGCCAGTTCCAACCGCGAAATCCAGGTCCGTGGATACCAGAACTGCCGCACTATCTTCGTCTGAATGGAGAGCGCCGCTTTCATAGAGATTGGCATTGATGTGATAGCATCCTCTTTGTAGTGAAAGGGGATACTCGCTTTGGTTATGGTATCCATCGTTGTCTTCATCGTAGCCACCTTCCCAATCAATATCCCACCACCAATCAAGGCCTCCCCACTCATCATCAGCAACCCGTTTGACGATGATTACGGCGGTGTAATTCACATCCATTTGAAGGTTGTCGACCTCGACCGTGTATTTGTACGTCCATTCCCACTCAGGGTGCTCAGGGATGTCGAGCCTCGTAACGCTCACTGTGATGGTCCCGTTGTCATTGAATGATGTATTATTTGATTCCTGTTCATCAACGTTTGAATCATCATCACACGTTTCGTCCCCGGTTCCATAGCAGGGACAGCCATTGTCCATCTCACCCTCAGGTTTTGCGCGATCAACGAGAAATGGATTCTCCTGTTCCCAGAGTTCGCATTCTGTGGGCTCTTCGGTAACGTGGAAGAGCATGTTGCCCGACCGATAGTCTCCTACCTCATTGAAGCAGCGCCATGTATTGTTGTTATCGAAACCGTCCTCAAATTCTGAGACACCCGGATTTTGGAACCAAACGCAATCTGTCGGGCGCAGATAGTAGGCGCCTCGATGCGTGTTCTGGTGGACGGTGGTGTTCTGGCACTCGAACGTGGTACAGCCCTCCGCTACCCACGAGAAATTGAGATTCACGTCATTCAGGGTCAATTCAGCAAGATCGCCCTGCTGGATGACCACACCTTCGGAGTACAATACCCATTCCCAGAAGTGAGGGTGGTCCCAACTCACACCACTTTCAGAGGGCAATGAGAAATCAGCAGACAACATGCAGTTCTCCACACTGTCGTCGCCATCCATATCCGCACAGGTGTAGGATGCCGGGTCCGTTCCATCACTCGCATCTACGATGAAGGTGACGTTGACATCTTCAGCACTCGCAGGGGACGGCAGGAAAAAGGCCAAAAACAGGATTGCAGCCAGCGTGCCCAGTATGGTCGTGGTATTCATAATTGGTAACTCCTCTGGTAGCCCGGGGTGGAGGGAGGGATTAAAACAATGCTGCACACAGTTTTAGTCTGTAGCTAAGGGGCGCGATTATATCAACCGGAGACGGAGAGCAAAAACCGCTCCACTCGCAGGATTTCGCCATCTAAATTCTGCTCGTCGAACCGCTCGCGTTCCCAGCCCTCCGGTAGCTCGCCCATCAAGCTCGAGAGCAGCAGCCACACCCCGCCGCCCGGCCGCAGGTGGCGCGGCGCCCCGGCGAGCAGACGGCGCGTGAACTCGGCGCCGGTCGGGCCGCCTTCGACCGCCAGCGCCAGCCAGTGGTCATCGTATTCGCCGCCGGGAGGCAGGTAGGGCGGGTTGCAGACGATGGCGTCGAAGCGGTGGTCGCCGACCGGCTCGAACAGGTCGCCTTGCGAGAACTCGATGTGGTGCCCTGCCGCCCGGGCGTTTCGCCGCGCCAGCGCGATGGCGTGCGGGTTCAGGTCGGTCGCGGTGACCGCGCCCCCGAGCGCGGCGAGCGTGAGCGCGACGATGCCGCTGCCGGTGCCCAGTTCCAGGACGGCGCCGCGCAGCTCGGGGAAGCGCGTCGCCGCGCGCTCGAGTGTGGCGCAGAGCAGCCAGCTGTCTTCGGCCGGCTCGTAGACGCGGCCGTCCTTGCGCAGGTCCACGACGCGGCAGCGGTATAGTTATATAACCAATTGTGCAAGGCTATAGTAATGGCCTGGAAAAAGGAGAACAAGCCGGCGCAGTTCCTGCTCTCGATTACCGCAGCGCACGGCGACGACTGGGCAGCGCTCAAGACTTCGGCCGCCGAACAGGGGCGGCCGGTCAGCGAGCTGGTACGTGAAGCGATTTCCGACAAGGTCGGCGCCGCTGAACTGCGTCGTGCGCTGGTGCTGAGCCCGCACACCGACGACGCCGAACTGGGGTGCGGCGGTACGATTGCCAAGCTGGTCGAGCGCGGCTGGTCGGTGCACGTCATCTACTTCAGCGCGGTCGCCGAGCGGTATCCCGACTTGGCCGACGAGGCGGCGGCGTCGGGAAAAATCATGGGCGTCACGCATGAAATCCTCGGTTTCTACACCCGCCAGTTCCCGCGCGACCGGCAGGAAATCCTGCAGGCGCTCTGCGACCATTCGCGCCAGCAAAGTTACGAACTGGTGTTTACGCCGGCGACGACTGACATTCATCAGGACCACGGCGTCGTGACCGCCGAGGCGCTGCGCGCGTTCCGGAATTGCACGCTGCTCGGCTACGAGCTGCCGTGGAACAATCTCGAAATCGAGCTTAATTGCTTCGTCTCGCTCGAGGAGCGTCACGTGCGCAAGAAGCTCAAGGCGCTCGACTGCTACGACAGCCAGAAGCACAATCCCTACTTCGACCCCAAGTTCTTCCGTTCCGTGGTTCGCATGCGCGGGGTCCAGCTTGCGGTGCCGTATGCCGAGGGGTTCGAGACGCTGAAGGTGCGGCTGGACGGGATGCTGTGAGCCGGGTCGCGATGCTGCTGGGACACGACCTGCTCGAGCCGACCGTCGACACCCGCGTCTGGCACGAGGCACTCTCGCTCGTCGGCGCCGGCTACGAGGTTACGGTCTTCTGCTGGGCGCGGCGCGACGACTCGCTGCCGGCCGAGGAGCTGCGCGACGGCGTCCGCGTGCGCCGCATCTTCGCGTCGCTTGACAGCTGGCTGCCGGGCCGCATGCTGGCGTTCCGCAGCGCGATGCGACAGCTAGCCAGCGCGGCTGCCGACGAGCTGCCGGCGGTGGTGCATGCGCATGACCTGGAGACCTTACCGGCCGCCTGTCGGGCGGCTGACGTATGCGACGCGAAGGTCGTCTTCGATGCGCACGAGGACTGGCCGCTGCTCGAGCGGGTGCAGGGGGCGGCGCTCGGCGCCTGGTTTGGCTGGCAGCAGCGCCGCTGGCTACCGCGCGCCGATACGGTCGTGACCGTCTCGCCCGAGCTGGCGAAGCGGCTCGGCGGGGCGGAGGTGCTCTACAACTCCGAGCCGCTGGCGGTCATCGAGGCGTCCGTGGGGGAAGACTTGCGCGCGAAGCTGGGGCTCGGCGGAGTCGTCGCGGGTTACATCGGCGCGCTGCGGCGGCGGATTATCGAGCAGTTGCTCGACGCCGCCGCACAAGTCCCCGAAGTGACGCTGCTGGTCGTCGGCGGCCCGCCGAAGGGGCGCGCCGGCTACGCCGGGCTACAGGAGCAGCTCGAGGCGCACGCCGCCAAAGTGGGTGCGCGGGCGGTCTTCACCGGCCCATTGGCGTACGGCCGCATGGGCGACTGCTACCGCGCCTGCAACCTGCTGCTGGTCGGCCACTATGTTGCCGAACCGTTGCGTCACGCCGCCGTCCCGAAAAAGCTGCTCGACGCGATGGCGTACTCCATCCCGGCGGTGGTCGGCCCCTACGAGGCGCGGCGCTCTATCGTTGAGCGCAACCACTGCGGGCTGGTCGCCGATGACTGGGTGGCGCCCCTGCGCCAGCTGGCGGGCGACGACGAGCTGCGGAGCGAAATGGGCGCCCGTGGCCACGTCGCGTGGCGCGAAAAGTACTGCTGGGACCGCATGGAAGAGCGACTGCTGGCACTCTACGCGGGGCTGCTGGCAGCGCCGGAGGTGCCGTGAATAACCCCGCGGCTACTGGCGGCGCGATGCGAATCCTGCTGACCGGTGTCGGCTGCCCCGGCGCGCATGCACTTATCGTCAACCTGAAACGGCAATCACCCGAATTGTGGATTGGCGGTACCGACGCTTCCCCGCAGGCGATTGGCCGCTGGCTCTGCGACGACTTCGCGCAGGTGCCGTGGGCACACGACGAGGGATATGTTGACGCTGTCGTTGAGCTGGCACAACGCTGGGGAGCCGAGGTAGTATTCCCGCAGACGTCATGGGAAATGTTCGAGCTTTCCAAGGCAGCGGACCGTTTCGAGGGTGTGGCGACGCTGCTGGCGTCGCCACACGAACAGGTCGCTGCGTGCGAGGACAAGTTCGCGATGTATGAAGCCCTGAAGGGCAAGATGGAGCTGCCGCGCTACGAGCTGGTCCACTCGCTGGCGGAGCTCGAGGCGACCGCCGCGCGGCTGGGATTCCCGGAACACGACGTCGTCTTCAAGCCGCCGCGCGGCAAGGGCTCGCGCGGCGTGCGAGTGCTGACCGAGCACGCCGACCGCTACGAGCTGCTCTTCAAAGGACGGCCGTTCGCGCGCTACATCTCGCTGCAGGAGTTGCGCAAGACGGTTGGCGACCGCGAAATCCCGCCGCTGCTGGTGATGGAATACCTCGATGGCGAGGAGCACAAGATTGACCCCCTGGCGCGCGGCGGGGAGGTGCTGCTCGGGACCGTGAAACGGCGGCTCAACTACGCTTCCGGCCTGGCAATGGGGTTCGAGATGATCGAGGCGCCGGAACTGCTCGCGTATGGCACCGAGGTGCTGCGCCACCTCCCACTCGACTGGTGCGTCGACATCTCCACTCGCGGCGGGGTGCTGATGGAAATCAACCCGCGCGTCTCGACTTTTATCTACTCCAAAAACTGGTGCCCGCCATGGCTGGCTCTACGGCTCGCGACCGGCCGCATGAGCGCCGCCGAGGTTCGTGCGCGGCAGCCCGAGGCGCCGGTCGGGACGCGCATGTTCCGCTATTACTGCCAGCAGGAATTTTAGGCCACAAAACGGTATTAGGCACCCCCGAATCGCGGCGCGATGTTTATCATCAGCGGCTCCACCCACCAGCGGCTCGGGGTCGCGCTGGCGCAGGAAACCGGCGCCGAATTCTGCGGGGTTGTAAACAAGGCGTATCCCGACGGGGAACGCTACGTCCGCATCCTGCGGCAGGTGAGTGGGCGTGACGTGGTGGTTATCCAGAACACTTTCCCCGACGAAAAAATTGTCGAGCTGCTGCTGCTGCTCGAGGCCATCCATGAAGCTGGGGCCGCGTCGGTGACGACCGTCATCCCCTATATGGGCTACGCGCGGCAGGAGCGCATCTTCCAGGAGGGCGAGGCGATTTCCGCCCATGCCGTGGCACGGCCAATCGGGATGCGTAGTGACCGGGTCCTAACAGTCTCGGTCCACACACCGGAAGTGCTCGACTTCTTTGGTTGTCCCGCCGAAGACATCGATGGGCTGCGTGAAGTAGTGCACTACCTGAAAGGATTCTCGCCAGGGCTGGTCGTCGCTCCCGACGAGGGGGCGCGCGAGCGGTGCGGCATCGCCGCCCGCGAACTGAAGGCACCGCTGCACGTCATGAGCAAGAAACGGCTGGACGACCGCACGGTCGAGACCGACTCGGGCAAAATTTCAGTCAAGGGGGAGACCGTCGTAATACTCGACGATATCATCGCCACCGGCGGGACGATTGCATCGGCGGCGCTGCTCCTCAAGGACTGGGGTGCCAGCCAGGTGCTCGCGGCATGCACCCATGGACTCTTCATTGAGGACGCCGCCAACCGACTGCGGGTCTGCGACGACATCCTCAGCTCCGACACCCTTGAGGGCGTCTACACCCGCTACTCGGTCGCGCCCGCCATCGCCGCCGTGCTCTGATGCGCTGGGCCGGCCCGCTCCTGAGGCGGGGCGGTTTCGTCGACGGCTGGTTCGACCCGGAAAGCGGCGAAGAAGGGGAAGGGACCCCGCACGACGACGTGCTGGAAGGCATCATTCTGCCGCCGTTCCGCAACTGCCACACCCACCTCGGCGACACCCTGGCGCGAGACGGGGTACCCGACATGTCGCTGGCGGAGCTGGTCGGCCCGGGCGGCTTCAAGCACCGCTGGCTGGCGGAGGCAGATGTGCCCGCCTCGATTACCGCCGGGCTGCGCGAGGCGGCCTCCAGCGGCACTGCGCTGCTGCTCGACTTCCGCGAGGGCGGCGAACCGGGGTTGGCGCAGCTGGGGCAGGGCGCCGCTGACGCCGGCTGGGGCGTCGACGAGGGGGCGCCGCAGGTGGTCCCCTTCGGCCGCGCCATCGGGGGGCGGCCGCTGCCGGGTCGCCATGCGGGGCTGCCCGGGCTCGCGGACCTGCCGCCCGGAGAGGGACACCGTATGGTCATTGAGGCGCGCACGGCTGGTGGACTAGTGGCGCTCCACTTCTCGGAAGGCGAGCATGAATCGGTCGAGCACATGCTCGAACTGGGGCCGGACATCCTGGTGCACCTCTGCCACGCCAGCGCGGAGGATTTGCGCGCCATCGCCGGAAACGGCATTGGCGTCGTGGTGTGCCCGCGCAGCAACGCGCGCTTCGGGCTGCGACCGCCGCTGGAGGAGCTTCTGGAACTGGGGGCTGACGTCGGGCTGGGGACCGATAATGGGATGTCCTGCACGCTCGACATGCTGGAGGAACTGCGCTTCTGTCGCGAAGCGTTTCCTGACGTGGCGCCGGAAACGCTGCTGCGGCTCACCTGCCGGGGGCTGGATGAAACCCTTAAGAAGGCAGCAAAGTGCGACCGGAGCAGTCCCCTGCCAGCAGGGAGGATACTGATTTCGCAGCACAGGACCAACCCGCTAAAGGCAGTATTCGACCCGCAGGCGAGGGTGCTGGAAATGAGGTTTATATGCGGATAAAACAGTTAATGACGAGCCCGGTTATCTGCGCCGAAGTGCCGGGGAACCGCACTGACGTGCTCCACTTGATGATCAAGCATCACATCTCGGGCGTCCCGGTCGTTAGAGAAGAGACTATGGAACTGGCTGGGTTTGTCTCCCGAAATGATATTTTCAACAACACTGGTGAGGAACAGGTCGCGATGATTATGACATCAGATGTTGTGAGTGTGACGCCAAATTCTACCGTTGTCTCGGCCGCGCGCAAATTTCTGGAGCTTGGCTTCAATCACCTTCCAGTCATCGAAGGGGGAGTGGTTGTGGGTATTGTTACACCTACCAACCTGCTTCCACTAGTCGCAGCGAATGGAGATGTGACTGTCCAGGACTGCCTCGAGGGGGGGTGCGTCCCACTCCACCGGTTGACCCCTCTCGGCGCTGCGCTACGCATCATGCGGCTCTCGGGCGCGCGCGCTATGCCAGTACTTGGCAAACGCGGGCTGTTGTGTGGAATTGTCACCGACCGCGACCTGTTTGACGCAACCGATGTTAGTGAAAGAGTCTCGGTTTCCGAAATGGGGGTTGCTGCTGATGAAGACCCATGGTCATGGGATGGATTGCGCGATATCATGCGCGTCTACCATTCTGAGAGGCGACTCTTCCTGCCAGACGTCCCAGTGGAAGAAATCATGATTGAGGATGTAATGACCGCATTCTATCGCAGCCCTGCCAGTGGAGTTGCCCAGATAATGCTCGATGGGGACTATGGACAGGTGCCGTTGGTTGATGCCGAGGGGAAGTTGACTGGAATGATTTACTGTCAGGACCTACTAAAGGTGCTCCTGACGGCATGAATTTCAAGGAAGTAATGGCGCTCGCCAAGCGGCGAGGAATTTTCCAGCCCGCCTACGAACCATATGGTGGCGTTGCTGGGCTGCTCGATTACGGTCCAATCGGGGTGCGGATGCGCCGCAAAATTATCGAGCTCTGGCGCCAGCAGTTCGTAATCGAAACGGGGGCGCTTGAGCTGGAGGGGTCTGTTATTGGTCCGGAAGCGCTTTTCCAGGCATCTGGCCACCTTTCAGAATTTGATGACCTGTTAGTAGAATGTAATGAGTGCAAGAAACTGCACCGTGCCGACCACCTCATCGAAGGGGGCAGCGGGCTCGAGAAGGAAGCGCTCGTCGCAGAAATTGCAAAAATTGCATGTGGGTGCGGCGGTGCATTGGGCGCACCGCGCCCCTTCAACCTGATGTTTGACACCTCGATTGGTGCTGGACGTGGTGCTGCTGGATACTTGCGACCGGAAACTGCGCAGGGCATCTTCCAAGCTTTCCCGTGGCTCCTGCGCCAGAACCGGGGGAAGCTGCCGCTAATCGCAGCGCAGGTTGGTCGCGCATTTCGTAATGAAATTGCCCCGCGGCAGGGACCATTGCGATTGCGGGAGTTCACCCAGATGGAGGTGGAATCATTCTTCCTGTCGGATGCAGAACCGGCTTTACTCAGTGATGTCAATGAGATTGTGGTTTCGCTACTGCCCGCTGGTGGAGGGGTCGTTGAAGCCCCTGTCAGCGAGATGCTCACAAAGGGAATTATCGCTTCGCACCAGGTGGCTACATGGCTGGCGCGTAGCTGCAAATTCATCCAGAGTTGTGGAGTGCCCCCTGCAAAGCTCAGATTCCGGCAGCACGGCCAGCATGAAATGGCGCACTACTCATCTGATTGTTGGGATGGGGAGGTGGAAACATCAGTTGGATGGGTTGAAGTGGTCGGAATTGCGCATCGCGGCGACTATGATCTCAAGTCACACGCAGTCGCCAGTGGCCGCGAAATGCGTGTCCCTATTGGTAGCGCGTCGAGACAGGTCGAGCGCTGGGCCCCGAATAAAAGATCTATCGGCAAGAAATTCAAATCCGGAGCTGGTGAAGTATTGGAGCTGCTGGAGGGGGGTGCAGGACCTGGTACTGTGGTTGAGGTCGCCGGCAAGCAAGTTGAACTGGGTGAGGAATATTTCATTATAGAAACAAGCAAGGAAGTAGATCTGGCATTCCCGCTGGTGGTCGAGCCTTCATTCGGGCTGGATCGGTTGCTCTATACTGTGCTCGAAACCACGTGGCGTTCCGAGGGGGGGCGGTGCTGGTTAGCGCTGCCGGAAGCTGTCGGCCCATACTCTGCACTCGTCGCGCCATTGATGATTAAAGATGGCCTAGGTGCTCGAGCCGAGGAAATACATAGGGAACTGCACCGGAACGGCATGGATGTTTATCTCGATACGGCTGGCTCTATTGGCCGCCGCTACGCACGCGCAGATGAAATCGGTGTGCCGCTGGCAATAACGATTGACCACCGGACACTGGAAGACGGAAGCGTCACCATACGCGAGCGCGATTCGACCAAACAGGAAAGGAAACCCATTGAAGATATCAGGGTGCGGTAGAAAAATAGAGGCACCCGTCTAAACGAGAAATGCACATGGTGTATACTGTGCAACCCCTTTGTTTCCTCTGGAAATTTGATTTTCTAATTCGACGGTTTGTTATAATATACATTTCTCGATAAATATATAAAGTAGATAAAAAATTTTCCAGACGAAATCAAGGGGTCTCGCCCGAGTTCCCCGCGGTGCTTTTTATGATGTCCATAGTTTCTTTGAGATTGTTTCCATTGTCGAATGGTACACCGCCCGTCCCCCTTCCAACAGTAGAATCGCCCCTTTTGGTATTTGGGATACGTCCTCTCCCCCCACCTTCTTTTCTCTCTAATACGGCAGCTACTATCTGCGGCAGTGGGTGATATGTCAACTTCCCCGCCACCACCAACACCCCAATATCTCAAAAACACCTACACAATAGGGCAATATGCCACAATCCGCGATCGGGCAACTGGAACAGATTGCCGGCCAGATTCACAAGCAGCTTAACCAGGGAAACATCCCGGAGATGACCCTTCCCACCCGCAGCAAGAATAACATAATCTTCGACCAGCAGCAGCAGGTCTGGAAGTACGGGAAATCGAGGACGACCCGCACGGCCAAGAAATTAGATGGGGCGTACATGCTCCTGCGCACGACCTATTTACTCGACTTCATTCGCGACATGGTTGGCCAGCAAAAATCATCGACACTGAGGGAGCTCTACTACATTTCCGAGGGCTGGGACCTGGGCAAGTTCCATACCCAGGACGAATCCAATAAACTCATTGAGGACCTCGAAATCGTGACCCATTTCCAGCGGGAGGATTTCAAGATCCGGCCCGAGGAGGATGGAGCCAAGGTACTGGGCGACCTGACATTGACTGAGATTAACCGCAAGGGCAAGCCGATGCGCATAAACTGCCGCGACGATGTCGGGGATACCGGCTACGCGATTCCCTACAATGTTGAACCAGAGAAGATTACTTTCAACAACGTGGGTAACGCGCGCTGCATAATCGCCATCGAGACGGGAGGAATGTTCGACCGGCTGGTTGAGAACGGCTTCGACGAAAGCCACGGTGCAATCCTGGTCCACATCAAGGGACAGCCAGCTCGCTCGACACGCAGATTCCTGCAACGGCTCAGTGATGAGACAAGCTTGCCGCTCCTGATCTTTACCGATGCCGACCCCTGGTCGTACCGCATTTACGGCTCGATTGCATATGGTGCCATCAAGACAGCCCACATTTCACACTTGCTCGCGACCCCCACAGCGCGCTACTTGGGGGTGACGCCGTCAGATATCTCGAATTACGAGCTCCCGCACGACGAGCTCACCGAGCGCGACCGGCAGGCCCTGAAGTCAATGCGTAGCGACCCCCGTTTTCTCAATGACTACTGGAGCTCGGAGATAGAACTCCAACTGGAACTGGGACTCAAGGCTGAGCAGCAGGCGCTGGCCAAGTATGGCCTTGACTTCGTGACCGACACATACTTGCCGGAGAAGTTGGCTGAAGCTGGTATCTGAAGTCCTAGTTTCCCAGGATGCGGTACATGCCGGTGCTGCAGGTAGGGCAGGTGCCCTTCATCGCCTTGCGGCCGTTCTTCATGGTGACCTGGGCGGCGTTGGACATGGTTCGCTTGGACTTGCACTTGACACAGTAGGCTTCTGTCATACAGGGGCACGCACCACAATGGTATAAATATCAATGCCCCCGACGATAAAACCGGTTTCAGCCGTTGATGAGGGTGTTAATCCGACCAGCCAGCGCATGGTCGCGGTCAGTAATGTCTCCGACATCGTGGCTCCAGCTGGTGATGCGCACTCTGTTCCAGCCGTGGAGCAGGATGTCGGGGTGATGGTTCAGTTCCTCGGCAATTTCAGCGACCCGGTTGACGAATTCCAGCGCCGCCGCGAAGTCCCTGAATTCCACCTCGCGCTCGAGCCAGCCATGCTTGCTGTTTTCACTCCACCCCTTCGGTCGTACCGAGTCCGCAGGGGGCCTTAAACTCCTGCGCCGCAGCGCCCAAATAAGCCCCCTTGGTAGCGCAGCGTGGACAAGCGTATTCTGCTACTGCTCGCGGTGGTCGCCCTCACCGGGCTGCTGCCGGCCGGCCGGGAATTCTGGTATGATTATTTCCTGGCGCCGGTCGTCGCTGACGCCGAGGGTAGCAGCGGCGCGCGCTACAACATTTACAACACTGTGGTGTATGGGTTGCTCTTCTATTTCGCGTTTATCGCGCTGGAGGCGCAGTTGCGCCGGCTGGGGGTTCGCGCCGACTCGCGCTTCCTGCTGGCGGCGACGCCGCTGATGCTGCTCGGGGGCGCCGCGCGCACCCTCGAGGACGCCGGTCTTTTCGCGCCGCCGGTGCAGTACCTCTTCATCTCGCCGGTGATTTATCTTGTGCTGGGAGGATGGGCCTACGCGCTACTCTGGCTCGGCGGGCGCTTCCGCGATTCCACGCTGCCGTCACTGCCGGCCGGGCTGGCACTGCTTGCGGCCTCCATCGGGGGTTACGGCGCATGGTGGCTTTTTGCCCCTGAAGGGTGGCTGCATCCGGCAATCTGGTCACTGGTCTCGCTGGCGGTTGCTGCTGGCGTAGCTGAGTATTACGGGTCGCGCATGCTGCGCGACCCGGTAGCGCTGTTCGGCCTCGGTAACGGCATGGCGCTGCTGCTGGTGCTACTCCAGCTGGCGCAGCAGGCGGCACCCAATAACGGCGTGCTGCTGGAAGTGCCGCTAATCGCAGCGGGGCTGACGCTGTTGGTCGCGGGCGCAGCGTGGCTCAAGGCGGAGCGCGGCGTGCCGCACCCCGGCTTCGCGCTCTGCGCGCTCTTCCTCGGCTGGCTGGCGCTCGCGGTGGAGGGCGGCCACGCCTTCTGGCTGGCGCTGGCCGCCACCGGCTGCCTCGGCGCTGCGCTGCGCTTCCCGCTGCGCAAGCTGCGCGCGTTGCAGGCGGTGCAGCGACCGGAATACCTCGCACTCTACTTCGCGCACTTCCTAGACGGTTCGGCGACCTGGCTCGGCATCGACCGCTACGGTTACGTCGAGAAGCACGTGCTCCCATCGGGCGCGATTGACTACTTCGGGACCGCGGCTGTGATGCTGCCGCTCAAGTTCGGCATCGTGAGCGCAGTCATCTGGGCACTCGAGAGTGAGCGCGAGGAACTGGACCAGCATATGCGCTACCTGCTGCTGCTGTTCCTGATGACTTTAGGATTGGCGCCCGGGACGCGCGATATCCTGCGGCTGGCACTGGGAACCTGAATTCGGCCGCTGCCGAAAACCATATAAGCAAATCACCGACTTCTCACAACCCGACCACAACGGGAAGTGAAACCATGGGTATGGAACGACAGATATCAGTAATGCTGAAGAACAGCCCCGGCCAGATGGCTGCGGTAGGCGACGCGCTGGCCGAGGCCGGCGTCAACATCCAGGCGCTCTCGGTCGTTGACGCCAGTGACCACGCCGTGATGCGGCTGGTGACCAGCGACTGGGCGGCGACCCGCACGGCGCTCGAGGAGATGGGCCATGACACCCTCGTGACCGAGGTGCTTGCTATCGAGCTCCCGCACAAGAAGGGCGCGCTGGCGGAGGCGTCCACCAAGCTGGCCGCCGCCGGCATCAATATCGACTACATCTATGGCTCCGCCGCGGGCCGCAAGTCGATTCTGGTGGCGCGGGTTTCCAACCTCAAGGCGGCGCTGAAAGCACTCGGCTGAAGGGAACCTTTAAAGGAGAGTCAGGGGTCGCGACGCCTATGCGTGCGCATGTGGCCTGCGCAGTCGCCCTGCTGTTCCTGCTGTCGCTCTTCTCGCCTTACGGCGGCGTGGGCACCGCCGAGCCGGACTACGGCAGCGGCCAGTTCCACGAACTGGGCCTCTATTTCTATGGCGACCTTGACGGCGGCAGCGGCAACTTCAACACCACTGCGCCGACGAGCGACAGCGACACAGAGAGTGACTGCCCGCAGGGCGGAAACCGACTCGGTGTGACTGGCAACCGCAACTGGGAGAATGTCGGCAGCTGGTTTAGCCCCGCCTTCAACACCAACGCCACCGCGCGCGGCACGGTCCCCTTCGAAATATGGGCCATGGCGACTTCCGGCTCGGTCAAGGACGTCCAGTTCCGTGCGACGTTAGTAGTACCGGGCGCTGGATTCCTGCAGAGCGAAACCGAGACCCGCACCGTCAACGACAACGCCTCGCACTTCTCGACCAGCTTCTCGCTCGATGCTGAGTACCAGATTGACCGCGACCAGACCATCCGGGTCGACCTCGAGTATTCGGGTGGTGACGACTGGCAACCAATTGGGGGCTCGAGCGACCAGATAGTCATACTGACCTCGAGCCAGAACCACTCGGCCGGCATCGCGCTCGAGCTGGACCATTTCCGCGCCGAATTCCCGCGCATCGAGGTGGACCACGCGCGCGAGGTAGTCGAGGTCGAAGCACGACTGCTCTCTGCCTTCGGTAGCGAGGATTTGCAGCTCGAAGCGTGGGGACTCGAGGTGCGCGGCACCAGTTCGGGTACGCACGTCACTGTGCCGGAGGGTACGCTCGAGGACTCGAATGACGAGTCGCTGCTGGTGAAGTGGGAGTGGGCCTACAATGAGGACGAGGCGCCCAGCGATACCTACTATCTGACGGTGAGTTGCGGCGACATTCAGGATAACGAGTGGGAGAGTAGTGGCGATGAGCGGCTCTACCTGGTCGTCCATCAGAGTGATATTGACAACTATGTTGGCTGGGAGGATGTCTCAATCAATGGCGCGACAAATTCGACCACAGTCGTTACTGGCAAGCAGTTCGCAGTCGCCATCACCATCCGTGCTGCGGGCGACCCTGCGATAGGATACAACCCGGTACCGGTCGTGGTTTACTACAGCCACAACAACGGCCCGCTCGTGCTGGCGCACGACACTTTCACCTTTGTCACACCCGGGGAGAGCAGTGTAGTCAGTTTCGCACTGG
Organism: uncultured archaeon; assembly: GCA_964389465.1. Taxonomy (GTDB): domain Archaea; phylum Thermoplasmatota; class Poseidoniia; order MGIII; family CG-Epi1; genus UBA8886. The sequence continues at coordinate 141,781 of CAYMDK010000001.1, read as the reverse complement.
CGTTCGACAGTCCGGGCAGTTACACCCTCCACATCATACTTGATGAGGACAACCACGCCCTCGAAACCGACGAGGATAATAACATGGTAGAGTATTCACTGACCGTCGCGGACGAGGATAGCGGACTCGTCTCGGGCACTTGGTTCGAAGGCTTGCAGGACCTCGACACGACAACCCTCGGTATCGGTGGTGTTGCCGTGCTGGTCATCCTTGGCGTGGTGGTGGCGCTGCGCCGCTCCTCACGGGGCGACGACATGGAGTGGGATGATGACGACGAGTTCTGACCTGCACTACCCGCCCGCAGACGAGACGCACTATATCTATGACAAGGAAGCGGTCGGCGAAGGCTCGCGCTACAGTGAATCAACGGTGGGCAACGTGGAGGAGCGCACCTGTCGCGGCTGCGGCGAGCGCTTCAACTGGGCTTTCAAGGTCGGCAACGCGATGACCGATTTGGTCCCGGACGGTGTCGCGCACGCGGTCGACAACGGCGCCAGCCGGGGCTATTGCTCAATCGAATGCTTCATGGCGGGCGATGGTTCGCTGGAGCAGGCGACACTCGACCGCGACCGCGCCGGAATCTGGGAGTTGGCGAAGCGCAACTGGTTCGGGCTGAAAGTGCTACGCGGTCTGGGCCGCTAGTCGCGGATACCCTCTTCCAGGATCTGCACTACAGCTTCCCCGTCGGGCAGGTGTGGCGAGTCAACGAGCCGGAAGATACGCTTGCCCGCCTTGCCACGCCGGATGTAGACCCGGAATTTCGAGGTGTGGCCAACAATGTGGCCGCCAATCGGCTTGGTCGGGTCGCCGAAGAAGGCATCTGGTTTGGAATGCACCTGGTTGGTAACAGCCACTACGGCGTTGTGCAAGTCTGCAAAGCGCCCCAGCGACTCCATGTGACTGTTGATTTTTCCCTGCCGTTCGGCGAGCACGCCCCGGCCAATATACTCCGACCGGAACGCTCCGGTCAGCGAATCGACGACCAGCATCCGGATGGGACGTTCCTCGGCCAGTTGCTGCGCTTTCTCGACCATCAGCATCTGCTGGTGCGAGTTGTAGGCGCGGCCGACGTGGATGCGCGCCAGCGCCTCGTCGGGGTCCAGGTTGAGCGCTTTCGCCATTGAGACTATGCGCTCGGGGCGGAAGGTATTCTCGGTGTCGATAATTACCGCCTCCGCGTCAAGGCCGCCCTGTTCCTCTGGCAGTTGCACAGTCACCGCCAGTTGGTGGACAATCTGGGTTTTGCCCGAGCCATACTGGCCGTAGAACTCGGAAATTGCTTGCGTCTCGATGCCGCCGCCCATCAGCGAATCCAGCTCGCTCGAGCAGGTGGTAACCTTGCCGACGGTGCTGCGCCTCTCGAGCAGCTCTGCGCCGGTCAGGAAGCCGCCGATGTCGGCCAGCTTGCGCGCCGCGGCGATGATGCTGGCGCAGCTCGAGTCGCCGATACCGGCCGCATCCGAGAGCCGCGAAGGCGACTCGGTCGCGATTGACTCAAGCGTGCGGTAGCCCCCCTCGCGCAGTTTCTCGGCGATGGCGGGGCCGACGCCGGGCAGGTCCTCGATGGATTCTTCCTTCTTGCCCATCAGCGCCTCCGGGGAATGGTTACCAGCGGTAGCTCGACTTCCCGCAGCCAGTCAAATTCATGTGGGTCTTCCCAGCGAGGAGCGATAGCCTCGAGGAACTCGCGTACAGACTTGCTCGGCATCATGCCACCCGGAACTTGTTGAACGCCGGCTGGTAGGTCAGCCCCTGGTCGTTGAGCGAGTCGATGACCTCGTCGAGGCGCGAGCCGTCGATGCCGGCCGCCGCTGCGGAATCGCGCAGCGTTTCGTAGATTACGCCTTCTCCGTCGCCTTCCTTGTCGAGCGAGCTTATGAGTTCGAGCACGGCCGCCTCGGCGTCCGCATCGTCTTCCGGCTCCCCGTCAGGCGTTTCGTCGCCTGCGGGGGCGTCCTGCGGCGCTTCGGGTGCGGGCGGTTCCGCTGCCGACGGAGCCGCTTCCAGCTCCGTCGCGGCCACTTCCACGTCGCTGGCAGTCTCGAACTCGCCGGTGAACTGCGCCGTGCTCGGCGCAGTCGTATCGCCGCTGAGGTTCCGCAGGCAGTCGTAGAGCAGCCCGGCGTAGGATTCAGTCGAGACAGTCTCGTATTTTTCCTGCGCCAGGCCGAGCCCTTCCTTTTCGCGGTTGCTCAGCTCGGCATCGTCGCCCTTCAGGCGGCGCATCAACGATTCGCACGCCTTGACCGCCCAGACCGAAACCTCCTGCTCGCTGACCGCGCGCACGTTCTCGGGCTGGACGCTGACGTAGACTGAGTCGCTGTCGTCGGGTGAGTAGGCACGCACCCTCCCGACGGAGATTACGTGTGTGGGCGTCTCGATTTTCGAGAGTGCCGCGGCGCCTTCGGGATTGTACTGCCCGGCGCGCAGGTAGTAGGTGTCGCCGTGAGGGTCAACCATGCGCGCCATGTAGAACGGGTCCGCCTCGCTGCCACGGTTTTCGACGTCGGTCAGGATGCCGCCGATGAGCACGCGCGAGAGTTTGGACCCCATCTCCGAAATAAGATAGGTGGGCGAATATTCGCGGTCCTCGACATGCGTCTCGTGGGCGCGCGAAAGCTCCTGCGCCAGTACCGGAAGGGCCGGTTCCCTGCGACGCGCCATTCAGGCCTCCAGTGCCGCCAGGAATTGCCTGGCGACAGAGGGCACGTCAAGGTTGTGTGCCGGCTGGCACTTGCGCGCGAAGAACATCAGGCCGTAGTCGTCGGAGCGGGTGTACCCCTCCACTATCAGTGGCTTGAGCAGGAGTGCCTGCTCCAGCTCTTCGGTCAGCGCCTCGGCCGAGTAGTTCTCGCGCACCAGCTCGAGGCACGAATCGAGGTCGCGCCCCAGCACCTTCTCGGTCAGCTCGCGGTTCAGGAATAGCTGTAGCGAACCGGTGCCGTCGTCGAAGAGCAGCTTGGTCCGCAGGTCGGGCTGTCCCTCCTGCTCGCCGTGCACCATGCACTGCCGGCTGCGGAGCACGCGGTTGCACTCGGGGCAGCGGAAAATCAGTCCGCTGCCCTCGCGCACTGCTAGCACGTGTCCCTCCAGGAGCGCGTCGCTAGCGCCGCCGCGCTCGTCGAGCAGGCCGATAGTGTAGCTGGTCCCCACCGCCAGTTCTTCCAGCGACGGGAGTTCGGCGTCAACCGTGCCCACTGCGGTGTTTTCGTTGATTTGCAGCTCGGGGATGCCCTGCCACTCGCGCACGTAGGCGTTACCGATTTCGTAGATGGTATCTGCCTGTAGTTTGTGGTCGTGCCAGGCAGTGAAACGGCAGCTACCGCTGGCGTCTGCCAGCGTCCCGCTCCAGAGCGTCTTTGGCTCGCCGCGCACGGTCACCTCGCGCTCCTGCACATCCAGGATGCGCACGGTCAGCGCGACTGAGCCCATGCCGTTCCGTAGTCCAGCAACGTCGCTCGCGGAGCCGGCGGTCGGGCTGTCGGCCGTCGGCACATCCAGCGCCGCCAGCGTCTCGTCCTCGACCTCCCGCACCCGGCAGCGGTCGCCCAGGTTCAGGTCGACGCGATCTTTCCAGCCTTTGGAATAGGCGTTAATGACCTCGAGGATAGTCCCCGGCTCGGCCGTGAACTCGTCACGCCAGACTGTGAAGCGCAGGGTAGCGCTCCCGTCGGCGATTTGCCCCTCGAAAATGGTCTTCTGCGAGCCATCTTTCAGGTTGATTTCCTTCGAGAACACAGACACGATTTTCGCGCGGAAGCTGACCGATGACTCGTCCGCTTTGATGTCAGCCAGCGGCATGAATGCGCTGGCTTGCAACGTGCGGGGGTCGCCGTAGTGCTTCCGGACAATCGCCTCCTTGGCGGTTGCCAGGTCGATGCCGTAGTTCTCCACGTATTGCCTCAGTTCTTCGACAATCGTGGCTTCGTCCAGTTTGTTTTCCAGGGCCTCTGCAATGTCCTTGACATGCGGCCCAAAGTCGGTTTCGTTTGCTTGCATGGAGTTTCTCCTTTTGTTTCACCCCAGGACTCCACCCCGGGACAGACTACACACCCCACTAGGGGTTATAAACTTAATGGTGATTATGTGATTTACCCTTTTTGGTTATTATACTTTATGGGTGAATGGGTGCATCTCAACCGTTATATGGAGGCCAGTCTCGGCGCAGCCGATGAGGGTAGACGAGTTGACCCCGCGCAGCAGTCGCATCAGTATGGCAGTCAAGGTGCTGTCGATGGACGAGCCCCGCGATATCGAGAGCGGCGGGCGTGTTTGCGAGGGACTGGTAGGCGACGAAACCGGCACGATTGTGATGAGTTTCTGGAACGAGGAATGTGACCAGGTGGCGGTCGATGCGACCATCTGGCTCAAGGATGCGCGCGCCACGCTGGTGCGCGGTTCGCTCCGCCTAAGCCTCGGCAAGTTCGGCTCGCTGGGCAAGCCCGGCCGGGAAGTGGGGAGTGTCCGTGATGACCTCAACCTCTCCGACCTCGCGTACGCGATGCCGCGGCCGGACCGCGGACGCGGCGGTGGTCGGGGCGGCGGTGGTGGCGGTAAATGTTTCAACTGTGGCAAGCCGGGCCACATTTCGCGCGACTGCCCTGAAGGCGGCGGTGGGAAGCCGGGCGGCGGCAAATGTTTCAACTGTGGCAAGCCGGGCCACATTTCGCGCGACTGCCCTGAAGGTGGCGGCGGGAAGCCGGGCGGCGGCAAGTGTTTCAATTGTGGCAAGCCGGGCCACATCTCCCGCAACTGCCCCGACCGGGGGAACTGAGCTGGCGCGACGCGGGCGGCACCGCAGACGCGGCCCCAAGAAAGCGCAGCCTCCGCGACGCAAGGAGAAGAAGCCGCAGAAGCGGCAGATTCGACAGCGCATGCTCAATCCCGCACGCCGGACCGAGACGATTTACTTCCTGGACGAGGTGCTACAGGAATCGGACCTTGGCGAGAAAGAGGTTGAGCCGTTCATCGCCACGCTGGTAGCGCTGGCGACGCGCGAAACGCTGGGCGCCGCGGCCGACCTGCTGGAAGAGAAAACCGGGGAAGGCATCATCACCCCCGACATGAGCGAGCGGCTGCTCAGGATTATGAGCCGCTTTTCCGTAATGCGGTGAGCTTTTTTAGCGTCCGCCGTGCGGCCGGTCCTGATGGCCAGCGACGACGAGGTGGCGAACGCCGACTCCCCGGACGAGGAACAGCCTCCGGCGGGACCGCTGCGGCAGCCGATCGTAGCGGTGCTGGGGCACGTCGACCACGGCAAGACGTCGCTGCTTGACTGGGTACGCGGCACCGCGGTCGTAAGCCGTGAGGCGGGCGCGATTACGCAGCACATCGGCGCGACCGAGGTGCCGTTCGAGACCATTCAGGAAATTTGCGGCGCGCTGCTGCCGGAGGAGAACATCCGGCTCCCCGGCTTGCTCTTCATCGACACCCCCGGCCACCACTCCTTCAGTACCCTGCGCGCACGCGGGGGACAGCTGGCGGACCTGGCGGTGCTGGTCGTCGACATCATGGAGGGGTTCAAGCCGCAGACCATCGAGTCGCTACAGGTGCTGCGGCGGGCGCAGACGCCCTTTATCCTGGTGCTGAACAAGATAGACCGGCTCCCCGGCTGGCGCACCCGCAAGGGCACTTTCGCCGCAAACCGGCAGGAGCAGTCACAGCTGGCGCAGAATGGCTTGCAGGAGCGCATCTGGGAAATAGTGCGCGAGCTGGGCGGACACAACTTCGATTCGGCGCTCTACTCCGAAGTCGAGGATTTCCAGAAGACGATTGCACTGGTGCCCACGTCGGTCCGCGACAGCGGCGAGGGGGTCCCCGAGCTGTTCATGCTGCTGATGGGGCTGGCGCAGCGCTATCTCGAGGGGCGGCTGGCGCTGAAGGCTGGCCTTGCCGAAGGGACCGTGCTCGAAGTCAAGGAGGAGCGCGGGCTCGGCAAGACGCTGGGCGTCATCATCTACAACGGCGTCCTGCGCGCGAGCGACACGCTGGTCATCGGCGCGACGCCCGAGCCGCTGGTAACGCGTGTGCGCAGTCTGCTGCAGCCGCGGCCGTTGGACGAGATTCGCGACCCGCGCCAGCAATTCAGCACGGTCACGGAGGTATCCGCTGCCGCCGGCCTGAAAGTGGTCGCGCCCGACCTTGAAGGCGTCATCGCCGGCGCGCCCTTCTACGGAGTCCCGCAAGGCGACGATGTCGCGCCGGTGCTGGAGCGGCTTTCGGGCGAGATGGAGAGCAACGTCGCGCTCGAGGACCGCGGGCTGGTCGTGCGCGCCGACGCTATCGGCTCGCTCGAGGCGCTCGCTTACGAATTGCAGGAAGCGGGCGCGCCAATCATGCGCGCCGCGGTTGGCGACGTCTCGCGCCGCGACGTGCGGCTGGCTGAGACCGCGCCGGCCGAACAGCGCGCGGTGCTGGCGTTCGGCGTCAACGTGCTGCCCGACGCGCGCGAAGCGCTGGTTGAGAGCGAAGCGAAGCTCTTCGAGGCGGACGTGGTTTACCAGCTGGTCGAGGAATACGGCGAGTGGCTGGCGGAGCTGAAGCGCGAGCAGGCACGGGCGTTACGCGAGGAATTCCCGCACCCTGGTAAAATTGAGTTTCTGGAAGGGCACACCTTCCGCACGCGCGACCCCGCAGTATTCGGCGTGCGCGTTCTGGCGGGGCGCATCATGGTGGGCCAGAAAGTGCTGCGCGCCGACAACCGCGTTATCGGCCGCATCCGCTCGATGCGCTCCGGGGAGCAAGGGTTGAAGGAGGCGACACAGGGTGATGAAGTCGCCGTGGCGGTAACCGAGGCGACCGTCGGCCGGCAGGTAAACGAGGGCGATATTCTTTATATAGAGATGGATGAGCGCGACGTGGTGCGCCTGCGCGACGAAAACGTGAAGCTGACGCCCGATGAGGAAGATGTAATAACCGAGCTGCAACGCATCAAGAAGGCGGATTCCCCGTTCTGGGGGCGTTGAACCCGCGCACCAGCGCCGGCACCGCGCTGCTGGTGCAGTGCCGCACTTCTTTCGGGAGGAAGCGGCGGTAGGGGCGGTGCCCCAGCCGGTTGTCGTAAAGCAGCACCACGCCGCGGTCGGTTTCGCTGCGGATGCAACGGCCGGCCGCCTGCAGCACGCGGTTGACCGCCGGGTAGGTCTGTGCGTAGAGACGCCCCTTTCCGTCGCCGAATTTTCGCTCGAAATACTCTTCCAGCTTCTTCTGCTCGAGCGACGGCGGCGGCACCGGTATCCCGATGACAGCGACCGCGGCGAGCAGGTTATCGGGGTAGTCGACCCCCTCGCCGAAAATGCCCCCCATCACCGCCAGCAGCAGCGCGTTGCGCTGCTGTAGTCGGCCGAGCAGCGCCGTCCGCTTTGCCGGGGATGCACCGCGCTCCTCGAGCAGCAGCGTTTTGCCATGGTCGCCGAGCCGGCTGGCGACGTCGTCGCGCAGCGCGTAGCTCGGGAAGAATGCTGCGACGTTGCCCGGCGTCGCCTGTGCTACGGCGGTCAGCGACGCCGCCAGCTTGCGGTAGAGTGGGTCGCCGCGGTTGCGATAGAGTGTCGAGACGTCGTCGACGCAGAGCAGCAGTCGGTTCTCGGGGGGGAAGGGTGAGCTGTAGGTCGCCTTGCGGGAGCGTTCCTCGTCGAGCCCGAGCAGGTCGCGGTAGAATCCGCGCGGCTTCAGCGTGCCCGACATCAGCACCGAGCCGCGCACGGCGCGGAAGACCGGTGCGCTGATTGAGGCGGGGTCGAGCAGCCGCAGCGAAAGCTTGCGCTGCCACGGCTTGTCGCCGCCGTGTGCCAGTCGCAGGTCGCTGCCCTCCTTCAGGAAGCGCCAGTGGTGCAGGAAATCCGCCACGTCACCCATGCGTGCCACCTTGCCGCGCTGCAGCCGCCGCTGGGCCGACCGCTCGAGCAACTTGACGAAGCCCTCCAGGTCGGTCAGCTTTTGCTTGAGCGCCGCGTCGAGCATGCGCGTCACGCTGCCGCCGTCAATCTCCTTCTCGCCCTCGTGGCCGGTCAGGCTCGCGACCAGCCGCTCCAGGATTGAGAGCTGCGGGCGCAGCGCGCGGCCCGCCTCGCGCTGCGCCTCGCGAAGCCGCTGTAGCGAGAGCGTCGGCGATGCGGAGAGCCGGATGCGGTCGGGCAGGTTGTGCGCCTCGTCCACGATGAGCAGCACCTCCTCCAGCGGCCGCTGGATGCGCTCCCACATCACTTCGGACCACGGGGTGAAGAGGTAATTGTAGTCGCACACCAGCACATCGCATTCCTGCGCCGCCTCCATCGCGACGCGGTGCGGGCATTGCACCTCCTCGCGGCAGAGCGCCTTCAGGTCGGCGGCCGAGAGCGGCGAATCGAAAACCTGAGGCAGGAATTCGGGACGGTAGCCGGCGTGGTAGCGACAGTCGTTGTTGCGCACCAGAGCGGTGCAGACCGCCTGGAAGACGCCGTAGCGACTCTCGTCAAGGTCGTCGCGTGGACACATGTCCTGCTTGGAAATCACGTCCACGATTTTCAGCGGCTGCTGCGCATGGATGCGCTTCAGCGTCTCGACGAAAATCGCGTGCTGTGTCTGCCGCGACGTCAGCGCCACCACCAGCAGCCCCCGCTCGCGCGCCACCTCGACCGCGGCGGTCAGCGCCGCGGCGGTCTTCCCGAGCCCGGTGGGGGCGTGCGCCAGCAGGTGCTCGCCGCCAGCGAACGCCGTGCGGCAGTCATCCAGCATCGCATCCTGCCCCTTGCGGAGCTCCGGGAACGGGAACAAGGGGCGCCCCACGCCGGCGGGGCAAAAAGACTATTCAGGCCGTCTGTCGGGGGGCATGAAGGAAATCGTCGAATCACCCAAAGCGCCACCCCCCATCGGCCCCTACTCGCAGGCGGTCGCTGACGCCGGGCTGCTGTTCATGAGCGGGCAGGTCGGCCGCCAGCATGACGTCGCCACACTCGAAGCTGGCGTCGCAGAGCAGACCCGTCAGGCCATCCGCAACCTGCAGGCGGTGCTGGCGGAGCGCGGGCTCACGCTGGCGGACGTGGTGAAAACCACCGTCTTCCTGGCCGACATGGATGATTTTGGCGCGATGAACACAGTTTATATAGAGATGTTCGGCGAGGAAATGGCGCCGGCGCGCTCTACTGTAGAGGTAGCGCGGCTGCCGCTCGACGCGCTGGTCGAGATAGACGCCATTGCCGTGCTGCAGTAGATGGACGCAGCCCAGCGTGCGGTCGCCTGGATGCTGCTCGCCAGCCTGGCGTTCGGCACCGGCAGCGCGCTGGTGAAGTGGACCGCTGACCAGGCGGGGGTCGCGACGGTGATTTTCGGCCGCAGCCTGGTCATCACGCTGGCGCTGCTGGGCTGGTCGCGACTGCGCGGCGCATCGCTCCACGCCGGCGACCGCCGGCTGCTGCTCTGGCGCTGCACCGCCGGGCTCTCGGCGATGGTGTGCTATTTCTACGCGGTGCAGCAGATTCCGCTCTCGAACGCGGTGACGCTACAGTACACCGCGCCGCTCTTCGTCGCGCTCTTCTCCGGGGTGATGCTGCGCGAACGCGTCTCGCCGCTGGTCTACGGCTGCATCGCGCTCTCGTTCGTCGGCACGGTGCTGATAGTTTCGCCGTCGCTGCGCACGGTCGAAATCGACGCGCTGGTCGCGCTCATCTCGGGCGTGCTCTCGGCGTTCGCCTACCTCGCCGTGCGCGGGCTGCGCACCAGTGCATCGCCTGACGGGGTCGTCTTCTGGTTCGCGCTCTTCTGCACGCTGGTCACCCTGCCGTTCGCCGCCAGCGAGCTGCCGCAGCTGGCGCTGCCGGAAGCGCTCGCCATCATCGGCGTCGGCATCTGCGCCGGCGTCGGCCAGACCGGGATGACGCGCGCCTACCAGGCGGCGCGCGCCGCCTACATCGGCGCCTTTTCCTACGCGACGGTGCTGGTTGGCGGGATTTACGGCTGGCTGTTTTTCCAGCAGTCGCTGGTCTGGGGCGACGCCATCGGCGCAGCGCTGATTGTCGGCAGCGGCGCGTTGCTGGTCAGCAGCGCGCCGGGGGCGAAGCCCGGAGAGGGGCAGTTGCCGTAGGGTGGCCGGCTACGCGTCGTCGACCGCGACCAGCTGGTTGCCCATGCGCTCGGTATCGAGCATGTATTGCACGAAGTACCTAGCCCGGGCACCCTGATCCCCGGTCAGGACGCTGCGGTCGCCGTAGCGGCTCATCAGGTTCTCGAGCGACGGCGAGTGCTGCTCGGGGGTGCAGTCGGGGTACTCGCTCTCCGCCTGCCCCGGCTTCTCGCCCTGATAGAGGTCGCTGGCGTCGCAGCCGATATCCTCTTCACACCACTGGTAGCAGTCGTAGGGTGTGCCGCAGACGAAGTCGCCGGTGCGGTAGCACTGCTCCTCCGGGACCACCCAGTCGGCAGTCCAGGCGACCGACCGGTCGAGGGCCGAATCCGAATTCGGGTATTCGTGGTACTGGTGGGTGTGGTAGAGCCCGGTGAAGTGGCCCAGCTCGTGCGACGGGATGTAGCTGGTCTCGAAGGTGGACGCCCGCACGAAGGTAACGTAATAGGTGCGGTCGTGCCAGGGATACATGCTGTAGGCGCCCCAGCCGTCGGTTATCAGGACGATGTTTACGTTGCTGGTGTTGTAGTGCTGTTCGAACTCCGTGCCGAGGGCGGAAACCGGGACGCCATCGCCATAGTCGCCCCCCGCCTCGTCGCTGCCGTTCCCGACGGTCCCGGTCTCCCCCTCCTGCTCGTCCTCGACGTCGGGGAAGGCGACATCCACATAGATGATTTCCCCCAGCGCGAAATTGATTCCATGCGAGTTGAAGACGCTGTTAACCAGCTCGAGCCCTGCCTGGAGGGAGCTCTCGTTGGAGACGTAGCTGGCGTTGGCGTTGTCCCGGTAGACGAAGAACGTGATTGCGAGTGTCTTGGTGGGGCCGCCATCGCAGCCCAGCCCGGGGTAGGGCGCAGCCTCCGAAATATGGCGCCAGTATTGCTGCTCGTCGCACGGCTCCTGCTCGTCGGGCTCGCCGCCCAGACAGCCGGAGAGCGACGGGGCGAGCAGGATTAGCGTGAGCAGCAGCGGGATGCTGCGCATGCCGGGGAACCCGGGCGCGCGATGATAAACCCTTCCCGTCCGCCTTCAGGCGACGCGGGTAATCATCTCGGGCGTTATGCCGTGCTCGGTGACGGCGTAGATCAGCACCGACGCCTTCTCCGGGTGGTTGCGAATCTTCTTGATAATCATGCGATTCTCGAACTCGGCCGCCATGCGGCCAACCTCGAGCTCGATAATGACGTCGGCGACAGCCTCAATCTGGCTCTGCGTCCTCGAATCGTGCGCGTCCTGCGAGACGGTGTAGAGCACGAGGCCGCCGTTCGCCTGCGCGTATTCCTTGATGGTCCGCATCGACGAGAGTACCTCAGCCAGCGAGTAATATTGCAGGAAGAAATCGAGCGAATCGACGACGACCCGGAAGGGCGAGCGCAGCTTCGAGATTTCGTACGCCATGTCTGAGACGAAGTTAATCTGGTCAGCGGTCGCACCGTAGGCGCCGACGTTGCGCAGCTCGCTTACGGAGAGTCCTTCCTGCTTGAAGCGGGAGGCCTGCAGGTCGCGCGCCAGAACCTTCTCGAAATACTGGGTGCCAATGTTGACAATCCGCATGTCAGTGGGCCAGTTGTAGTGCTCGAAAGTCTCGACCAGCTCCTCGGAGGTTTCGTCGGTCGAGAAATAGACGACATTCTCGGCGCCGACGCCCGCTGCCGCATACTGCTTGGCGAGCAGTTCCTTGCCCGCCCCGGAAGTACCCTCAATCAGGATTGAGCTCCCCATCTTGAACCCTTTGCCTTCGAGCAGCGCCGCATCGAGGCGGGGAATGCCGGAGGTTACGATTTCAGCCATCTGTATTTTCGATGTAGCGGTCAGTCAGCGTTTTCAGCATCGAGGTAAGGTCATCGCTGGTCTGCTCTTCCACAGTAAGCATCATGGTATACGTCTTGCGGAGTCGCATGGTGTTGGCGAGGACGTTGATGAATTCCTTCAGGACCCGGTTTTCGGAATAGATGCTGAGGCCGTTAACGGAGTCGAACATCACGAAGTGTCGCTTGGCCTTGATGCGCCGCTCGAGCAACCCGATATTGAGCAGCACCGACTCGAGCATTGTAGGTGACTCGATGAACATGGTACGCGGGTCCTCAGTTTCGCCACCGACGGTCAACGAAATCATATCCACGAAATAGAGGTCGCCCAGGTCAGCCTTGATTTTTTCGAGGTCGGCAATGATGCTACCCGAGGGTCGGGTCGTGGTGATGTAGATTCCGCCCAGCTTTTTGCTCAGCAGGTGCTTTACGATTTCAGTTGACGTGGGGCGATATTTGTCAGAGTTGAGTGAAACCGCCGTCAGGGCGTCGCCCTCCTTGATGCTTGCGACGACTTGCTTGAGGACGTTCAAGTGAACACCTGCCCCGTGTCCTGTCCCCACTTGAGCAACGGCACGATGCTGAGCCCGATTGGCGTCAGCTCCACCAGCTGCCGCGAGCGCGAGTGTTTGGCACCCCGCATCTTGACCACTTGCAGCGTGCGCAGCAGGTCCCCCTGCCGCTGGACATTCCCCATCAGGACCACACCGTCGGCGACAGCTTCCTCAACGCCGAAGATGGAGTAGGTCTGCGTGCGTGCATCGACGACCGTCTCCGAAATGAGCATGGTGGTGCAGCCGAAAGTGGCCAGGAATTGCCCCAGCCGGAAAATGAAGTTGCGGATGGCGCCGCGGTCGGGGAGCTGGTAGCAGATGGCGGTAATCGAGTCAATCACCAGTCGCGTAACCTGAAGTTCGTCGACGATATCCTCGAACGCTCCCAGTAGTGCCTCCATGTCCTTGGAAGTATAGGAACCGTCGAGCCGCTCGACACCGAGCCGGTCGTTGATAATACCCAGGTCGAAGACGTTCAGTTTTCCTTCAGTAACTAGCGAATCCTCGAAAAAGCCGTAGGTGCGCAGGTTCTCGAGCATTTTGGAGGAAGGTTCGGTGACCGAGATGTAGCACGTGTTTTCGCCGCGCTTGGCACCGTTAATCAGGTATTCCATCGCCAGCGTCGTCTTTCCAGAGCCAACAGTGCCCGCCAGCAGGGTGGTGTTCCCGATGGGGATACCGCCATTGAGGATGCGGTCCAGTCCCTCAATATGGGTCTTGGATTTTTCGCGGGGACGGCCGCCACGAGGGTCAAGCATTACCCTCTTCGGTTTCATTTTTTCGTCCGCCATGGTTAATCCTCGATAATGTACTGGTCGATAAGGTACTGGCGGACCCGCTTTTTCAACGTTCTCTCGGTAATTCCCTCTTCTTGGGCCGTGTCGTGGACATTCTGCAGTTCTCGCTGCACCTCTACCGGCAGATCAGCCCATTCGACCGGGGGTTTCTTCGGCAGCAGCCCGCGAAGGTCAACCGGGTTGGCGTCAGCGAAGACCGAGGCGAAGCGCTCGCGTACGCGCTCCTCGAAGTACTTCTCGGCTTCCCGCTCGCACTCGTTGTAGGTCTTAACCAGTTGCTCCTCGATGACCGGCCCCAGGTCCTCCATGAAGACTCCTTCGGGCAGGAAAGGGTGGTACCAGCTGCCATCCTCGTGCAGCACATCCAGATGCGTGCGGTTGTACGCATCAATCAGCGGCGTCTCGTATTCTTCCTTGGCCATGCTTCGTCCCGGAGCCCGTCGAAGACCGCGCTATATATGAGGATTAGCCTCCGCCCAGCAGTGGCAGTACGTAGTAGATGGCGAGCACGGTCCCCATCAGCGCCTCGCCCACAATCAGCCCGGTCGCAATCATGTAGGTGTTGAGCAGCTTCAGCGTGCGTCCCTTCTCGCCGAGACCGTCGCGCTCGACCGCCGGCTCCAGCACCTTCAGCTCCCACAGGTCGCGCAGCGCCCCGCCGACGACCATCGGCAGCGTCACCACCATCGGCAGGTACATTCCCAGCCCAAAGGCGGTCCCCATGCCGGTCAGCAGTTCCATGAAGATGCCGATGCCGAATCCGAGCGTCAGCAACTGCCACGGCGTCTCGCCACCGAGCATGATTTGCGCGAAAGCGGCAAACGCGTTCGCCTGCGGTGCGTAGAGCACCAGTTCGCCGCGCGCGAGCGCCAGCGAGAGGATGCCGGCAAAGAGTGCTGAGACAATCGTGCCGGGGATGATGCCGACCAGTTCGGTCTTCATGATGTGCATTGGCCGGTTGCCGACATACAGCGCTGCCTTGTAGTCCGTAATCACGGTCCCCGACATCGAGATGGCGCCGCCGAAGACGGTCGTGCCGACCAGCGCCAGCAGCGCCGCATCGCTGGGGGCCAGCCCGAGCAGGTTCTTGAAAATCAGCACCAGCATCAGCAGCACGATGAAGCTCGTTCCCGATACGGGCTCGATGCTGGTCTCACCCATTACCTTGACTGCAATCGCGCCCAGCGCGAAGGTGGTCAGGCAGAGCACCAGCGCGAAGATGAACGACGGCAGGACGCCAAACTCGGTCGCGAATACGAGCGTAATCCCGACCAGCGTCACCACCAGCATGACCGGGATATGCGTCACCGGCCACTCATACCACCCCTTGCCCTTGACGTAGTCGCGGCGGCTCGCCTCGGCGTCGCCTCCGGTGAAGATGTCGATAACATCCGCTGCGGTGGTGCGGAAGACCGGTGCCATCTTCAGCAGCGCGGTGATGCCACCGCCCAGAATGGCGCCAATCGCCATCGGGCGCGCGACGTAGGCATACGACTTCAGCGAAGCCGCGGGGTAGGCGGAGACGGCGTGGTAGAGTCCGTCGACCGGGTAATAAAAGGGATAATCAAGGGCGAACGCCATCGGCGTCACGACAAACCATGTGAAAAACGTCCCGAGGCTCACCAGCATTGCGACCCGGAATTTCATGAACCAGCCAATGGCCCCCATCAGCGGGGTGAACTCGAAGCCGAGCCAGGTGTAGTTGGTAATCCCCGAGTCAAGAGGCACCATCAGGGTCGAACCTCCTTCGTAATAGCGCTCAATTCCCAGTTCATGAGCTCCCTTGGCGAGGACAGAGATGCGCACCGGTTCGCCTGCCGCGTCGACACTCCCCGTGTTGAAAACGGGGAAGTCACGCAGGAAGGTGAAGAGACCTACCAGAAGCGTAGAGATTCCGACTAGCCAGATTGAGTGGCGCGCGCTCTCGACCGATCCGGTCGAGGTCTCCTGCGCGATGTCCATCAGCTTGACGTTGGCCTCGAAACCCGGCAGCGGCAGCGGGTCCTCGACCAGCCAGACCCGCCGGAAGATGATGAAGTAGAGCACGCCAAGGAACCCGGCCAGAATCGAGGCGACCAGCGCCACCCCCGCCAGCACCCACGATTCGGGCAGCAGCAACGAACTGTCGACGAGGTGGCTGCCATCAGCCATGCGATATTTTGAGGAGTAGGCGAGCAGGTAGATGGCGGGATAGGTGAAGACGAAGCCGGTGCAGACCATTGAGGCGCCGGTCGAGGCGGAGGCGGAGATGTTCACCTCGCCCGGCGTCCAGCGCAGCGCCATCGCCGCCAGGTAGGCGACGTACCAGGAGCCGGTGACAATCAGCCCCACCTTGAGGCCGACGTACTGATTGATGACCGCGAACAGGATGCCGATGACCAGCCCCAGCAGCACCTGGTCCCACTTCCAGGTTGTCGAGCCGAACCCCTCGGTGCGCGTTTTTTCCTCGAGATACTCCTCCAGCACCTCGGTGTTGAAGTTGGAGTACATCTCGGGGTCGAAGTATTCGAGCGTGCCCTCCTCAATCGCCCGGAGCCCTTCGGGGGTTGGCGGCTGCCGATACGGTGACGTCCTTACTTTTGCCATGCGGGAACGGCCCCGCACGCGGTGGAGCGGTTAAACCGGTTTGGGGGCGGGCTCGACCAGTTCGAGCAGCACCCCACCGGTGTCGCGCGGGTGGAAGAACGCGACGCGCGTCCCCTCGGTGCCGTCGCGCGCACCGCCGCCCAGCGGCTCCAGCCCGGCGGCGCTGCAACGGTCCAGCGCCGCCGACAAGTCAGGGACCTCGAGCGCGACGTGGTGCAGCCCCGGCCCCTGCTTCGCCAGGAAGCGGCCGACCGGCGAATCGTCCGCGAGCGGCTCGAGCAGTTCCACCTCGGCACCACCGGCCGCCAGGTGCGCGGTGCGCACCCCTTCGCTGGGCACGCCCTCGGTATGGCGCAGCCGCAGGCCGAGCGCCTCCCACAGCGGCAGCGCCGTGTCGATGGATTTGACCGCCACGGCGACGTGTCGTAATCGCGTCTCTTCGCCCATGCAGCGCGAAGGTCGCGGCTAAATAGGTGTTTGCCGCGTCCACTCGCGTGCACAGGACTAGATATTTCCAACGGGGCTTAAATATTTCAAACACCCATGGTAGAATTCTATGGTCACAGAATCACTCTCCCACTCTCAGCCTTCTCCTGATTTTATCGATGATATTTTCCGGGCTTTACTACCTGCCCCATAATGCTGAAGCACAAGGTACCCCGGAGTACAATGATGTTAGCAATGGTCTACCCACACAAGGTCTCTGGGTTTCCAAGGTCCGGCTTCATGATATTGACGAAGATGGGACTGATGAGGCTTTCTTTTTGGGCCCGCGCAAGGGACAGGGGGACCGTTCTCTCCACGTAATGCAATGGGATGGTAATACGTGGTCGAATGTTTCATCCACGTTTGGAACTGAAGTGATTAACCATCACTCTTACGGCGGATTTGATTTTGGCGACGTTGACAATGACGGTAACATGGATGTGGTGGCTGGTAGCCATGGCAAATATAACGTCAGTGCCTTCTATCGAGGCTCTGGAGGAAATTGGGACGAGAACGTGGTAGAGAAAGAGTGTGAGGGCTGTAACAGTCAGGACGCCTGGTCTATTGATGTTGGAGACTATAATGCTGACGGGCGTCTGGATGTTTTGATAGGGGGTCAGATGGATATGGTCCTTACTCCTTTTGCAAACTCGGGTGACGGTAATTGGACTCAACAGGACGACGGGATAATCATGGGCAGAGCCAGCACTTTGCAGGGCTATTTCGTTGATATCAACCGAGACGGGTTCCTGGATCTTATAGCTAATCTTCGTGACGGTGTCTGGGTCTACCTTGGTGACGGAAACGGAGGCTGGACAGACTCCAGCGCAGGCCTGCCAGTTGAATCAGGTTCAGATGAAAGTCCGTTCTCGCTCGACTGGGGAGATTTCAACAATGACGGATTCGTGGATCTAGCACTATGCACGGTCGATTACGATGATAGTCATGTCTACGCCTTCTCTGGGGACGGAGAGGGTGGCTGGACTGATAATTCTGCAGGATTGCCGAACCAAGCCTATCGGACAATAAAATTAGCTGATATGAATCAGGATAAGTACGATGATATTGTGGGCCTCACTCCTAGTGGTATCGTTGAAACCTATCTTGCAACCGAAACCGGTGGATGGGTAAAGTCCCAGAACACGTTGCAGGGAAATGCACAGGGGCACCGCATGGAGGTAGGGGATTTCGATCACAACGGACACCGTGATATCATTGCTGGTTTTGGAACGGACCAGGCAGGCTACCCAGGTAGTGTGAAAGTCTGGCGTGAAAGCACGGCCGTGTCGTCACTAGGCGTGGACATGGACTATCCTGACGGCATGGAAACCTTCCGTGGCGGGTCTATCAGGTTCATCCACTGGCTCTCGGAAATTCCGTCGACCACAGGGTCCCGTAGCGTAAAACTGGAATATTCAACGGACGGCCCGGATGGAGATTGGACAACCATCGCTGAAGGTTTGCCTGATACAGGTACCTTCCAATGGGAAGTGCCTTTCGAGAATTCTGCTGATAGTTTTCTGAAAGTAACGTTGACTGATGAGCTAGGCACTTCAGTTGACGATATCAGTGACAATAGTTTTGCGATTATTTCACCATCTAATTATCCACCAGATATGGAAGTGGGAGAGCCGGGGGATGCCATCGCTGATGGAAGCTATTCCATCACGTGGGTGGCCTCTGACCCTGACGGCGATCAAGTCGCAATCGACCTGTATTATGACACAGACACACAACCCAATGAGAAGCAACTGATTGCGGCTAATCTCGAAAATTCGGGAGAATATGAATGGGATACCTCTGGAATAGCGGAAGGCGATTACTACTTGATGGGCGTGGCCACCGACTCCACCTCACAAGAGAAAATTGACTATACTTCTGAGACCCTCCGGATAGAGCACAACGATTCACCAGAAATCACCATCAATACACCTAGTTCACAGGGCGACATCGCCGATGATAGCTACGTAATTCGATGGCAGGCCACCGACCCAGATAGTGACGAATTGGTGATTGGCCTTCTCTACTACTCCATGACGGAGAATCTGGATGACGCTGTTACCATAGAAACGGGCCTTGCAAACAACGGAGAATACCAATGGGACACTTCCCAGATTGGTGACGGTGAATGGTTTGTATGCGGAACGGTCAGTGACGGTAATTTGGGGAGTGAAGACTGTAGTGATTATACTCTTGAAATCAATCATACACAACCGAACAACGCCCCTGAAATTTTCATCTATTCACCAGCTCCCTTCGGCCTTATTGACGATGGCGTGGATGTGCAATGGTCAGTGGCGGATGCGGACGGCGATCTCCTCGAAATAGACATTCTTTTCAGGCATTCCTCGAACACGGGTTTTACCACGATTTCTTCAGGTTTGGCACCATCCGGTAGCTTGTTCTGGGACACCAGTGCATTGGATGAAGGTGATTACTACCTCGCCATAAGCGCCAGTGATGGGCGGGCCACTACATGGAGAAATGTAAGCGTGTCTATCGTGCATCCAGAATTCTCAGTGATACTGGCCTCGATTCAAGTTATTCCCCCAGATCTGAGTGAGGGTGACAACGTGCCTTTCTTCGTGATAGTAAGTAACGCAGGGGGCCTTGATGGAATTGCAGAACTGACATGGAGTGTGGATGGCGAGGTAGCCTCAACGGCCTTGGTTGATTTGGTTGCAGGTGCTGACGGCTTCTCGCAATTCGACTGGATAGCGACAAGCGGCGACCATACCATCACCGTCTCTGCTGGTGAAACGTCACAAGGCGTTATGGTTTCTGTATCCTCAGCTCCTGAAGTAAAAGTGGAGGAGGGCTTGAATCCATGGTTCTATTCAATACCTGCAATAGCTGCGGTTGGAGGAATCGCTGTCTTGCTCAGGAGAATGCGAGGAAGTGGCGGCGACGACGAGGATGAGTTTGAGTGGGACTAGTCACGTGACCCTGCCCCCGGAAGACCACCCGAGATACAAATCCCTCATGGCCCGTGAGAAGTTGGTAGAAGCTGCTGATGCCGTCGCCAGGCAGGGGTTGATTGCCCATGGGAGAGGCGAGGCGTTCGATTACCTGTTAGGTGAACAAACCTGTCCGCCCGCGATGGATGCAATCAGGGCCGCCGCATCCATGATGGTTGGTGCCACCAATCCAGTTATTTCGGTTAACGGGAATGTTGTCGCGCTGGCAGCCAGAGAAATTGCACATCTTTCCGAGGTAAGTGGCGCCAAAGTCGAAATAAACCTGTTCCACCGAACTCCGGAACGGGTTGCAGCCTTGACTAGGATGATGGGTGATGCCGGGGTAAAGGCACTTGGGGAGAACGATGATGCTAATATCCCTGGATTAACGTCTGAAAGGGCAAAATGCTGTTCAGACGGAATAGGTTCGGCTGATGTCGTTCTTGTTCCACTTGAGGATGGAGACCGTTGTCGAGCTCTGGTGGATATGGGAAAGCAGGTGATTACTATTGATCTAAACCCTCTTTCAAGAACAGCTCAAACTGCCCATGTCACAATAGTTGACGAACTGACACGGTGTCTGCCACTACTGACTGAGTCTGTCCGTGTCGGGGCTGAGGTCGAGGATTTTGATAACGAAAAAAATCTGCAAAAGGTAATTGACTTTATTTCTGATAGGCTTTCAAGAACGGACTAGCCCGAGCCAAATGGTGCTCCCGCCGGGATTCGAACCCGGGTGTTCGGCTCGAGAGGCCGAGATGATGGGCCGGACTACACCACGGGAGCGCCGGCCCGGCTGCGGGCTTTCACCTTAATAGTTTTCGTCGAGCCAGCGCGCCGTGTCGAGGATGGCAGCGCGGCTGCCGAACTGCGGCGCCCAGCCGAATTCGCGCAGCCGCTCGACCGCCAGCAGCATCCGCTTCACGTCGCCCTCCCAGCCGCGCCCGCCGTCGACGCCGCCGGTGAAGCTGTACTCGACCCTGTCGAGGCCGAGCGCCTCGCAGACCGCGTCGGCGACCATGACGACGTCGATGCCGTCCAACGAGCCGACGTTGAGCGCGGCGAAGCCGCCGTCGGGGCACGCTTCGGCGGGCGCGACGGCGAGCATTCCCGAAATGCAGTCGGCGACGTGGAAGTAGGACTTGAACTGCTGGCCGTCGCCGAGGATTTCCAGCGCCGCGGAATCGGCACGCAGCTTGTGGAAGAAATCGAAGGTGACGCCGTGGTTGCTGCGCGGGCCGACGCAGTTGGCGAAGCGGAACGAGACGGCGCGCCCGCTCTCCTCCTCGCAGAAGCGCTCGATGAGCCGCTCCGCCTCGAGCTTACTCTGGCCGTAGGCCGAGATGGGTGCCAGTGGCGCGTAATCCTCGGGGGTCGGCACAACGCTCGCCTCGCCATAGACGGTCGAGGTCGAGGTGAAAACGATGTCGCGCACGCTACAGCGCGCCATCGCCGCCAGCACGCAACGCGTCGCGTCGACGTTCTGCCGGAACATGACTTCCGGCGCGTCGATGCCGGTGCGCACTTCGGGGTTGGCCGAGAGGTGCCAGACGATGTCCACTCCGTCGAGCAGCGCGTCGAAATCCTCGTCAAGCAGGTCCAGCTCGTGGAACTCGATGGAGTCGCGCACGCCGGTGAGGAAGTCGAGGCTCCCCGACGAAAGGTTGTCGAGCACGCTGACGCGGTCGCCCCGCGCGACCAGTGCGTCGACCAGGTGCGAGCCGATGAAGCCGGCGCCGCCGGTGACCAGCGCGTGCGTCACTCCTCGTCCTCCGCATCGTCGTCGCCCTTAGTTTTGTCGGCGGGCGGCTGCTTCCGCTCGCTCTCGGGCAGGAATGTATCGAGCACAGTTGCGGTGGTCTTCGAGATTGCCTGCCCCGTCCCCTCGACGGCGCGAAAGACACCGAGGGTCGCCGCGCCCGCCAGGTCGGCCGCGGCGCCGACCGGGGCGCCGATGAGGCCTTCGCGGTGGAGCCCCAGTACTTCCTGGAACTCGTCGAGACTCAGCTCGTCCCAGTGGCGGAAGGTGTACCAGAGGGTGACGATAATCAGCGCCACCACCAGTGCAATCAGTAAACCGTAGGCCCCCATCTGTCCGACGAGGCCGAGGCCGAAGACAATTGAGGCGGAGATTATGAAAGACCCGAGGATGCCGCCAATCGCCACGGCCGAGAGGATGCGGTAAGGGGTCATCGACATCGAGCGGCCGAGCAGGGTGCCGCCAACCGAGCCGGAGCCCTGGAACGGGAACATCACGAAGAGCAGAATGCCGGCGAACGCCAGCCGCTCAATCCACGGCTGTGCCGCCATGATTTCGCTACCCTTCGCCTGCACTCGCCGGATACCGCCGCCGACGAAGGGAATTTTGCGCGCAAGGTCGAAGTTCCACGCCAGGAAAACTCCGACCATGATGTCAACGAAGGCGGTCGCCAGCGCCAGCACCCACGGATTGATTCCGGCCGCAATCCCGAGCGGGATGACGGTCCCCTTGCCGAGCGGTGGGACGAAATAGAGCAGCATCAGCTGCGAAACCAGCAGGAAGTCGCGGGTGGGGATAGCAAGGAAAAGCAGCAGGAATCCTCCCATGGTGGCGAGCAGTGGCGAGCTGAAGCGTGTAACCGCCAGGATTACCGCATGGCCACCAACAGCGTAGACCAGCAGCATCGCGCCCGCCAGCACGAACGAGTTGAAGCCAACCGACCACCAGAAGGTGGGCCGCACCACTTCGGGCGCAACCACCAGCAGCTCGCGGCTGAGGTTGACCGGCTGCTCGCCGAAAGGCGTCGTGAAGCCATCCCCTGTCACGTTGCCGGCAACCCAGCTCGAGTTGGCTACCGACCCGGCCCCGCCACCTTCAGCGACGACCGTGACGTCCATGTAGATTGAGGCGCCAACCGGCAGCCGTTGCTCCAGATTCCCCGTCGCGCGGACCGTGGTGCCGCGGAGGACAATGTAGGTGTAGTCGAGGTCATCGCCGTCGACGACGTTGGTGACCGGCGTGTTGAGCAGCGTGAAATTGGTGACGTGGGTCTGCTGGAACAGCACTACATCCAGCTGCGATTTCTGGAAGCTGCCGTTATTCAGCTGCGCGTGGTCGAACTTGATTCCGCGCAGGCTGCTCTGGAGACTGACGGTGTTTTCCCAGACCGTGCTGCGAACCACCATCTGGTCCACGGCGGTATGCTCCAGTCGCGCCTCTTCGAGGACCGAGTTCTGTAACAAGACTTCAGAGAGCACGACGTGTGAGAGCACTGAACCGCGAATCGTGACGTTATGGAACGCGACGCGCTCGAAGTCGCAGTTGATAAAGAAGCCGGACTCGAAGACGACGTTCTCGAAGACAATATCCTCGAAATCGACCTCGTTGAACAGGAATCCGCTGACCGAAAGGTTGCTGAAATACTGCTGCCGCACCAGCCGTGCGCTCGAGTAGTTGGCCGCTGCACTCGAGGACTGGCCGAAGAGTGATTCGAGCGACCCGTTCGCCAGCAGTGTCCCGTCGGCCGCCTGCGGAGCCGGGACCAGCTGCGGCCAGCTCGCCTCCTCGAGCGGGGCGTAATACTCGATGGACTCGATGTTGCCCTGCAGCAGGAAAGTGTCGCCGGGTGCGAAGTCGGGATAGTCGCCGTCGGTGGTGTAGCGCGCCAGACTGCCATGGTCGACTGCGGTGACATACCAGTAGCCGCTGCGGTCCTGCCCGAGGGCAGCCTGCGGCCAGCCCGCGAGGCTGACGCCGAGCAGGATTAACAGCAGCCCCAGCGCCAGCAGCGGCCGCGAGGCGGAGCGGACACGCGCGACGAATATCCAGAATGCGTCGATGACGAAGTCAATTTCATCCTTCTCGCGCCGGCTGACCTTGACCAGCACTTCCTCCTGCCGCGAGCGCCACGCAATCGGGCGCTCACCCAGCTCATGCCCCGGCAGCGGCGCCTGCGCCTCGGGGTCGACCGGGGCGGGCGATTCGGTTTCCGGCAGCTGCTCCTCGCTGGACATTCGCCCCCGCACCCCTTCCGAGCGTTTAATCCTTGCCTTCAGCCGCCCGAGGCGACCAGCACGACCCGTATGTCCCCTTCCGGCAGCGATGAATTGAGCGCCACCGGCCGCAGCGGCTCCCCCTCGGCGAGCACCAGCACGCCGTCCGGGTGCAGCCCCAGCGCCGCGACCAGCTCGCCTGCGGTCGCCCCCTCTGGTAGCTCGACCTCGCGCTCCTCGCCGCCGACGGTCACGCGTCGCATCACGCGCAGCCAGCGGTGGACGGGATTAACGGTTGGCGGCGGCAGTCAATTGCCGCCGCCGCCTCTGGCTTAATGCTTATCATCCCGCCACAATGGCGCCTGCGCGCCAGGATCGCCTAGTCCGGTAGGGCGGTGGTCTCGAAAACCACTGGGGTCTCCCCACGGGGGTTCGAATCCCTCTCCTGGCGCCATGCGTCGTGGACGGCGCATGGCGCTCCGATAGTGATTCCGAACTCACGATTTTGATGAACCTTTTCTCAAAAGGTTCGTTCGGAACACTCTCCTGGCGCCACTTTACTGGATTAATGGAGGTTCGACCAGAGTTGGAGGCGCCTCATTCAGGATTCGTTTGTACTCCGGCCCGCATTTCATAGCTTTCGCGCGCTTTCCGGCTTCCTTCAGGTCCCGTTGCCTGGTGCTGGAATCAGCTTCTGGGAGAGGCTCTCTGGCTTTAATCTCGCTTTCTGGCAGGAGATAGAAAGCCCCTCCATCAACACGTAATATCGCGTTTCGGCTATAATCATAAATTCTGGAATCTCTCGTAATTCCACCTTCAGTGGCCTGATTCACATAGATGTGCAAACTGAAGAAATTCCTATCTCCCGGATTTCCCATTTGATGAATCAATGCTGGAGCCACTTCCAGCGTTGTTCCTGCTTCAATGATAGTACGCCCGAGAGTGATAAGTTTCTGATTCACTATTTTGAATGCGGCGTGTTCGGTATCTCCAAAAACCTTGACCACACCAAACTCAGCTTCCCCATGATCGTGTATAGCACTATAATCTCCGGGTTTCCAGCACATAACCATCACTTCGAAAAAACCACCATCATGCACCATTTTCCGACCATATGAGTCAGAGACGGGATAGTCGTAATCTATCCATTTCTCAAGGTCCTTGAATCCCACGGCGGTTCTTGAAACAGCTTCATAGACACCTTCTAGATTGAATTCGCTCAAATCCTCCAAGGAGCCTATCAGACCTTCCAGAGTCATTATCCAACGCAGGCCACAGTTGTTTTTAAGTTTTACAAAAACAATAGTAAGTATTGTCTGGAACGAAAAGGGGGTTTACTAAGCCGAAAAATCAGCAACCATCCTCAGATATACACTGAAGAACAGAACCACGGTCAATATTACAAAGAAAATTGACTTGGGAACAATAATTTTTGACAATCCTGCAAGATCTGCACTATGTCTATATTTCAACCACGCACCGTCCAAGACAACTATTGAACCCGTGAGCATAATCAGCATTATCCACGTTAGCCATTGGAACTTTGGGAACAAGATTCCTCTCGAACCGGCAAAAAAGAGGTCTAGCGCTACGAATACGATTGAAAGGGTTGCCAGAAAACCCACAAAGACAGGGTAGGCCGACAATCCCAAAGAGGTCAGGACAATGTCCTGGTCTTTGCCCTTAGAGGATATCCTTTGGTTGATTCCGTACTTTAGAAGAGCTAAATTGATTGTTGCGAAAAACAGAAGAAGCAAAATCAGGTAAGGCGCAGACCTCTTGTAAAAATCCGTCATCGGCTTTTCCCAACCTACAAAATCCTCCTCAAGCAAGGACTTATGAAGGTTATCGGCCCCCTCTTGCGTCACGTCAAGCGAAGTGAAGACCACAACGTATTCGTTACCGGGATTGACTATTATCCGTTGCCCGTGCAAGCCTGATGCAGTGTAAAACCCGTCATAGGTCCACCACAGATAGCCATACCCTCCTGAAGGTCTTACTGAATAAACAAATTGGACATTGGCCGGCATCTGGTCCAATGTTGATTCCTGAACCCATTCCTTCGATATAATCTGTTTGCCATTCCACATCCCTTCCTGTAGGAATAATTGGCCAAACTTCGCCATCTCCCTGGAGGTTAGATACAACCCAAAGCCGCCGTATGCCAGCCCCGAGTCATCCGTACCCCATGATACTTCCTGAATCCCCAGGGGGCCGAATAGGGATTCATTGGCAAAATCTATCAATGACATATTTGATTGAATCTCAATAATTCTGGTGAGTATAGACGGTGCTTGCGAGTCGTAGACCCATGATGTACCTGGTTCACGATTTACAGGGCTATTGAGGACGTGCATAGCCATTGACCCATCTACTGGAGGTGCAAACGTAGGGTCTACACCATAGTCAAATCCAGACGTCATGGTCAAAATGTGTTTAATCGTAACGCTCTGTTTTTCAGGAGAATTCTCATCAAAGGTCGTGTTCGGAAAATAACTAACAACGGGATCGTCAACGCTGCCAATGATTCCCTGGTCTATCGCGATTCCCACCAATACTGAAGTGAAACTCTTGGTGACCGAATAAGTGTTGAATTGCGTACTGTAACTGAAATCATTGTAGTATCTCTCCCGAACGATGGTCCCCTGGTTGACAACAATTACACTATTCGCCGGGTATTCATACTCATCTATATTTTCCAGCATCAAATCGAATTTATCAACCATCTCGAAAGAGGCATCTAAATCCACAGTCCATCCGTCATCATTCAGGTCATACGCTTTATCTCCAGCATGCTCATAATATGAGAAAAGGTCCCGGAAATGACCGTTACTGTAAACGGTCATCGAAAGAACAAGAACTACAGTGAATACAACGAATGTCTGGCGCCTGTTAATTTTCTGCATGTCAGCTCCTGTTCTGACTTATCTTTCCTGCTTTAAACGGCTTCGCGCACCTTGACCGCCAGTCCCTGCTGACCCAATGCAATCTCGACAGGCGCCGTTTTTAGTTTCCCTACTGCGACCAGCTCATCACTTTCAGTAACAATCAGGCACTCGTCCTGGCAGTGCAGTTCCGGGTCACATTCAAGGACAAACTTGCAGAAGGCGTTTCGCCCCTGCCGGTTGAACTCAGCAGAGTCCGCGTGGACCACCACCCGGTGCTGCGGTGCTGCGCAGGTGGCGTGGATTACACATGCACCAGCTGCCCGGAGTGTGAAAAGCCCGTGACGTGCACTCAGCGACAAACGATGCTCACCGTCAACCAGTACGTTGCGTAATCGTCCGGTATTACGGCTGGTAACCAGCTCTACATCACCATCCATTAGTGCGTCGGCTGCAGCGCTACCGAACTGGTAGCTGGCGATGGCATGCACCCGTGCGGCGGTCCAGTCGCGCTGGCGCACGTTGCCGAGCGGCCGCAGCGGCGCCGTGTCCACCAGCGTTTCGGGGACGCCGCCGAAGAGCGGATGCTCGAAGGCAGGGCCGCCGCTGGCCGTGCGGGTGAGCCTGCTGCGCGCGAGCCGCAGGAGCGACTCCCGCTTCGCGGTCGGCTGCCGCGGCCGGAAGGCAGGCTCCCACTGCTCGAGCCAGTCGCCGTGCGGCTCGAGCGCCACGAGCGCGTCGGCCACTTCGGGGCGGTCGGCAGCGCGTGATACGACCAGCTCCCACAGCAGGCCGTCGCGAATCGCCTGTCTCACCCGCCGCAGCTCAGCAAAACTGACGAGCAGGTTGTGGCGTGCGAGCTGACGCTCGCGCTCGGTGTCGGGGAGCGCCTGCAGCTCATTGGCGGTAGTTGCGGAGCAGACTGCGCAGGCGCATGGCAGTTCCTGCATCTCTACCAGTCGTCGTGTACCCCAACTGAACATCATGCGCCCATCAGCGGCGAACTTGGCGTAGCTGGCGCTGTCAAACAGGTCGCAGCCGAGCAGCGCCGCGAGTGCGAAGAGCGACGGATGTCCGCAGCCGAACAGGTGCACCGGCCGTGACGGCACCAGCGCGCGCTTCGCGGCGAGCACCAGCGTCGCCAGCTCGGCGTAGCGGTATTGCTCCATCAGCGGCACGACACCGCCGATGGGATGCACGTCCGCCTCGACGGTGGAGACTTGCGCCGCAGCGCGCTCGCGCAATTCGGGGTGGCTGCCGCCCTGCACCGTAGCGGCGAGCAGCATCTCACCCTTGAGCGGGACGGCCGCCGCGATGCGCGCCTGCGTTTCCGCCAGCTCCGCCCCGGCGCGTTCGATGTCGCTTTCGGGCTCGGTGAAGACGTCGAGCACGGTGCCAATGTCGCTGCCGATATCGCGCTGGAACTCGACAATGACCTGCGGCTCGACCTCGATGTCGCCGTAGACGTGCGACTGGAAGGTGCCGCTGTCGGTCATCAGCGGACCGTCCCACCCCAGCAGCGCGTGGACGCCGTCAGCCAGCGCCGGCTCGCGCAGCTCGTCGTGGCGCGAAATTATGTACGAGTTGGTAATCAGCCCGGTCGCCCCGCAGTCGCGAATCTCGGCTGGCGCCAGCGTCAGCTTGCGCGGGTTGACCACCGGCAGCAGCGTCGGCGTCGTGAGCTCGCCGTGCGGAGTCGTCAGGCGGCCGATGCGCGCCAGCCCGTCGCGCTGCCGGATTTCGAACACGGTGTGGCAGCGCTGCCGGGGGATTATACCTTGCTCAATCTTCGCCCGGCGTCAGGACGTCAGCCGCGGCGCCGAGAATCGAGACGACGATGACCCCGCCAATGGCGACCAGCACCGCCAGCCGGCGGCGCTCGCGGTCGACCGTGCTGCGGGTGGCGACAATCGAGGCGGCGTAGGTCACCAGCAGCAGCAGGTGCTTGGTCGCCAGCATCGTCACCCAGCGATTTTCCATGAACTCGAGCAGGCTGGGGTGGCCCGGCTCGAACAGCCGCATCAGCCCCCCAGTCAGGTTCATGGCGATGCCCGCCAGCACCAGCCGGTTCGCCACCAGCGTGTTCGGCTCCAGCTCGAGCGACGGCTGCCGCAGCATCACCAGCAGCACCACCAGCCCGGTCGTGAGCAGGATGGCGCCGACCGAGTGCAGGAAGGCGGTCGCGGTGCGTGTCTTGCTCGAGGCGAGGAATTCTTCCAGCGCGCTGGCCTCCTCGTCCGCCTCGCCGTGTGCGGATACTCCGGTGCTTACGAGGGATAGCAGCAGGAGCAGCAGCAGCGGAATTATTGAAGCGCAGCGGGTGAGGTGGTGAAGCACAGAACCGGCAGCAGTAAGGGATTAATAGTTTGCAATTTCCTGCCCGGCCGTGAACCGGACGCTCCCGAGCCTGCTGCTGGCGGCGCTGCTGCTTTCGCTTCTGCTCACCCCCGCGACGCAGGCGCACGACCCGCCGCCCGAAACTTCGGGGCTGATGCTGTGGCTCTCCGACGACCAGGACCCGGGACGGCTGCTGCGCGAGGGCGTCGCCGCGGCGCAGGACGGCAGCGAGCTGATTGCTGGTGGTGGCGAGCAGCGCATCGGCAGCTGGCTGACGCCTCCGCTGGCGAGCGACCTTGCCATCAACGACACGATGCTGACGGTCGTAATGTACACCGGCCCCACCAGCGCCGGTGAAGTCTCGATACGCGTCAATTTCATGGTTGACGGCGCGACGGTTGCCGGCGGTGAGGGCAACCCGGTACAGCTCTACGAGCCGTTCGTCACCAACATCCCCTTCCAGTCGGACCGCTTTGCGCTCAACGCCAGCGCCGGCTCGACGCTGGAGCTCGAAGTATTCGCGACGGTTACGGGCGTCGGCGTGGCCGAGTTCGTCTGGGGCCGCAGCGACGCCGATGCGCACATGGCGCTCGAGAACTGGATGCCGGCCGCCGTTTCAGGGCTGGTTGACGACGGCCTCGGGCTAACACTTACGACTCCGTGGGCGTGCGACGATGTATTAGCGGCGACGCTGCTGCTGAACGGCCCCGTCGACGACCACGACGCCGAATGGCCCGCGGAGCCGTCGCCGGGACCGGTCGCAGCCGACGGCGTCGGCTGCGACTGGCACATGGTGGCGGAGCCGGAGTTCGGCACGTTCCAGTATCGCTGGCAGGTGACGATGGTCGACAGCGAGCAGTTCAACGTCAGCGGCTACTACGAACTCCAGCAGGAAACGGTCACGGCGCAGGCGCCGGTCTTCGCAACCGGCGGCGCGCTGGCGGGGGCGGCCAGCTTCCCCGCGCTGGCTGCCCTCGCGGGGATCGCGACCACTGCCCGCACGCTGGCGCTGAAGCGCGAGCAGCTGCTCGCATTGCTGGCGCTGCTGGGGCTGCTGCTCGGGAGCCTGTTGGGGCTGGAACTGCTGGCGGTCATGCTTGCCGGCGTGGCGCTGGTGGGCTGGACTATCCGGCCGCTCTCCCCCCAAAACTGAAGCGCGCAAGCGGTAATCCTTAAAGCGCTCCCTTCGTGGACCGCCCGCGTGGGCCGGTAGATCAGTCTGGAAGATCGCCTCCTTGGCATGGAGGAGGGCGCGAGTTCAAATCTCGCCCGGTCCACCAGCCCCGGTATCGCATGGAATTCTCGTCATCCCAGGTTGAATCGACGCTGCTGAAGGCGGGCGCGCTACTCACCATCATGCTCGCCTCGGGCTGGCTGGCGCGGCGCGGCGTGCGGGTCAACTACACGCGCAAGCTGAACCACGTCGCGATATTCTTCCTGCCGGTGGCGATTGACCGGCAGCTCGACGTCGCGACCTTTGCCGACATCGAATACCTGCTCGCCAGCTCCGCCATCGTGACGCTCTCGCTGCTGGTTTTCTGGGAGCCGATTCGCAGCCGCATCCCGCCCTACCAGCTGATGTTCGAAGCGTTCGACCGGCCGGAAGACCGGCCATACACGCTGGTCTGGATTTTCAGCCAGTTCGTCGCCGGCTTCGCGGTCATGCTGCCGGCAATCTGGTATTTCGGCGAAATCGGACTCGAGCAGCTAATCATGATTCCGCTGCTCATCAACGCCGTCGGCGACGGCCTCGCGGAGCCGATTGGCGTGCGCTGGGGCCGGCACGAATACCGCACACGTGCGCTCGGCACCGACCGCACCTACGTGCGGACGCTCGAAGGCAGCGGCTTCATCCTTGCAACCGGGCTTGTGATCATTGTGCTGCACGCGTCGCAATTCAGTGGGCTGCAGTTCGCGCTCGCGCTCGCCATCGTCCCGCTGGCGATGACGCTCGCCGAGGCGTTCTCGCCGCACACCTGGGATACGCCGTTCCTGATGGCAGCCGGGTATGGCGGGCTGCTGCTGGTGATGCAGTTCTGATGGAAAAAAGTGGCGCGAGGAGGGGGATTTGAACCCCCGTGGGACAAGCCCATCGGATTAGCAATCCGACGCAATGGCCAGGCTATGCGATCCTCGCGCGACGTTCGCGACGCTGCCCCCGTTAAAGAGCCTGCGGCGGCGTTTCGGCTGGCGCGGGCGGGCGGCGCGGCGACGGGCAGCGGCTAAAACCGGCCGCTGCTGCGGGGGTATGGAGCTGGGACTGGTGACCTCCAACGCGGGCAAGCTGCGCGAGCTGGCGGCGGCGCTGGAGCCGGCGGGCCACACGGTCGCGCAGCGCGCGCTGGAGTATCCCGAGGTGCAGGCGGCGACGCTCGCGGCGGTGGTCGAATTCGGGCTGGAGTGGCTGGCGCAGCGCCACGCGGGCGAGGCGCTGCTCATCGACGACGCGGGGCTCTTCGTCGACGCGCTGGGCGGCTTTCCGGGAGTCTACAGCCGCTACGCTTACGACACCATCGGCCCGGCCGGCGTGCTGGCACTGCTCGGCGACGGGGCGGAGCGCAGCGCCGAGTTCCGCTGCGTGCTCGGTCTGCTGCTGCCCGACGGCGCCCGCCGGCTGTTCCGCGGC
Source organism: uncultured archaeon (assembly GCA_964389465.1). Classification (GTDB taxonomy): domain Archaea; phylum Thermoplasmatota; class Poseidoniia; order MGIII; family CG-Epi1; genus UBA8886. The sequence continues at coordinate 110,674 of CAYMDK010000001.1, read as the reverse complement.
AGTTGCCGCGGCCGCATCACCCACGCGCCGCGCGGCGACGGCGGGTTCGGCTACGACCCGGTCTTCGTCCCCGCAGGCGACGAGCGGACTTTCGCCGAGCTGCCGCTGGCGGAGAAGAACGCGGTCAGCCATCGCGGACGGGCGCTGGCGGCGCTGGCCGTGTATCTCGGCGACAGCGGCTAGCCGGGCCGGTAGACGCAGCGCGTGTCGTTTTCCTCGGCGACGATGACTTCGACCAGCCCCGGCAGCGCCGGTTCCAGCCGCTCGAAGACCCAGCGCGCCAGCACTTCGGTGGTCGGGTTTTCCAGCCCCGCGACGTCGTTGAGGTAATTATGGTCAATCAGGCTGCCGACTCCTGCTTCGTAGGCGGTATCGACGTCGTAGTAGTCGGCGACCCACTGCTGCTCGTTAGCGGCGTCGCCCTCGATAGCGAGCGTGACCGTGAAGCGGTGGCCGTGCAGTCGGTGGCAGGGGTGCTCGGCGGGCAGCAGCGGCAGCCGTCGCGCCGCCTCGACGGTATAGTCGCGCTCGATGCGGAACACGGTCGGGCAGCCGCGCGGGGATAAGAGCGCTGTCGCCCCCATCGCCGGCGCCCGTGGCTGATTTATATCGGGAGGGATGCGCCACCGTGAAGCACATCCTCGTCGCGGTCGCGTGGCCGTATGCCAACGGGCCGCTGCATCTGGGCCACATGGCGGGCTGCTACCTGCCGGCCGACATCTTCGCGCGCTACCACCGGCTGAAGGGCAACCGGGTGCTGATGGTCAGCGGCAGCGACATGCACGGCACCCCCATCATGGTCACCGCGCAGCAGGAAGGTGCCACGCCGGAGGAGGTCGCGCTGCGCTACCACGAAATCAACTCCCACTCCATCGAGCAGATGGGGATTTCCTTCGACCTGTTCACCCACACGCATACCCCGGAGCACGAGGCGGTGGTGCACGAAATCATCGGGCGGCTCGATGAAGCGGGCTTCATCGAGCCGCGCACCACCACCGCACCGTATGACCCGAAGGCGGGGCAGTTCCTGCCCGACCGCTACGTCGAGGGTACCTGCCCCCACTGCAAGTCGACCGGCGCGCGCGGTGACCAGTGCGATGAATGCGGCAAGACGCTCGACGCCGATGAACTAATCGACCCGCACCCGAAGCTGAACCCCGACGTGCCGCTCGAATTCCGCGAGACCGAGCATCTCTTCTTCCGGCTCTCGGCGTTCCGCGAGCAGCTGCTTGAGTGGCTTTCCGACGGCAAGGAGCACTGGAAGTCGAACGTGCTCAAATTCACCCGCAACTGGCTCGAGGAAGGTCTTGTGGACCGCGCCGTGACGCGCGACCTGGAGTGGGGCATCCCGGTCCCGCGCGATGGCTACGAAAGCAAGCGCATCTACGTCTGGTTCGAGGCGGTGATGGGCTACTACTCGGCGTCGCGCCACTGGGCGCAGCTACAGGGCGACGACGAGGCGTGGCGCAAGTGGTGGGACGACCCCGAGGCGGAGCACCGCTACTTCATGGCCAAGGACAACATCCCGTTCCACACCATCATCTGGCCAGCGATGCTGCTCGGCTGCGGGCTGAAATTGCCGCACGACGTCCCGGCCAACGAATACCTGCTGCTCGACTCGGCGCAGTTCTCCAAGTCGCGCCGCCACGCGGTCTGGATTCCGGACTACATGGAGCGCTACGACCCCGAGGCGCTGCGCTACTACCTGGCGGCAGTCATGCCCGAACAGAAGGACGCCAGTTTTTCCTGGGAGGATTACGTCACGCGCGTCAACACCGAGCTCATCGGCAATCTGGGCAACCTGCTGCACCGCGTCGTATCCTTCGCGCAGAAGAATTTCCCCGACGGGCTACACGCCGACGAGTGCGCACTGCCGGAGTTGCGCGACCGCGTCGCAACCGCGCACGCGAAGATGGACGCGGCGCTCGCGGCGTGCAAGTTCAAGCGCGGACTGGCGGCGATGCTCGAGCTGTCGCAAGCGACCAACGCCGCGCTCAACGCGGCGGCGCCGTGGAAGCTGCTGAAGGAGGACCGCGACGCGTGCGAGGCGCAGCTGGTCGGCTTCCTGAATGTCTGCCGCTCGCTCTCAATCATGATGACGCCGTTCCTGCCCCGGACGGGGGAAACCGCCTGGCGCTACCTTGGCCAGCCCGAAACCCCGCAGGCGGCGGGCTGGGAGGCGGCGCTGGACGGCGAGAATGATTTTACCCTGCAGCGGCCCGAACCGCTGTTTGCAAAACTGGACCTGAAACGGGTCCTGGAGAAAGAAATGCCCCAAGACGAGCTACCAGAGCTAAAGCCAGAAATCAGCTTCGATGACTTCAGGAAGCTGGATATCCGCGTCGGCACCGTTGTCGGAGTGGAGAAGCACCCGGACGCCGACAAACTATGGCTGCTGGAGGTCGATTTCGGCGGACCCACGCGCCGGCTCGTCACCGGCCTGCGCGGCATCTACGAGGCCGACGAGCTGCAGGGGCGACAGATTGCGGTGCTCGTCAACCTGCAACGCGCCAAATTCCGCGGCGTCGAGTCGGAAGGGATGTTGCTGGCCGCCGAGAGCGGCAAGATGGTGAGCGTTCTCCAGCCTGACCAGCAGGTGGAGAACGGCAGCAGAATTCACTGACGATAGATATTTAAAAGAAACAGCGCCGGTGAAGGTATCAGGCGGCTACAGCCAAATCCCTTTAGCCGCCCCACTTCCCGGCGTGTGGGGCCCGTAGCCTAGCTGGAAAGGCGCCGGCCTTCTAAGCCGGAGACCCGGGGTTCGAATCCCCGCGGGCCCGCCATGCCCCGTTCACTCACCGAAGAATTCCGCCGCATCGACATTGCCGCCGGTCAGGATGACGCCGACACGCTGCGCGTCGCTCGCGAAGCCGGGCGAGAGCGTCGCCGCGAAGCCGATGGCGCCGCTCGGCTCGACCAGCAGCCCCAGCTCGTCCCGCAGCAGCCGCATCGCCCGCCGCACCGTATCGTCGTCGACGGTGATGATGGATGCAAGGTGGTCGCGCAGGATGGGCCAGGTCAGCTCGCCGAGGCTCGTCAGGAGGCCGTCGCAGATGGTGTCGGGTCCGGTCTGCGGGATGAACTTCCCGGCGGCCAGCGACCGCGCTGCGTCATCGGCGCCCGTCGGTTCGGTGCCGTAGAGCGCGACCGTGGGCGCGGTGCCCCGCACGGCGATGCAGGTGCCCGAGAGCAGCCCGCCGCCGCCTATCGGTGTGATGATGGCGTCCACTTCGGCCTGCGCCAGCAGCTCCAGCGCGACGGTCCCCTGCCCGGCAATCACGCGCGCGTCATCGTATGGGTGAACCAGCACCGCGCCGGTCTCGCGTTGCACTTTCGCCAGTGCGCTTTCGCGCGCCGCCAGCGTCGGCTCGCAGAGCGTGATTTTTGCATCATAGCTTTCGACCGCGCGCAGTTTGAGCGGCGCGACGTTCGCGGGCATCACGATATGCGCCGCGATGCCCCTCATCCGTGCCGCGAGCGCCAGTGCCTGCGCGTGGTTGCCGCTACTATGGGTGCAGACCCCGCGCGCCGCTTCGCCTTCGGGGAGCGACGCGACCGCGTTCCACGCGCCACGGAACTTGAACGCCCCCACTTTCTGCAGGTTTTCACACTTGAAGACGAGTTGGCGGCCCGCCAGTTCGTCCAGTACTGGGGACGTCCTGACCGGCGTCCGCAGCGCCACGCCATCGAGCCGCGCCGCGGCAGCGTGGACGTCGGCGAGCGTGACCATCGTGCTCCCAGCCCGCGAAGGGATTATATCAGACCGCCCGTTTCCCCGGCTGGAGTAGACGGCATGGATTGGGAAACCGGTTCTGAAGGTCCGCTGCTGGTTAGTGCCCGGGTGGCCCATACCCGTGGAAAGCTGCTGGTCGAGCAGCGCATCACCAACACTGGCCCGGCGCCACTCTCGCAGCTCGAATTGCGACTGCTCTACGACCACGGCGAGCTGCGGCCGCACGGGCTCGACCGCGTCGCCGTCAGCCAATTGCTGCCGGGCGACTCGCATGACGAAGAGATGTGGCTCGAGCCGCGCCACGAAGTGCAGGACGCGCCGCTCGCCTTGCGGGTGCGCGCCAGTGACTCCGCCGGGGCCAGCGCCGAATGCCGGCTCGAGCTGGGGCTGTTCAGCTACTACCTGCACGGCCGCCCCTACTCCGGCCCGGTACGCGGTGCGCTACGGGTCGAGCGCGCGCTGTCGCGGGACGCTCATTAACTCCCTCCGACTGGGCTAGCGTGGGCGAATCCCCCTTCCGCGACGACCTGTTCGCCGACGCGCGCGTGCTCGTGACGGGCGGCGGTACCGGGATGGGGCTGGCGTTCGCCACTGCCTTTGCGGCGCACGGCGCGCAGGTCGCAATCGCGTCACGCAATGACGAGCATCTCGCAGCGGGCGCGACCGCCATTGCCAAGGCCACCGGCGCGGAAGCGCTGACGCAGGTCGTCGACGTCCGTGACAGCGAGAGCGTGGCGGCGCTCGCCGCCACGCTCGAATCGGAATGGGGTGCGCTCGACATACTGGTCAACAACGCCGCCGGGAACTTCTTCGCGCCGGTGGCCGAGATGAGCGAAAACGCCTGGCGTGCGGTTGTTGACATCGTGCTTGACGGCACTTTCCGCGTCTCGCAGGCGTGCCACCCGTTGCTGCGCAAGGGACGCGACGCCAGCGTCGTGAATGTCGTCGCCAACTACACCTGGGGCGCTGCCCCCTTCGTCGCGCACTCGGGCGCCGCCAAGGCAGGAGTGCTGAACCTGACGCGGTCGCTGGCGCTCGAGTGGGCGGCGCACGGCATTCGCGTCAACGCGCTCTGCCCCGGTGTCGTGCCGACCGAAGGAGCCCGCGCCAACCTGTTCCCGGCGCCCGAGATGGAGCAGATGATTACCGACACCATCCCGAAGGGGCGACTCGCGACCGCCGACGAGATGGCATTGCAGGTGCTCTGGCTCGCCGCGAGCGATTACGTGACCGGCGAATGCCTGGTCGCCGACGGGGGGCAGTGGCTGGCGGGCAACCCGTTCTATACGCTCGGGAAGCTGGTCGCCGACTAGTTGCCCGAGAAACGGTGGTCGCCCGCAAAGCCGGCGTCCGGCATCGCCATCATGGTCTTAGCACCGGATGCGATGGCGACCGCACGCGAGATTGTTTCCGGAAAGACACGCTCGAAGAAGTAGCGTCCCGTCGTGAGCTTGTATTCGTAGAACTCGTCGCTTTCGTGTTTCCCGAAGGCGACCTTCAGCATCTTCAGCCACATGTAGCCCAGCGCCACCAGCCCGAACTGCCGCAGGTAGTCGGTCGCGCCGGCGCCGATTTCGCGCGGGTTTCCCATTCCCTTTTGGGCCAGGAACATGCTGGTCTTCTGAAGTCCACGCAGCCCTTTCGCAAACGGCTCGACGAACTCCTTCAGCCCGGGGTCGTCACGATGCTGCTCGACGAACTCCAGCGCAGGATGGAAGAAGCGGCGCAGCAGCCGCCCCATATCGCGCGGCAGTTTGCGCCCCGCCAGGTCGAGCGCCTGGATGCCGTTGGCGCCTTCCCAGATGGGGGCAATCCGCAGGTCGCGCACCAGCTGCTCCATACCATGCTCACGGATGTAGCCGTGGCCGCCGTAAATTTGCAGCATGTCGTTGGCGATTTCGCACCCCAGGTCGGTGCAGAGTGCCTTGACAATCGGCGTCAACAGCTCGACCAGCTCGCCGTTCTCCTCGCGTACTGCTTCGTCGGGGTCTTTCAGCGAGCGGTCAATTGACATCCCGGTCCAGACCGCCAGGCAGCGCATTCCCTCGATGAGCGACTTGGCGCGTAGCAGCATCCGCCGGATGTCGGGATGCACAATCAGCGGGTCCGCTTCCTGTTCCGGATACCGGGCCCCTCCTAGGTCGCGCCCCTGAAGCCGGTCCAGCGCGTACGCCAGCCCGTTCTGGTAGGCGATTTCAGCCACTCCCAGCCCTTCCATGCCGACCGCCAGCCGCTCGTGGTTCATCATCGCGAACATTGCCCGCAGCCCGCGGTTTTCCTCGCCAATCAACCAGCCCCGCGCATCTTCGAGCGCGATAACGCACGTCGGAGAACCTTTGCACCCCATCTTTTCCTCAATCGAGAGCGCCCGGATGGAGTTGCGCTCGCCCAGCGTTCCGTCGGCGTTGGGGATGAATTTGGGCACCAGGAAGAGCGAAATGCCCTTGACGCCCTTCGGCGCACCGGGCAGCCGCGCCAGCACCAGGTGCAGGATGTTCTGCGTCAGGTCGTGCTCGCCGCCGGTGATGAATATTTTCTCGCCGTCGAGCCGGTAGCTCCCCTCTCCGTCGGGGTTCGCCTTTGTCCGCAGCAGTCCCAGGTCGGTCCCGCAATGCGCTTCCGTAAGGCACATAGTCCCGAACCACTCACCGCTGACCATCTTCGGCAGGTATAGCGACTTCATTTCTTCGTCGCCATATTCATGGATGCAGCGGTAGGCGCCCTTGGTAAGCCCGGTCATCGTCGCCAGCGCCATGTTGGTTGCGCACATCACTTCGTCGCCCAGCACCTCGAAGGCGGTCGGGAACCCCATTCCGCCGTATTCTGGGTGCGCGAAGAGCGTCACCAGCCCAGTATCGCGAATCGCGTTGATTGCCTCGTGGAACTCGGGTGGCAGGGTCACCTCGCCATCCTTGAACTTGGCGCCGACCTCGTCGCCAATTTTGTTGCTCGGGACCCAGATATCCTCGGCGATTTCAGCCACCTGGTCCATAATCATCTGCACCATTTCCCAGGTCGCCTCTTTGTACCCCTCGTATTCAGTCAGCTGCTCGACCTGAATCACCTCCCGCATCACGAACTCGAAATCCCGTTTTGGAACGCGGTATTTCATTTCAGTTCCTCAGCGGTTTCCCCGTCGTGAGCATGTGCTCAATCCGCGCCAGCGTTGGCGGCAGGCGCACCAGCGTCATGAACGCTTCGCGCTCCAAATCAAGGATATCTGAATCGTCCAGCTCCTCGGTGGGGTCGGTGTCGCCGCCGCTCAGCACGATGGCGAGCTGCCCCGTGACGACCTCGTCGTGCGGCGTCGCCTTGCCCGCCCGGAGCAGGTCGGCGACCGCCATCTCGAGCCCCGCGCGGCCTGACGCCCCCGGCAGGCGATGCGCTGCCATTTCGGGTGGCTCGTAGCCGTCGACCATTTTCAGGCAGCGCGCCTTGGCGTCAGCCAGCACGCGGTCGCGGTTCATCGTGATTTCGTCGCCGCCGCGCAGGATTTGCATGTCGCGCGCTTCAAACGCGCTCGTTGCGACCTTGGCGGTGCCGACGTTCTCGAATATCTTCGTTACCGGCGCCATTGGCCCGTGCGGTCCCGCCGCGGCCCAGCGACGCAGCATCTCCTTGCAACCGCCCCACGCAGGGACCAGCCCTACGCCGACCTCGACCAGCCCGGTGTAGGTCTCGGAGTGCGCCTGAATCGCGTCGCACGCCAGCAGCACCTCGCAGCCGCCACCGATGGCGAGCCCGCTCGGCGCGCCGACGACCGGGAAGCTGGAGTGCTTTAGCGTCATGAACGCGAGTTGCCCGCCGCTAATCATCTTTCCGATTTCGTCCCACGCGCCGACGTTGGCGACGAAGAGCGCCAGCCCGATATTGGCGCCGGCCGAGAAATGTTCACCATCGTTGCCGACCACCAGACCCACGAAGTCGCCCTCCTCCACGACTTCGACCGCCTCGGCGACCATCTCCAGCCCGAGCGGGTCAATCGCGTTCATCTTACTATGGAATTCGAGCAGTACGATTCCGTCGCCCGCGTCCCATAGCGAAGCCGAAGCGTTGCGCGCCAGCGGCTCGCCCGCCCGGCGCAGGTCGGCCACGCGCAGAACGTCGTCGTCACGCGGGACGGCGATGTAGCTGCCGTCGGCCAGTAGTTGCGTATCGCCGTCGTAGAGCGGCTTGCCGTGCGCCAGCAGTGGCGGCACCGCAAGGCCATCCGCGGCGAGCCGCTCACAGAACCAATCCACGCCGAGCGCGTCGAGCATTTCGAACGGCCCGCGCTTCCAGCCGTAGCCGAGCCGCATCGCCGCATCAACGTCGGCCGGCGCGGCGGCAATTTCGGGCAGCAGCGACGCCGTGTAGGCGAGCGTCTGCGACAGCACTTTCCACGCGTATTCGCCGCCGCGGTCGGGATATTCAACCAGCGCCCGCAGCCCCCGCTTCGCCGCCTTGGGCGACTCGAGCGCAACACGGCGGCTGGCGGGCGCGTATTCGCCCGTCTTCAGGCTGCGCGCCTCCTTCACTTTCTTCCCGCCGTCGCGGTTGAGCCGGTAGAAGCCTCCCTTCCCCTTGCGGCCGGTATAGCCGGCCGCAATCATCTCCTCAAGGGTGGCGGCGATGCCGTTAGCTTCGGCTTCGGCGACGACGCGCCGGTAATCGTCCTCGGCGGGCAGCGTCGCCAGCATGCTTTCGGCGATGTGCGGCACCAGATCCAGCCCCACCAGGTCGAGCAGTCCGAACACCGCGGTCTTCGGCACGCCTATCGGGCGACCCATTACGGCGTCCGCCTCCTCTACGCTCAGCCCCATCTCGACCGCGGCGTTGATGGCGCACTGCATCCAGTAGACGCCGATGCGGTTACCGATGAATCCCGGCGTGTCGTTGCAAACCACGACCCCCTTGCCGAGCCGCCGGTCGGTGAAGTCCCGGAAGGCGGCAAGCCGCTCCGGCTCCATAGTCGGTGACGGCACGATTTCGAGCAGTCGCAGGTAGCGCGGCGGGTTGAAGAAGTGAGTTACCAGAAAATCGCGCTCGAAGCGATTCCCCATCCCGGCAACGAGTTGCGCGCGCGGAATGGTTGAAGTGTTGGAACTAATGATACTGCCGTCCTTGCGGACTTTTTCGAGCTGCTTGAACACATTCTGCTTTATATCCAAATCTTCGAGAACTACTTCGACAATCCAGTCCGCTTCCGCGACCCGTTCGAGATGGTCTTCCAGGTTGCCGGGCCGGATGCGCTCGGCAAAATCCGCATGCATCAGCGGCGCCGGTTTCGTCCGGGGCAGCCGCGCAATCGCGCCGCGCGCCAGCACATTGCGGTCCTTGGCGCCTTTCGGGACAATGTCGAGCAATTCCACGCTGACCCCGGCGTTCGCCAGATGTGCCGCGATGCCGGCGCCCATGACGCCCGAGCCGATGACCGCCGCGCGCTCCATCACGCTGCCTCTAGCACCGTCGCGATGCCCTGCCCGCCGCCGATGCACATCGTCGCCAGCGCGTACTTTCCGCCTTCGCGCTGGAGCAGCGCGGCCGCCTTGCCGGTGATGCGCGCGCCGCTCGCCCCCAGTGGGTGGCCCAGCGCAATCGCGCCGCCGTCCAGATTGACGCGGTCGTGCGACAGCCCCAGTTCGTCCAGCACCGCAAGCGACTGCGCCGCGAACGCCTCGTTGAGTTCGACCAGGTCCATCTGCCCCAGCTCCAGCCCGGCACGGTCGAGTGCCTTGCGGGTCGCCTCGACGGGGCCGATGCCCATGATTTCGGGCGCGCAGCCCGAGACGGCGGTGGCGCAGATGCGTGCCATGACAGTCAGTTTGTGGCGTCTGGCGTAGTCGGCCGAAGTCACCAGCACCGCCGCTGCGCCGTCGGTCAGCGGCGACGAAGTGCCCGCCGTGACGCTGCCTTCGGCGTCGAAGGCGGGTTTCAGCCCCGCCAGCGCCTTCAGGCTGGAATCGGGTCGCGGGCAGCCGTCGGCGGCGACCGGGTCGCCCCCGTTCTCGATGGGCACGATTTCGTCGGAAAAACTGCCGTCGCCCGCAGCGCGCACCGCGCGCTGCTGCGACTCGAGCGCGAACGCCTCCTGCGCTTCGCGCGAAATATCGTACTTGCGCGCCAGGTTCTCGGCGGTCAGCCCCATGTTGATGTAGACTTCGGGCGCGCGCTCGCAGAGCCCGGGGTGCGGCAGCGGGTTGAACCCCATCATCGGCACCCGCGACATCGACTCGACCCCGCCGCAGACGAACGCCTCGCCCGCGCCGGTCGCGATTGCGCCGGCCGCCATGTGGATAGCCTGCATCGACGACCCGCAAAAGCGGTTCACCGTCGTCCCCGCTACTGACGGCGGCAAGTCGGCGAGGAAGCCGACGATGCGCGCTACGTTGAGCCCCTGCTCGCCTTCCGGGAACGCGCAGCCGATTATCAGGTCCTCCAGCCCGCCCGGGTCGACGCCGCTCCGCTCGAGCAGCCCGTGCACCGCCTGCGCCATCAGTTCGTCGGGTCGCACTTTCGCCAGCGCGCCCTTGCGCGCCGGGGTGAAGGGGGAACGGACGTAGCCGGCAATCACCGCTTCGCTCATTCACCCCCAGTATTCCCTGTATATAATAGTTTAATAAAGTAAAACATTTATATAGTAGAACCCTTTCCCGGGAGCGTGGACACCACACCACACCGTCCGGATGCCGTGCTCCACACGCTGGGGCTTTCCGAGGGCGAGGCGGAGGTGTACCGGCTGTTGCTCCGGGCTGGCGAAGCCAGTGTCGGGGACATCAGCCGTGGCTGCGCCTTCTCGCGCGCCCGGATTTACGGCATCCTGGACAACCTCGCCGCACGTGGCGCAGCGCATCAGGTCTTGGAGCACCCCCGCACCTACGCCCCCGAGAACCCGCGTCGGCTGGCCGAGCTGCGGCTGCGCGAAGTCGAAGCGGCGTGCGCCGCCGCCGAGGAGACGCTGATTCCGCTCTACGAGACGCAGGAGCGCAGCTACACCGAGTCGGTGACGGTGCGCGACATGGGCGTCTTCCAGCAGGTCGAGGAGATGTGCTTGCGCGCGACCGAGAGCATCGACGGCATCGCCGCCTTCCTGCCCTCCGCCATCCCCGACTCGCTCTGCCGCGCGCTCGCGAGCGGCTCGCGTGCTGGTGTCCGTGTGCGGCTGCTTTTCCCGCTGGGCGAGGCGCCGCTTGACCTGGCGCGGCTCCCCGGCAAGTACGAAATCCGCCGCGCCGCGACCCCCGCTGCGGGGATGTTCATTATCGACCAGGCCGAGCTGCTTATTGGCGGGCTCGAGAAGCCGGAATCGACGACGCACCTGCTCGGGCTCTGGCTGCACCACGAGGAGCTGGCGCGGCTCTCGGGGCAGATTTTCGAGACACTTTTCGAAGCGGGCGAACCGCTCTGAGCGGCTCGCCGCAGCGAAATGGTGGGCCCGCCCAGATTTGAACTGGAGTACCGGCGTCCCGAACGCCGAAGGATTGACCAAGCTACCCTACGGGCCCCGCCGGCGGCGCCACGCAGGGTGCGCTAAAAAGGTCGCGGAACCGATTCTGGGCGCGTGCTGAAATGTATTTAAGCTTTATATAGATGACTTAAATAGGCGGTCCTCAGGGGTTTTACCATGGCAGAAATAACAGTAGTCAACGTCGTGGCCAGCGCCTCGATTGGCAAGGAACTGATGTTGCAGGACATCGCCTTCCAGCTCGAAGGTGCCGAATATGATCAGGACCGGTTCCCGGGCCTGATCTACAAGCTCGCCGAGCCGAAGACGGCGGTGCTCATCTTCCGTAGCGGAAAGGTGGTTTGCACCGGCGCGCGCTCGATTCCGGACGTGCACGTCGCCATCAACAAGGTGGTTGACGAGCTGCGCGTCCTGAAGATGCCGGTCAAGGACGAGCCGGATATCGTTATCCAGAATATCGTCGCCACCACTAATCTGGAGTCGACGCTCAACCTGATCCAGATTGCGATGTCGCTCGGCTTCGAGAACGTCGAATACGAGCCCGAGGCGTTCCCGGGACTGGTCTACCGCATGGATGACCCGAAGGTCGTGCTGTTGCTCTTCGGCAGCGGCAAGATGGTCTGTGTCGGCGCCCGTGAAGTCAACGACATCAAGAACGCCGTCCGCAACATAAAGCACGAGCTCCGCACTGCCGGACTGCTGCGCGAGGACTAGCTCCCTCGCCAGCGAAACGCAACCATGACCACCACTATTCAGGAAATCCGGTCGCTCAAGGTAGGCCGCTACATCCTCGTCGATGACGCCCCGTGCCGGATTGTCGAGTACACCACCTCCAAGCCCGGCAAGCACGGTGAAGCCAAGGCACGCATCGTCGCAGTCGGAATTTTCGACGGCACCAAGCGGTCGCTGGTTCACCCCGTGAAGCACAAGCTGCACGTGCCGCAGGTGGACAACCGCAAGGGGCAGGTGCTGGCGCACATGGGTGCCGAGGTGCAGTTCATGGATCTGGAAACCTGGGAAACCTTCACTATCCCGATGAGTGATATCCCCGAGGAATTCCGGGGCAGCCTCGAGCCCGGCAGCGAAATCCGCTTCCTGCAGGCGATGGGGCGGCGGCTGGTCACGCGTGCCTGAGTTTTTTGCCGACGCTGAAGCGGCTTTCGACGACGCGCGTTTCGTAATCTGGGGCTACCCTTTCGACGGCACCGCCTGCTTTCGCAAGGGTGCCGCCGACGGTCCTGAGGCGATCAGGTTCCACAGCCACAACTTCGAGTCGTGGCTCAACGAGCTCGGTCTCGACCTGCGCGACGTTCCAGCGCATGACTGGGGCGATGTTGAGGTGGCCATGGACCAGGCGGCCAATAACAGCGCTATCGAGGAAATCGTTGGCCGCATCGGCGCCGCCGGCAAGTTTCCGGTCGGCCTCGGCGGCGAGCATTCGCTCACCCCGCCGGCGGTCGCCGCGCTGAAGCACCACTACCCGGAGCTGGGCATTGTCATTCTCGACGCGCACCTCGATTACCGCGACGGCTATCAGGGCGCCAAGTGGTCGCACGCCGCAACCACGCGACGCGTTTCCGAGGTGATCGGTCCCGACAAGGTGCGCGTCATCGGCGTGCGCTCGCTCTCGCGCGAGGAGCTGCACGCGGCGCGTGCGGATGGCCTCAGCTACGTCGAGACGGGCTGGACCGAGCTGCGCGAGCACCTCTCGGACGTGGTCGAGGCGCTCGGCGGGCCGCTCTACCTGAGCCTTGACATGGACGCGATTGACCCCGCCTTCGCCCCCGGTGTCGGGACGCCGGAGCCGTTCGGCATGACGCCCTACGAGGTGTTGCAGGTGCTCAACTTCCTGAGCGACAGGCTGGTCGGCTTCGACTGCGTCGAGACCTGCCCGCCCGCCGACAACGGCAACACCGCTGCGCTTGCGGCACGACTGGTGCGTCACACCATCGGCGCCGTCGCGAAGGCACAGCCGCGCGACGGCGCTACGCCCTAGTACTCGACCGGCTCAGGGTCAAGCGAGCGCCAGAGGTACCACGCCGCGACCGACCGCCATGGCCGCCACACCTCACCGATTTCGCGCAACTGCTCTATTTCGAGGCCGTCGCCGTAAGCGCGCCGTATCCCTGCCACCAGTCCGAGGTCGTCCAGCGGCAGCACGTCGGGCCGCAGCAGGTGGAAAATCAGGAACATCTCCGCCGTCCAGCGCCCCACCCCGCGCAGCCGGCAGAGCCTCGCAATCGCCGCCTCGTCGTCGAGTGGGACCCAGTCAATGTCCCACACCTCCCGGTCCCGCGCCAGCCCGTGGATGTACTCCGCCTTGCGCTGCGATAGCCCCGCCAGTCGCAGCTGCTCCACGCTGCGTGCGAGCACCGCCTCGATGGTGACCGCCCCGTCGCAAATCGCCTCGAGCCGGCCCCAGACGGTCTGCGCCGCCCGGACCGAAATCTGCTGTCCCGCAATCGCGCGCGTGAGCGTGAAGAACGGCTCCGCGCGCGGCTCGAGCTGCTCGCCCGGGAAGCGGTCGATAATCGCCGCCAGCACCGGGTCGCCCGCGCGCAGTTCGTCGCAGGCGCGGCCCCACCACTCCGGCACGCCCATGCCCCGGCAGCGACGCGCGGCTAAAATACCCCCGACCTTCGGCCGCAGGGCGCGGGTCGCATAGTCTGGCCAATCGCGGGAGGCTCAAGACCTCCTCCCTCAGGGGTTCGCAGTTTCGAATACTGCCCCGCGCACCATTGCCTCGCTGGGAAAGATTCTTTTAAATATTGGTCGTCGAGAAATCAGAACTTCATTAGGCAGCGCTCGACGACCTCCCCTTGGAGCAGGTGCCGCTCGACGATTTCCGGCACGTCGCGCTCCGGGTCGGCGATGCGGTACCACACGCCTTCCGGGTAGACTACGCAGGAGATGCCGTTCTCGCAGAAATCGAGGCAGCCCGACTTCTGCACCCGCACCCCCGTCAGGCCCGCCTCGCGCGCCGCCGCCTTCATCTGTTTCAGCACTGCCAAGCTGCCGCGAGCGGAGCAGCAGGGGCGCGCGGCATCGGGCGGCCGCTCGTGTCCGCAGATGAATACGTGCCGCTCGTAGCCCGGCCGCTGGCGGCCTTTCGGGTCGGTCACCGTGGTACCATCTCCAGCCAGCGCTGGTGCAGCCGCCGGTCGCCGGTCAGTTCGGGGTGGAACGTGAGCGCCATGTGCGGGGGCTGCACCGCCCCCACGATATTTCCGTTGTGCCATGCTATCGGGGTGCAGCCCTCGTCAGTGGAGGTGATAGCGGGTGCCCTGATGAAAATGCCGGGAAACGGCTCGCCCGCATCCAGCTCGACCTCCCCCTCGAACGATTCCTGCTGCCGTCCGTAGGCGTTGCGGTCCAGTTCCATCGCCATCCGGCCGAGCGTTTCGCTTCCGTGGCCGAGCAGGATGGCGCCGGCGCAGGTTCCCAGGATGGGCTTTTCCCACACCAGTAGTGGCTCCCACAGCCCTCCGTTTTGCAGCAGGTGGCGCAGCGTCGTGGACTCTCCTCCCGGCATCACCAGCCCGTCCATTTTTGCCAGCTCTGCGGGCGTCCTTACCTCCCCCACGCGAGCGCCACACGCCGCCAGCGCGCGGCAGTGCTCGCTGACCGCTCCCTGCAGAGCTAGTACCCCGACTTTCATCGTCGGTGCAGCCCTGCCCCGCCTATATCGCTTAGCCTGTTTCCGGTCCGGGCGAACGCTTTATATCAACGGTGTAGCATGACAGTAACCCTTCAGTGGGTATCCTGCCCGCTGAGACAAGGACTCAACCAAGGTGTGTAATATGCAAGAAACCCGTACGGAGAGCTCTCTCGCCTGGACTGCAAGGCTCGTTGCTTTTGCAGTTGCCGTGTTCATGGTCACCAGCACGTTCGTGATGCTGGCACCCTACGCCACGGCGAAGACCGGAGGACCAGATTCCTTCGGTTACAACTTCACCGACAGTCTGGAAACAGACGGCAAGGTGTCGTATAGCTGGAATGATATTTCCAGTACCGGGACGTCCATTACCAATCCCGGCGACTACGTCACCAGTAGTTTCGACCTCGGATTTACGGTGACCTACTACGGTGTGGATTACGATGAATTTTACATTGGTGGTGACAACGGCTGGTTCTCATTTGACCAGCCCTCCGTGTCGTATGCATGGACTCCCTACCAGATGCCGTACAGTTCAATCAGCGGGACGATGCTATCGCCCTACTGGCACGACTGGCGCTACTGCCAGAATGATGCGTACATCAAGTACGAGACGCAGGGCACCGCGCCCGACCGGCAGCTCACCATCACCTGGTACAAGATGAGCAACTACTACACCTGCTGGTCATCTGATACCTCGACCTTCCAGGCTATCGTGCACGAGAATGGTGACATCGTTTACCAGTATCAGGACGGCAGCTGGGGCGGTTACTACACTACCATTTCCATCGGTATCCAGCAGAAGGGTTCCGGCCCCGGCCTGAGCTACGCCTACAGCACCGGTGGTTCGTCTTACAACAACCTCGCTATCCTGTTTTACCCGCCACCGCCTCCGGACAACGAGCTGCGGCTCGAGAGTTCGAGCGTCCCGGACCCGCTTTCGCTGGCGGACCAGAACGCGATTTCGACCAACGTGGTCAACAAGGGAGTCAACACCCAGACCAGCGTTGACGTCAACGCCAAGGTATTCTCGACCAAGGTCAACACTGTCCTTGATGAGGACTTCGACTCTGGCGCCGGTGACTTCACTTCCAGTGCGTCTCAGGGTGCAAACCTCTGGACTGGAGATATTAATGACAGTCAGGGTGCACATACTAGCAACTACAACTACGGTGACGACCACTTCAACGACGGTGACACATCCGATCGTTCCATGTCGTCCGGCCGCAAGGAGGGTGCAATTGGCGGCATGTTCAATGATAATGCCCGCCTTCACCACGATGGCTCTGACCTCTATGTTGCCGACAGGCTGAATGGGCAAGTATGGAAGTTTGACAGCGACAACCAGGGGTCGGTCTTCAAGTCCGGCCTTACCAACCCGGTGGACGTGACCACTGACCCCAGTGGTAATGTCTATGTGTTAGGCCGCTGTTCAGGCACAGGTTACCTGTTCTGTACCACTACGTGGGTCAAGAAGTTCAGTTCGAGTGGAACCCTCCTATGGACGAGTTCATCGACGGCAATCAAGTACGGGATGGCACTTACCTACTACGATGGTCAGGTATTCGCACTGCAGGTATTCTACACGACCGCGAATACCAAGGTAGTTATTCTGGATGCGGATGATGGCTCGACCGATGGCTCCTTCACCTATGGTAACGGTAAATCACGTTACTACTACTGGGAAGACCTGGATGCGGATGACGACACCGGTGACATCTGGATGGTTTATCGCCATTACTCCCAGTCAGCGTTGCGGAAGTATACTCGCGACTCTAGTGGTGGCTACGGCGCCAACTCCTACACACACTGTCAGTACAGTGGTGGTGGGTACCTGTACTATCCGAGCAGCGTTGACGTCTATGAGGGCTCTGTCTACACGTCAGGGTACTACTACTCCAGCTTCTATGGCGGACTGAAAAAGATATCCACTACGGGCTGTTCCTGGTCCACCGTGCTGACGCAGTACGGCGGTGGCTGGAACACCTACATTGGCTCGGTTGCCATGACCGATACCCACGTGTACATCAGCAGTGCGTATCTGTACCGCGAGTACTACATCTACAACGCTTACGACAAGGTTGGCTACTACGACCTTTCGGACGGCAGTCTCGATAAGGTGTTTGGCCCGCTCGATGCGATGCTGAGCCACCTTACGACCCCCTCGATTGACACCTCGACTGCGGTCGGTATGACCCTCAAGTTCAAGCACTCGTACTACTTCTACTACCGGTACGAAGGCGCTATACTGGAGGCATCGACCGATGGCGGTACAACCTGGACCTACATCGAGGAAGATAAATTCACCAGCGGTGGCTATGTCACAGGCACTTATGGTTCGATTTATTCGTGGTACAACACGCCTGACTATATCAAGGACAAGCAGGCGTGGACCTACTATGGCACCGGCGGCGGTTTCAACGCTGCCTGCCGGCAGGCGTGCAAGTGGGATTCCACGGAGGTAGATCTTAGTGATTTCACAGGCTACCCGGACGTCAAGGTACGCTGGACAGTAGGTTACAACCAGTACTGGTACAGCTACGCGTGGCTGTACTACAACAGTTTCTTCCGTCTCGATGACGTGCAGGTCGAGCTGATTGATATCGACCAGACCTTTGTCGACGAGACCAAGACGATTGCCTCGATTGACTACAAGGAGACTGTCGCGGTTGAGTTCAGTCCGTTCCAGCCCTCGTTGAACGGCCTGAAGTCGGGCGATAAGGTCGGCGTCTCGATGACTATCATCAATGACTATGGCGACGAGGACATCTCGAACAACCGCTTCAACGTCTTCCGCGAAGTCAAGTACGTCGTTTTCGCGGACAACTTCGATGACTGCAATGTCGACGACTGGAATTTCGGACGTGACACCTCGGGCGGCTCCATCTGGGGCGCAGCCTCCAATGACGTCAATTCCGCGCCTTGCTCGCTCGACTCCGGGCGCAAGTACGACCAGACCTATCCCGGCGACCCGTGGGCCTCCACGGGCGACATCAACCTTCTCATGCCGGTTGAGGCCGAGATGACCTTCATGCACTCGTACTACTTCTACTACACGTACGATGGTGCGGTGGTCGAAATCTCGGAAGACAGTGGTAACAGCTGGAACCCGATTGCACCGGTTGGTGGCTATAGCTACGCGATTTACAATTACGCGTACTACCAGAACCCGCTACGTGGCTACAGTGGCTTCACCTACTACGGCAGCGCGGGCGGCAGCTTCAGCTACAGCCCCTCGCCGATGCCGTGGGAGAAGAAGACCTTCGACCTGACTCCCTACGTGGGACAGGACGACATCCGCATCCGCTGGCACGTCGGCTGGTCCTCGACCTCCTGGGGCAGCTACGTCAACGGCTTCTACCGGCTGGATGACCTTGCCATTACCGGCATAGTCTTCAACGACAACGTCGCTGTTTCGCCTATCGATGTAGTCGACCCGATTCCGGTAGATGGCAGTCCTGACATTGGCTCCACCGTAATCAACGCGGGCGTCAACGACCAGACCTCTGGCAAGACCAAGGTGCGCCTCACCCTCGGGACCGAGGATGTTACCAACCTGATTGCCGAGGACCACGACAGCTACAGCAGCTCCAACCACCCCTGGACCGCATCCCATTCGTCGGCAGGCTCCTCATGGGGCAGCCAGCCCGGCTGGACCTTCCCCTCGGGACAGTCCGGCTTTGGCGGCAGCGACGCCTGGGGCCCCGGCTCGAACAACGAGTTCGAGATGTACTATGGTGGCGGCGAAGGTATGCTGGTCAGCGAGTCGTACGACCTGAGCTCTGCTCCGTCTGACGCCAAGATGACCATGCAGCACCGCTGGAACTTCCACTGGACCGGCGGACTGAGCTACAACCCGAACGGCGGCATAGTCGAAATTTCGGACGACGGTGGTGTGAGCTGGACCACGATTGTCCCGAGCGGTGGCTACCCCGGTACTATCTACAACTATCAGGGCTGGGGCAATCCGCTCTGGGGACAGGATGCCTTTGTCGGCACCAGCGGTGGCGCCTCGGCGCACCCGAACGGTGACTGGGTCGAGAGCGAATTCGACCTCGCCGATTACGTCGGCGAGGGTGATATCAGCTTCCGGTTCCACTTCGGGTTCTACCACTACCTCTGGCCGTATGACGGCGAGTTCTGGGTGGTTGACAACCTGAACATCACCGGTACCGACCTGGCTGAAATTGTCTATCAGGACACTGTCGACGTCTCTGGCGCCGGCACTGGTGGGGCATTCGCCAGCGGCGAGTCCAAGGACATCATCTGGAACTACCACTTCGCCATTCCCGGCCAGTACAAGCTACGGGTCGAGACCTGGATTG
This sequence comes from uncultured archaeon, assembly GCA_964389465.1. GTDB lineage: Archaea > Thermoplasmatota > Poseidoniia > MGIII > CG-Epi1 > UBA8886. Next base: position 91,514 of record CAYMDK010000001.1, on the reverse strand, counting down.
ACGGCTACCTCGATGACGACGGCAACGTTGCCGCGGACGAGTTCACTGGTGACAACAAGCGCGAGGTATCGCGCGAGACCATGTTCACCGTGGCCTACACCGGCGGCGAGGCCGAGATATCATGCAAAGACTGCACATATGACGGCAAGGCCCATCTTTATGAGGATGGCTGGTCCGCCCATCTGTCGAGTGGGGTGGCCCGGTGGCAGACCCAATCGACCAAGGTCTTTGCTGGCAGCAAGTCGTGGTGGGGTGGAGACGACGAGTATGGCACCGCCTACAACGGTGACAGCACCAACCTCATCTCGCCCTCGATAGACCTGTCGCAGGCGACCTCGGCCAAGATGGTGTTCCAGCACCAGTATGCCTACTACGCCTACATCAGCAGCTACAGCTCCACCTTCTATGATGGGGGCCACGTTGATGTACTGGGTACAGGCACGATCGGGATGACCTCGGGCGACCTGTATGGCGGAACGGTCTACAACTACGCCTACTACGGCAACCCGCTCGCAGGACAGCAGGGGTTCGTCGCTGCCTCGGGTGGCTGGGTCGAGTCGCAGGCGCGGCTGGATGCCTTTACCGGCACCGGCATGGACGACGTCGCGATTGCATTCCACATGGGCGGCACCTTCATCGACTGGGACCCGACCTGGTACATTGACGAGGTCGGCGTCTACGCGCTCGGTTTCGACATCGAGCAGACCTCCTCCAGCATGCCCTACAAGCTTGAGCTGGGCGAGGGAGCAACCATCACCACGAGCTTCAAGAACGTGGGTATGGGCGACCTTGGCGTTGGCGGCCCAATCAGCAGCGCGAATGTCTACGCCTACGTGAATGACGCGGACGGAAACACGGTCTGGAGTGACAGCTCCTACACAATCTCCAACCTGGCGATGGGTGAAGAGACCGGCACTTTCAGCATCAGCTTCCCGGGCCTCTCTGCGCCCGGCATGTACACCATCGGTGTCAAGCTGGCCGAATCCGGTACCAGCGACACGCTGAAGGACCTGTTCAAGTCGAACAACGTTGCCAGCCACATGCTGCTGGTAGGTACCGAGCAGGATCTCGGCACCCCGATACTGACCGGTGGAGAGAACTGGGCTGACGCGGCGGGCGAACCCGCCGCGGTAGGCGACGGCGCTCTCTCGGTAAGCTGGGACGAAACCGATGTGGTAACCGAAGACATGACCATCTCGATTGTCGGGCAGTCAACTGGCTACAGCCCCGGCTATGTTGAGGCCGTGCTCGGCACTACCGTTACCTGGACCAACGACGACACCATTACCCACACAGTGACCTCCACTGGCGGAGACTGGCCTGAAATCACGCTCGCCGCAGGCGAGAGTGGCTCGCTGACCTTCAGCGAAGTCGGGACGTTCAGCTACTACTGTAGCGTCCACCCGATGATGGCTGGCACAATCGTAGTCGTCGCGGCGGCAGTCGCGACCGAGCAGGCGCGGACCAACTACGTCCCGCTCTGGACTGACGACAGCTACCTCATGTTCTGGGCCAATTATGACATGAGCTCCGGCAACGAAATCACGGTCTACGCGCAGCAGAAGGGTCACTCCTTTGACAGCAGTAATACCGTCGTGCTCTGGTCGCCCAACGGCTTCAAGATAGTCGATGGCCGCGACCACAGTGACGTCGGCAACTCGCTGACAGATGACTCGGACGGCGAGTGGAATCCATACTACATCCACCTTGATACCAGCAAGCTTGGCCTGAACGGGCTGGACTACGACCCTGCACCTGACAACCAGTATTCCTTCGTCTTCCAGGCGAAGGGTCCACAGGGTAGCGCCTCCATTGGCGGCGTCAAGGTGGTCCGTACGCTCGAGCACGGTATCTTCTGGGACAAGGTCGACCACGACACGCGTGTGTACGAAATCTACCCCTCACTGGGAGTGGATGTAGTCTACACCGCACGCAACATCGGAACCCTTGCCAACGTGCTGGAAATCTCTCCAGCGCTCGTGGCGGGAGGCAGTGAATACGACACCTCTGACTGGTCCATCTACCGGGCGGTGACCGACTCCAGCTCTGGAGCACCGGTGACCACTTCCTCGATAGACGGAACCACCAGCATCCCGCTGGATGCTGACCAGCAGGTGACCATCACCCTCTCTATCTGGGCCCCCGACTTCGACTGGGATACTGGCGAACCTGCAGGTAACCGGGAGTTCGACATCAAGCTGAACGGCAAGGACACCGCGAACAGCGCGGACATGGACGAGCCACTCTCAGCGTCGCTCTTCATCCGGCCGCCACAGTTCTCGCTGACCGGAATCTCGGTTGACCGCCTTGCGGTCCTCGAGGGCGATGACAATGGCGTCACTGTCCGGGTTACGGCCGAGAACGACGGCAACTATGCACAGGACGTGCTGGTCGTCTTCTACGTCTACGACCCCAAGGGCGGCAAGATGGTCTCCTTCCCGGATGGCATGAAGCGGGTAACCCGCATCGGCGATACCTCGATTGACCGTATGGCGCCCACGGCCGTGCTGACCGCGCAGAAGCAGGTGGACAACAAGGTCCTGACCTACAGCACCGCTTCAATCACCTGGGTCGACCCCTTCATTCCTGAGAAGGGCGCAGACAGAGGTAACGGCGGCGAGTACTGGGACGTGACCGTCTACGCCCAGATTAACCCGACGCTCGAGACCGAGGACATCATAAACGACCGCACCCACCATGACGAGTTCCTGAATCAGCGGGACGACAACGTCATCAGTGGCACCGTCTCGATTGTGGCAGCTTCCGATACGACTCCGTCGTTCGCGCTGACCCTCTTCGGCCTCAGCATGGCATCCCTCCTGGCTGGCCTGGGTGTAGCCCTCCGCCGCCGGGAAGACGCATAAAACAGGCGCTCCAAGCGCTACGGGGGGCCTCCCGGAGGCCCCAACCCCCCACCCTAGCGTGAGCCTTAACCGGCGCCGCGCTCGCCACCGGTAATGAGCGTGCTCTCCCTGCTGCTGCTACTGCTGGCAGTGGCGGTGCTGGTCGGCGGACTGCGCGCCCGCATGTACGCGGCACAGGCGCTGGTGCTGGCCAACTTCGCGCTCTTCGGCGCGTGGTGGCTCGCCGGCGCGCCGGTGGCCACCTGGCTCGAGCTGGGGTTCCGCCCCAGCTACCTGGCGCAGCCCGGCGCAGGATGGGCGACGCTCGTGACCGCGATGTTCCTGCACGCAGGGCCGCTGCACCTGCTGATGAACATGCTGGTGCTGCTGCTGCTCGGCGCGCCGTTCGAGGAGCGCATCGGCACGCGGCGGCTGCTCATAGTCTTCTTCGCGGGCGGACTGCTCGCTTCGCTGGTGAGCGGGCTGCTGGCGCTGTGGCAGGGCGACGGTGGCATCCACATCGGCGCTTCCGGGGCGGTCTTCGCAGTGATGGGCGCCTTCGCGCTGCTCTATCCGCGCGACGAAATCCCGATGCTGCTGGGGCCGCTGTTCCTGCCGCGGGTGCCGGTGCTGCTGGCGGCGCTGGTTTTCATGGGCGGCGAGACCGCCTACGTAGCGGCCGGCATCAGTGACGGTGTGGGGCATACCGCGCACGCCGCCGGCTTTGTCGCCGGGGTATTTATGGCGCCGCTGCTGCGGCCGCAGCCCAGCAGCGTCGCGGCGATGCCGGGGCTGGAGCACTTGCTGGCGCTGGAAGGCGGCGAGGAGGAATTGCGGCACGCTATGGCGGCCGACGAGCCCGAGCTGCGCGCGGCATGGCTGGAACGCTTCCGCGAGCGTGCGCGTTGCCCGGAGTGCGGAGCTGCCGTGAGCGCTACGGAGGACTGCGCGACCTGCCGTCCAGTCCTCTCTCAGGGATTGACGTAGAGCGAGTCGTAGAAAAGGATCATGAAGATGCTCGCGACGACGCAGGTAATCATCATCACCGGCAGTCCCACCCGAATCCATTCGGCCGTGCTGATGGCGTGACCACCGCGCTCGGCGATGGAGACGGTCATTACGTTTGCGCTCGACCCGATGGGGGTCGCGTTGCCGCCGAAGCCGCAGCCCATTGCCAGCGCCCAGAAGAGCGGCGCAGTGTTGATGTCGCCTTCACTCAGCTCCCCCAGCTTGTGGATGACAGGAATCATGGCGGCGGCGAAGGGGATGTTGTCAACGATGGCCGACGCGATGGCGGAGACCCAGATGACTGCGACCGCCAGCATCAGTGGGTCATCTGCGAAGGTATCGAAAATCCAGCTCGCCAGCGCAGTCAGGTGGCCAACCCCTTCCAGCCCGCCAACCATGATGAACAGCCCGGCGAAGAAGAGCAGTGCCGGCCATTCGACCCGCTCGACCACTTCGGGCAGATCGGGCAGCGAAAGCGCAATCGCCAGACCGGCACCACCGAGCGCGATGGCTGAAATCTCCAGCTCCAGGTGAATTATCTCGTGCACTGAGAACGTCACAATCGTGAGTGACAGTGCCACCAGCGTGCGGTTCATCATTCGCAGGTCGCGCACGACGGCCCACTCGTCCTCCGCCAGTAGCTCCTCCACGTGTTCGGGTTTGGTCTCAATCCAGTCCCGGTAGTAGTAGCGCATGTAGCCCATCGTCGCAATCCATGCTATCACCGTCAACGGCGTCAGGTGCTCGATGAAGCTGTTGAAGGTGAAGCCGGTCGAGGCGGCAATCATGACGTTGGGCGGGTCGCCAACCAGCGTCGCGACGCCGCCAGTATCGGAGAGGATGGCCTCGGCAATCAGCGGCGGGATGGCGCTGATTTTGAGTTTGTCGCAAATCTTGATGGTTATTGGTGCAATCAGGATAATCGCGGTGACGTTGTCGATTACCACTGATATGAGGGTCGTGAAAGTTCCAAGGTAGACCACCAGCATCCACGGGTCGCCCTTCGAGAGCTTGGTCGCCTTGATGGCGATGAACTCGAAGAAACCGCTGATTTCAAGTATCGCGGCGAAAATCATCATCCCCATCAGCAGTCCAATCACGTTGAACTCAATCGCGGCGAACAGGTTGCCTTCACACTCACCGTGGGTGCACCAGTCGAGCGTGCCGGTCAGCTTGCCAACAGCGAGCATCGCTACCGCCCCTATCCAGGCGGCGGTAGTGCGGTGCACGAACTCGCCCAGGATGAGCACGAATGCTATAATGAAAATCAGCAGTATCAGCGCCGCCGCGAGTGTCATCATCGTGGCGATTAAGGGGGTTGATAAAAGCCTAGGCCAGTCGCGCGTCGAGCGGCGCTTCCCACGCTGCGCGCAGCGCAGCCGGCGCGAGCGACAGCAGCGTTTCGCCGTCACGCGTCACGCGCAGTTCGCCATCGGGCGCACCGAGCCGCTCTGCACAATCGAAGCGCTTCGCAAAACGCGCTTCGCAGCCCGGGGCGACCTGCACCAGCCAGCGTCCCGGCGTTTCGCTGAAGAGCGCTACCATTGGCTCCGGCCCGGCGGGCAGCTCAACCGCTGCGCCACTGCCGGAGAGGCACATCTCGGCCAGCGCCACCGCCAGACCACCTGCCGAGAGGTCGTGGCACGCGACCACTTCGCCCGTCCCGATGGCCACGACGAGTGCTTCCATGCGCGGGACCAGCGTCGCGAAGTTGACCGGCGGCAGCGCGCTCGCCGCGAGGCCGTGGTGGCGTGCGATGAGACTGGCGCCCAGCTCGGTATCGGTCGGGCCGACGAGCCACAGCTCGCCCTCCGCCTTCAGGTCGCTCGTGACGCAGTTGCGGATATCCTCGACGATACCGACTCCCATCAGTACCGGTGTCGGCGGAATAGCGCCTTGCGGGGTTTCGTTGTAGAAGCTGACGTTGCCCGAGACATACGGTACTCCCAGTGCCAGCGCGCCCTCAGCCAGCGCTTCGCACGCGACGCGGAATTGCCCCATGATTTCGGGCTTCTGGGGATTACCGAAGCAGAGGCAGTCGGCCAGCGAGTCGAGGCGCGCGCCGACCGCTGCCAGGTTGCCGCACACCTCGGCAATCGCCAGCAGCGTCCCCGCGCGCGGGTCGGCCTCCATAAGCCAGGGGCTGACGTCGCTGGTCAGCGCCAGCCCGCGCCAGCTTCCCGGCACGGGTTTCAGCACGGCGGCGTCGCCCGGCCCTTCGCGGCCTACGGGGCCCTGCAACGGGTTCAGTGCAGTCGCGCCGCGCACCTGATGGTCATACTGCCGGATGACCCACTCGCGTGACCCCAGTTCGGGCGTCGCGAGCAGTTCGAGCAGCAATACGTCCAAATCGGCGGGCTGCTCCAGTTCGACCGTGGCGGCCGTGGGCGGCCGCGGCTCGAGTGATGGTCGCCGGTAGGAGGGGCCGCCGGTCGTGAATTTCAGGTCGAGGTCGAGCACAGTCGTCCCGTGCCAGTCGACGCGCGTGCGCTTCTGCGGGACGACCTCCCCGATGGTGGTCGCCTCGACGTCCCACGCCGCGCAGCGCTCGAGCACCGCCGCGACCTTGCCGGGGCGGACGGTGAACATCATGCGCTCCTGCGATTCGGAGACCCAGATTTCCCACGGCGCCATTCCGGGCTGCTTGAGCGGCACCCGCTCCAGGTCGACGCGGGCGCCGCAGCCGCCGTCGAGCGCCAGTTCGCCGACGACGCACGAGAGCCCGCCGCCGCCGAGGTCCTTCATCCCGGTCAGCAGCCCGGCGCGGTTCAGCTCGAGGCAGAGATGCATCAGCGGCTCCTTGGTAATCGGGTCGCCCAGCTGCACCGCGCCGATGTCGCTCTCGGAGCCCGCTTCCAGCTCGCGCGACGCGAAGGTGACACCGTGAATGCCGTCGCGGCCGGTTCGCCCGCCGGTGAGGATGTAGATGTCGCCCGCCCCGCCAGCACGGCTGTGAATCAGCTCGCCCTTCGGCATGATGCCGATACAGCCGACGTTCACCAGCGGGTTGCCAGTGTAGGCAGGGTGGAACGCCACCTGCCCTGCGACGGTCGGGATGCCGACGCGGTTGCCGTAATCGCGGATGCCCGCTACGACCCCCCCCATCAGGTAGCGTGGGTGCTTGACGCCGTCGGACAATTCGCTACGCGGAGTGTCCAGTTCTCCAAAGAACAGCGGGTCGACCAGCGCAATCGGCTGCGCACCCATGCAGACCACGTCGCGCAGGATACCGCCGATGCCGGTCGCCGCGCCGCCATACGGGTCGAGCGCCGAAGGGTGGTTGTGCGACTCGAGGCCGACGGCGTAATAGTGCTCGTCGTCGAACTCCATAATTCCGGCGTCCTCTCGTACGACGACCTTGCGCGGCACGTCGAGGCCGAAGACGGTCTCCTCGAGCACGGGGCGTGACGACTTGTAGCAGCAGTGCTCCGACCACGCCTGGTCAATCGCCTGCAGCTCGACGTCGGTCGGCACCCTCCCCTCGTTGCGAAAGTGGTCGCGCACCCTCTCCATCTCGGCGACCGAGAGTCCCAGTCCCAGCGCGGAAGCCACCTCCCCGAGGTCTCCGTCGAGCGGCACCGCGAACGCCTGTTCCGTGCCTGCCAGCGGCTGCAGCCTCATTCCGCCACCGCGATGGAGTAGTCGTGTACCACGGGGTTGGCAAGCAGACGCCGGCACATGCGCTCCGCCTCCTCGAGCGCTTCGGCCTCGGGCAGCTCTAGCGAGACGCGGTAGCAACGCGCCGACGCGACCGCCCCGACCCCTTCGAAGCCCAGTAGACCCAGTGCTTTCTGGACGTTGGCGCCCTCGGGGTCGGCCATCCCCGGCTTGAGCCCGATCCGTATCTCAATCTCGGTCATTGCGCCCCCATCGAAGGTGGATAAAAAGCGGAACTCAGGCTTCCCGGGTCCACAGCCAGCCCGCCCCCGCGCCGAGCAGCAGGAACAGCAGCAGCACGCCGTCATAAGCGCCGTGCGTCATTGGCTTTACCACCATCAGGTATTCAATGCCGAACGCCGCACCCAGCATGGCAGTCGTCGTGATCCAGAGCGTTGGGTCGCCCATCGCGCCACCGCCATCGGCAATCGCGCGCAGCCGTGGCACAACCACCATCGGGATAACTGCAACCATTACCAGTAGCAGTATGAGTGAGTTGTCAATCCACGCCTCGCCGAAGCTGTGCCCATCCCCGCTGAGAACCAGGTAGAGGCCGAATATCAGCGCCAGCCCGCCGCCGCCGGTCGCCATCGACGCCATCGCGCGCGCCATCGACGCCAGCTCGCGGCGCGTTTCGCCCTCGGCGCGCTCCATGCGCAGCATCGCGACCGCGGCCGCGATCAGCCCGCTGAAAAGCGTAACCGCGCCGACGATATGCAGGTAGAGGACGATTTCGGACATGGGGCCGCAATCGGGGGCGGGCTAAAACAGGAGCGGCGCCAGCAGAAGCACGGTGGCAGCCAGGATGCCGGCGGCACCATCGTCGAGCATCACCCCGTCGCCGCCCCCGATTTTCTCGAGCCGCGAGACCGGCCACGGCTTCAGGATGTCGAAAGCGCGGAACAGGACGAACAGCGCCAGCAAGTCCATCGCCTCGGGAACGCCAGCCGCGAGCCAGATGATGGCAGCGCCGAGCAGGTAGCCCGCCACTTCGTCCAGCACGAAGTGGCCGGGGTCCTCGCCCCACTCCCGCTCGGCCCATTCGGCGAGGCTGCGGCCCAGCGGGTAGAGCAGCAGTGCGACCGCCAGCATCGCGTAGCCGCCCGAGGCACCACCGTAGACCACGGCACCCCACGCCAGCGCCGCCGCGCCAGCGCTGCCGGCGGTGCCGGGGCCATAAGGCGCCCGCCCCAGTCCGAGGCCGGTCGCCGCGAGTTCACGCCAGTCAACCATTATTTTCCACCGACGACCTCTATATAAATCATACTTCCGACGCATTTCGCCAGAAATGGACCAGCCGCTGTGCGACTGTGAGGTTCCCCAGCAGCGCCAGCAGTGCCAGCGTGCCGGTCGCCCAGGAGGCCGGGTTGCCGGCCAGTTCGCCCGCCGCAAGGCCGAGCGCGAGCAGGATGATGCGTTCCGGCCGCTCAACCAGCCCGATCGCCTGCTGGCTGACGCCGAGGCGCTCCGCCGCCGCGCGCGCATAGGAGGTGAGCAGCGCGCCGATGAGTGCCGCCAGCGCCCACATCTCGCCCGGAATCCCGGGCGCCTGCGGCAGCGGTGCCAGCCAGCCACCGAGGAGCAGTGCGCCGAAGAGCAGGCTGTCCGAGTAGCGGTCGGTCAGCGCGTCGAGGAAGCCGCCGCGCACCGACGTCTGTCCGGCGGCGCGCGCGACCAGCCCGTCGCCGCCGTCGGCCAGCCCCGCCAGCAGCATCAGCGCCACTCCGGGGAGGATGGCAGAGGGGCTGCCGTCTTGGTCCGACGCGTGCAGTTGCCACGCCGCCGCCACGGTCAGCGCCAGCCCCAGGAAAGTGAGGTTGTTGGGGCGGATGCCGATGCGGCCCATGAAAACACCCAGAGGGTGCAGCAGTTCGTTGCTGCGCTTCCTCAGTATGTCGCTCAGCACGTTCCGCGGGAGCCACTTGCGGTTATTCAATCTTTGTGCCGACAACCACCGGTGCTGCTTTTAGTCCCGCTCCCGCTTTCGGGGCGGCATGGTCGCCCGCGACATCCTGCAGCAGCAGCTCCCCCATACCCTTGTGGAGACTAATTACGAAGATCAGGGCGAGCTCTACCGCGGCAAGGTGCGTGATAATTACATCAAGGAAGAGACCATCACGATGGTCACCACCGACCGCATCTCCGCCTTCGACCGCGTGCTCGGGACGGTACCGTTCAAGGGGCAGGCGCTGGTCGAACTGGCTGACTGGTGGTTTGGCGAGACGGCCGACATAGTAGCCAACCACGTTCTCCGCAGGCCGCACCCTAATGTCTGGACAGTCCGCCGCTGCGACCCCATCCAGGTCGAGATGGTCGTGCGAGGCTACCTGACCGGAATCACTCCCACATCAATCTGGACCGCCTATGAGAAAGGCGACCGCAATTTCTGTGGTAATGAGCTACCGGACGGGATGCGCAAGCACGAAAAACTCTCCGAGCCAATTATCACCCCCTCAACCAAGGCAGCGCAGGGCGAACACGACGAGTCGGTCTCCCCGGAGGAGCTCTTCCGCCGCGGTGCAGTCGACCCCGGTCTTTACCGCGAACTTGCGAAAATCTCGATGCGGCTCTACCACCGTGGCGTCAAGCGCGCCGCAGAGCACGGCATGATTTTCGTTGATACCAAGTATGAGTTCGGCATTTCCAGCGGCAAGATTATGCTGATGGATGAGGTCAATACGCCAGACTCCAGCCGTTACTGGATGGCGGACGACTACGAGAAGCGTTTCGAGAAGGGTGAGGAGCCACGCAAGTTCGACAAGGAATACGTTCGCACCTGGCTTGCGGAGCAAGGATTTCGGGGCAAGGGCAAGCCGCCCGCGCTGACCGACGAACTGCGAGTGGAGGCGGCCGCGCGCTACATCGAAGTGGTCGAAACATTTACGGGCGAAGAGATGCCGCTGGAATTGGGACCGGCCGGCGACGTAATCTACCAGGTGCTCAACCCCTTTATCTAGTTCTCGACGATTATTATTTAAAAGATAATCCCCTCTTCCAACGGGGCTGATTTTATATCTGCGCGCCAGCCGTCACCCTGTTCCCATGGCGCAGAAGAAGAGGCAGCAGCGCAAGCCGAAAACCGAGATACAACGCTCGGAAGAGCGGTTCCAGCGTTTTGTCGACCGCCGTAACGAATACAACAGCGAGGCGCGCATGCTACGCGACGAGCGCGACGCCATCCATGACCAGCGCGGGAAGGTGATGCAGAAAATCCTGGCCATGCGCGACGAGATGAAGGCGCATTCGCAAGCGAAGCAGCGTAGCATGCAGTCGCGCAATAAGTTGCGTGACCAGGCGCGCAAGCTGATTGCCGCCAAGCAGGGACGGCGCAAGGATGGCAAGGGCGGCAAGGGGCTGCGCTATACGGTCGAGGCGCTGATGTCCGAAATCATTGCGTCCGAGCGGCGGCTCGAGACGACCGAGATGACGATTGCCAAGGAGCGTGCGCTGCTCGAGCGGATTTCCATCCTGCGCCGCAGCCTGGGTGAGCAGCAGTCGTCGCTCGAGGAACAGGAGCACCTGCACGCCGAGGTGGGCGAGCTGGACCAGTCGATTGATGAGCGGTTCAGCGAGGCGGACCAGCACCATCTGGAAGTGGTACGGCTGGCGAAGCTCAATTCGCAGCTCTACGACAAGGTGACCGAGGTGATGAAGGAAGCGGCGCACCTCTCGGGCGAGTCGGACAAGAAGCATCAGGAGTTCGTTGACGTCCGCAAGCGCGCCGACCACCAGCACGAGCGCGCGATGGAGATGCTCGACCAGTTGCGGACCCACCGGAATGTGGCGCGCGAGGAACAGCAGGCGCGCTGGAAGGTGGTGCGCGACCGCCGTAAGGAGGTCAAGGAAGCGCTCTACGATGACAAGAAACTGGCCGCGGCGGCCGACGACGCCATCAGGGAATTGCTGGCGGGCGGCAAGATTTCGCTCTGATGGACGCCATCGTCCTGGCCGGCGGCTTCGCGCGTCGCATGAGGGAACTGGTGCGCGACACTCCCAAGCAGCTGCTCCCAGTCGCTGGCGAGCCGTTGCTGGCGTACGTCTTGCGCTCGCTCGAGGCGGTTGCGCCCGACCGCGTGCTGCTGGCGGTCAACGCCGCTTTTGCCAGCCAGTTTGACGCGTTCATCGCCAGCTACGACGGCCCGCTGACGCTGGAATTGGCGGTCGAGCAGGCGCGCGCCGAAGGCGAGAAACTCGGCGCGCTGGGCGCGCTGGGGCAGCTTGTGGAGGAGCATCGCCTGGCGGGGCCGCTCTTTATCGTCGGCGGCGACAACCTGTTCGACTTCGAGCTCGCCCGCATGGTTGCGTTGCACCAGCGCACGGACGACGACGTCATCGGGCTCTACGACGTTGGCGATGCCGAACTGGCCCGGCTCTATGGCATCGCGACGCTCGAGGACGGCGTCATCGTCGATTTCGTCGAGAAGCCGGCGGAGCCGCGCTCGACGCTGGCGGCGACCGCTTGCTGGCTGCTCTCCCCCGGTGGGGTACGAGCGCTCGCTGCCTACCTCGCGGATGGCGGTGAGCGCGACGCGCTGGGGCATTTCCTGGCGTGGAGCATTGGTCGCGCGACGGTACGCGGCATCGCCTATACCGGGACGTGGTTCGACATCGGTGACCCCGAATCGTACGCGGCGGCGTGCGCCCATTTCGGCTAAAGAGGTTTTTTTAGCAGCGCGGGGTCGCGCCGGTTGATGATACCGGCCAGCGAGGTGCTCGCCATCGGGTCGCTCCTGCTGCTCGCGGCAGGCTATCGGTTCTCGGGCGGTCCGCACCGCATGGGGGCCCGCCGGCTGCCGGACGCCGCCGGCCACCGGCTCTGCATGGTTGGCTGGCTGGCGCTGGGCGGTTTCTGGTGGAGCGAGGTCGAGCATTACATCCTGATTCGCGACCCGGTCAACGCGCTCTTCTGCGCCATGGCGCTGCCGTTCTTTGGCTACCTCGCGTACCACCACTGGCTCACCATCCAGTGGCGTCGGGAATACCCGGCGTTGCGCTGGCTGGTGGCGATGACCGTCGTTGCTGGCGGCATCTACTTCCTGGTCGAGCGGGTGCCGTTCCTCGCGGGCTGGCTCATCCAGGTCGTCGCGGAGCAGTCGGTCTGGCTGCTCGATATTGCGGGCGCTCCGACGACGCTCGGGCCGCTCGACTACGGCGAAGGTTCGCGCTGGTACCGCCTCGGCTCGGCGCCCGAGGAGGTAAGCGTCCCTGTCGTGGCCGGCTGGAGCGACCCGAGGGCACCCGCAGTCAGCATCGTGCTGGCGTGCACCGCGTTGCAGTCGATGATAATTTTCGTCGGCGGGGTGCTCTGCACCAGCGCGCCGCGCGAGCGACGCATCTACGCTTTCCTGGCAACGGTGCCGATGATTTACCTGCTCAACCTGATTCGCAACGCAGTGGTCATCTGGCTCACCTACGAGCACGTCTGGGGCGCAGACACGTTCTACTACGCGCACGCCTGGATTGGCAAGGGCGGCAGCCTCGTCGCGCTGGTCGCGCTGGCGTACATTATCTTCTACTACCTGCCGGAGATGCAGGACGCCATTCTGGGGGTGATGGACCTGCCGTGGCGCGAACCGCCGCAGGGGATGCGCACGCCCCCCTTCGCCGCCGGGATGCCCGAGTGGATTACCATAGCCTTCGCGCTGGGGCTGATACTGGTGCCGTTCGGCGCTGCCGCTGGCCTGCCGTCCGACCTGCCGCTCGACGCCGCGGCGTGGGCGGCCGCGGCGCTGCTGGCGCTCGGTGGCGGACTGCTCTGGTTCCACCGCGACCCGCCGCGCCCCGCCGGTGATGGCGTTGTCAGCCCCGCCGACGGCAAGGTGCTCTCGGTCGACGAGCGGGACGACCACGTGCGACTCTCGATTTTCATGTCGCCCTTCAACGTGCACGTCAACCGCGCGCCGATTGCCGGTCGCGTCAGCGCGCTGCAGCGCAGCGGCTCGGGCTTCAGCCCTGCCTACAGTGCGGCCGCCGACGGCAACCTGCAGGTGCGCACCGAACTGGAGACCGCGGCCGGACCGGTGGCGGTGACGCAGGTCGCCGGGGCAGTCGCACGGCGTATCACCAGCTACCTCTCCGAAGGACAGCAGCTGGCGAAGGGCGAGCGGATCGGCATCATCCACCTCGGCTCGCGTGTTGACCTCGAGCTGCCGCCGGGAGCCGAGATGGTCGTGGAGCCGGGGCAGAAGCTGCGGGCGGGGCAGACGGTGGCTCGCCTGACGGGGTCGTGATGCTGCGCCGGCTCTTCCGGCCACTGTTCAGGATTTCATACGGTGACCTCGCGACGCTCGCCAACGCCGCGTGCGGATTGCTGGCGATTACCTATTTCCTCGACGGGACGCGCGACGCCATCCTGGTCGGGATGATGTTGCTGGTGGTAGGGGCGTTCTTCGACAGTATCGACGGGATGCTGGTGCGCCGCTACGGAACGAGCCACCGCTTCGGCCCGCTGCTCGACTCGCTGGCCGACGCCATCAGCTTCTGCCTCGCGCCGGCGCTGCTGGTTTACACCCTCTGGTACGACCTCGAGCGCGGGCCGGCACTCTCGCTCACAGGCGAGTGGGACAGCGGGAACCTGCTGGCGCTGGCGGGTGCGTTGCTGGTTGGCTTGCTGGGGGTGCTGCGGCTGGCGCGCTTCACCCACGACCGCGAGGAGCAGCTGCGCCACTTCTCGGGGATGCCGACGCCGGCGATGCTGGTGCTGGTACTGGTGGTCTGCCTGCGCTGGTCGTGGCTCTCTGGTGACGGGGCAATATGGCCGCCCGCGCTGCTCGGACTGTCTGCCTTCGCGATGGTTACAACGCTGCCATTCCTGAAAGCGCGCGGCCAGAATCAGCTGCCGATATTCGGCGCGGTGCTGCTGCTCCAGTTCGCCCTGCTGGCGGCGTGGCTCGACCACGCGGCGTGGGAATTGCTCTGGGTGGCTGCGGCGCTGCTCGACGCCGGCTACATCCTTGGCAGCCCGCTCTGGGTGCTGCGCAACGACCCCGGCTGGCGCGACTAGCGACGGCGCCGCAGGGCGACGCCGCCGAGCATTGCCAGCGCAGCCAGCAGCGAGGGAGCCGGCAGTCCGCCGCCTTCCTCGTCGGTTGGCGGCGGCGCGGGCGGCTCACTCACGCTCACGGTCACCGAGAGCTGCTGCGTGGTTCCCGGCTGGCCGACGACTTCCGCCGTCAGCGTGAAGGCGTAGCTGCCGGCGGCGGCGAGCTTGTGGTTGTTCACAACCAGCGCGCCCCAGTCCATCTGCCCTCCGGGCGCCAGTTGTAGCGGGTAATCGGTCGTGTCAGGGTCGAGCCGCACATACCAGCGGTTGCCGCCGCCGTCGGTGAAGCCCGCCTGCCAGTCGGTCGACCCCGACGGGAGCGTCAGCGTCAGGCTGATTTTGGCATCGCCGTTTCCGTTGTTGGTGACGCGGAAGCCGTAGGCGCCGGTCTGGATTTCGCCCTGCTCGACCGCGACCTCCAGCGCTCGCTGCGAGAGGCAGTCGCCTGACGGCATAGTGAAGCAGAGCTCGAGCGAGTACGTCTCGGTAACCGGCACCTCGACCTCGAGCGTCAGGCTGCGTCGCTGGTCGGTCTGTCCGTCGTCAGCCGTGGCGATGACGCCCAGCCGGTACTCGCCCAGTGCGGCGCCAGTCGGGACCGCGACACTCACGGTGATGGTCGTCTCCTGTTCGGGGTCGAGCGTCACCTCGACCGGTGCAGCCGACGCCCAGTCGGCCGCTGCGTCGTCGAAGCTGAGGGTGAATGTATCGGCCGAGTTGCCCCGGTTCTCGAGCGAGAAGTTGAAGCTGGCGCTTTCGCCCGGCCCGACCGCCACGCGTGTTGGCTCGCCGGTCACGAGCCGGAACTGCAGGTCGTGCTGCCGCCCGACGACGTCGACGGTCAGCGCCTGCTCGTCGCTGGCGCTGTCGTCGCCCTGCGAGGTGGCGCGCAGGCTGAGGTCGTAGCGGTCGTCGAGCGCGTCGTCAGGGACCGCGAGGTTGCCGTCAACCTCGATGGACTGGCCCGCCGCGAGGCTCACCTGCGAAGCGTCGAAGCTGACCCATTCGGGGTGGTCGCCGACCGCTTCCAGCTCGAAGGTATCGCTGGCGTCACCGTCATTGGTCACGGTCACGCTGAAATCGGCCGATTTCCCCGCCACCAGCTCGATGTACTGCGGCTCCAGCTCGAGACTGACGCCGTACTGCGTGGGGTCATCCGTGACGACCGCGGTCAGCTCCTGCGTGACAGTAACGTCACCCGCCGTGACCTCGACCACCAGCTGGTATTCGCCATCCTCTGCATCTTCGGGTAGCGCGACGTCGATGTCGACGTCGCGCTCCGCACCCGAATCGAGCGTGGCGGCGCTAATCTGCAGGTCAGCCCAGCTGGAGGCCGCGCCCGAGAGCGAGAGGCTCAGCTTGTCGCGGCCGGTCGCGTCGTTGCGGAGCGTCACCTTGAACGTGAGCGTCTGCCCCGGCTCGCCTTCCTTGCTGTCGCTGACCGTTGAGACCGCCGGGGCGTGGAGCATGACTGCCTCGAAATCCGCCTCGCGCCGGTCGTTCTTCGTATTCTCGTCGCCCGCCAGCTCGGTCTCGACACCGATGACGTATTCGCCGGTTGGCCCGCCATCATCCCAGCTCCACGTCAGCTCGATTTCATCGCCCGCGGCGAGGAAGCCGACCGTCTGCGTGTCGCTCCAGGTCACGTCGCCGTCCAGCAGCGCCTGCGCGCGGACGGTGAAGCTGGACTGGTCCTCCGAGCCGTAGTTACGGATAGTGCTGCTGAACTCGACCGTCGTGTTTTCGTCGCCCTCGGACGGGGCGTCCAGCAGCCGCGTGCCGACGTCGTGTGCTGCCGCGGCGGTGAACAACCAGTCGAGAACTCGCTCGACGATATCGGAGCGGTCGCGCTCATCGTCGAGGAAAGCGAAGGTGAACGGGCTCATGACCAGCTGGTAGTCGCCTTCGTAGCGCAGCGTCAGGTTGTAGCCCGACGACGCGCCGAAAACCCAGTTGTCGCCGCCCGACTCAAGGTCGTCGCTGAAGATGACGCCGCTAGTGTCGCGCAGCTCGACGTCATCGAGATACCATCCCTCGTAGGCGCTTGAGGAACCATCCGTCCCGAAGCGGAACTTGAACATCACCTCCTCGCCGGCGTAGTCGCCGAGGCCGAACGAAACCGATTCCCAGCCGCCCGAGCTGCCGGTGAACCCCGGCTCGTTGTCGAGGCCGATGACCGAGTCGTCGGGGTAGCCTCCCGTCGGGTTGATGACTTCCCAGCTGTCGCCGCCGTCGGTCGAGATTTGCACATTGCCGCCGTCGTAGCCGGTCTCGGTCGCATACCAGTTCTGGAAGTTGAGCAGCCCATCGTTACCCAAGTCGTAAGAGTTGCGCGTCAGCATCACCTCGTCCCAGTTATCCTCGTACTGCCCCGTGCCCTTGTCGCCGTCGCCGACCCACAGCGCGTGCGTCGGGCTGTACGCCTCGCGCTCGCTGTCGCTCGCGTTGTCGGCGATGTGCCACCAGCTGCCGGTGTCGGCGTTGATGCCGCCGCTGGCGCCGGAACGCGGCACGACCCAGTCGGAGTAGGAAGTGGAGTAGATGGTGCGGTCGGAACTGCTGAACTCGGCGTCGTCGAATATATCGTCGTCGCTGGCGCCGACCAGCGGGTCGGGCGTCTCGCGGTCGTTGTCAATCCGTTCGACCATCAGGTAATCGTACTCGAAGTCGCCCGCCCCGCGGTTGCCGTCGCTGCTGTTGAGAGCGGTGAGGTAGTTCGACCCGAGCAGCCAGAGCCCACGGTCGCCCGCGTCGAGGTAGCCCGCGACGGTGTCGCGCCACGCGTCGAGGTCGCGCTGGTGGTGCTCGCCCTGCGTCCAGACCACGATGTCATACTGCGTCAGTAGCTCGACCGCCGGGTACGGGGCCAGCTCGCCATAGTCGCCGGCTGAGCTGTCGTAGGGGAGCGTATGTACGTCGTAGCCCCGCGCCTCGCCCTCGCCGAAGTAGTCCTGCAGTGCCAGCTTGAGACGTTGGTCAATTTCATCGGTCTGGTAGTAGTGGTTGTAGCCGTTGTTATGCCCGAAATTGGCGTCGACCAGCAACACGCCGTCGCCCTCCGCGCCCTCGCGGTAGTCGGCGGTGCCAGTTATCTCCTCCGAGTCGCGCGCCGCGGAATCGTCCTGACTGGTGACGCTGACGGTGAAGTCGCGGCTGGCGCCGGTCGGCTCCTGCGTCGGGGCGATGACCGTGACGGCGAAGTCGGTCGAGCCGCCGGCCGAAATGTAGATAACTTCCTCAAGCGGAATCGCAAACCAGCCGTCGCCGTTGCCGGCAGCGGCGACGTCGTAGTAGCCGCCCTCGTCGCCCTCGTTGGTGGCGGTGAAGTTGAAGAATGTCGCTTCGCCCGAGAGAACATCCTTGACCGCCTCCTCGACCGCCAGCGCGACCGCCCAGGCGGATTCGCGGATGTTGATGACCTGCTCCGCGGCGTCGTTGCCGGGTCGCTCGTCGTCATCGAGTAGACTCTGCGCGCGGATGGTGTAGCTGCCGTTGTCGCCCCCCTGCCAGGTCCAGTCGAGTGTCGCGTTTTCGCCCGAGTCAAGCTGCGCGATAGTGCGGGTCTGGTTGTAGACTTCACTGCCGTCGCTATCGCGCGTGACTGTCGCGCGCACGTCCACATTCGTCTGATCATTGGCTCCAAAGTTGTAGATGTCACCGCTGAAGTCGACCGCCTCCCCCGGTCCCGCTTCGTCGGGCGCATCGACATCGCGCACGCCGATATCGTCCTGCAATTGCGGCAGGCTGAAGACGGTGAAATCATCGATGTAGAGCCCCTCCAGCTCAGACCAGGTGTCGGAGGTGAAGCGCAGCCGCAGCGTCACGTCACCATCGTAGTCCGAAAGGTCGCTCTCCAGGTAGAGCCAGCCGTCGCTGTCCGCCTCGTCGTAGTCGCGCGAGTAGTCGCCGTCGTCGTCCGGGCCGCTCTCGAGCAGTTCCCACTTGCCGGAGACGTTGACTTCGAGGTAGTAATCGTCACCCGGCCCGTCGACCGCGAACCACGCCAGCAGCGCGACCCCCTTCTCGGAGCCGTCGCCAAGGTCAATCGTGGGTGACTCGAGTGAGTCGTTCAGCCCGGCGCTGTAACTACCGCTGCCGGGGTCGCCCAGCCGCCAGGCGTGGCTGCCGGAGACCGCGCGTGTGTCGTCCAGCGACCATTCGCTGCTCTCGGCCGAGAAGTTCCAGTTTCCGTCGCCATCCTCCATGTCGTCGCTGAAGAGGCTGCCGCTGATGTCACTCACCTCGACGTCATCGAGGTACCAGCCTTCGTAGGTGTTGACCGACGCGTCGGTCCCGAAGCGGAAGCGGAAGCGGACATCATCGCCCGAGAAATTGGCAAGATTAAACGTCGCCTGCTGCCAGCCATTCGAGGAGGCGGTGAAGCCCGGTTCGTTATCGAGGGCGACAATCGCGTCGTCGGGGTAGCCGCCTTCGGGGTGGATGACGGTCCACGACTCGCCGTCGTCGGTCGTGAGCTGGACGTTGCCGCCGTCCCAGCTCGATTCGGTCGAATACCAGTGCTGGATTACCAGCTCCCCGTCGCCGCCAAGCGACAGCTCGTCGTCGGTGTAGACCGAGTAGTCCCAGTTATCGCGATATTCCCCGTCGCCCTTGGTTTCGTCACCAATCCAGAGCGAGTGAGTCGGGCTGTTCGCCTCGCGGTTGGTGTCAGTGCTGTTGTCGACCAGGTGCCACGCGTTGGAAACCGGGCGGTAATCGCTCCAGCCGTTGCGCCCCGATTCGAAGCTGTCGCGGAACTCGATGTCGACCGCGCGCAATTCCCCTTCGGCCACGTCATCGCTGGCGTCCTCGTCCGCCTGCTCAAGTTCGGCGCGTAAAGTGAAGATGCCATATTCGTCGGAGGTCCAGTCCCACTCCAGCGTTTCATTCTCGCCCGGTGCCAGCGTCACTTCCTGCGCGTCGCCGTCCCAGAGTTCCTCGTCACCCTCGAAGACCAGCGCGCGCACGTCGCGCGTCAGCGTCACGTCGCCGGGGTTGGTGACCCGCACGGCGAGGGTACGTTCCTCGTCGGGCTCGCCCAGCCGCGGAGTTGCACGCGCCGTCTCGAGCGCGAGGTTGTGCAGGACGTAGGTGTCGACCGTGATAGTGCGCTTGTCGTTGCTGCGCTTCTCGTCGGTGGAAATGTAGGCCTCCGCCTCGATGTCGTAGACGTAGTCCTCGTCGTCGGGGACGTTCCAGTTGAAAGTCACGGTCGCGGTCGCGCCCGCCGCCAGCGACGCGATGGTCTTCGAATCGGTGTGGTCGTTGGCGCTGGTGTTGCGACAGTCGATGTCGAGGTTCACCTGCACGTTGGTCTCGTCCTCGCTGCCGCGGTTGCGCACGGTGACGTTGATGACCTGCGTTGCGTCGGGCTCGATGGTAGCGCCGTCGGTGGGCGAGTTGAAGCGGCTCAGCGCGACGTCGTGGTCCAGCTCCTCGAGCAGGTATTCGACGATGCGGTCGGCCAGGTCGACCCGGTCGCTCCCCTCGGCGATGTAGGCGAATTCGAACGCCATGAAGACCAGCCCGTAACCCTCTTCGGTGCGGAGTGCCGACCAGAGGGTGCCGCTGGTGGTGTTGAAGATGCCGTGGAAGTCGCTGCGCGGTGCGAGGTCGTCGCCGTAGTCGTAGAAGAGCGTGTCGTTGGTGGCATATTCCGCCCCGTCGGTGACGGGGTCATCCACGACGCCGCCGACCGGGTTGGCGGTGCCGTTGTCGTGGTCAACGTAGCCCACGCCGAGGTAGTCGTGTTCCCAGTCGCCTGTGGAGCGCGAGCCGGTGGCGGTGTTGAGGTCCCAGAGGATATCGTGCCCCGTAACCCAGGCTGCGCCCCCGTTGTCGAGGTATTCGGCCAGCGCGTCCTGGTCGGTGACCGTAAAGGTGGTGGAGAGGTCCGCTCCGACAAACCAGACCACGAGGCCGTAGTTGGCGAGCGTATCGGCGTCGGGACCGTCGTCGCCACTGTCGACCCGCAGCAGGTCGTAGGCGATGTCGAGCGTATCGAGCGCGTCGGTGTAGTAGCCATCCACGTCGGTCCGCGTGCCGCCGTTGTTGTTTCCGCCGTCGTCGTCAATCACGACAATCGACGGATAGCCGACCGTGATGGATTCGGTGCGCTGGTTGTTATCTTCGTTGGATTCCTGTACGTTATCCTCTTCATCGGCGATGACGGTGATATTGTGGGTCCCACCGACCGCGGTCCATTCGACGCTCGCGTCGGCCGACTGGCCGCCCGGAATCGTAACGGAATCCTGCCCGATGTAGTTGGAATCCCAGTAGAAGCTGACGTTGGTCGTTACTGCTTGCTGCCCGGTCGCGCCACCGTCGTTGGCCACCTCGGCGGTAATCGTGATTTCGTCACCGCCAGTGGGCGATTCGTCGCTGAAGCTGATATCCTCGACCGTCAGGTCGGGGTCGTTCTCGTCACCCAGCGCGGGCGGCAGCAGCATCAGGAGTGCCAGCAGGAGGGTCAGGGGCTTGCGGGACATGCTTCCGGGACGGGGATTCCCGTACGGTATAAAGCTGCCCTCAGCCACGCCGCCAGCGCTGCAGCCGCAGCGCCGGTTCGTCAGGATGCGGTTCGGCCGCGCCAGCGACCCACCCGTCGGGGATGTGCGGGAAGAGCACGCTCCCCTCTACCGGCACCTCGTCAGGCACCAGTACCAGGTCGATGCAGTCGGCGACTCCGAATGCCTCGGCGTAGAGTCGCGCACCGCCGATGAAGAAGAGTTCGCCCTCGGCGGCCGCCACCGCCTCCGCGAGCGTCGCGAAGCACTCCACCCCGTCGAGCGGGCGCGAGGTGAGCACCAGGTTGCGCCGTCCGGGGAGCGGCTTGCGCGGCAGCGATTCCCAGGTGCGGCGTCCCATGATTATCGTGTGACCAAGCGTCAGTCGCTTGAACCGCTGCAGGTCGCCCGGATAATGCCACGGAATCCCGCCGTCGCGGCCGATTACCCGGTCGGGCGAGACCGCCGCCAGGATGGTCCCGCTCACACCGCGACCCTGAAGGAAATCGCCGGCTGCGGGTCGTAGCCGTCGAGCTGGAACGCGGACAGGATATCTTCGAGGTCACCGTCGTAGAGCGCCAGCACGTCCTCCAGAGTTTTGAGGTCGGGGCTGATAGCGAGCCGCGGCAGCTGCCGCGGCTCGCGCAGCAACTGCTCGCGCAAGCCGGGAACATGGTCGTACTCCGCCATCGAGCCGTCCGGCTTGGCGGTGTAGATGTGCGCATCAACCAGCGAGTGGCCGAAAACGCCGGCACGCATTCCGGCGAGATGCGCGAAGAGTGAGAGCAGAAAGGCGTAGCCGGCGATGTTGTACGGCACGCCCAGCGCAACATCACAACTTCTTTGTGTGAGGTGCAGGCAGAGGTACGGTTCGCCCTCGGCGTCATACTGGACGTTGAAGATAAACATCAGGTGGCAGGGTGGCAGCTCGCTCGCCTGCGCGTTACCGGGCGCCCAGGCCGAGATTACCATGCGGCGACTCGCCGGGTTTTCGCGCAGCGTCCGCAGCACGTAGCGCACCTGGTCGTTGAACTCCAATCCCCCTTCGGCGTGGACCGGGAAGTGGCGCCAGAAATTGCCGTAGGCGCTCGGGACGTTGCCCGCCACGTCGGCCCATGGGTCCCAGAACTTGCAGCCATGCTTTTGCAGCAGTCCGATGTGGCGGTCGCCAGAGAGGAACCAGAGGTTTTCAACGACGATATTCTTCCACGAAATCTCCTTGGTCGTCAATAACGGAAAGCCCTCCGCGAGGTCGATGGCGTAGTTGATGTTGAACGCCGAGATGGTGTCGACGCCGGTCCGGTTCTGCTTGCGCGTTCCGCGGTCGAGGACCTCCTCGACCAGCTCCAGGTACTGCTTCACGCCGGCCTATTTCGCCGCGGGGTTAAGCGGTTGGCCCCGGATTCGAAACTGATAAATAGATATCGAGGCAGGGGGAGGCATGCCCTTCCGAATCGTGGACCACGAGAGCGGCGAAATCATGCTTGAGTCGCCGCACGTTTCGGACCTGATTGAGTACATCGACAAGCACGCCGAGAACTACGAGGTCAAGGACCTCACGATTTCCTGAAGCGGCGATTCAGCGCCGCAGCCTGAGCGCGAAGTAGGCAATGGTCAGCAGTAGCGTCGCGACCACGAAAGCCATCAGCCACGGGAAGCTCTCCGCCTCCCCCGGGGCCGCCTCGACAGTCAGCGCCAGCGGCTTGCCGTTGTTGGTCTCGTCCTGCTCGCTGAAGAGCTCCTCCGGGTCGACCTCGACGCGGAAGCTATGGACACCTTCGCTGGCGACCCAGGTCGCCTCAACCACCGACTCGCCCTCGCCGTCGAAGGCAGCGCTGGTCATCTCAATCAGCTCGTCGTCAAGGTAGAAGCCGACCTGCGGAAACTGCTCGCCCGAGCCGGCAATCGTGTTGGCGACGGTCGCCTGTAACGTAACCTCGGTTCCGGGCTCGATGTTGTCAGGCGACCACGTCACCTCACTGATGCTGAAGTCGGGCGGTGGCCGCTCGGTCGGCGTCACTTCCAGTTCGAAATCGAAGCTGACGTCGTCGTAAGTCTCCTGCCCTTCCCAGAAGAAACGGACGTTGAAGCTGCGGTAGACGCCGGGAATAACACCGTCGCCCGGGGTGATGTCCAGCACCAGCTCGCGGCTCTCGCCCGGCGTCACTTCCACGCTGGGCGCCCGGAAGATGGCTGTCCAGTTCTCTCCGTCGCCCGTCGCTTCGGCCTGGAAGGTGGTGGTGCGGTGGCCAGTCCCGGTGAAGTTAAAAGTGAAGTTCACCGACTGCCCGACGGCGGTCGGCGCCGTGAGCCGGTCGACCGTCACCTCGGCGCCGCGCAGCAGCTGCCGTTCCAGCTCGAGGGTGGTTGCGCTGCCGTCGTCGGCCGGTGCCAGTGAGATGGCCTCGTCGAGCACGAAGATGTAGTCCGGCGAGCCGCCGAGGACTTCCAGCAGCGCCGTGAGGTTGTATGCGCCCGGTGGCATGATGGTCGTGACTACCCCGTCCGCAGGCGCGAGATGCAGCAGCAGTTCGTCACCGGCGCGGAAGCGCACGTCGTCGAAGACTACTGGGCTGCCGTCGTCGCTGGCGACGAAGTGCCATTCGTATTCGACTCCGCGCTCGAGCGACAGGTTGTAGTCGCGCGAGCCGTTGAAGTCCAGCGGTTCAATCAGCGTATAGGCGGTGCCGCTCCCGGTGAAGGCGCGTAGCAGGTAGTTATCCGGTTTGAGGTAGATGAGGAAATTACCGTTGGTGTCGGTCGCCAGCGTTTCCAGTACCGACTCGCCGGCGCCCAGCCGTATTTCGACCGTCGCGCCCGCCAGCAGTTCGTCGCCTTGCGGGCTCCCGTCGAAGTTGCGGTCGTAGAATACGCTGCCCTGGAAGCGCGCCTTCCAGGTCGCCGAGTGGTCGAAGAACTGGTGGCCCTTGCCGGCGCGCAGCCGCAGCGTGCGCTCGAGGTAGAACTGGTCGGCACCGTCGTCGAGGTAGTCGTCGACGCTGACGTCGTAGCGCGCCGGAACCATCGCGGGGAGCTGGATGGTGCCATTGGCGTCGCTGGTCCACGCCTGCGACCAGCCTCCTTCACGGCTGAAAGTCGCCGCGACCCCGGCGAGGGGTTGCAGTGCCCCGTCGCCGTCGCGGTAGGTCAGGTTGAGCGTCAGCGGTAGCGTCTCGGGAATCATGTTGACGTTGAAGTAGGAGCTGCCAGCCACCTCGACCGGCGCGCTGTAGGACTGGAAACCCGGCAGGGTGATTTCGAGCCGATAGCTGCCCGGTTGCAGGTCGAACGGCCCGTAGTCGCCGTCGAGGCCGTTGCTGCTGGCAATCGCGGTTCCCAGCTCGGAAATAAACATCAGCGTCACCTCCTCGTCGATCAGTTCGCCGGTCGGTTCCGAAATCAGTGCGCCGTTGATGAAGTGTCCCTGCGCCAGCGTCAGGTCGCGCAGCAATGTCGGTGCCGTCAGGTCGAGCGTCGAAAGGTGGCTGTAGTGCGAGCCACTGCTCGCGCCTTCGAAGGTGACCCAGTATTCGCCCGGCGGCAGCCAGCCGTGGTAGCCGCTGAAGCGGGTCGCGAACAATCGCGTAACGTCGTATGGCGTACTGGTACTGGTGAAGAGCACTTCGCCCTCCTTCAGCTCGCCCTGGTGGAGCGCGCCGCCGCCCACCTCCAGCAGCAGGTGGGTCTCGACGTCGCCGAGGCTGACCGGCGCGCCGGCGAGCGGCAGCGTGACTGCCCCCTGCGCGAAGTAGCGCTGGCCCGCCGCGTCGCGGGTGAAGCTGTAGACGTATTCGTGCGGCGGGAGTTCGACGGAGAAGTCGCCCTCCTCGTCCGCGGTAAAGTTGAGGAAGTAGTCGCTGATGCGGTCGGCCGGGCTGAACGAGAGCTGCGCGCCGGACACCGGTGCACCGTCGTAAACGACTGTTCCCGTGACTGTAACTGGCGTGCGCACCAGCCGGAACAGGAGCTCGCCCATCGCGAAGTGGTCGTACTTGTCGTTGGGCGGCAGCGGTTCGTAGCCGCCGCGCAGCATGGCGGGCTGGTAGCTACCGGACGGCAGCGGGATCATCGTGCCCATTTCGTCACCTAAGGTGTAGACTGTCCCGGCGGTGGTGTCGAGCGTGAAGAGCCCCGAAATCGGCATCTCGACGCCGAGGTGTTCCTCGATGAGAATGACGAACAGGTCGTGCCCGGGTGACATCGGCAGGTCGCTCTGCAGGGTCCCGTAGTCGAGCTGCATGCGCTTGAGGCCCGCCAGCTTGTCGTCCATGTCGACGTAGTTGGCGTAGGCAGTGTAGTCGCCCGGTGGCAGCACCACTTCGTATTCGCCGCGACCGTCGCTGCGCACGCTGACGCGGCCGTCGACTGACTCGAAGCGTACTTCGGCGTCGCGCACCACAGTTTCGTCCTGCGTTTCCTCGAACTCTCCGTCGCCGTCGCGGTCGTCGAAGAGCAGCCCGATGATGCGGCCTGCTGGCTGCATCGCTGCGTCGAGCAGGCCGCCCGGCGCCTCGCTGTCAATCCGCGCCAGCCACGCCGCGTCGGCGTCGGAGTGGAGCGCGTAGAGGTCGTAGGTTCCCGCGGGGAGGATGGTTGTGAAGTAGCCGCTGGCATCACTGGTGACTTCGGTCGCGTGCCGACCGCCAACGTGAGTGATTGAGAGATGTTCGTCCGCGACCGGTTCGCCCTGCCAGCTAAGGACGCCGCTGACGCGCGTGCCCTCGGTGAGCGTGGTGTTGTGGTGGCTTTCCCGCCCGGCGGCGAGGGTGATGGCGACGGTATTGTTGTCCCACTCGCTGAATTTGTTATCGTTGGCGAGCCGCAAGGTGTAGTTGCCCGGCAGCAGGTTGTCGAAGCGGAAGCCGGTCAGTGCCTCTCGCTCGAGCAGCGTGCCGTTGGTGTGGTCCTCGAGCGTGAAGGTGACCACCCCGGGGACGTAGCCGATGCCGGGGTCAATCAGCCCCAGCACGGTGGCGGGGGCGACCGCGCCGTCAATCTCCAGCGACTGGCCCGCTCGCAGCCCCGCCGCGCCCTCGTAGCTGGCGAGCTCCAGCTCGTGCCCGTTCAGGTCTGCGCTGACATGGTATTCGCCCGGCGCGATGGCCGCGAAGGCGAAGTTGCCGTCGGCGTCGCTGTCGACGCTGAATTCGCGCCCTGTCACGATCTGCGTGACGGTGACCGGTATTCCGGCAATCGGCTCTTTCTCACCGGCGTCCCAGTAAAGTTCGCCGCTGAGGCTGGCCGCTTTGACCTCGACGTCAATGCTGATTTCCGATTGTGTGGCGCGGGTCGCCTGTGCTTCCGAAATCAGGATGCCCTCCTCGCGGGTGAGGATGTTGTTGGAGGTCAGGAAGAGCCGCTCCTGGTCGGAGCCGAACTCACCCATCGAGACCGTCAGCGTGTGGTTGCCGGCCGTCGCGACGACGCTGTAGCGCCCCTGACCATCGGTGGTTACCGAGTCATGAGGCGTACCGAACTCGTCGAGGAGTGTGACCGTCGCGTTGGGGACCGGCGCCCCCTCCTCGGTCTGTACGACGCCGTTGATAGTCGCGCCGTCGTAGTATTTCAGGATGCGCAGGCCGTTGTTGGCGTACGCCAGTTTGAAGTGTTTCAGCCCCCAGCCGGGGAGTGGCGGCAGGCTGGTATCGGCGCCGATTTCGCCGCTGATGCCGGGGATGCCGTCGCTCGCCTCGCGGCCAATGTCGGACCCGGACCAACCGATGAAGGCGCGGTAGAACATGGAGTCGAGGAAGCGCTGCTTGTAGTCCAGCGTCTGCGAAGTGACGGTGAGGGTGGGGTCGTTCCGCAGCAGCTCGTCCGCTTCTTCGTAACTCACGGTCTGGCCGTTGGAAAGCATCAGGCTCACCGCGACGAAGTCGTTCAGTTCGTAGTCCGCCAGCGTCACCGGTGCGTAGAGGATGCCGGTGTTTTCGGCCGAGTAGGGCATCAGCCGTGTGTCGGCGCCGAAGTAGCGAATCGAGTGGCCAGTCGCCTGCTCGACATCGTAGATTGCGTCCGATAGCTCAGTGAGGCTGGCGGATGCCAGGATGGGCCGCCCGGCGCGAATTGCCGCGTTGCGCTTGTTGATATCCTCGCCCTCCGGCACCTGTTCGCCGGGATTGGCGATAATGCGCTCGAGCGCCGTGACGTTATCCTCGGAGTAGTAGGTGAGCATGATTTCGCGAATAGCGGGCGGGAAGCGGTCGCTCTCGCGGTCCACTTCGGGCTCGACGAGACGGTAGAGCAGCAGCGCCATCGCATCCTCCTCCGACTCGGCGGTGATGAAGTTGCCCGCCAGCTGGTAGCCGAACTGGAAGTTGTCGGCCACGGTCGGGTGTTCGCCGATGTCGATGGCCCAGAAGCCGTAATCCCACCAGGAGATGAAGCCGGGACGGTCCTCCTGCGGCAACTCGGTATCCTGCTCCGCCAGCCACTTCAGCCCGTCTATCCAGTAACTGGCGGGGAACGAGGGGCCGGTGATACCCATGTACCAGAGCTGGTTGGTCGCCGTGCGGTTGTACATGCCGCTAACGCCGTCGGGGTAGAGCGAAACGTTGGTGCGCTCGGCGTACTGGTATTCCTCCGGCCGCAGCAGCGAGTAGCGCAGGAAGTCGTAGACGCTCGTGTCATGGTCCTTCTTGTCCTCATAGGGGACCGCGGCATCGTAGCCGTAGAAGGCGTTGGGCAGCAGCAGCATCCCGACCACGACGAAGGCAACGGCGGGCCGCTTGATTTCGAAGGCGCGCCGTAGGCCGCTCAGCCGGTCGCGCAGGCTGTACTGGTCCTCACTCGCCGCCATGTGGCCGATGGAGAGCATCAGCGCCAGCAGCAGGATTCCGACGAGGAAGCCGACCAGCGGGCCGACCGTGAAGAAAGTCAGGAAGCCGACCAGCAGGGAGCCGAGCGCGAGGAACAGGATGGTCGGCCCGTGGCGGCCCCAGTAGTGGCGCCACGCCTCCAGGGCGTCGCCGAAGCCGGCGCGCTCTATCAGCAGCCAGGTGACCCAGCCCGAGAGCAAGGCCATGACGGGTGTGGCGTTGAAAATGAAGCGTATCGCAGACTGCGCCATGTAGAGCGCGACGGCTGCCCAGATCAGGATGAGGAGGTAGTCCTTCTTCCAGAGCCGGTTGGCGAAAAGCTGCCACGCCATCCAGATAAGTCCGAATAAGCCGAACCAGACCGAGACGAGACCGAAGGAGAAGACGAAGTTGGCGAACGTCGGCGGCTGCGCCTCGGCAATCGTATCAAACAGCTTGGTCCGCACGAAGTAACCCTGTCCGCTGAAGAGCAGGAAGCCGAGGTCGGTGAAAACGTAGGTGAGCAGCAGATAGCCCAGCGTGGCAACCGTTACGGTGCCGCCAAGCACCAGCAGCCACGGCATATCACGCGTCGGAACCAGCAGTACCGAGGCGCCGATGAAGGCGAGCAGGATGTAGGCGGGTGCGTCCCACCACGGGCTGATGAAGCCCATGCTCCAGTAGTAGGGCAGCGCAAGCAGGATGGGCAGCGAAAGTGCAACTACGCCGAGCATCGCAGTCGTCAGGCTGTCAATGCGCCGGAACTGGTTGATCACCATCTGGGAAACCAGGTAGATGACCAGAATCACCATCAGGTAGGGGAACCCTTTCCAGCTCAGCGCGACCAGCGCCAGCGTCATCCCCGCCAGCCCCGCGTAGCCGAGCGCCAGCCGCTCGCTCTGCAGGAAATCCCCAAAGCCGCGCCTGATGCTCTCGGTCGAGCGCCAGTCGCCAACCCAGCGCGCGTCATTTCCC
Source organism: uncultured archaeon (assembly GCA_964389465.1). Lineage (GTDB taxonomy): Archaea > Thermoplasmatota > Poseidoniia > MGIII > CG-Epi1 > UBA8886. The sequence goes on along the minus strand of CAYMDK010000001.1, from coordinate 62,686 downwards.
TCGGTGAGGGCGCGCATGAAGAAGAAGAAGGCGCAAGTCCCGAAGAATATGATATATGAATCGTGGTCCGCCAGCGAGAGGGTCGAGTGCGAAACGTGACCTGAGTTGAGGGCGATGAAGAGCGCCCCGAGCAGCCCCGCTTCGCGGCCGAATTGTGCGCGGCCGATGGCGTAGACGGGGAACACGATGAGTGCGCCGTAGACCGCCGGCAGCACTTCCATCGCCCACCAGGTCGATTCGGCGGCGTCGCCGAAGAAGGGCGCCAGCACCAGCCCCGCAATCGCAATCGACCAGTCGAAGAGCGGGGGGCGGTTGTTGTTGGCGCCGTAGGGGTAGTTGAGCATCTCGTCGCGGACGAGGTGTTCGCCGTTTTCCATGACGTAATCGACGACCCGCTTGTGGTAGTAGGGGTCGCTCCCGCCGGTGAGTTTGAAACCATCCTCGGTCGCGGCATCCAGCGTCCAGGCCGATCGAATCGTCAGCGCCAGCAGGAAAATCCCGAGCACCGCCAGCAGGCTGGGCCAGTGTACTGGTGTAGACTCAACCTGCCGCTTCTGCGGCGCAATGGCCGGGGCCACGGCGGCAGCTGCGCTGGGTCGCTGTAGCGGGCGACTGCGTATGCCATCACGGCGCCTGCGCGTGCTTCGAGCCATGTTGAGTCCCTGGATGCCCTTCGGGACGAAGGACGGAGGGGGCGCCACTCGCTGGTTTATATAAGCGCTATCTCGAACGCGCCCCGCGCACTGCGTGCGCGTGGGGAAGGGCTCACTACCGCGCGAGTGGCCAGTGCGCCGGCAGCAGCTTCCCGCTGCATTCGCCGAAGCCGACGCGGTAGTCGTCGCCCTGACACCAGCCGGTAAGCGTGACGGTGTCACCGTCCTGGACCGAGCCGCGCTGCTCGCCCGAGTCGAGTGTCAGCGGCTGCTCGCCGCGCCATGCCAGTTCGAGCAGCGAGCCCCTACTATCCTCGGTCGGCCCCGAGATGGTGCCGGAGGCGAGCAGGTCGCCGGTGCGCAGGTTGCAGCCGCCCGAGGCGTGGTGCGCCAGCTGCTGCGCCATCGACCAGTAGAGGTAGCGGAAATTGCTCCGGCAGAGCCGCGTGCGCTCGCCGCCGCCGGGCGCGAGCCAGACTTCGAGCGCGATGTCGAACGCTGTGTCACCCTTGGTGCACAGGTTCTCCAGCGGCGCCGGCTCCTGCGCGGGGCCGGCGCAGCGGAACGGCTCCAGCGCGTCGAGCGTCACGACCCAGGGCGAAATGGTGGTGGCGAAATTCTTCGCGAGGAACGGGCCGAGCGGCTGGTATTCCCATTTCTGGATGTCGCGCGCTGACCAGTCGTTGACCAGCACCATCCCGAAGATGTGCGACTCGGCTTCCCCGACGGGGACCGGGTCGCCCGGGGTGTTGCCGGGACCGATGAAGAATCCCATCTCGAGCTCGAAGTCGACCATGCGGCTGGCGCCGAAGACCGGCAGCTGCGCGTCGTCGGGGCGTGTCTGTCCCTGCGGTCGCCGCACCGGGGCGCCGCTGACGATAATCGACGACGAGCGACCGTGGTAGCCGACCGGCAGGTGCAGCCAGTTCGGCATCAGCGCATTCTCGGCGCCGCGGAACATGGTCCCGACGTTGGTAGCGTGCTCGCGCGACGAGTAGAAATCGGTGTAGTCGCCGACGTCGACCGGCAGCTGCATTTCGACCGCGTCGGTCGGCAGCAGCGCTGCCGTACGCAGCGCGTCGTCGCCGCGCAGCTCGCCACAGTCGTCGCGCAACAGCCGGCTGAGCGCCTGGCGGGTGGCTGACCACGCTTCGCGGCCGAGCGCCATGAAGGCGTTAAGTGTCGGCTCGTGGAACGCTTCGGTGCCGGCGACCGCGCTACCGTCGAACGCGCCCGCTTCGTCGAGCGCCGCCAAATCAATGACGAAATCGCCGATGGCGGAGCAGACGCGCAGCTCCCCCCCGGAGCGTGGGCGGCAGACCCCGAAAGGCAGGTTCTGGACTGGAAAATGCGAATCCGTGCTGACGTCAATCCACGACCGCAGCGTCGGGTCGTTGGCGTCGCCAGCCATCAGAGCCACCCCATGTCGCGCAGGTCAGCCACCGGCTCGGCAAAAGAGCAACTCCCCTGCCCCAGCAGCGCGTTTTCGCGCAGCCGCGCCACGTCTTCGCTGCGCACCAGCCGCCCGCGCCACTCGACGCCGACACCGGTCAGCGCGAAGGCGTCGGGCGACTGGTCGGTGATGATGCCCGCCAGCTCCTGCCAGTTGAGGCCGGCGGTGTGCGCCAGCATTCCGCCGACGTAGAGATTGAGAAAGCCGTGCGTCTCCGTTCCCACGCTGTCGTCGAAGTGGCGCACCGGATGGTGCAGCCCGGCGGTAAACTTGGTGGTGACGCCGGCGTCGCGCGCGGCGATGATAAAGCGTGCGACCTGCTCGGGCGCCGGGAACGCGCCAGCCGATACGCCGCCGCAGCGCAGCTTTGCGCCGGCACTCGCACCAGCGAGCGCCGCCAGTGTCGGCTCGAGATGGTCGTCAACTGCGAACTCGTGGAACTGCGCCAGCCCGGCCCCGCGCAGCCGCTCCGCGACCGCCGCGACGAACGTGCCGGAGACCGGCAGCGGCGGCAGCCGCGCTTCGAAGCTCTCGACCGCGACCGAGTCGCCGTGGGCAGCGCGGAAGGCTTCGATGGCGGCGAGGTCGGCGTCAATATTTTTTAAATATTCGTCTTCGGAGCGGCCGCCCTGCCCCAGCGCGGCGATGCGCAGCGTTTCCGGGAATTCCCCGAGGTGCGGCTCCAGCTCCTCCAGCCGCTGCGCCGGGATGATGAAGCGCCCCAGCATCCACGCTTCCGCGTCGCCGAGGTGCGCCGCGTATTCGCGCACCGCCGCTTCCAGCGGGAGTTGCGCCGGCGGGAAGAGCCCGGCGTAGTCGACCATTCCGCTGAGCAGCGCGCGTGCGGGTTCCGAGTTCGAAGTTGACACCGGCGCCGACTTCAGGCGGGCGGTATTAGGCTTTCAGGCGCCGGTTGGGCGCCGGCGCTAATGGCCGGGCCCGAGCAGCGCCACCAGAAGCACCAGCAGCATCCCCAGGATGACGAAACTGGTCGGTGACTCGCCTTCGTGGTCATGGCTGTGCACTTCGGGCAGCACGTCCACGGTCGCGACGTAGAGGAACGTGCCGGCCGAGAAGAGCAGCGCCAGCCCCACGTTGGCGTCGCTCGCCAGCGCGGAGTCGCGCAGCGTGTAGAAGGCGAGGATGGCCGCCAGCGGGGAGGTGAGCGCGAAGAGCAGCAGGTAGAGCCGCGACCGCGATTCCCCGGTCTCGATGTGCGCTAGGAACGACGCCAGCCCGAAGGCGGTCGGCCCCTTGTGGAGCATGATGGCGGCGAAGACAATCAGCCCCGTCTCGGTGCTGCTGGTGACCGACGCGCCCAGCGCCAGCCCGTCGACCGAGGCGTGGATGACCAGTCCGATGGTCGCCGAGAGGCTCAGCAGTTCGCGGTCCGCCTCGTGGTGGACCGCGTGCGGCAGCCCGAAGAACTCGAGCAACAGCATCAGCGTGAAGCCGGCCAGGATGGCGCCGCCGAGGAACATCGGCGCGATTCCGGCTGCCGCGCCGAGCGTCAGCTCCAGCCCCTCAGGAATGATGACCAGGAAGGCGGAGCCGACCAGCACCCCCGCGCCGAGCGCCATGAACTGCTCCAGCCGCGCGTGGGAAAAGCGGAAGCCGAGCGGGATGTAGCCGAACGCCAGCGCGCCGGCGAACATAATTACCGACAGCAGCAGGATGATTGTCTGGTCTTCCATCTATTCCTCCATCAGCGCGGGTGCAGCCCCAGCGCTATCAACCGCATCAGGTGCCACACGCCGGGGCAGGGCTGCCCCATTTTTATCCCTGCCGCAGCGCAATCCCTTCCAGCTGCGCGACCTCCGCCGCAGTCAGGACTCCCGTCCGGCACGCCAAGGCATCGGCCATGTGCGCCGCATCGGTCGTGCCGGTCAGTGGCAGCATCCCCAGCTCCAGCGCCAGGCAGAAGATGACCTGCGCCGGCGCCAGCGAATGCGCGTCGCCGATTTCGGCGACGCGCGAGCCTTGCCAAACCTCGCGATTGGCGGTCAGCAGGCTGAAGCCCTGATAGGCGATGCCGCGCTCCCGGCAGAGTTGCCGCATATGCCAGTCCCAGCCTGTGGCGGCGAAGCAGCGGTTCTGGACGAAGCGCGGCCTGACGGTGGCGCGGTCGAGCAGCAGCTCCAGCTGTTCGTGGCTGAAATTGCTCACCCCCAGCACCCGCGCGTTGCCTTCGGTGTGCAGCGCTTCCATCGCGAACCACGCTTCCCAGTCCTGCTCCGCGAGGCCAGGCCGCTGGCTGGGGCCGTGCAGCACAAGCGAATCAAGGTAGTCGGTATGCAGGTGCTCGAGCGAGCTGGCGAACGACTGCCGCACCTGCTCGGCGACCGGCGCCGCCGGGTCGTAGGGCAGACGCTGGTCCTGCCCCTGCCGGTGGGTGAACTTGGTCTGCAAAAACAGCTCGTCGCGTGTGACCGTGCCGGCCTCAATCTCGCGCGCCAGCGCCTCGCCGACCGCCGCCTCGCAGTAGTGCTTGCGCTGGTTGGCGGTGTCGATGCCGCGGAACCCCTGCCGCAGCGCCAGTTCGACCAGCGGGCCGGTGCGCTCCTCTTTCCAGGCGGTGCCGTAAAGGAAGCGTGGCAGCGCATCGGCGGGACTCATGGCTCCGGGCGGGATTTAGCGGGTACCATGTAAACGGCTGCGCTCGCTTCAGGTCCCCAGCGCGTCCTCGAAGCCTTCGCCATCGGCGAGCCAGGAGCGCCCGTAGTCTCCGTCCTCGATTTCGAGCGCCGGCTTCGCGACCTTGAGCGGGTAGTAGGTATCGACCATCACCGCCAGCTCGTCCGTCGCCTTCTGGCCGATGCTCGCCTCGTAGCGGCCGGGGTGCGGGCCGTGAGTTATGCCGTCGGGATGGAGCGTGATTGAGCCGTATTCGATGCCCTTGCGCGACATGAACTTCGGGCTGGCGTAGTAGATGACCTCGTCGGACATGACGTTGGCGTGGTTGTAGGGCGCCG
>CAYMDK010000001.1:2183-57508 GCA_964389465.1 uncultured archaeon | reverse complement strand
CTGGCGTAGTAGATGACCTCGTCGGACATGACGTTGGCGTGGTTGTAGGGCGCCGGGATGGCGTCCTCGCCGAAGTCGTAGGGACGCGGGCAGAAGCTGCAGAGAACAAAATTGTCGCCCTGGAAGGTCTGGTGGACCGGCGGCGGCTCGTGGTAGCGGCCGACAATCGGCTCGAAGTCGTGGATGCTGAAGGCGTAGGGATAGTAGTAGCCGTCCCAGCCGACGACGTCGCAGGGGTGGTGTGCCAGCGTCACCTCGGTCAGCAGGTCGCGCTGCTTGACGATGATGGCGGTCGGCTCCTGCTGGTTGACCGTCCGCAGATTTTCGGGCACGCGCCAGTCGCGCTCGCTGAAGGGCGAGCGCTCGATGAGCTGGCCGTACTCGTTGCGGTAGCGCTTCGGCGTGCGTACTTCCCCCTTCGATTCGGTGATGAAGAAGCGCTGCTCGCCCTTGCCGAAGCGGTAGCGGTGCAGGATTCCGCGCGGGATGACGAGATAGTCGCCCTGCGAATACGCCAGCTCGCCGAAGGCGGTTTCGAGCGTCCCGCTCCCGTCGCTGACGTAGACGATTTCGTCAGCCTGCGCGTTGCGGTAGTAGAACTCGTCTTCCGCGTCGGGAAACGCCATCCAGAGCGTGACGTCGTTGTTGAACATAATTGCCGTGCGGTCGAGTACCGGGCTTCCGCCGCGCTTCAGCTGGCCGCTGAAGAAGTGGCGCATGCGCAGGCACTGGTCGGGGTCCTCCTCCAGCCTGACTTCGCGCAGCAGTTTAGTCCCGACCACCGCCGTCGGCCGGTGGAGATGGTAGAGCAGCGCCGAGGGTCCGACGAACCCCTTGTTGCCCTTCAGCTCCTCGTAGTAGATGCCGCCTTCCGGCTTGCGCAGCGCCATGTGCCGCTTCTTCGGCAGCTCGCCCAGTCGGTGGTAGCGGTGCATCAGAGATTGCCCCGCTCGGCTTGCTCCGCCTCAATCGCCTCGAACAGCGCCTTGAAGTTGCCCTGCCCGAAACCGCGCGACCCCTTGCGCTGGATGATTTCGTAGAAGAGCGTCGGCCGGTCCTCAACCGGCTTGGTGAAAAGTTGCAGCAAATAGCCCTCCTCGTCGCGGTCGACGAGAATGCGCAGCCGGCGGATTTCCTCCATGTCTTCGTCAATTGCGCCGACGCGCTGTTGCAGCGTGTCGTAGTAATCGTCGGGCACGTGCAGGAACTCGACGCCGTTGGCGCGCAGCTTGCCGATGGCGTTGATGATATCATCGGTGAGCAGCGCGATGTGCTGGACGCCGGGACCGTCGTAGAAGTCGAGGTATTCCTCGATTTGCGACTTGCGCCGCCCCTCGGCCGGCTCGTTGAGGGGGAACTTGATGCGGCCGTTGTCCGACTCCATTACCTTCGACATCAGCGCGCTGTATTCGGTCGAGATATCCTCGTCGCTGAAGTGCTGTAGCTGGCTGAAGCCGAGCACCCCGGCGTAGAAGCCGGCCCACACGTCCATCTTCCCCAGCTCGACGTTGCCGACGATGTGGTCGAGAAAACGCAACCCCACCGGCTCGCCCGCAATCTCCGCGGCGCGATAGCCCGGCAGGAAGGGGCCGTCGTAGCCGTCGTGCGAGATGAACGAGTGCAGCGTGTCGCCGTAGGTGTGAATCGCGGCGTGCCGCACCGACCCGTTTCCGTCCTTGAGCGTCCGCGGCTCGCTCGCCACTTTCGCACCGCGCTCGACCGCTGCTGCAAAACAGGCGTCGGCGTCATCGACGTGGAACGCGATGTCGCGCACGCCGTCGCCATGCCGTGCCTGGTGGGCGGTCATGCCGTTGTCGCCGGAGAGCGGGGTCGAGAGCACCAGCCGGATGCGCCCCTGCCCCAGCACGTAGCTGGCGCGGTCGCGCACGCCGGTTTCCAGCCCCGAATAGGCGACCTGCGAGAAGCCGAAGGCGTGGCGGTAGTAGTAGGCCGCCTGCTTGGCGTTGCCGACCCACAGCTCGACGTGGTGGATGGCTTTCAGCGGAACCGGGTCTTCGCTCATCCTGCCTCGGCAGGGCTCGGGGGGGCTTAATGTTAGTTGTGAGCGCGATAGGTGCGATTAATCAGGCCGCAAGGCGGTAATCCAGCTCCCACGCCACTTCGTAGCTGAACTCGAAATCCTCCGACTCGAGGTCGACCGTCCAGTCACCCACCTCGCCGTCGGCAACCCAGCCCCACCCCACCGTTGACTGTTGGGATACAGTGACGGTCTGCTGCTGCGTCTCCCCGGAAGGTGAGGTGAGCGTGACGGTGACTTCGGTCGAAAGGAGCGGGGTCTCGCCGCTCACGGTAATCTGGGTGCGAACCTGCCCGATATAGGGGCTGGCGGCGATTGCCTCCGTCGCGCTGTCGAGCACGCCCACCTCGCCGCTCGCCTGCGCGCGGTGGTCGATGACCACCGGCTGGTAGGCGCGACTCTGGTGGCCATCCGCGGCCTTGGCGGTCAGCACGACATAGTAGGCGCCGCCGGCGTCCCACGCATGCGAGACCTGCTCGCCACTGGCGGTGGCGCCGTCGCCGAAATCCCATTCCCACTCGACGAAGCCGCCGACCGATCGCGACGCGTCGAAATCGAAGCTGTCACCGTTCCACCCCTCGTCGGCGCTGGCGTCGAAGCGCGCCTGCAGGAACGCCACCTCGGTCCCGACCAGCCGCGGGCCGACCATTTGCCAGACGACCAGCGCGACGACCAGGATCGCGAGCGCCCCGACGAGCCGGTCGGTGATTTGCTCCTTGCGCTGCGCCGAGAGCGCCGGTCGCCTGAGCCGGTCGAGCAGCGCCGCGACCGAGTCGCCGAAGATGAAGCCGCCATCGAGCGGCACGGCGGGGAGCGCGTTGGTCATGCCGACCATCAGGTTGAGCCAGAAAATCCAGTAGAACAGGTTGGCCGTAATCCAGAAGAGCCCGTCTGGCAGCAGCCCCGGCAACCCGCTCGGCTCGAAGAGCGCGGTGAAATGCTCGGGGAACGGCTGCAGCTTCAGGAACGGCAGCGTGATGTAGCGCAGCAGGCTCCAGCCGTCCTGCGCCGGATGCGCCAGCCCGTCGGTGACGACCGACTGGTCGGTCACCGCGACGCCGAGGAAGCCCTTGCCCGACATCCACGTTTCGTAGTAGTCGGGGTAATACTGCAGGTAGTAGCTCCCCTTGTCGTCGAGTGTGACGTCGAAACTGCGTGGCTGCCCCTTGTCAAGCGCCTGCACGGTCACGTTCTGCCCCGCCCAGGTCTGGTTCAGCGCCGCGCCGAAGTCGCCGGCGCTCTCGATGTCGGTGCCGTTTACGGAGGTGAGGAGCATCCACGGCTCGAGGCCCGCTTCGGCGCCAGCGTAGTCGGCGACGACTGACGCCGTGAGCGCCCCTTCGTGCGCCGGCTCGAGCGCCGCAACCATGCCCCACGAGAAGAGCAGCGCGAAGAGGAACGCGAGCGTGATGTTTGATGCGGGGCCGGCGGCGTAGAGCCGCATGCGGTCAATCCGCCGCATCGCGACCATCTCTTCTTCATCGGGCTCGACAAAGGCGCCGACCGGCGCGGCGAAGAAGAGCAGCCCCAGCGCTTTCAGCCGCACGTTGGCGACGCGCGCGAGAATGCCGTGGCAGAATTCATGCACGACAATCGCAATCGCGAGCGCGGCAATCCCGTACCAGAGCGGGATGACCGGGTTGAGGCCGGGCAGTCCCAGCATCAGCTTGGGGGAGACCGCGGCCGACTTGGGAATATCGAAGACGAGGAACGCCTGCCATACCAGCAGCGACAGCATCGTCACCATCGTCCCGAAGACCATCACCAGCCCCACATCGCCGAAGCGGCGCCAGACGACGGGATACTGCGCCATGCGCTCGATGAAGCGCTTGCCGCGCCCGGTGCGCCACATCAGGAACGAGCGGCCCCAGATGAGGTCGAGGCCGAGCGGCTCGAGCCGCCCCTCATTCTGCGCCCAGCGCAGCCCGCCCACCCACAGGGCGACCAGCAGCGCGAAGCGCGTGTAGCCCGACGAGGGCGAGAAGCCGCCGAGCAGCAGCAGCACCAGCAGGAACGTCAGCAGCCGCCAGTGCGCCTGCAGGAACGCCTCGACACGCGCGCGGTCGAGCGAGCGCACGCTGTCGGAGAGCTGCCTGAAATCGGGAAGGCTGGCCACAGGTGCCGCGCGAGTGGGGGGCTTTATTTGTAGGCTGCTGCGCTGCGCGCGACGCTATGGCCAAGAAGAAGAAGGACGCGAAGGCGGAGCCGTCGTTCCAGTTCCCTGCCTTCGACCGCACCGAGTGGCTCGAGAAGGAGGTGCGCGACTCGAAGGCGGGGCTCATCGGCGTCGCCTGGGCGCTGCTGGTCGGACTCATGAGCTGGCAGCTCTTGCTCGCGACGGGGCAGGCGCGCTACGGACTGCTCTTCGGTTTCGCCGGCTGCTTCGCCATCATCAAAATCCTGCCGCTGCTAATCGACACCAGCAGCTTTGAGCGCAAGAGTTGGGCCGGCCCGATTCTCACGGCGGTCTTCGCCTGGCTGGGGGTCTTCATCCTGCTCTCGAATCCCCCCTTCAGCGACATCGCCCCGCCACGCGTTGGCGGGCTCGACTTCTACATCGAGGACGACGGCGGCTGGAACGCCACCGTCGTCCCCGACCACGACGCACCGCTGTTCTTCGTCGTCGACCTGCGCGACAACCGTGAAGTCACGGAAGCGCGGCTGGCGCTGCAGAAGGACGGGGCGGGGCTGGTGCTCGACGGCGCCGCGTATGCCCGGTTGCAGCCACTCCCCGCCGACAACGCATGGGGCGTCGAAGCGAGCTACGACTGGTATTTCCTGCTAGATGAGGGGCTCGACGCCGGCGCCTACACGGTGCGCATCACCGCGTTCGACGCGGCAGGCAACGAGAAGCAGCGCAGCTTCCTGCTGGATGTCGCCTAGAGCAATTCCTGCTGCAAATCATGCAGCTTTTCCAACGCCTGCAACGGCGTCATGTTCATCAGGTCCAGCTTGCGGATTTCGTCGCGCAACTGGTCCGCCTGCGGCGCTTCGGCTGCCGCCGCCTGCGCCAGGTCGAAGACTGCCTGCACCGGGCCGCCGCCGGTCGCGACTTCGACGGTGGCGTCCTGCTCCAGCTTGCCGAGCACTTCACGAGCGCGCCTCGTGACCGTGTCGGGGACGCCCGCCATCTGCGCGACGTGGACGCCGAACGACGCGTCGGCCGGCCCTTCGGCAACGCGGTAGAGCAGCAGCAGTTCGTTGCCTTCCTCACGCGCCTGCATGTGGGCGTTGAAGGCGCGGTCGAGCAGCCGTGCCAGGTCGGTCAGCTGGTGGTAGTGCGTCGCGAACATGGTCTTGACGCCCCGCCCGGCGTGGAGCTGTTCGGCGACGGCCCACGCTATAGCCAGTCCGTCGTAGGTCGAAGTGCCACGGCCGATTTCGTCGAGCAGCACCAGCGAGCGCGTCGTCGCGTTATGCAGGATGTTAGCGAGCTCGAGCATCTCGACCATGAAGGTCGAGTGGCCGTGGACCAGGTCGTCGTGCGCGCCAACGCGGGTGAAGATGCGGTCGACCAGCGGCAGCCGCGCCGACGCAGCGGGGACCCATGAGCCGGCTTGCGCCAGCAGGCAGATGAGCGCCGTCTGGCGCATGTAGGTGGATTTGCCGCCCATGTTGGGGCCGGTGAGAATCATCACCTGCCGCTGCGCGTCGTCGAGGTGCAGCGAGTTGGGTATGTATTCACCTTCGCGCAGCCGCTCGATGACGGGATGGCGGCCGTCGGAGACGTGCAGCGCGCCTCTTTCGGACATCTCGGGCTGGCAGTAGTCGCGCGTTTCGGCGACCTCGGCCAGTGCCGCCAGCGCGTCGAGCTGACCGACGGCGCGCGCGGTCGCCTGCAATGACGGGAGCCGCGCCAGCACCCACTCGCGCAGCTCGCGAAACAGCTCGCCTTCAAGCGCGGTGGCGCGCTCGTCGGCGCGCAGGATGGCGGACTCCTGTTCCTTCAGCTCCGGCGTTATGTAGCGTTCGCCACTCGCAACGGTCTGCTTGCGGTGGTAGCTTTCCGGTGCTTTCTTGGCGTCTTTTTTCGGGATTTCGAGGTAGTAGCCGAAGACGCGGTTGTAGCCCACCTTCAGCCGGGGGATGCCGGTCCGCTTGCGCTCCTGCACCTGCAGCGCGGTGACCCACTCGCGCCCCTGCGTCGCCTGCCCGCGCAGCTGGTCCAGCTTCTTCGAGAAGCCGCCGCAGAAAATCCCGCCGTCGCGGATGACCACTGGTGGTTCCTCCACCAGCGCCTGTGCCAGGTGCTGCGAGACTTCGGGGTGCGGGTCAATCTCGCCGACGGTCGCGGCGAGCAGCGCCGCTTCGAGCGGCTCTTCCGTCAGCAACTGCTGCAATTCGCCGACGATGGCGAGGCTCTGCCCCAGCCCGGCGAGGTCGCGCGGTGAGGCCGAGCCGTGGCCGACGCGCGACAGCAGCCGCTCGACGTCTTGGAAGCCCTTGAGAATGTCGCGGATTTCGCGTCGCGGCAGCGTCTTCCCGACCAGCTCGCCCACCGCGTCGTGGCGCGCTGCCAGCGGCTCCAGCGTCGCGAGCGGCCGCAGCAGCCACTCGCGCAGCGTGCGGCCGCCGCCCGCCGTGACGGTCGCGTTGATATGGCCGAACAGCGAGTCGCGCACTCCGCCGTCGCCGACCGCGCGGACGACTTCGAGGTTGCGCAGCGTCACCGCGTCGAGTATCATCTGCTCGCGCGTCGCGAGCGGGACCGGCGGGCGCAAGTGCGCCAGCTCGGAGAACTGCGTCGCGCCCGCATACTCGAGCACCGCGCCGGCGGCGGTCGTCGCGAGCGGCTCGAGTTCGAGCGCGCCGAAGCGCTTGCCGAGCGCCTTGGCGGCGACCGGGTGCAGCCAGCCTTCCAGCTCCGCTTCGGTGACGGCGAAGCCGTGCGTGCGGAGCCAGTTCGCAAGGCCAGCGTCGGCCTGCTCGGCGACGCCGTTGCCGGCGTCGCCACCGCTGTCGGTCGCATCTGCGACCGGCGCGACCAGCACTTCGGCGGGCGCATGCCGTACCAGCTCCGCTTCGAGGCCGCCGCGGCTGGCGAACTGCGCCGCGCGGAAGTCGCCGGTCGAGATGTCGAGCAGCGCCAGCCCGTAGCGGCCGTCGCTCTCGAGCGCGGCGGCGAGGAAGTTGTGACCGGCGTCGAGCAGCGCGCCTTCGACGACGGTGCCGGGGCTGACGACGCGGACTACGCCGCGCTTCACCAGCCCGCGCGCCGCCTTGGGGTCTTCCAGCTGGTCGCAGATGGCGACGCGAAAGCCGCGGCGGATGAGCTTGGCGAGGTAGCTGTCGAGCGCGTGGTAGGGGATGCCGGCGAGCGGCACCGGGTTCTTCGACTTGCGGTCGCGCGCGGTGAGCACGATGTCCAGCTCGCGCGAGACGGTGCGCGCGTCTTCGCCGAAGGTCTCGTAGAAGTCGCCCATGCGGAACAGCAGCAGCGCTTCGGGGTGCTCGCGCTTGATGGAGTAATACTGCTTCATCATCGGCGTGGACAAGGAAACCCCCACGCGCCCCGGCGATTTAGCCCTTGCCGGCAAGCCGCCCGACCACCAGCGACAGCTCGAACAGCAGCAGCAGCGGCACCGCCAGCAGGAACTGCGAGATGACGTCGGGCGGCGTGATGAACGCCGCCAGCACGAAGAAGGCGACCGCGAGGTGCCGCCGGTAGTGTGCCAGCTGCGCGACCGTCGCCAGCTCGAGCCGCAGCACTAGCAGCACCGCCAGCGGCAGCTCGAACGCGACGCCCAGAGCGAAGGTGAGCAGCAGCACGAACGAGTAGAACGCGCTCAGCGAGTAGGTCGAGGCGAAGCCGGCGGCCGCCGCGTCGCCGTGGAGATACGCGAGCACCAGCGGCAGCATCAGCAGCTGCGCATACGCGACGCCCGCGCCGAACAGCGCCAGCGCCGCCAGCAGCACGCCACCGACGCGCGCCACTCCGGGGCGGCCGCCGCCGGCAGCGGCGGCCGCGAGTCGGCCCCGCAAGGCGACCCACGCGTCGAGGCCAGCGGTCAGCGCCAGCCCGCAGAGCGCCGCGTAGCCGGCGAGCCGGAAGCGCAGCAGCAGGTATTCCGCCGGAGCGAGGTAGACCAGCGTCGCGTCCTGCGGCAGCAGGCGGTCGCGCAGCTCGCCGAGCAGCGCCGGCGCCAGCTCGATCGCGCCGAGGAACAGCGCGCCCGCCAGCAGCAGGTGCAGCGCAGCGTGCCGCCGGACGCTCCCGGCGGCGGCCGTCCACGCGTCGCGGTCCACGGAGGGCCAGCCTGCGCGCAGTTTAGCGCTTGCGCCCGAAACCGTAATCATCCCCCGCCGCTGCCGCTCCATGCTCGGCACCACCGAGGCGCTCATCATCGGCGGCATCATCCTGCTGCTCTTCGGCGCGAAGAAGCTGCCCGAGCTGGCGAAGAGCCTGGGTCAGTCAAAGGCCGCCTTCGACGAGGGCGTCGCCGAGGGCGCACCAGCAGCGGAAGACTCTGGTGAAGATAAAGTTGAAGAACCAGATTCTGAGGACGATGATGAGGGCGACGGCGGTGACAGTGGTGGCGGCCACGACGACTCCATCCACTCTAATTTCGGCGGCGGCTTCGGCTGAAGAAAAAGAAGATGAAGAGGGATACTCTCCGGCCGGTGGGGACTGAATGGCGCGCTGGCTGCTGAAGACCGAGCCGTCCAGCTACAGCTGGGAGCAGATGGAGCGCGACCGCACCATTCGCTGGACCGGCATCGGCAACAACTGGGCGCTCAAGTTCCTGCGGGAGTGCCGGCCGGGTGACGAGGCGTTCTTCTACCATACTGGCAGCGACCGCTGCGTCCGCGGCGTCGTCACAGTCACGAGCGCCCCCTACCCGCACTGGCAGGCGGAGTGCGACTGCGGCGTGCCGCACGACGACCGGCTGGCGGTCATCGACGTCGCGCACGCCGCCGCGCTGGCGCAGCCGGTCACGCTGGCGCAGGTCAAGGCGCAGCCCGAGTTCGCCGAATTTCACCTCGTGAAATTCGGCCGGCTCTCGGTGATGCCGGTCTCGGATGAGCACTGGAAACGCATCATCGAGCTGGGCGGCGGGCTCGCCTGATTTCCCGACGACTGCTATTTAACCGGGCGGCCAGCCGAAATCGCGCCCGCCGAGCAGGTGCAGGTGGATGTGGAACACGGTCTGCCCCGCCGCGGCGTTGCAGTTGAAGACCGTGCGGTATCCCGCTTCGGAATGGCCGCGCTCGCGCGCAATCCGTTGCGCGACGAGCTGCATCTCGCCCACCAGCTCGCGGTGCGCTGGCTCGAGGTCGTTTAGTGTCGCGACGTGCTCGCGCGGGATGATGAGCACGTGCGTCGGCGCCTGCGGGTTGATATCGTTGAACGCCAGCACGCTGTCGCTCTCGTAGACCAGCTCGCCCGGGATTTCCCCGTCGCGAATCCGGCAGAAGAGGCAGTCGCTCATCCATCTCCCAAATCTAGGGGTTTAATAGGCGCCATCACCAGCTCCGGCCGTTCGCGCCACTCGTCGCTGACGTCGACGTATAGCTCGACCTCGTTGCCGTCCGGGTCGCGCAGGTAGAGCGCCTGCGTTACGGTGTGGTCGCTCGTCCCGTCGATGGCGACCCCCGCCGCGACCAGCTCGTCGCGCGCTGCGCGCAGTTCTTCGGTCGAGTCGCCCACCTTGAAGCCGATGTGGTACAGCCCCAGCCGCCGTCCCTGCAACGGCCCCGGCGCGTCGCCGGCGGCAATCAGCAGAACCTCGTGGTGCGTGCGCCCCGAGGAGAGCGCGGCCGCCTGCCCCGGCCAGCTCCCCATCTCGCGCAGCCCCAGCAGGTCGCGGTAGAACGCCAGCGACCGCTCCAGCTCGCGTACGTAGAGCACGACGTGGCCCAAGTAGTGGGTGCGCATTGCACTCCCAGTCTCAGGGGCTATTTTGCGGTTTCAGCAGCTAATGCCGACGGCGCATTGCAGCGCCGACAAGGGCAGCGCCCGCAAGCACGATCCCTGGCCCGGGGAGCCCGCTATCGTCATCGAGCGGTTCACCATCGTTGCCGCCGTCGTCCACTGGCTCGCCGCCGTCACCGACGGTGATGCTGCCGCGCATGCCCATGCTGGCGTGCGGCTCGCAGACGTAGTAGAGCGTCGCATCAGCAGCGGTCGCTTCGGCCGGCAGCATCCAGTAGCCGCTGCCGCTGACGATATCGCCAGAGCGGAAGCCGTTGTTCCAGGTGATTGCGTTCGCGTCGGCGACCTGCTCCACGTTGTGCTTGTCACCTGTCGCGTCCCAGACAAACACGACGCTATCACCTACCCCGACTGCCAGTTCCGAGGGTGCAAATGCGTAGTCGCTGATGATAACGCAGTGGGTCGCCACGTCGTCGCAGTCATAGGGTGGTGGCGGTGCCGGTTGCCCAAGCGTGATGGTCATATCAGGCAGCAGTTCCCCAGTTGGTAGCACGAACACAGCAGTTCCACCATCGACATCAATTGTACCGCTGGAGACTTCGGCGGAGGCAATAACCCATCCGTCAGGTGCTACAAAGCGATAATTAATATCCACCGGGATGGTTTCATTATCCTCAGTGCCATCGCCCTCAAAGAAGTAAGCTGGCGAGTCACCGGGGTCTTCGACGTCGAAGCTCAGCGCCTGCACCATCGTAATTGTAATGCTTTCATTATGGTTCTCGACCAGCGACCCGAGTAGTGCGTCCATCGGGGAGATGGAGGGTATTCCCGGGACTACCGTCCCGTTGACTCCATTGAGCTGGAAGCCGGAATCCACTTCCTCCTGCCCCCCAGACATTAAGGTAATGAACGCTGCCACCACGGTCACATTGATGGTCGCGTTAGCCTCGTCCATCTCACCGCCGGTCATCATTTCGTATAACCACCAGAGGCCGTAGCGCAATTCATTGGCCGCCTCCCCTTCAAGCTCGGCTGTTGCAGTCATCTCCCCATTGGTGACGGTCTCCATGACTATTCCCAGCTCGGTGAATACGGGGTTAAAGTCGAAACCGTCACCACCCCCACCGTTCTCCTCGGGGTAGTCATCGCCGTCTAGCGGGTCAGTCCCGTAGTCGTGGACCTCTTCACCATCACCATACCCATCCTCGTCGCTATCCCATAACAGGGGCTCAGTACCGTAATCATGGACCTCCTCGCCGTCGTCCAGTCCGTCGTCGTCGGTGTCCGGGTCGTTGGGGTCGGTGTCGTAAATGTTGACCTCATCGTCATCGGTCAGCCCATCGTCGTCCGTATCAACCGGCTCCCCCGCTTCCTCGACGTTGACCGTGCCGCTCATCGTCTCGTCGTGGCGGTCGCAGAAGTAGCCGTAACCGCCCGCCACGTCGAAGGTCCAGCTGAAAGTGTCTCCCTGGTCAAGGTCATCTGAATCAAATGCATCATCGTCTTCCGTGACAGTGTGCCTGGAGTCGTCATAGTTTGTCCAGGTCACCGTGTCTCCCGAAGCAATGGTAATCTCGTCCGGGTCAAAGGCGAAACCCTCGATACGAATTTCATATTCTTCCGCCTGGGCGGGGGCAAGCATCGCCATCCCAACGAGGAGGAAGGCCAGAGTCAGGTAGGTGCGCACAGTATCACCAGTGGACGCCCCTGCCGGTTCCCGGTTTTAAGGGTGTCTATACGCCGAAGTCTTTTAGCGCCGCTGGGGTCGCGCGCGCCATGCTGCCTTGGAACCCCCGGCTGCCGCTGGTGCTGGCGGCGCTGGCGCTGGTGATTATCCTGACGGGGGGTTGGGTGCGCATCGCCGATGCGGGCGAGTCGTGCCCCGACTGGCCCGCCTGCTTCGGCGGCTACCATTTCGACGTCCCGCCCGAAGAGCAGCAGGCGTGGTGGGCCGACCATCCGGGCGATGAAGACCAGCGCTGGCTGGACGACCCCGACTTCGCCTATACGACCGACCAGATATTCAGCGAGTGGCTGCACCGGCTGCTGGTGGGGCTCATCGCGCTGCCGCTGCTCTGGTCGCATTTCGCGGTCTGGCAGCGGCGCGCGGCGTTGCCGGGCGCCGCCGAGGCGCACCTGCATGCGACGCTGCTGCTGCTGGCACAGGCCGCGGTCGGCGCGATTACGGTCGGCTTCGATAACGCGCCGTGGAGCGTCGCGCTGCACCTGTTGCTGGCGCTCGCCTTCGTGACCGCGCTGGTGCGCGTCGCGCTGCTGGCTTGGCTCGCTGCGGGGGCACTACCGGAGTGGCTCTGCGTTTCGCGGGAAGCGGTGGAGCAGCAGGCGCGCCCGGTCGCCGCGCTGGCGCTGGGCGCGCTGGTGCTGCTGCTGGTGGGGGCGTGGCTGGCGACCGGCTACCATCGCGGCGCGTGCGGCGGCGGCTGGGAAGCGTGGCCGCTCTGCGAAGGGACGCTGCTGCCGGGGCTCGACACCGGGGTCGTGGCGCAGCTACTGCACCGCTTCCTCGCGGTGGGGGTCGGCGCGGCGCTTTTCTGGGGCGGCCAGTGGCTGCGCAGCCACGGTGGCCGCTCGGTCGTGACGCGGCTGGTCGATGGCGCGCTGGGGGCGTTCATCCTGAACCTGTTCGTCGGTGGCTTCTACCTCGTGCTGGCCTCCGGCTCCGATTATCCCGGCTGGCTTTCGCTGCTGCACCTGCTGCTGGGTGTCGTGACCTTCCTGCATCTCGCGGTGGCGTGGCTGCTCTGCGCGGAGCCGCTACGTGGCTGAACTGCGGCTCTGGCTGAGTTTGCTCAAGCTGCGCGTGGTAGTGCTGCTGCAAGTGACCGCGATTGCCGCCATTCTCGCGCACGACCTTGCTGACCGGCAACTGCTGCGCACGATGGTTCTCGGCAACGACCCGCGCTCGTGGGCCGATACGCTCGAGACCGCGCTGGTAGTGCTGCTCGGCGGCTCACTCGCGTCGGGCGGCTCGATGGCCATCAACATGTGGTACGACCGCGACATCGACCCGCTGATGGCGCGCACCGACCGGCGCCCGCTCCCGTCAGGCGAGCTGGCGCCGGGCGCGGTGCTCGCCTACGGCGTCGCCGTCTGCGCCACGGGCATCGCGCTGCTGGCGCTGCTGGCGACCCCGCTGGCCGGCGCCGTTGCGGCGTTCAGCGCGCTCTTCTACGTGCTGGTCTACACGGTCTGGCTCAAGCGCCGCACCCCGCAGAATATCGTTATCGGCGGCCTCGCGGGCGCGCTCTCGCCGCTGGTCGGCTGGACCGCCGCCGGAGGCGACCCGCTGGCGCTGCTGCCGTGGGGCATGGTCGCCATAATCTTCCTCTGGACGCCGCCCCACTTCTGGGCGCTGACGCTGGCGCGCCCGGGCGAGTACGCGCGAGCGGGCGTCCCGATGCTGCCGGTCACGGCGGGCGAAGCCGCCACGCGGCGCCACATCACAGCTTACGCCGTCGCACTGCTGCTGGCGTCGCTCGCCATCGGCTGGCAGGCGGAGCTGGGTTACCCCTACCTCGCGGCCGTCGCGCTGCTCGGCGGCCGCTTCCTACAGCTGGCGCTGGCGCTCCAGCGCACGCCCACGGAGGCGACGGCGTGGTCCGTTTTCGGCTACTCCAATATCTACCTGTTCCTGCTGTTCGGCGCGATGGTGGCGGCCATTGCCTACGACGGCTGAAGGTACCGCACCGACCGCTGTCTTCCGAAACGTTTTATACCCTGCCCAAATCGCGCCGCCAGCGCGTCCCGGCGCCGAAATCCATGTCGTTAGTTGGAGACCTGTTGAGCCTGCCGATTCCCACCAGCTGGGAACCGTTCAGCGACGGCCCCGGCAGTCTGAGCCAGCAGGTGTTCTACTGGTCAGTGCTGATAACCATCCTGGTCTTTGGCTGGCTGCTCTACGCAGTCTACAAGTACCGCCGCAAGGAGGGCGACCCCGACCCGCCCGATGCGCCGCAGGCAGGGGTCTTCCCTGTTGAGCGGACCGACCACACTATCGAGGCGGCGTGGACGCTGGGACCGACGCTGCTGGTCATCTGGATTACCTGGCTTTCGCTGGCGCCGCTCGACGCCTACTGGGATGTCGACCAGGGTGACGAGATGACCGTCAAGGTGACCGGCAGCCAGTGGTCGTGGGCCTTTGAATATCCTGACGGCAACACCACTTACGGTACGCTCTACCTGCCGACCGACACGCGAGTCAAGTTCGAGCTTGAGGCGGTCGATGTGCTCCACGCCTTCTACCTGCCCGCTTTCGGTATCAAGGAGGATCTGGTCCCCAACACCACCACCGCGATGTGGTTCGATACCGGCACGGTCGAGCCCGGCACCTACCCGATTTACTGCGCCGAATACTGCGGCGATGGTCATTCGCAGATGCTGGGCGAGGTCATAATCAGCGAGGCGGAGTCATGAAGCTGCGCAACGCGACACTGATGCTCGCCATCGTGGCGCTGCTGATTGGCGCCTCGGTGGTTCCGAACGCGACCTCGCGCGAGGGCGGGATTCCCTCCTCGCTTGGCGACTCGGTCACGGCTAATGGTTGCAACTGCCACGGCGGTGACGCCAGCTCCGGCGTCGCGCTGGCGCTGGACGCGCCAGCCAACTTCACCGCTGGTGAGACCTATGCGCTCAGCATCACCATGGATAGCTCCGTCGCGACCGATGGCGAGAACCAGGGTGGCTTCTTCCTCAGCACCACGCAGGGCACCCTGGCCAGTGCCGATGACTCGACGCAGCTAATTGATGGCTACCTGACCCACACCGCCGCCGGCAATGACCAGCGCAGCTGGAATGTTTCGTGGACTGCGCCGGCCGACGATACGCGCATCGCCGACTTCACGCTCTACGGCAACGCGGTCAACGGCAACGGCGCGCCCGATGTCGATGGAAGCGACCAGTGGAACCGCGCCAGCTTCGCGGTGCCGGGAGCCAACGCCGTCGTCGGGCACGAGGAGATTTCCGACCTGCGCAAGGCGCTCTACCTGAGCCTGATCGTGATTGGGACGCTGGCGGCCGTGGTAGTCGGCAACCGCGTCGTCTCGACGGGGCAGTCGGTTGAGGGTGTCTTCGGCGAGTACTGGAGCTACCTGAAGCCGTGGCTGACGACCACCGACCACAAGCAGATTGGCCTGCTCTACATCGGGACGGGGCTCTTCTTCTTCTTCGTGGCAGGCACGCTGGCGATGCTGATGCGCCTCCAGCTCATGGAGCCGGACAACGACTTCATGACCAACACCCAGTTCAATTCAACCTTCACCATGCACGGCACCACCATGGTGTTCCTGGCCGGGATGCCGATTATCTTCGGCTTCGCCAACTACCTGGTGCCGCTGCAGATTGGCGCGCGCGACCTCGCTTTCCCGCGGCTGAACGCGCTGAGCTACTGGCTGCTGCCGACCGGCGCGCTGGTCATCTACGCTGGCTACTTCGCCGGTGGCGCGGGCGACGTGGGGTGGACTGGCTACGCACCCTACTCGTCGGGCGAGCGCGCCACGTCACCCGGAACGGATTTATGGGTCGCGGGGCAGATTATGCTCGGTGCCTCGTCGACGCTGACTGCGATTAACTTCCTGACCATGATCATGCGCATGCGCGCGCCCGGTGTGACGCTGATGCGCATGCCGCTCTTCACCTGGTCGATTACGGTGGCGGTGTTCCTGCTGCTGCTCTCAATCCCGGTCTTCACGATAGCGCTAATCCTGCTCTACACCGACCGCACCTTTGGCAGCCTCTACTTCTCGGTCGAAGCGGGCGCCGACCCTGTCCTGTGGCAGCACCTCTTCTGGTACTTCGGCCACCCCGAAGTCTACATCCTTATTCTCCCCGCTTTCGGCGTAATCTCCGACGTGGTCGCAACCTTTGCGCGGCGCCCGATTTTCGGCTATACATCGATGGTCTACGCCATGACCTCCATCGGGCTGATTTCGTTCATCGTCTACGGCCACCATATGTTCACCGCCGGGACCGACCCGCTGTTCCGCTTCATCGTGATGCTGACGACGATGCTGGTGGCGGTGCCGACCGGGGTCAAGATTTTCAACTGGCTGGCGACGCTGATGGGCGGGTCGGTTACGACCAACACGGCGATGCTCTTCGCACTGGGGGCGATAGCCACCTTCACGATTGGCGGCATCACCGGCATCGTGGTGGCCTCAATCCCGATGGATATCCACCTGCACGACACCTACTTCATCGTGGCGCACTTCCACTACGTGCTGGTCGGCGGCACAATTTTCGGCTTCTTTGCCGGCATCTACTACTGGTTCCCCAAGGTGACCGGCCACTTCATGGACGAGAAAATCGGCATGGTGCATTTCATCACCTCGTTCCTTGGCTTCCACGCCGCGTTCTACCCGATGCACATCCTCGGCATGATGGGGATGCCGCGGCGCTACGCAGCCTACGACGCGTCGATGGCGGAGCTGAACGAGTTCGTCTCATACTCCGCTTTCTTCTTCGGCGCGGCACAATTGCTGCTGGTCTGGAACATCCTGCGCTCCTGGAACGGCGGCGAGAAGGCGGGCGGCGACCCGTGGGGCGGCTGGTCGCTCGAGTGGACCACCTCCTCGCCACCGCCGCACAACAGTTTCACCGAAATCCCGACGCTGCAGGTCGCCGAGGCACCGCAGAATGCCGAGGCTCCCGAGCCGGCGCCGGCCGGCGAGGAGGCAGGTTCATGAGCGAAGCGGCGCACGCGGAGCACCACGGCACCGCCTCGCCGATGGTCTCGGCGGTGGGGCTGATGGGTATTATGCTCGGCCTGACGCTGGCGGTGAATGGCTACCCCGCCTTCTGGTTTGTCTTTGTCGTCGGCCTTTTCGTACTGCTGACCGGCTTCATCATGTGGCTCTCGGAGTATTACCCGATGGATTCCGAGGAGAATGCCGACATCGAGGCGTACCATCCCGCCTACGCGACCCTGACGACACGCAAGTTCGGGACCTGGATTTTCCTGCTGACCGAGATGATGGTCTTCGGGACGCTGCTGAGCGCCTACCTGCGCTACCGCGCCGCGGCCGGCGCAGATTGGGTGCCGGCGGCCGACATAATCCGCTCGCACCTGATTTTCGGCGTTATCAACACCATGGCGCTGCTGCTGAGCAGCCTGACGATGGTGCTGGCGCTCTATGCGGCGAAGCGCAACGACCACAAGGCGACCACCCGCTACCTTGGCTGCACCTTCCTGCTCGGGACGCTGTTCCTGGTCATCAAGGGGTTCGAGTGGTGGGAGATGAAGAATGGCCACTTCTGGGGCGAGAACTGCACGGTCAAGGATATCGCCAACCACTGCATCGCGCCCAAGTACGAGCACGGCTTCTGGCTCAACACCAGCCTCGAGGGGAGCACCTTCTACATAACCACCGGCACCCACGGGGCGCACGTCCTCGTCGGCGTAATCGCGCTGGGATACCTGATTGTCAAGGCCAACGCCGGCAGCTACAACTCGGAGTACCACGACACGCTGGAGCTGTTCGGGCTCTACTGGCACTACGTCGACGTCGTGTGGGTCTTCGTATTTCCCTTCCTCTACCTTTACTGAATCATGAGCAACGACGAAAACCCTGACACCGACGCGCCGGAAGAGGCGCACGACGACCATGAAGAACACGAATTCCCGAGCTACGCGAACGGTTTCATGGCAGTTTTCGGCTGGCTGGTCTTCTTCACCATCATCGAAGTGCTGGCCATCCTGCAGGAATTCAGTTTCAACGCCACCATGTTCATCCTATTTTCCATAGCCTTCGTCAAGGTATGGTTCATCGCCTCCTTCTTCATGCACCTGCGCTGGGACCCCCCGCTGGCAACCCGCACTGCCGGTGTGCCGATATTCTTTCTCATCGTGCTGTTCGGCGCGATTGGCCTCACCAGCCCCGGCTCAGTGGATGATATTCGTACCATCTGCGGCTTCTGAACCCTACATCTGGTAGATATAGAGTCCAATAATCGCGACCAGGAAGTAGGGCACCAGCGCCGTGGCGCCGACGTAGTCCTTGGCGAGTCGCTGTCCCGCCATCAGGATGCACGACGAAACGGCGGCGAAGAGTGCGCCCACAATCCCCGGCACAATCCCCCATCCCAGCAGCAGCCAGACCACGCCGGCCGCCGAGAGCGCGCCAGCCAGCAGCTCGGTGACGGTGACGACCACCAGCCCGTACTGGAAGCTGCCCGCCAGCACCGTTCCCGCGAAATGCTCGCCCATGAAATCGAGGTTCCCCTGCCGGTCGAAAATCTTGTCGAAGCCGGACTGCAGGTAGATGGCGGCGAGGAAGCCGGAAACCAGCATGCGGATGATGTCGAGCCAGCTCCATTCCTGCGAGAGGAGCACGACCCCGGCTTCGCTGAACTCGAGCAACATCAGTGCTGGAGCGGCCGCCGCTATTTGGCGCTTTGGCGCTACTCTTCCGGCTCGACGTACTGGTCGAGCACACCAGCCAGGCTGTCGTACGAGATTTCACCGCTACCGCTCCAGACTATACGCCCGTCGACGACCAAGGCGAATGAGGGGTAGCTGCTGAAGCCGTAATCGCTCATCAGCTCGCCCGAAGAATCGTAGAGGTGCGGCCAGTACGCCTGATGCTCCGACTTGAAGTCGCGCAAGTCAGCCAGGCTGTCAACGCTATTGCCAAGCCTGAAACCCCCAATTGAGAGCAGATCTATCTGCCCAATGTAGTCATTGTGGATGTCTTTCATTGTCGGCACCTGGTTATTGCAGTGTGGGCAATCGGTCTGGAAGAATTCGAGTAACGTCGGCCGGCCGGATTCGTAGTAATCGGCCGAATCGTGGTAGTTATCGGGATTGTCGCTGTCCTGCAGATTCCATGCCGGCGCCCGGTCGGGCACCGGCTCGTAGTAAACCAGATACCAGATGGCGCCGCCAGCAACGAGCAGCACCACCAGCGTCGCCGCCAGCTTGACCGCAATGTCGTTGAACGTTTCGCGCCGCTGGTCCATGCGCAGCTCCAGCTCGCGCCCCTCCTTCTGCTGCTGCTTTCGTTTCCGCTTCGACGCCATCTATCTCTCCAGCATTGCCCGCAGGTCGTCCGCGTAGGTGCGCAGCGCGACTCCCGTCAGCGCCAGCGTCAGCCCGAACGCCAGCAGGCAGAATGGGCACCACTGGTGGATGATAAAAGCCTCGGCGTAAGTCAGCCAGGCGCCGAACGCGCAGCCGCCGAGGCCAACGAGCGGCAGCAGCCGCCGGTTGAGCAGCGTGCGCTCCCGGTCGAGGTTCAGGAAGCGGTCGAGCGCCAGCCCCCCGATGAACAGGAAGCCGAGGACGCCGAGCCACGCCACCGGCATCCCCAGCACGCTCGCCTGCGCGCTCGCCAGCACCTGCCCGCAATCGAGTCCCGGCAGCTCCTGCGTCGGGCAGCCGCCGCCGCCTGCGACGAGGCTGTGCAGGTAGCTGAGGTAGAGCGAGTCCGCGAGGCCTGCCAGAGCCAGCAGCATGATGATGCGCAGCGCCCGCTCCTCGCCTGACGGGGAATCCATTACGGTTGCGGGAGCCAACCGACAGGTTTTACTGCCTTCGCTGGTGGGGTGGGGCAGGTGAAGTGCGATGCACAACCCCGAAACTGGCGTGAACGAAGAGACGGACGAAGCCAACTCGGCGGTGCGCATCGTCGGCGGCAACGTCTTCGTGGAACTCGACCCGGACCATCCCGGCTTCCAGGACGAGGGGTACCGCGAGCGGCGCAACGAAATCGCCAAGATTGCGATTGAATGGAACGAGATGTCAATGGCCGAGCGCCGCAAGCAGAAAATCCCGGAGGCGCCCTACAGCGACGAGGAACACGGCGTCTGGGCCGCCATCATGGAGCGCATGCAGCCGATGCACCAGAAGTACGCCTGCCGGCAGTACCTCGAGTACGCGGCGCAGCTCGGGCTGCCGAGCGACCGCATCCCGCAGCTGCAGTGGGTATCCGAGCGACTACAGCCGCTGACCGGCTTCCGGCAGGAGCCGGTCGGCGGGCTGGTCCACCCGAAAACCTTCCACACCGCGCTCGCCAACCACGTCTTCCTCTCGACCCAATATATCCGTCATTCGTCGCACCCCTTCTACACGCCCGAGCCGGACGTGGTGCACGAGCTGGTGGGCCACACCGCCATGCTGGCGGCCCCCGAATGGGCCGAGCTGAACAGGCTCTTTGGCGAGGCGGACATGCGCACCGAGTCGGAAGCGGCGATTACGCGGCTCGGCACCGTCTTCTGGTTTGTTATGGAGTTTGGCGTCTGCCGCGAAGGCGACGATATCAAGGCGTTCGGGCCGGGGATGCTCTCTTCGTTCGGCGAGATTGAGCACGCCTGCACCGCCGGCGCCGCCTGCGGAAAGGAGGAGGCGTGCGTCTGCGACCCTGAAATAGAGTACCGCACCCCCGATTTCGAGGAAATCGAGACGCGCCCCTACGATGTCACCAAGTACCAGCCGATGCTCTATCTGTGGGACTCGTTCGAGCAGATGTTCGAGCAGACCAGCGAGTTCGTCAAGGCGTGGGGCACCGACGCCGACACGCGGCGCGAGTTGCACCAATAGCGCCGTCGCCCCTATTAACGCGGCGAGCTCCCCGTCGCCGATGCGAACCGCAATCCTGTTGTTGGCGCTGCTGTTGTTCGCCCCGGCTGCGGCGGCGGAGCCGAGCCCGATGGAAGCCTCATTCGTGGGCAACCCCATTGTGGCCATCAACCTGACCTACGACCCCGGGCCGGGCGGTGGCGACGCGTTCGAGGGCGAAATCGTGCTCGAGCTGTTCCTGAACTGGGCGCCGATTACCGTCAGCAACTTCCTCGGGCTGGTGAACCAGTCGTTCTACGACGGCATTTTCTACCATCGCATCATCGACGACTTCGTCATCCAGTCGGGCGACCCTACCTGCCGCGTCACCGTAATCTACACCCCCGTGCCAACCTGCGGCGAAGGCGGTTCGGGAGAGACCATCCCCTTCGAGTGGGACGCCAACCTGACGCACGTCAACGGCGCCATCGGCATGGCGCGCGGCGCCGACCCCGACAGCGCCGAGAGCCAGTGGTACATCTGCGACGAGCCGCAACACCAGCTCGACCACGGCAACCGCACGGTTCCCGATGACCCCGGCTACGCGGTCTTCGGCGTCGTGCGCGAGGGCATTGAGCTGGTGCGCGCCGCCGCCGCGGTGCCGACGACCAACGACCCCGGTGGCGAGGATGCGCCCCGCGTCGGGACCGGCGTTGGCGACCGCCCGCTCTATGAAGTGCACGTCAATTCCATCACGCTCAGCGGCTGGGTGCTGGCGCCGCCCGCGCCGCTGCCCACACCGGAACGGGTCCCGGCGGCACTGCTGTTGACCGGTACGCTGGCGGTCGCTGGCGCGCTCGGCGCGGCGTGGTGGCTGCGCCGCCCGGCGGGCGATTAACATTAAGCCCCGCCCGCCACGGTGGGCCGGCGCTCCCGTGGTGTAGTCAGGCCCATCATCTCGGCCTTTCGAGCCGAGGACCCGGATTCGAATTCCGGCGGGAGCACCACATGCCTTTGTCGGCCGGCAGGGCCGGCCGCAAAACCTGCTCATTTCATTCGCGACGCAGACTGGGTTGGCGGCTGCGGCCGCCAACCGACTGCTCCACCAAAACATAACATCGTGGTTAACCAAGTGTCAATGGCGCCGAGGGCGAGATTTGAACTCGCGAGGGAAATTTCCCACGGGCTTTCCAGGCCCGCGCAATTCCGGGCTATGCGACCTCGGCGCGGCGGCGCCACATCCTTGGCGCTTTAGAGGCTTGCGGACCGGCACACTTATACGGCAGGAGTCGCATTCGAGGGAACCGCGCGCGGCCTGATTCATGAAACCTGACGAAAAGAAGAGACTTGATTCAGTAATCGAAATGCTGAGGGAAATCTACTACCCGGGACATCACACCACCGCACAGCGGGTCATCGAACGACACCTCATCCGCGAGTTCGGCTATCGCCCTCGCGAGGCGACCTATTTTGGCTCGAAGGTAATCGAATCACTGGTCGAGATGGAGCTGCTTTCGCAAGCGCCCGAGGACACGACGCGCAACACCCTCTGGCGAGTTAACCTGCGCCAGCTCAAACGGCTCGAAAACTAGCTCGCTACGCGGTCGAGGATGGTGTTCGCGAGCGCCTGCTTGCTGCCGCTGGCGCCCTCGGCTGCGGTGTCACGGCTAACCAGCACGATCCGCGCTGCCTCGGCTTCCATCGCGTCAGCGCTGTTCGCCACGACGAGGTCTGCATATTCCAGCGGCGCCCCGGCTTCCTTTATTAACTCATCGTCGGAAGTCTCGGACGCCAGCTTGAACGCCACCAGTTTGCCGGCGTGCGCGTTGCGCAGCAGCGGCAGCAGTTTCGGCGCCGGCTCCAGCTCGAGCTTCAGCCGCCGGCCGGAGGCAATCTTGCCCGGCGTGCGCGGCGGCCGGAAATCGGCCAGCGCGGCCGGCAGCAAAATCGTGTCCC
The DNA here is from genome assembly GCA_964389465.1 of uncultured archaeon. Classification (GTDB taxonomy): domain Archaea; phylum Thermoplasmatota; class Poseidoniia; order MGIII; family CG-Epi1; genus UBA8886. The sequence continues at coordinate 35,131 of CAYMDK010000001.1, read as the reverse complement.
ATTCGCCCAGCGTTTCCACTTTCGCGACCAGTTCGGCGAGTGTCGTGAAGCGCTCGAGTGGAATCCAGTTTCCCGGGGTAACGGTAGCCGAGCCGAGCCATAGCTCGGTCTCAGATCCACGCGCGAACGCCTCCTCCACCAGCGCGACCGCCATGCGGCCGCTGGAGCGGTTCCCCAGCACGCGCACGTCATCGAGCGGCTCGGCGGTGCCGCCGCCAATCACCAGCAGTCGCTGCCCCGCAAGGTCGCGCTGGCCGGCGAGCCGGCAGGCCCACGCCGCGATGACTTCGCGCGACGGCAGCTTCGCCTTGCCCTCCTCGAGCAGCGGGTCGAGCACGGTCGCGATTTTGCGTGCCTTGCGCAGGTTATCCAGTACGACGGGTGACTCGGCCATGCGACCGTCCATCGCCGGCGCAACCAGTAGCGGGACGCCCGCGCCGAGCAGCGTCAGCGCAAAGAGCGTCGGTGGGGTATCGCCGATACCGTGGACCACCTTGGCGAGCGACGAGGCGGTGCAGGGCGCCAGTACCAGCAGGTCGGCGTCCGCGGTCACATGCTCGACCTGGCCGGTTATTTCAGTAACCGGCGGGCGGCCGCAGGCGAACTCCAGCGCTTTGCGGCCGACGATTTCGAGTGCCGCCGGCGAGGCGACGATGTGTACCTCGGCCCCGTGCCGCAGCAGCTCGCGCGCCAGCCCGACTGATTCCACCGCTGCAACCGAGCCGGTGACTGCCAGCCAGACGGTGCGCCCGGTGAGGGCAGAGCTGCGCTGCGTGACGTTGCGCGCGGGGTGCTTCATGCCAGTTCCCCCACGACGCGCCTATAAGAATCCAGCACCAGCTCGACGCGCGTCTCGATTGCCTGCCACGCCGTGGCGAGCGAGCCGCCCCGCAGGTGGAACGCGCTCGCGGGGGGGCCGCCGTCGGCAGCGCGACAGCGCGCCAGCATTCCCAGCGAGAGCAGTTTGTTGATGTGGCGGTAGGCGGTCGGCCGCGTGGTCTCGGCCCACGCTGCGACCTCTTCCGCGGTCCAGGCGCGGTCGGCGCGTTGCAGGAAGCAGCCGTCGAGGATGCGGAACGGCATCGAGTCGGCAATCGGGTAGTGGTGCGCCGAGAAGTAGCCGACCCCTTCGCCCAGCCGTGCCAGCAACTCCTCCGGCGCGTCGCCTGACGGGGGGACTTCGCGCAGCTCGATGTCGAAACGGTCCTCCTTCTCGAGCGCCAGCATCCCCTCCGGGAGACTTGCGTCGGCCGCGCTGTATTCGCCGGCGAGCGATTGCGCGGCGTCGCGGTAGCTGGCGAGGCAGGCGCGCGCGTGGAGTTCGACGCCCTCCCACGCCTGCTGCAGCGAGTGGTGCCAGAGCCGCACCCGCTTCGGGTCGTCCGCCTTGCCCGGGAAATCCTCGGTCAATAGCCCCAGCTCGCGCAGCCATTGGAGATGGCGGTAGACCGCCTGCACCGGCACCTCGAGGACAGTGGCCAGTTCGCCGGTGGTCCAGCCCCGCTCGGGGTGCGGCAGCAGGCAGCGCGTGAATAGCCGGCGACCCACGAACGCACGCTGCCGTTCGGCGAGCCGCGGGCTGTCGCTGCCGAGGAAACCGGTCGCCTGCAGGAACTGGCTCGCGAGCGCGTCACGTTCACTGCCGGGCGCGGGCGCCAGGCTGCGCAAGCGCAACCGGAACACTCAGCTCCACCCCTCGCCGTCCAGCTTCTCGAGGATGAGCGCCTTGAACTGCCGCGCCTTCTGGTGGCCCGGGTCGAGCGCCAGCAGCTTGTGCAGGTCGGCCATCGCGTCGGCCAGTTGCTTCGTCTGGTAGTGCTGGTCGGCCCGCTCCCACAGCGCCCGCACATCATCGGGGTCCGCCTCGAGGATGCGTGTCAGCGCCATCAGCACCAGCTCGGGGGCCTGCTGGAGCCGGTAGACTTCGGCCAGCTTCCACCACCCCTCCTTCAGGTCGGGCTGGTGCTGCACTGCGCGCGAGTAACCTTTCTCGCAGGCGCGCTCGAAATCCTTCAGGCTGAGGTAGATGTCGCCGCGCGCCATGTAGGGGTCGGGATTTTCCGGCTCGAGGGCAATCGCCTGCTCGAGCGCCTTGAGCGCGTCACGCACCTTTCCCATCCCGGCCAGCACTCGTCCCAGCCCGAGATAGGCGGCCGCCGGTTCGCACCCCAGCTCGAGCCCGGTCAGCAGGGCCTCCTCCGCCTGCGTCAGTTCGGCCAGCCGCTCGCGCGCGAGGCCGAGCGCCAGCCACGCCTCGGGGAAGGTGTATTCCAGCTCGGTCGCCTGCGCGAAGCACTTGGCGGCGCCGGGCCACTGCCCCAGCCGCTGGTAGAGCGTGCCCTTCTCGAACCAGAGATGCTCGTCCTGCGGCGCGATTTCGAGCGCCATCGAGAAGTAGATTATCGCGCGGTCATACTGCCGGTGCCCCATCAGCGCGCGCGCTTTCGACGCCCAGAGCCGGTCGTCCTCGAGCAGCATCCCGTCCTGTTGTGCGCGCAGCATCACGCGGTTGGCGCCCTCGAGCGCCGCCGAGGGATGGCCGCCCGCCAGCGCTGTCTCGACCTCGGCCAGCATCACGCGTCGCGCTTCGCGGTCGCTGCGACGCAGCAGGAACAGCATTCCGCTGCCGGACATCGTCAGGCCACCACCGAGCAGTCCGCCCGCCGCCACTTCGGGTGAGACCAGCCAGCCGATGCAGCCGAGGCCGGCGAGGTAGCAGCCCAGCACGAAGCCCGCCAGCTGGTAGCGGCGGTGGTGGAGGCCCGCCATCCCGAGCCCGAGCAGCAGCAGCGGCAGCAGCATCCAGACCGCTTCCGGGCGCAGTACCGCCAGCGGCAGGATAGCGCCGCCGCCGAGCGCCATCGAGATCCCAAGGCTGAGCTGGCTTTGCGGCAGCAGCCCCAGCCCGCGCAGCAGCAGGATGACGCCGACGCCGCCCGTGGCGGTCGCCGCGGCGACCGCCCATGCCAGCGCCAGCCAGATGCCGATGCTGGCTGCCACGACGCCGCCGAGTGACAGGATGATGCCGGCGGTGAGGGTATCGCCCGGCTCGCGCCGGCTGGTGTGCAAGTTGAGCATCAGCACCAGTCCCAGCCCGCTACAGGTGAACAGCAGTGCACCCAGCACGACGCCGCCCAGCTGCAATTGCGCCAGCCCGGTGACGCGCCAGACCGCCAGGCCGGCCCACGCCAGCGCCAGCAGCGCCAGCGCGAAGAGCACCGTGTCGCGGCTGCGTCCGCGCAGGAAATCCTGTATTCCCTGCATGACACGCCCCGTTTCCGCTGTGCCTTCGTCGTCGCCCGTGCCCATGTAAAGCCTTACTGCTGATATATTACAATTATTAAGACTGCCCGTCGACCCGGATATCGAGTTTCGCGGCTGCCGCAGCGAGCGCCGCGACCACTTCCGCGGCGGTCTCCCCGACGGCGAAGATGAACCCGAGGTATGCTCCCCCTTCGGGTGGCGGCAGCAGTTCCTGCCCACGGTGCGCGGTGATGCGAATTCCCGTGACGCCCGTGACCGCCTCCGCTGCGCTCTGTCCCCGGACGGCGCGCAGCTTGCCGGCGCGCGGCGGGTAGAGCATGCGCACCCCTACCGCGTCGCCGTCGCGCTTGAGCGGCGGCAGTGTGCTGCCGAGCGCACGGCGTAGCAGCAGTTCCTCGAGCGAGACACCCGAAAATCGGAGCACGCTGGCGCAGAGCCCGCCAATCGAGCGGCCGGCGATGTCAATCACCCACGCCCTCCCGTCGTGGAGCCGCAGCTCGGCGTGAATCGCGCCCTCGCGCAAGCCGAGCGCAGTGGCAGCGCGAGCGGTCGTTGCGGCGACCAGCTCGCGCTGCGCCCCGCTGAGGCCGGCCGGCGCAACATAGGTCTCCTCGGGGAAGAACGGCCCCTCGCCGAGGTCAGGCTTGGCGAAGACCTCGAGCACTTCGACCGCACCGTCGCGCGCCAGTGCCTCGACCGCCACCTCCGGGCCGGGAATGTATTCCTCGAGCAGCAGCCCTTCGCCGGCGACCCGCGCCACCGCCGGCTGTGCCAGCAGCGCGCGCAGCCGCGTCAGCGCGTCGCGCAGCTCGCCCGCATTGTCGGCGCGCATAACCCCTTGCGATGCTGCGAGCTGGCGCGGCTTGACGACGCAGGGAAACGGCGGCGCCTCCGGCGCATCCCCGTCGGCGACCATCCAGCAGCGCGGCTGCGGCAGCCCCGCGCCCGCCAGCACTTTGCGGCAGCGCAGCTTGTCGCGCGCTGCCGTGACCGCCGCCGGGGGGTGGTGCCGCAGTTTCAGCGCCACGGCAATCGCGGCGGCCGCCTCGGTCGCGCCGTCGTCAACCGCCAGCACGGCATCGAGCGGATGCTCGCGCGCGAACTCCACGGCAGCAGCGGCCGCCGCTTCCGGCTCGCCGAACGGCAGCGTCAGCAGCGCCCCGGGCTGCAGCCCCTCGAGCGTTGAGGGCTCCTCGCTGGCGATGGTTACGTCGACGCCGAGCACGCGCGCCGCGTCGGTGAACGGGCCGGCGCGGTAGGTGGTGCTCGGGACCAGCAGCAGCAACCGCTGGTCGGGCTCTGCGAGGCCAGAAAGGTTGCGTCGCGAGGCGTTGCCGAGCACCAGCCGCGTCAAGCGTAGCGAACCCAGCCCTGGAACTCCCAGCTGGCGCCGGTGGGAGTGATGGTGTTCTCGTTGTCGATTTCGACGGTGATGGTGTAGTCGCCAGTGGCGTTGCCGATGACCGAGACCGGGTGGGTCTCTTCCTCACCTCCGGCGAGGGTGCCGCTGCCGGTCCAGAGCTCGATTCCGCCGGTGTCAAGCACCGTCAGCACGTAGCTCAGGTCGCCGGTGTTGCAGCTCACGGTCAGGTTGAGGTAGATGGCTTCAAGGAACACCTCGACCGGGAAATCATACTGGTCGTTGCTGTTGCTGATGATAAGGGCCTGCCCATCGGAGTAGTCCACCTGCAAATCAGCCGGGATGACCCGCAGCAGCATTACAAGCTCGGCCGACTCGCCGACGTCGTCAGTGACTGTCAGCGTGACGTTGTACCAGCCGCCTGCATTCCAGCTGTGGCGTGCGGTATCGTTCTCGCCGGTCTCGCTGGCGCCGTCGCCGAAGTTCCAGCTGTAGTTGGTGATAGCCCCGTTAGGCGAGCTGCTGTCGGAGGCGTCGAGCGTCAGGTTGGTCCCGGCGCGCACCTCGCTGACTTCGTCTCCGCCGAGCAGGAAACTGAAGAGCGCGTCGGGGCCGAGCGTCTCGATTTCGATATTGAGCGACGCGCTCCCCTGCTGGCCGCGCCCGTCCTCGACCGTCAGGTTGACGGTGTAGCTGCCGGGCGCGTCCCACGTGTGTTTCGGCGACCGTAGCGTCGAGGTTTCGCCGTCGCCGAAGTTCCAGCTATAGTCAAGCACGTCGCCTTCGGGGTCGTACGAGTCGTCGCCGTCGAAGGCGATTTCCTCGCCGACAAAGACGGTCGTCGCGTCGGCGCTGGCGACCGCCACCGGCGGCAGGTTGGTGATGCTGAAGCTAGCCATGGCGGTCGCGACTTCGCCGTCCGGGTCCTCGACCGTCAGCTGTACTTCGTATTCGCCCTCCTGCAGGTCGCGCTCGAAGCTGGATTGCTGCGAGGCGGTGTATTTCGAGCCGCCCTGCTCGCCCAGTTCCCAGAGGTAGCTCAGCATGTCGCCGTCGGGGTCGCTGCTGGTGCGGCCGTCGAACTGCACCGGCTGTCCCTCCGAATAGGAGCCGCCCGCTACGGGGAGCCGGATGACTGCTGTCGGGGGCCGGTTGCCCGGCTCGACCGTAATCAGCTTCACATCGCTGGCGCTGGCGCCATGCGGGTCGGTCACGGTGAGCGTCAGCACCAGGTCGGGGCCGGCCTGCGAGACGGTGACCATGTCGCTCGCGAGGCGGCTCAGCTCGATGACTTCGCCCAGCCCCGCCAGCGTCCAGACGTAGCCCAGCCGGGAATCCTCGCCGTCGGGGTCCTCGCCGTAGCCCACCAGCTGGAACTGCTGGTCCACCTCGACCACCGCACCCTGTCCCGGCATGGTGATGTAGGCGGTCGGCGGCTGGTTGGGCTTGCTGTCGCTACTGTCGAGCAGGTCGAGGCAGCCCGCCAGCGGCAGCAGCAGTGCCAGCAGTAGCGCGATGCTCCGCATCGGCTCACCGAGGTGACGCGGTATTTATGCGGTCCGCTGCGGCTGCTCAACATCTAAATTTATGATTCTGCACCTGAATTCCCGAATCTGCCGAATTCAGGTGCAACACCGCCGTCAGGCTCCGCCGGCGCGGATGGGTCGGTGGGCGCCGCAGCCTTCGCACTGCAGCACCAGCGTGCGCCCCTGCCGCTGGAAGTTGGTGTCCGGGCGGTGACATTCCTCGCAGAGCACGAACGCCCGAAGGTAGGCGTCGACACGGTCGGCGACCTTCTTCTCGGGGACACGTCCCTGCAGCACCAGTCGACGGCCTTCGGTGTTGCCCGCCGTGCCGAGCTCCTGCACCAGGTATTTCGAGAAGTGGTCGGGCTCGCGCCGCAGCGCGTCGGCCATGTCGCTGAAGTTGCGCAGGATGGTGCGCTTGCCCTCGTAGAGCACTTCCGGCTCGGGCGGCACGAAGCGTGCATCGTCGGTCATGACATCCTCGAGCCCTTCGCGGGCGCGGCTCAGCAGCTTGTCGTAGTCCAGCTCCACGCTCCGGCGCAGGCCGCCCGCCTCAAAAGGGCTACGGCCGTCGCAATAGGCCGACGAGCAGCCCCAGCGAGTAGCCGAAGTGCTGGATGAAGAGTACCAGCGGCGCGTAGAGCGCCTGCTTGAACGAGCGTGTTTGCGCGCCTACCAGCAGCCCCGCCAGTCCCAGTACGCCGAAGTATGCCGCGTTGAGCGCCGCCGGCAGCAGCCACGGCACCGCGGTCGGCTGCTGCCACGCGAGGCCATAGAGCGACGCCAGCACGACGAATGCCCCAATGAAGGCGTAGTGGCGCGGGTCGAAGCTGCCGGGGTGCATCCGCGTCACCTGCGCACGGGTGACGCCGTAGTTGAACATCTGCCGCAGGAACGCCAGCGGCCGACTGCGCCGGTGGTGCCACACCACGACGTCGGGCGCATAGAGGATCCGGTGCCCCGCCTGCTGCAGCCGGATGTCGAACTCGACATCCTCGCCCGGCCAGAGCGTCGGATGGAACCCGACGCTCGCGACCGCCTCGCGCCGCAGGACGTAGTTGCAGGTGGGGTTGTGGTCCACCTCGCGCGGCTCGCCGTGGCCGGCGGTGTAGCGGAAACGGAACAGGAACTTCGAGCCGAATATCCTGCCGACTGCCTTGGCGAACGGCAGCCCTTCGCGCGGGGTGAAGTTCGGCCCACCAACACCGGCGTAGTCGGGGTTCTGCACGAGATGCTTCACGGCAGCGCGCAGCCAGTCCTCGCGCAGGATAGTGTCGTCGTCGGTGAAGGCGATAAATTCCCCCTGCGCTGCCGCGACACCGCGGTTGCGCTTCTCGCCCGCGGCGACCGGGTCGTGGATAACCTGCAGAGCAATCCCGCCCTCCTGCGCCAGCTCCCGCGCCCGTTGCAGGAGTAGCGTCTCGCTATCGCCCAGCAGGATCAGCTCGAAGCGGTCGCGCGGGTAGTCGAGCCGTGCGACCGACTTCACCATCCCCCGAATGTACCCCACGCGCCCGGTGGTCGGGACGACAATCGAGACAAAAGGTTCAGGTGCCATTTTCTAGACGACCGATATTTAAGCTGCCCCGTTGAGCAGCAGTCCCACTTCGGCGGCCAGCTTCTCCGCTAGCGTTTCGTCGCTGGTGCGGAGCAGCATCCGTCCCGAGGGGTAGAGGTTGACCATGCATTCGCGCTCGACAATCACCATCACGCCGGCATCCACCACCTCGCGGAACTTGCGTGCGCGGAGCCACTTCAGGGCGTGCTGCAAATCCAGTTTGGCGGCCTTGCGGGGCTTCAGCTCGAACGCAGCCGAGTTATCGCAGGGGCGCAGCAAATAGAAGCTCACAGTACCTGCACCAGTCCGCTGACGCTGTCGTCGACCATCTCTTCCAGCGGCAGCTGCGCCTCCCACTTCTCGACCTGCGGCAACGACGCTGCGGTGGCCGGCTTCTCGGGGACAATGGTGCAGCAGAGGCTGGGAAGGGTGGAGATGTCGAAGGTGCCCGCTTCGCGCGCGACGCGCTCGATTTCGACCTTGTCATGGCCAATCAGCGGCCGCAGGATGGGAACATCGCACACCTCATCGATAACCGCCAGATTTGGGAGTGTCTGCGAGGCGACCTGCCCGAGCGACTCGCCGTTGATGATTGCATCGGCGCCGACCTGCTTCGCCAGCTCGGCAGCGGTGCGGTACATCATCCTGCGACAGAGCAGGCATTGCAGGTGGCGGTCGGCGTTGCGCGCAATCTTTACCTGGCTGCCGCCATGCGGCGCCATCCAGAGCGGGATGCCGAGATGCTTCGCCAGCGCCTGCGTTTTCTCGATTTCACGGTCGTCGGTGAAGGGGCGGTTATCCATGTGCAGACCCACTAGCTCCCAGCCCTGCTGCTGGAGCATGTGCGCCGCCGTTGGGGAATCAATGCCCCCGCTGAGCATGATGATGGCCTTCATGCTGTGCGCTACCATGCACGGTTAAAATAGGTTCCTTTTTCCCCGGTGATGGCAACGTGGGGCGCGCAGCACCGGCGGTTCGAGAACCTGATGCGCTACCGCATCCGCGATATCCTGCTGGTTTCGAGCCCCTACGACTACTTCACGCTCGAGGAGGATGGCCGGCTCAACGAGCTGCTGCTGGTTGATTACCAGCAGCTCAACCTCTCCTACGCGCCGCGCATCACCCACGCCGCGACCGGCGAGCAGGCGCTCGACTTGCTGAAGGAACGGCCGTTCGACCTGGTAATCACCATGGCGCGCGTCGGCGAGATGGCGGTGCACGTCTTCGGCCATCGTGCCAAGGAAATCCAGTCCGAAATTCCAGTCGTGCTGCTGGCGTACAACACCCGCGAGCTGGCGCTGTTCCATGAGGGCGACGCGATTGACCGCGTCTTCGTCTGGTCGGGCGACGCACGGGTGCTGCTCGCCATCATCAAGCTGGTGGAGGACATGCGCAACGTCGACCACGATACCCGTGCCGGCGAGGTGCAGGTGCTCATTCTCGTCGAGGATTCGCCCCGCTTCTACTCGCTCTTCCTGCCACAGCTCTACGCCGAGCTGATGAAGCAGACCGGGAGCCTGATGGCAGGTGGCCTCTCGCTGCACCACAAGCTGCTGCGGATGCGCGCCCGCGCCAAAATCCTGCTCGCGACCGACATGGAGCAGGCGCAGGAGCTGCACGGCCGCTACGCGCCGTTCCTGCTGGGGGTCATCAGCGACGCCGGTTTTCCCAGTGATGGGAGCCACGACCCCCGCGCGGGCCAGAAATTCGTCGCGCAGGTGCAGCGCGAAAGCCCGGACGCGGCGGTGATGATGCAGTCGTCGCTGCCGGAGAACCGCAAGGTGGCTGCGAAGCTGGGGGTCGAGTTCATCGACAAAGCCGACCCGTCGCTGCTGAAGGGGCTGCGCAGTTTCATGCGCACCAGCCTCGGTTTCGGCGATTTCGTCTTCCGGCTCCCTGACGGGAAAGAGGTGGGGCGCGCGCAGGATATCGCAGAGATGCGCAAGCGACTGCCCGACGTGCCGGGCGAGTCGCTGCGCTACCACGCTTCGCACCACGGTTTTTCCAAGTGGTTCCGCGCACGCACCGAATTTGACCTCGCCGCCAGTTTGCGACCGCACGTCGTCACAGAATTCACCGACAACGAGCAGCTGCGGCAGTTCCTGCTTGACGCCTTGCGGGAGTTCGAGAAGCAGCGGCGACAGGCCGAGGTGGCCGATTACTCGTCGCAGGCGCTGGAGGCAGGCAGTGATTTCGTGCGGCTCGGGGGCGGGTCGCTGGGTGGCAAGGGGCGCTCGCTGGCGTACTTCCACGCCCTGCTGCCGACGCTCGACTTGGCGGAATTCGGCAACATCGAGGTCTGCATCCCGCGCACGGCGGTCGTCGGTACGAAGGTCTTCGACGAGTTCCTCGAGTCGAACGAGCTGGGCGAAATGGCCTACTCGGATACCTCGGAGCTGGACGACGAGGCCCTGGCAGAGGCGTTCATCGAGGCGCGCTTTCCGGAGTCAATCTATGACGACCTGAAGACCTTCGTGGGGCAGGTTGAATACCCGCTCGCCGTGAGGTCGTCGAGCCTGCTGGAGGACTCGCAGCACCAGCCTTTCGCGGGAGTTTACGAGACCTACATGCTGAGCAATAACCATCCCGACCCGAAGCAGCGGCTGCAGCATCTCTGCGATGCCATCAAGCTGGTCTACGCCTCCACTTTCTACCACGCGTCGAAGGCGTATATCGCCGCGACGCCCAACCGCATCGAGGAGGAGAAAATGGGCGTCGTCATCCAGGAAATGGCGGGGCTCCCGCATGGCGACGCGTTCTACCCCACGTTTGCAGGCGTGGCGCGCTCGCGCAACTTCTACCCGCTCGGCGACGCCGCGCCGGAGGACGGCGTCGTGGCGGTCGCGCTCGGCCTCGGCAAGGCGGTGGTCGAGGGCGAGAAGATGTTCCGCTTCTCACCGGCGCACCCGCGTCAGCAGTTCCAGTTCGCGAGTACCGAAGACTACCTGCGCTCGTCGCAGCGGCAGTTCTGGGCGCTCGACCTCTCGAAGCAGCAGGAGCGGCCAACGCGCGCTGCCGAGGCGAGCCTCGTGCAACTGGACCTGTCGCGCGCCGAAATGGACCGGCAGCTGCACCCCATCGGCTCGGTATATTCGGCCGAGAACGACGCCATCTACGACGGGCTGGCGCGTGCCGGCGTGCGGTTGGTAACCTTCGCCGGCGTCACCAAGCAGGAGCAGTTCCCGCTCTCGCCGCTGACGAGCCTGTTCCTGGAGCAGGCCGAGAAAGGAATGGGCGGCCCGGTGGAAATCGAGTTCGCCGCCATCCTCGCCCCCGGCATCCGCCGCTACGTGTTCCTGCAGGCGCGGCCGCTGGTGTGGGAGCCGGTCGACGTCGAGGTCGACCTCGAAAACCTCGAGGGCGCGCTCTGCACCTCGTCGCAGGCGCTCGGCAACGGCGTCATCGAGGAGATACGCGATATAGTATACATCCACCCTGACCGGCTCGACCGCGCCGAGACCCGCGCCGCCGCGAAGGCGCTGGAGAAGCTGAACCGCAAGCTGGCGCGCGCGGGGCGCCCCTACCTCCTGATTGGCCCCGGCCGCTGGGGCTCGTCCGACCCGTGGCTCGGCATCCCGGTCAACTGGGCGCAGATTTCGGGCGCGCGCACCATCATCGAGTGCCAGCTGGCCGATTTACCGGTCGAGCCGAGCCAGGGCACGCACTTCTTCCAGAATATTGTTTCGTTCAGCGTCGGCTACCTCACCGCCCCGCACAGCGCCATCGACTGGGGCTGGCTCGAGGCGCAGAAGCCCGCCGCGAAGGAGGGTGCGGTGCGCCACCTGAAGCTCAAGCAGCCGCTACAGGTGCTGCTTGACGGCAGGGCTGGCCGCGGCGCGGTGCTGCCGGGACGTGACTGAGAACTATTCTTCCCAGAAAACCCTAAACCCACCCGGCACTGCAACCGCGATGCGCCCACGGCCGTTCCTGCTGCTGATTGCCGGCGTCACGCTGGCGCTGATGGCGACGGGGGTGGCTGAAGCTAATGACCCTGAGTGGAGCTACACCACTGGGGATAGGGTGTGGTCCGTTGCCGTCTCGGGAGATGGGGAATACATCGTCGCAGGTTCCGATGATGACAGCGTATACTTCTTTGACAGGGACAGCGACACATACCTCTGGAATTACTCTACGGGAGGTGATGTGCGCTCAGTCGCCATATCTTCTGATGGCGAATACATCGCCGCTGGATCAGTCGACACTCAGGTATATCTGTTCACCAAAGACAGTGACTTGCCGCTCCAGATTTACAGTGCTGGGGATAGAGCTGTCGTATCAGTCTCCATTTCAGCGGATGGTGAGTATATCGCTGCTGGCTCTGTTGATGAGAGAGTTTACCTCTTTGACAAGGACAGCAGCACTCCGCTCTGGAGCTATTATGCCGGGAATTGGGTGTGGTCAGTCTCTATTTCAGCGGATGGTGAGTACATCGCTGCCGGTTCGCATCGTGATGTTTATCTATTCGACAAGGACAGCAGCACTCCGATATGGAGCTACAATACCGGCAGCGAAGTGAATTCAATTGCCATTTCGGCGGACGGTGAGTACATCGTTGCCGGTTCCGCAGATGACAAGGTCCATCTATTTGCCAGGAACAGCAGCACGCCGCTCTGGAGCTACGATACCGGAGAAGATGTCTCCTCGGTTTCCATTTCGGCGGACGGTGAGTACATCGTTGCCGGCGGTTTTGACGGAAAGATACGTCTCTTTGACAAGGATAGCAGTGCTCCGCTCTGGAGATATTCTACCGGAGACAGCGTGCGCTCGGTTGCAATCTCGGCTGACGGTGGACACCTTACCGGTGGCTTAACCGATGAAAAGGTATATCTATTCGACAGCAACAGCAGTACTCCACTCTGGAGTTACACTACCGGTAATGATGTGTTTTCAGTCGCTATTTCGGCGGATGGTGAGTACCTCGCCGCCGGTTCCCGTGATGAGAATGTCTATTTCTTCGACAAGAACATACCGCCAACAGTCACAATAGAATCCATTCTACCTTCACCAGCAGACAAGTTGGTCCAGGTCAACTTCAGTGGCTCTGGTACAGACAGCGACGGGAATGTCATAGCTTATCAATGGACCTCATCAGTCGATGGCGAGCTCAGCAATTCTTCGAATTTCAATACCAGCAGTCTTAGTGCAGGTAATCACACAATTTCATTCAGGGTACAAGATAATAGTGGTACCTGGTCGAATTGGGACATGTTTTCTTTGGTAGTTATAAACGCGCCACCATCAGCGTCGATTGATTCCATTAATCCATCGCCTGCCAGGTTTGATGAGGAGGTTTCTTTCAGTGGCTCCAGTACAGACAGCGACGGTAGCGTTGTAACCTATCAATGGCTGTCAAATATCGATGGTAATTTGAGTACGGACGGGGCCTTCAGCGTCACCAATCTTACCACAGGGACCCACCAGATATCCTTCCGGGCACAGGATAGCGACGGGGCGTGGTCATCCTGGCACACGGCAGAGCTGCATGTTTACCCCAACGCACCCCCCGTCGGAATAATTGAATCCATCGAGCCGTTAACTGCTGAAAAAGGAACGAGTGTGTCCTTTAGTGGCGCCGGGTCGGACAGTGATGGTACAGTAATGGTTTATCTGTGGGAATCCTCGATTGATGGGGAATTGAGCACGGAGGAGGATTTCAGTAGTAGCACCCTTTCTCTCGGTAATCACACTATCATCTTCAGTGTGCAGGACAACGACGAAGCGTGGAATATCAATCAAGGTTCACTCTGGATATACGCATTGCCAATTGCAATAGCTGGAGATGACTTTACAGGTGAACCGGGCGATACTTTTCAGTTTGATGGACAGGGAACTGATGATGACGGCTCGATTGCAAAATATGAGTGGGATTTCGAGGGGGACGGCGTTTACAGGTGGTCGTCTACAAACAGCGGAAACACTACTTACATTTACAATGGCGAAGGTACCTACACAGTGACGCTACGCGTGACTGATGATGACGGTTTCACAGCCACCGATTCCCGCGTGATAACCGTCAGTAAGGCTAGTGGTGGCGGTGGTGGAGACGACGGTGGTGGCGACATCCCCGCGCCGTCACTGGCCGCCTCGGTCGCCGCCGTGGTCGTCATCGCGCTGCGCCGCCGGCGCTGAAAGCGCTATCTCGTCCCTCGCAGCGCCTGCAGGAATTCCAAGGGGGAGGGGTGTTTCGCAGGTTCCGTGCCAGAATCTCGCAAATCCCGTAACAGGGTAAAATAAATAACGGAATTTCTGTTACTCTTCCCAGTAGATTACATCCATCCAGAGCGTGTATTCCGGGTCGGCGCCGAGGGAGCGCTCGTGGTCGACGACGACGGTCCAGTCGCCGAGTTCGCCCTCCTCGTCGAACCACTGGTTGTGGGTCGAGTTGTAGTACTCGAGCACTATGGTGTTGACCTGTTCCGCCTGCGATGTGTCGTGCGTGGTGTTGCTCGCCACCTCTTCACCGGTCAGGTTGTAGAGGTAGAGGTCGAGGTCACTGGCGTGCGAGCCGCCGGCGTCGTACTCCAGCCGCAACTGGATGTAGCGCAGGTTGCCGCCAGCGTAGAGCCCGAGGTCCATGACTGGAAGGTCGTGCTCGTGGGTGTCGGAGCCGATGACGCGCGTGTCGGTGTTGTTGTAGTTGATGTAGAGCCGCACCGGCTCATTCGCCTCGTCGGTCTCGCCGAGTGAGTCGGTGATGCGCAGCGCGATGACGAAGACGCCCGACTCGAACTCACGGGTCGCCTCGTCGCTGTCGCCCTCTTCGTCAGCCTCAAAACCAACGCTCGAGTCATACGAGAAATCCCACTCGTATTTCGTGATTTCGCCTTCGGCGGTCGAGTCGGCGGCGCTGAAGTCTATCTCGACCGGCTGGCCGGGGTGGTAGGTCGCCTCGGTCTCATCATCGGTGGTGATGACCGCGCGCAACGAGGTTGATTCGCCCTTGATGGTGACGGTGACCGTCGCGGTATCTTCGGCGCCGTCTATGTCGCGTACCGTGAGTGTCGCGGTGTAGCCGCCCTCGTCGGGGTAAGCGTGTGAAGCGCGCCCGTTGTTGTTGACGTCGCCGATTATCATCTCGTCCTGCTGGTCGTTGCGGTCGAAGTCCCAGAAGAATTCCAGGTAGGTCCCGTCGGGGTCGCGCGAGCCAGCGCCGGTGAACCAGATTTCGGCCCCCGGCTCGAAGGTGCGGCCGCCGCCCTCGGTATCGGCCTTCGCCTTCGGCGACTGGTTCGCCTCGCCGTCGCCCGGGTGCAGGCAGCCTGACGCCAGCAGCAGCAGCCCGATGAGCAGCGCGAAGTGTCGCATCGCGCCGCAGGGGGCTGGCGCCGGTATAATTACTTTGTGCAGGCGGAGGCGGGCGTAATCGTGCCTTCAAAAACTTTTTTTGAATTTGCGTTATATGGGACGCCGCCTCCGGCGAGGTATGGGTTCCGGAAGTGGCGGGAAGTCGCAGGCGGAGATGGGTGGTGACATTATCGAGCCGGCAACAGTATCAGCTCCCGATGATGAAGCGCAGCCCGTGAAGCAGGAGCGGCGCTACGACGTCGACTGGCTGCGCGTCATCCTTTTCGGATTACTCCTGCCCTTCCATGTAGCGATTGGGGTGTATGTCGATGCATATGATTTTGTTTTACCGGGTTATGAGGGGGATGAGGACAAAAGTCGTGACAGTTTAGATCAGGAAGCTGGAGAGGATGCAGCAAATGTCTATACGTCTCTGGGAACGGGAGTCTTGGGATGGATGCACGAATGGCGTATTGCGGCCCTCTTCATGATTAGTGGAATGGGCACTGCGTTTGCCTTCAAACGGAGAACATGGAAGATATTTTTGAAGGAGAGGACCAAACGTTTGCTGATACCTATGATTGCCGGAATTTGGACCATTACTCCGATAACATGGATGATTGTCTTACGCTACTTCCCAGGCAGTATCCTGGAAGGTATGGCTGCATTCCTTGGTTTTGGAATTGTCATGACTTTCATGATGATAATTCCATTGCTTTGCAGACTCCTGGCCCTTGGACATTTGTGGTTTATATGGAGTCTTTTGCAATATTCCATAATTCTAATTCCAATATTCTCGATTGTCGGAAACAATCCGGATGGGCGAATCTCCCGGGCAATTAAGGGGGTTTTTAAGATGCCATTCAGAATGGGGCCTTTGTTGATTTTGCCACTGATTCTCACAATCTCCGATTTGCTTTTCAAGCCCTTGATGGGAGAAGCTATTGGTTTTGGCTATGAATGGCCCTGGTACCTATTAACATTCCTGTTCGGTTACATGTTCATAATTGCCAAGAATCAATACTTCGAATTCATAGATAATTCGAGAATACAAATAACCATTGCAACCGTAATATTCACTATAGCTTTCTTCTGGATGAGGGTGGAGGAAAAAAAAACCGGAATCCCGTACATAGGTGGCGGCTGGATTGAAAACAATGAGTTCTATCACACCAATATGACAATTATTTCCTGCTTCGTGACCAGTTTTCACGCCTGGTTCTGGTGTCTGGCCATATTCTCCTGGGGTGCCTTTTTGCTTAATCGCCCCAGTTCGCATCTTGCTTACTTGAATCGAGGCGTCTATCCATTCTACATAATCCACCAGCCTTTGGTTTACATCGGCCTATTCTTCTTGTTGAGGGAGGGTTATTCTGATATGACGGTATTCCTTCTGACCACAGCTCTGGTCGTGTCAGGATGCTGGATTTTTTTCGAGGTAATGAAGCGTAACTGGATTACACGAATGATGTATGGAATTAAAGAACGCCCAAAGAAAATTGAACAAGTTCAAGACGATACGGAAAAACCTCCTGTTGTCTGATGATAATTTGGTGCAGGCGGCGGGAGTCGAACCCGCGCTGAGGGCTTGGAAGGCCCTAGTCCTACCACTAGACCACGCCTGCTTCAGGTGAGCTTTAGCTGCGTCTGGCAGCCGGGGCAGGCGACCGTCAGCGGCCGCCGCGTATCGGCTATCTTCATCTGCGTCTGGCAGCCGGGGCAGCCAATTGTCACCGGCCCGGTCGGCGGCGCGGCTGCCGGTGGCGCTGCCGGAGGCGGCGCCGTCGCGGGGGGTGCGGCCGGCGGTGCTGGAGCGGGCGCAGCCGGCGGGGCTGCGCCCGCTTCGGCCTGTAGCGTCAGCGGCGTCGCGCAGGTGGGGCACTTGACCGTGAGTGGTCGCGTCGGGTCGGCAATCTGCAGCTGCGTCTGGCAGCCGGGGCAGGCGACCGTGACGGGGCCAGCGGCCGCCGCTGGCGGAGGCGCTGGCGCTGCTGCCGGGGCCGCCGGAGCCGCGGCTGCGCCGGCGTCCATCCCGCCCCACTCGTCGGAGTAAGTGCCCTCCGGCGCTTCCTCGCCGGATGCCTTTTTCGAGCGCTGCGTCAGGAAAAAGAGTGAGGAAGCGCCGAGGCCGATGAGCAGCACGGTCCCGACCAGCACCTCGATGGGCACCGGCAGTTCCTTCTCCTCGCCGACGTTGATGGTGCCGCCGCCCCCGCCGCCGCCGCTGATTGCAGCGACACGGAAGTTCAGCGACACGGAATCCTTCTCGAGGCCGTCACCGCCAGAACTGACGGTAACCTGTAGCGTCGTGAATGTACCCTCCGATTCGGGGGGAGCCTTGACCGAGATGTAAACCTTCTTGGTCTCGCCCGCGGCGAAATAATTCCAGTTTGAGTCGGGCGGCATGTTCAGGTCCCAGTCGTCGCCGCCGACATCCCAATCCGCCTCCAGCACAACTTCATCGCTCACTTTGGCGGTGTTGGTCACCTCGAGGAATGCCGACAGGAAAATCTCGGTTCCGATATTGACGTCGAACTCGCTGATTTCGAGCGGCTCGAACGAGAGGGCATAGTCTCCCTCGACCCGCACGTCGATTTCGGTCTCGGCTGGCTCGCCGTCGCCGACGTACGCCTTGACGATTATCGTCACGACGTCGTTGGCGTTGGCGTCGCTCGCAATCGTAATCCGCGCCCGGGCGGTAACGGTCCCGAAGCCCTCGATGGTGTTATCGGTCGAGGCGTCGGTGAAGTCCCAGTTGCTGGGCTTGTTCTCGATGGTGCCCATGTACCAGTCCTTCTTTTCGAGCGTGAAAGTGACTTCCTCCGACCACTTGTTGGTTACCGTGAAATCGAAGGTTACCATGGCGCCCGGCTCGCCGGTTTTCTCATCCGTGACCGGGTCGAGCAGCACTCCCTCGAAGACGCGGATGTAGACGGTTGAACCCATCTCGCCGGTCGTCGGCCGGTTGACCGAAGTGGCGCCAATCGTGATGGCCTCGCTGTCGCCGTAGTCGACACTGGAGGGCGATTCGATAGTCAGCCCGACCAGCTCGCTCGCACCCGGATTCAGGGTAATCTGGTCGGTCTCGAGCGTGTAGTCCCAGTCACCGCCGCCAACATCCAGGTCGAAGGTATCCTGCCGGTTACCGGTGTTCTGTACCCGCAGCGTGTAGACTGCCTCGCTGTCGATGTCGACCGAGAAGTCGGTCGAGGCCGAATCGGAAACGGAGACGGTCACGCCGCGCTTCTCGTTGACGTGTAGCGTCAGGTTGAGGTAGCGATTCTGCTGGTCGGGGTCGACAGTGCTGTCCTTGTCGTGAGCGCGCAGGCTGATGAACCAGTTTCCGTAGAGTGCGTTCGGGTTGGCCTCAATAGTGAGCCGGATGCCCCCCATTTCCGTGTTGTCGGAGACGCTGACCACAATCTTGGTCGGGTTGCCGCTCAGCTCCTCCTGCCCGTTGTAGGTCCAGTAGGCCTTGAGTCCCTCGCTGTTCAGGTCGCTCGCGTTCAGCACCTCCAGTTCAAAGTCGCGCGGATCGTCATTCTCGTTCATAATTCGCACGGTCATGTTCTGGAATTGCCCGGCATCGACCTCGGCGTAGCCGTCGTTAGGGTCTTCGGTATTCAGCTGGAAAACTGAGTCGGACGCGCTCGCTTGTGGCGCGAGGGCGGCGGCTGCGCAAAGCAGTGACAGGAACAGCAGGATACGCTTCATGGCGGGAGGGGCTCCCACACACCCATTCATATAACTGTTCCGCAAGTTTCCCCTTCGCATGGAGGTCACCGATGACCATTTCCACCTCGACCCGCGCGGTCGTCGCGGCGATGCCGTGCGCGAGTTCCTGAAGGCGGGCGGCAGCCGGCTGGTGCTGGTCCACAAGCCGTACGGGGAATGGCGAGAGCTGCCGCAGTTCGAGGCGCAGGTTGCCACCACGCTGCACCTTGCCGGCGACGCGCGCGCAGCAGGCGCGCGCGTCGCCGTCGTGGCCGCCCCGCACCCGGTCGAACTGGTGCAGATGTCCGAAAAACTGGGTCCTGCTGTAGCTGAAGATCTATATTTAAAAGCAGTCGACCATTGTTGCACCCTCGTTGCCGAAGGCGAACTGGCGGGACTGGGCGAGCTGGGTCGCCCGCATTTCCCGGTCCCGGAGCAGGCGTGGGAGCAGGCTAATCGCCTGCTCGGGGAGGCGCTGGCGCGGACGCGCGACGTGGGCGGCGCGGCGGTTCTGCACACCGAGTCCGGGACGCCCGAGGTAATGGCCGAGCTGGGTGCGATTGCCGACCGCGCCCGCTTCTCTAAGGAGAGGCTGGTGAAGCACTACGGCGGTCCCGGTGCACTCGAGGCGCCCGCGGGGCTGGTCGTCTCCGTCATCGCGTCGCGCACCAACCTGCGGGCGGCCGCCGCCTCGGGGGCAGAGTTCATGCTCGAGACCGACTACCTCGATGACCCGCAGCGGCCGGGCGCCGTCATGGGCCCGAAGACGGTGCCGCGCCGCACGCGTGCTGCGCTCGAGGACGGGACGCTCGACGAGGAGCTGGCGCAGCGCATCCACGTCGAAATCCCCAACCGGGTTTACGGCAAATTCAGCTGAAGCTACGCCTCGGCTGGTGCGGGCGTTTCGTCACTATTTGCTTCACCATCTCTTTGCAATGGTTGTTGCACCTCTTCCTGTTCGAGGTCCCACTCGAGGTTCATGCGCCATTGCCGCGCCCATGCCTCGATGACGTGCCGTTCGTGGGTTCCGCCGACGAAATGCGAGACGGCGGCGTCCTTGCCGCGCTTGCTCATCTTGAACGCGCCGGTGCGGTGGGTGCCGGAATAGATGATGTAACAGGCGCCGAGGCCGAACTCCTGCCGCACCTCCTCGGAGAGGTAGTGCGCCAGCCGGTCCGCCTGGTGCAGGACGAAACTGCCCTGGAAAGCGTGGCCGCGAACCTGCTGCAAGTCTTCCTTGACCAGCCACATCAGCGTGTCGTCGCCCTCCTGCAGGAAGCCCTTGACCAGCGTCCCGTCGCGCTCCATACGGCCGAGGATAGCACGCAGTTCGGCCATCGGGATTTCGCTCTTGACCAGCAGCCCCAGTCGCTCGGCCGAGACGATTCCGAACTGCTTCACCAGCCGCTTCACGACGCGGAAGCGCGCCTCGTCACGGTCGAGCACGCGCCTGACAGGGAGCGTGCGGTAGTAGCCGCGTGGGGTGCGCGCCATGTGCAGAGAGTGGTAAAGCCGCGAGAGCGTCGTCTTGAACGTGTCGGGGTCGAGCCCGCTGCGCCGCAGCAATTCATCGCGCGGCATGCCGCGGTTGTCGACCGCCAGCGAGAGCACCCGCCGGTCGTCCGGCTCGGTCGGCCTGTCGCGCGCGTCGCGGTAAACCATGGCGTCCCGCACGGTGCTGTAGGTGGCGTAGCCGGGAATCATCACCCCCAGCACCAGATCGAACTCCTCGCCGTAGTCGCGCGGGTGGAAGAAGCGCCCCTGGATGCGCAGCGAAAGCTCGAACTCGGAGCGGATGCCGCCCATCTCGCGGAACGCCTGCCGGGCGTCGGTGAAGCGGCGCTGCGGGTGGATGCGCTGCCGCCAGAGCAGGTAGCCATCCAGCTCGCGTGGGCTGAACTGCTCGGTGACAATCGGGCCGTGGACCAGCCAGTCACGCACCTCGTGGTAGCCCGCTGCTATGAACGGGGCGCGCTGCGCGGCGTCCATTTCGCTGACCGGCCGCCCCTCGACCCGCTTGACGCGAATCACGTTGCTGTTGAACTCGCGCTGATAGCTGCCGTGCTCGTAGAGCGCCGCTAAAACTTCGGGGAGCAACTCCGGCTGCTCCAGCGACAGCTCGCGCACCTCGAGCAGCCCCGACATGGCCCACATCTCGATGTAGCCGACCAGCATCCCGCCCTTCGTAACGGGATGCGTCCAGGCGTCGCCGTAGCGCGAGAAGACCTCGCGCCGCAGGTGGACCAGCATCGGGTCGCGCCACGAAAGCACCCGCACCGTCTCCTCCTCAATTGGCAACTGCAGCGCCTCGACTTCCTCGGTGAGGACGTAGACGAAAAGCCGCGTCTGCCCCGCGACGACCACGCGTGTCACCTCGCCGCTCTCCTGCAGTCGGGCAAGCAGGTTGCGCAGCACGGCCAGCGGCAGCCAGGTCTCGCGCCGCAGCGGGGCGAAGCCGAGCGGCCCCAGCCCGCGCAGCGCCTGTTTCACGAGCACCCGTTCCGGGTCCTCCGGTGCATCGAATTCCCCCAGCAGCCGATAGCGGTTGTGCGTCGTCCAGGGGTTGCGCTGGCGGTTGAAGCGATGTATCTGCAAGCTGTCCTCAAGCCCGCGCAGCGCCGGCTCGACCAGCTCGGGGTTTCGCTCCAGCCGCGTCGTGATTTCGTGCCGCGTCAGCGGCTTGCTCTGCTTCAGCAGCTCGAGGATATCCTTCTGTAGCCGTCCCTCGGCCGGCCGGCGATAGACGGCCTGGAAGGCGCCGATGCGGTGTGCCGGGACATGCCGCAGCCGCCCTCCGGAGAAGCGCCCCTGCAGCAGTGCATCGGAGTCGCGCCACTCCCACCATTCGGCGAGCGACTGCTGTTCCAGCCGGTAGTACGCGATGCGCGCCGACGGGACGTCCCCGAAGGCGTCAAACAGCTCCTGCAGCCCCGCGAAGCGGCGGAAGAGCTTGGTGTCGAGGTACCTGCGCAGCTGTCGTTCCGAGATGACGCAGAGGTCGCCGCGCGAGTGCGCCTCGAGGTAGATGACGTCCTCCGCCAGCAGGTAGTGCGGCGTCGGCCGCCCCAGCACGAAATTGCCCCCTTGCAGCGCCCCCCGCTCCTCGAGGTCGTAGAGCGTCTGCTCGACCACCTGCTCCGGCAGCCGCAGCTCGACCGCCAGCTGCTCCGCCGAGCGCGGACCGCAATGGCCGAGGTAGCTGCTGACGAGCCAGTCGAGCGCTTTCTCGTAAGTGGCGGCCGCCACCGGCTCGCGGACGCGGTGCCCGTCGGGGAGCCGCGCCACTCGGTAGTGCTGTTCCAGTTCCTCGAGCGCCTTGCGGGCGCGCACCTTACGTCCTTCTCCAAGGCTGGCGAGCGCCTTCTCACCCGCCTTCGAGAGCTTGTCGCTGCGGCCATACACGGCGCGGTAGTATGGCACGAATTCCGGCAGCGTGAATAATGGCTCGCTGTCGCCGGTCCAGACCGATTCGACCTGCCCGCCCTCGATGAGCGCTGTGCACGTCTCGTGCAGCTCGCCCGCCGGCAGCTCCGACAGGCGATAGACCGACCGCCGCCGGTCCGCCAGCAGCGCCAGCCCGCCGGTCTCGCGCAGCGCCTGTAGCACCGCTTCGGGCGAGTCGACCGGCGGCGCCTTTTCGTTGAAGTAGCTCTCGACCAGCTCGCGCTCGAAACGCGGCTTGTCGCCGCCATCCTGCTCGAGCACCTTGCCGAGCACCTGCGCGTGCAGTTCACGCAACAATGCGGAGCGGTCTTCCATCAGCACGATGTCGCTCAACCCCGAGAGAATAACACCGTGCGCCAGCGGCGACGGCACCGCCGAGTAGGGGCGGTAGCGCACCGTCCGCTCGCCGCTGGCGATGTCGGCCAGCACCTCGCGCGCGTGCTCGAGGTCGAACGCGTCGTGCAGCACTTCGCGGTACGCCTCCTCGAGCATCGGGAAGCTCGGGAGTTCATGGATGGCTTCGAGCACTTGCGAGGTGCGCAGCTGCTGTCGCGGTAGCGAAATCTCGCGCCCTTTGTAGTTGCGCAGCACCATGAACGAGCGGTTGGCGCAATGGCGAAAGCGCTGCGCGAAAAGCTCCGTGTTGCTGATGGCGCGTCGCAGCGTCGCCTCGAGCGCCTCCGGGTCGAGCGTCTCGCCGATGCCCTCCAGCTCGACGAAATCGGGAAATGTCAGCAGGAACGAGTCGTCGTTGAGCGAGATGCGCACCGACGCGCCGAGGTCGCGCCCCAGTTCGTACGCGAACGCCCGTGCCAGCGCGTCGTTGACGCGCCGGCCGAACGGGAAATGGAACACCGCCGAGCGCCGGCCGCGGTTGTCGACGTACCCCTCGACCAGCAGCTGCCGGTCGGATGGCACGAAATCGCAGAGCTGGTGCTGTTCGCGCAGGTGCGACAGGATGGTGCGCGCCGCGCCGGGGTCGAGCCGGAATTCCTCCTCGAGCCACTCCAGCGTCTCGCTCTCGGGCTCCCCCAGCCGCTCGTCGATGGCGGCGCGAAAGCGGCCGACCGCCTCGCTCAGGTCGAACGAGCGCGGCAGCATTTCGCCCGACCACGAGGGGACGGTCGGCTTGCGCCCGAGGCCGTCCTTGACGATGACCTGCGGTCCCTCCGCGGAGAGGAACTGGTAGGTGCGGCCGCCCAGCACGAAAATGTCGTTGCGGCTGAGGTTCTCGACGAACTTCTCGGAGAGGTTGCCGATGTGCGCGCCGCCCCCCTCGAGCACCACCGAGTAGTTGATTTCCTGCGGAATGGTGCCGATATTCATGTTGTAAATCTGTCGCGAACCGCGCTTGATACCCATTTCTTCGCCGTCGTACCACACCTTGGGGTAGACCCCATGCTCGCTCAGTCCGTCGCCGCCGAGGAATTCAAGCAGCGCTTCCAGCTCGCTGCGGCTGAAGTCGTGGTATGGATGCGCACCACGGATAATTTTGAGCATCTCCTCAGGGCGCCAGCGCTGGTCAAGGCTCATGCCGATAATCGATTGCGCCAGTACATCGGCCGGATGCTGCGGAATCGCGACGCGGTCAATTTCGCCCGCGTAAGCCGAATTCACCAGCACCGCGCACTCAACGAGGTCGTCGGGGTCGAAGACCACCAGCCGCCCCTTCGAAATTTCATGCAGCGCGTGGCCGGCGCGGCCGATGCGCTGCAATCCTTTCGCTATGGACTTGGGCGAGCCAATCTGCACCACGAGGTCGACATAGCCGATGTCGATGCCCAGCTCGAGCGAGGTCGAGGTGACGACCGCGTCCATCTCGCCATCCTTGAGTTTCTGCTCGACGTCGAGCCGCAACTCCTTTGACATCGAGCCGTGGTGCGCCGCCAGCTTCTCGATGCCACGCTCCTTCAATTGCAGCGAGACCGACTCGGTGCCGGCGCGGGTGTTGGTGAAAATCAGCGTCGTGCGATGCCCCACGACAAGGTCGGCCAGCAGGTCATACATGCGTGAATTGATGACCTCGGTCGAGTGCTGCGTCAGGTCGTCGACCGGGCAGAGCACGCGCAGGTCGAGGTGCTTGCGCTCCTTGACGTCGACGATGTTGACCGGCCGCGGCTTACCGCGCGACCAGCCGCCGAGGTAGTGCGCGATTTCCTCGATGGGCGCCTGCGTCGCCGAGAGGCCGATGCGCACCGGGTCGCGGTCGAGCAGGTGCGCCAGCCGTTCGACCGAGAGCGAGAGGTGCGTGCCGCGTTTGTTGTTAGCGAGGTCGTGAATCTCGTCGAGGATGATGTAGCGCACCGAACGAAAATGCTCGCGGAACTTCTTCGACGAGAGCAGCAGCCCCAGCGATTCGGGAGTGGTAATCAGGATGTGCGGCGGCTTGCGCACCATCTTGGCGCGGTCCGAGAGCGAGGTGTCGCCGCTACGCACCGCCACCTTCACCGCCGGGAACTCCCAGCCGTGCGCGTCAGCCAGCACCTCCATCTCCGCCAGCGGCTGCTTCAGGTTGCGGTCGATGTCGTTCGCCAGCGCCTTGAGTGGCGAGATGTAGAGCGCCTGCACCCCGTCTTCCAGCTCGCCGACGGCAGCACGGCGGAACAGGTCGTTCAGGATGCTCAGGAAGGCGGTGAGCGTCTTGCCCGAGCCGGTGGGCGAGGAGACCAGCACGTTCTTCCCGGCGTGAATCAGCGGTACCGCCATCGCCTGCGGTGGCGTCAAATCGGCGAAGCGACCGCCGAACCACTCGCTGATGAGCGGCTCGAAATCAGCCAGCACTTCAGCCTTGCTTTTCCTACTCTTTACGTACTTCACCATGGTTCCGGAAACATTATCCGCCGGGGCAGCAGCGAAGGGTGTAATAGACTTCCGGCGGAGCCAAAACCTAATTACCGCAGGACTGTCGCGCCGCCGGGCCACCGTGGCTTAGGGGTATAGCGGCGCATTGGTAATGCGCAGGTCGCGAGTTCAATTCTCGCCGGTGGCTCCATGCCCCACCGAGCGCAGCGAGGTGGGCCAGATTATCGGCCGGAGAGCAGCACTTCAGATAGCCCCAGCCGCTTGAGCAGGATGCTGCGCACGAACCAGCTAACGGAGAAGGCGGCGGTCGCAATCACGAAAACCGGCGGCTCGCGGACGCCGGTCAGCGCCAGGAACGCCAGGAAGAGCAGCAGCACGCCGCCGAACCATCCCAGCTCCTTCTCGAGACTCGCGCCGTCGAAGCTGGCGGCGCCGAAGGTCCGAACCGTGTAGCTGACAATGACCCAGCTTGAGCCGTAGGCTGCCACGAAGAGCACCAGCTCGGCCGGCTCCGGCAGACCGATGGCAGCGAGCAGCGTCAGGAACAGCAGCAGCACTCCGCCAGCCCACGTCAGTTCCCGCCGCGCCGACAGTTCCATGCGGTTTCGAAAGGCGGCGCCTATTTACGTCTCGTTCAAAAACTTTTTTTGAAGTCCGCTTAAATAAATCGACCCGCTGCACCGGGACACGTGGGCTGGCTGGACGACGTCGACATTGCCATCCTGGCGTTCGTCGCCGACAACCCCGGCTCGAGCGTCACCGACGGCGCCAAGGCGCTTTACGAACCGGGCGACGTCGACGAACTGCAGAAGCGCGACTCGATGCTGCGCCACCGCTACAAGGCGCTCGCGGCCGATGGGCTGCTGCTGGCGACCCCACACAGCCGCGGGCTGGCGTACCGCGCCGCCCCCCGCCGGCTTGCCTTTGGCCACGGCCTGACAGGGTTGCGGCTCGGCAACAGCAGCTGCCCGCCGGCGGCGCTGGAGGGCGACTACTGCATCGCCGTCTTTCTGGAGGATGGCGTCGTTATCCGCTCGCTTGACAAGCTGGAGGCGCGCTGGGGATGAGTGCCTGTTCAAAAATTATTTTTGAAAATCCCTTAAATATCTGCCGAGGTAATGGCGGCAGCAGGAGCAGGCATGGATAGTGAACTGGACGGTTTCATCGGCTACCGCAAGCTGCGCACGCCAGCGATGCCACCGGCGCCGGGGATGCTCCCCGCGGTGCCGCTCTACGTCGTCGCCTCCGTCGTGGTCCTGCTCTTCACGCTCGGCTATTCGCTGAACGACCTCGCCGTCTCGGGCGACAGCGAACTGTTGGCGTCGTTCCTCAGCTGGTGCCGCTAACCCTCAACCCAGAACGCCGCGTGCCCCTTCGCCCAGCGCGAGATGTCGCTGCGCTCAACCGTCGTGAACGCAGCGCGCAGCTCCGCCTCCGCCTCGTCGAGCACCGCTTCAGGGGCGCCGCCGCGGATGGCGGGCGCCTTGAGCATCAGCAGCCCCTGCCGCGGGCGGTAGGCGTCCCAGTTGCGGCGGAAAATCGCGAGCTGGTCGCGCTGTGCGACGTCCTGATAGAGGAACGTGCAGCCCTCCGCCTGCGGCGCGTATTGCGCCGGGAAGTGCGCGTCGGCCAGCACCGGCAGCAGGTTGCGGTAGCGCTCCGCCACCGGCAGCAGCTCGGCCATCGCGGTCGGCGAGATTTCGACCGCGGCGACTCTCCCGTCGGGGCAGAGGTCGCCGACGTGCGCGACGGTGGTTCCTTCGGCGGCGCCGAGGTAGAGCACGCGTGCGTCGGGCGCCAGCGGCCACTCGAGGCCGCTGGCGCGCAGCCACGCCGCCAGCTTGCTGCGGTGCGGATTCCAGTCGCGCCAGCCGCTGGGGCCGCGCGTCTGCAGTCTCCCGCGGCGGGTGCGCAGCGCCTCGCTCACGCGGCGGCGACGCCGGTCCACGGCTCGGCGCCGATGACGTGCGACGAGTCGATGCCTTCGACCCACAGCTCGAGGCCGTCGAAGCTGCGGCGGGTGCCATCGGGGATGCGGAAGCGGTAGGTGGTCGATTCGGTCGTCGGCAGCCCGACCGACCAGATGACCTGCCCTCCCTCGCGGCGGCCCGGCCGCGGCTCGGCGTCGCGGATTTCGTGGTCGGGAACCTCCGCCCGCAGCTTGAAGTTGGCCGAGCGCAGCCGGTAGTTGGTGACCCGCACGGCGATTTCGATGCCGTCATCGGAAAAATTGATTTCCTCCTCAATCCAGACCACGTCCATGATG
The DNA here is from genome assembly GCA_964389465.1 of uncultured archaeon. Classification (GTDB taxonomy): domain Archaea; phylum Thermoplasmatota; class Poseidoniia; order MGIII; family CG-Epi1; genus UBA8886. The sequence goes on along the minus strand of CAYMDK010000001.1, from coordinate 7,913 downwards.
CGCGCCACCACCTTGTCGAGGTTCGGCACCGGTTCGCCGACGACGCTCGCCGCACGCTCGGCCATCGCCGGGAGCACCTTCTGCACCAGCTCGAACTTCTCGCCCAGCTTGGCGCGCTTCTTCTGCTTCTTCAGGTGCCGCGCCAGCGTTTTGGCGTTGGCACGCAGCGCCAGCTTGATTTCGCGCCCGATTTCGGGGATGTCGGCGACCGCCTCTTTCGCCTCCGACGTAAAGGGAATATTGGTCGCGGCGACGTGCACCAGGATTAGCGCGGGGCCGTTGGGAGTGCCTTTGCCGCCGCGCTGGTCGAGGCCGTAGTTGCGCCAGTTGATGCCCTGCACCGCCTTGGTGATGGCGCAGCCGCCCGCCTGGTAGAGCAGCGGCACGCGGTTCGCAAATCGCAGGATTTGCACCGGTTCGTCGCGCGGCAGATTGCCGCCGAAAACCATCCCCACCTCGACGAGGAACGGCGTCCCCGCGAAGACCGCCGGCGCGCGGCTTACGGGGGTCGTGTAGTAGTCGGGCCGCAGCTCCTCCAGCACCTGCTTCAGCCCGAGCTTGATGAGCTGCGGGCCGATGGGCACCAGCACCTTGCTGGTGGGAGAGCGGATGGAGGTCGCCTGAAACGCCTCGCGCAGCGCCAGCGCCTCGGCACGCGTGATGTCCTGCGGCCGCACGACCGGGTCGAGCGCCGCCCGCGCGAGCACGTTCTCGATTGTGCGCTTCCCCATCGACGAGAATTCCTGCTGGAGAAAGGCACCGAGCTGGTGCTGGCTGGCGTGGTGCGCCATCCGCAGCAGCTGCCCCAGCTCGACGCCGTGCGGGTGCGGCTTGATGCCCTCCAGCGGCAGCTCCGGCAGCTCGAGCGAGGCGCGCTCGAAGCGCATCACTTCGCCGGCGGGGTCGCTGAAGCTGATAGTGGCGTGCGGGTTGACAATCGAGGTCGTGCGCAAGTATTCACGCACCGACTGGCGGCCCGCCTGATACCTGCCCTTGAGGCTGAAAACGACGCGTGTGCCGTGCTCCTTCTCGGCCTGCAGCCCCTCCTCGTCGGGCGGCAGCCGCCACACCAGCTGCTCACTGCGGTCGATGATGCCGCGATTGTGGCGCGTGTCGAGCTTTAGCGTCACCTTCTCGGCGAGGTGGTCGGCCGAGATTCGCGAAGTGATTTCTGCCGGCCGGCCGGTCGTCAGCTGGCCGTACATGATGGCCGCGGAAATGCCGATGCCCTGCTGGCCGCGCGACTGCTTGCCGCTGCCGAAACGCGAGCCGTAGAGCAGCCGGCCGAAGACCATTGGAATCTGTTCCTTCAGGATGCCGGGGCCGTTGTCCTCGACGCTGATGCGCAGCTCGTCGCGCCCGAGTGACTCGAGCGCGACCTGCACTTCGGGCAGGATTGACGCCTGCTCGCACGCGTCGAGCGCGTTGTCGACCGCCTCCTTTACGGCGGTGATGAGCGAATGGGTCGGGTTGTCGAAACCGAGGATGTGGCGATTCTGCTCGAAAAATTCCGAGATGGGAATGTCGCGCTGTTCCTCCGCCAGCTCGTGCGCCCGCGTGCGCTTCGGCTTCCTGCGCGGCGCGGGCGGAGCCGGTTCCGGGACCGGCTCCGCGGCCGGCTGCGGCTCTTCGGGAGCAGCCGCTGGAGCCTCTGCGACCACCGCTTCGGTCGCGTCGTCATTGCGCGCGCTCCCGTCGAGCGTCGTCTGCCCCATGCGCCGGCCCAAGCCGTGGCGGGATTAAGCCTTGAGCCCGCGCGCGAGCACTTCCAGCGCCACGGCTCCGTCGCGCAATTCCAGCCGCACGCGGTCGCCGCTGTTGAGCGCAAGGCACGGGTCGGCGTCGAACGAGTGTGCATACGGCACGCCGAGCAGCGAGCAGGCGGGGAGCGTCTGCTGGTCGAGCGCGGTGTTGACGACCGCCAGCGGGCCGCGGTCGCGGTAGAGCAGGCCGAGCAGCACGTAGGGCGCGACGCTCGAGCCGCTGCCGCGCGGGAAGACCAGCACCCGCCCGGCGATGGACTGCCCGTCGAGCGGGTGGCCCGGCTCCTCGACCACGCCGGTGCGCCGATTCACGAAGCCGAGGAACGTCAGCGGTACGTCGGTGACGAGCGCCTCGCCCTCGACCACCCACGCCTCCTGCGACTCGATGCCGCTGCCGGCCAGCGAAAGCTCGCCCGCTTGCGGTGCCTTGGCCGAGCGGTGCGCCGCCGCGCGCGGCGGCGCACCGCCCTCGGGGACCATCGCATGACCACCGCCAGTCAGCGCCGGGTCGGCGGCATGCGCGACGCAGTCGGCGAGCGGCGCGACCGAAGTCGGCATGCTGTTCAGGCCCGATTGCAGGTAATGTTCCGCCTTCAGCGAGTTGGTCAGGATGTGGTTGACCGTGCCGCGGTCGTAATGCACCACCTCGGGGCAGGTGTCGCGCAGCACCATCCCGCCCGCCGCCTCAATCGCGGCGACCTCGTCGCGCAGCGCGTCCCAGTGGCGCGCGGCGGTGAAGACCCACAGCCGCCCTTCGGGCAGGCTGCGCCCGCGCACCAGTTCGGCCGTCGCGCGCACCTCGTCGGGCGACGCCTGCGGGCAGCCGATGACGACTAAATCGACGCGGTGGCGCGGCGCCAGTTCGTCGTAGCGCGCCGTCAGTTCTGCGGCGGTGAAGCGTAGCGTCGCCTGATATTTCGCCGCGGGTGGCTCGTTGAGATAGAGCAGCGCGCAGCCGTAGTTGGCCGCCGCCGCCGAGAGCGCTTTGCGTGCTTCGTGGCTCGCCTCGCTGACGCCGTGGAAGTGCGGTACGGGGCCCCACGGCAGCGCCAGCCCCGGGGAGAGTTGCTTGCCGACCCAGTCTCCCAGCACCGAGAAATCGACCGGCTCCGCCAGTTCGCACTCGACCTCGACCAGCAGGTTCGCCGCGCGGTGTTCGTCGCGCAGCAGCCCGTAATCGGGTGTGCAGCCGCAGATGGCCGCCGCGAGCGCCGAGAGCCCGGAATCGCGGTTGGTCCGCAAACCCGTATACGAGTTGGCGTAGCAGACCGCGTTCGACTCGGCCCACGCGCCGACCCCGTCGGGGAGCGGTGCGGCGGTCGCCTCGTAGGGCGTGCACGAGAGCGTCAGCCGCACCCCCAGCGCCGCATACGCGTCAAGGATGCGCTGCTGCCGCGTGACGTAGTCGGCGGTCGCGCCCATCTCGCGCCAGCAGCGGCTGTCGCAGCCGGCCGAGTTGAGCGTCGTCTCGACCGCCACCCGCGCGTCGTCACCGAGCCGTTCCAGAAAGGTAATCAGCCCGTGCCCCCCCGTCAGCGGCGAGACGCCCGAGACGTGCGCCGCTACCACCGGCACCAGCCGTGGCGCCCCGGCGGCGGTGCCGAGGTCAACCAGCAGCCGCATTGCCATCTGCTTCGCCGCGCCGCGGTCGCCGGCGAGCATCGCCTGCTGGTCGGGGGTGAGCTTCACGCTCGCGCAGGCTGGACCGGGGTTAAGGGATTGGGGGCGTCAGTCAAGGTAATCTTCGAGCTTCACGTCCATCGCCGGCGGGGTGCGCGCGAAGTGGGTCGCCTCACGGTCGTCGGGGATGGTGCAGTCGAACCCCTGCTTGCAGGTCTCGCGCGTCTCGACGCACGCCGACGGGTCAAGGCTCGAGCCCTTCGACTGGAACGCGACCGTGTCGCGGTCGCCCTGGAAGCGGGTCGCGAAGGCCCACTCGACCATGTCGCGGTCGCGGACGTCGACGTCGTCGTTGACGACCCAGACGTGCTTCAGCGACGCGTGGCCGACGAACGCCGCCTCTATTGCCTTGCGGCCGTCACCCGCCGTGCGGGGCCGGATGGCGACGACCGCGTGCAGCCACGACGAGCCGCCGGGGGTGACGTGGACGTCGACGCAATCCGTTACTTGCGAGACGGCGTGGAAGATGGTTGGCTCGCGAGGCATCCCCATCAGCACCTTGTGCTCCGGGCCGCCCGGCAGCAGCGCGTGGAATATCGAGTCGTCACGCAGGAAGAGCCGCTTCAGCCGCACGACCGGCTGGCTGCGGACGATGTCGCGCGTTTCGGTCAGGTCGAGAAACGGCCCCTCATCGGCCATCTCGCCCGTGAATTCGCAAATCATCACCAGCTCCGACTGCGGCACCGTATGTCCGCCCACCTCGATGAGCGGCGCCGCGCCGAGCGCGTTGGCGATGACCATTTCGCTGACGTCGATGCCGAAGCTGGTCGCGGCGCCCAGCAGCACCGGTACGGAAACGCCGTTGCAGAACGCGAACTCGGTCAGCCCGCGCTGCCGGTAAGCCTCGAGATTGCGCGGCAGGATGCGCAGCACCAGCCGTCGGTCGTCCAGCTTCATCCCGCGGTGGTAGCTCAGGTTCAGCCCGTGCTCCCCGTCGTGCGCGGCGGCGATGGCGGACGCGATGTAGGGGCCGCCGTCGAACTTCTGGTGCGTCAGGATGGGAAGCCCCGCCAGCGTCGGCTCGACCTCGCGGTAGCCCGCCGCCTCGGCGCGCGGCACCTCCGCCTGCGCGTCGCCTGCGGTGGCGATACGCTGCATGATTTCGGAAGGGTCGCAGTCGAGCCCGAGCGCGACCAGCTCGCGCGAAGCGCAGATGTTCGTGACTGCCTCCATCCGGCTGCCGGCGATGCTGGTGAAGAGCAGGGGCGTGTCGCCCGCCTGCGCCATCAGCGCCGCGACTTCGTACTTCGGGTCCACGCGGCGCGAGATGGTCCGCAGTCGCCCCGACTCGGCGAGCAGGTCAACGAATTCGCGCAGGTTCATGTCGCTCCGCCGAAGGCAGTCTCGTATGCCGTATAACCGGCTTCGGTCAGTGCCCGTGCGACCGCCGCCTGCGAATCCGGTCCCTCGCACAGCGCGACCATGTTGCCGCCGCCACCCTTGCCGGTCAGCTTCGCGCCGAGCGCCCCGGCGTCGCGCGCGATAGCGACCAGCTCGTCGAGCACGGGATGGCCGACGCCGATATTGTTGAGCAGTTCGTGATTGGCGTCCATCAGCTCGCCCACTCGTTCCAGATCGCCTGCCTCCAGAGCGTCATGCGCGTCGCTGACTAGGGCGCCAATGGCTTCGAAGTAGCCACTGTAGAGCCGCGGCTCGGCGTCGTGACGTTTACGCACGCCGGCAACCAGCTCGCCCGTCGAGGCAGTGGTGCCGGTATCGCCCAGTACCAGGAAGCAGCGGTTCGGCGACCGGAACGGCCGCGGCGGTTTGCCGCTGGTAAACCAGACCGGCTCCTCGTGCGCGACGACGGTGTTGTCGATGCCGCTCGGCGTGCCGTGCACCACTCGCTCGGCCTGGAAGACGATATTCGAGACGGCGTTCGCCGACAGCTCCGCGCCGAGATGCGCCGCCAGCGCGCGGCAGACGGCGGTCGAAGTGGCGGCGCTGCTGCCCATGCCGGCCGCCGACGGGATGGCCGACTCGAGATTGACCGTCGCGTTCGGCTCCGGGGCGCCGGCGCGTGCCAGCACTGCCTGCGCCGCGACCGAGAACTGGTGCGCCGGGTTGCCGCCCAGCGTCAGCCGCTGGCCAAGGTCGCGCGCGTGGATTACCAGCCCCGCCCCGTCGCGCGTTGGCTCAATCCACGCCCGCGCGCGCAGCCCCGAGAGCGGCACCGCGATAGCGGGCTGGCCGTAGACGACGGCGTGCTCGCCGAACAGGATGACCTTGCCCGGGGCGGTGAACTCCATCGGGGTGGCAACGGTTGCGGGATTTACGGCTGGCGGCG
>CAYMDK010000001.1:0-2083 GCA_964389465.1 uncultured archaeon | reverse complement strand
GGGGCGGTGAACTCCATCGGGGTGGCAACGGTTGCGGGATTTACGGCTGGCGGCGAGTGGCGCAGCCACTTGCCGGCAGCTGGACTCGCCGCTTCGGCTGCATTGACGGCTGGCGGCGGGCCGCCAGCCTTATGAACTGCAGGCGGCAGGCGGCCGCATGGGCTTCTTCGACACCATCGCTCGCGGCTGGGCCATCAGCAAGTTAAGTTTCGGCGTCGTCTGGCGCGACCCGGAACTGCTGGTCTACATGCTCATCTCGAGCATCATGGTCGGACTGACCATCTTCGCCGGCGCGCTGCCGGGCATCGGCTACGAAATGGAAATGCCGATGTTTGACTGGGCCATGACCACCGACCCCGACACGGGTGAGACGACGACGACCGCCCCCTACCTCGGCTGGATTTTCGTCACTTACACCCTCGGCGCGACCTTCGTCGTCTTCTGGAACTGCGCCATCACCTACAGTGCGCATATGCGGCTCACCGGTGGCGACCCGCGCTTCATGACCGGCATCTCGGCCGCGATGCGGCACCTGCCGACGATTGTCGCTTGGGGTATCATCACCGGCATCTTCGGGATACTTATGCGACTCATCCGCGACGCAGCCGCCAACTCGAAGAACCCTGCCATACAGGTAGTAGGTGCTATCTTCGCCTTCATCGCCGAGATGGCATGGTGGATTACCACCTTCTTCATCATCCCCATGATTGTGCTCGAAGGCAAGGGCGTCCGCGACGCGTTCAACTCGAGCAAGTCGCTCTTCACGAAGACGTGGGGCGAGAACATCACCAGCGGCCTCGGCGTCGGCCTCATCGGCTTCCTGCTGGTGCTGGTCGCGTTCGCGGTCGGCATCCCGCTGATACTGCTCGGCCTCGTGCTGCCCGGTATCATCGCCATCGTCGTGCTGGTGCTGCTCGCCGTCCTCTGGACCAACACCGCCGAAGTGGTGGTGGTCGCGGCGCTCTACGAGTTCGCCCGCACTGGGGAAATGCCCGACCTCGATGGCGCAGGCAAGCAGGTGCAAAAGCACCTCGGCTGGGAAAACGAGTCGCCCGAGATGCAGGCGTGGCGCGAAGGCACTGCTTAGGCACACTGCCCTCCGACGCCTGAAGCCTTAAGCCCGCGAGCGCTTCCCGGCCGGAATGGACCGCATCGTGGTCGGCATGAGTGGCGCCTCCGGCATCGCCTACGGGGTGCGGTTGCTCGAAGCGCTGCGCGAGCAGCCGGTCGAGACCCACTTCGTCGCAACCGACTCGGCCCAGCTGGTGCACCAGCACGAGTGCGATGGCGACTGGGCTGACGTCGAAGCGCTGGCCGACGTGGTGCACCCCAACGACGATGTCGCCGCCTCGATTGCCTCCGGCTCGTTCCGCGCGCGGGCGATGGTCATCGTCCCCTGCTCGATGGACACGCTCGGCAAGCTCGCCGCGGGAGTCAACGACAACCTGCTGACGCGCGCCGGAGCGGTGATGCTCAAGGAGCGGCGGCCGCTAATCCTCGTGCCGCGCGAGACGCCGTTCAGTCACATCCACATCGAGAACATGCTGCGGCTTTCGACGGCGGGCGCGATAATCGCGCCCGCCGCGCCTGCCTTTTACAACCGGCCAGAGAGCATTGACGACAACGTCAACTTCATCGCCGGCCGGGTGCTCGACCTGCTCGGCCTCGATGCGGACCTGTTCGCGCGCTGGGAAGGTGGTTAAGCGCGCAATATCCCGGGCTCGCTCTCGAGCGGCTGGCGGCCGCTGAAGCCCTCTTCGAGCGGGTGCCAGTGCGTTACGGCGGACTCGCCCAGCCGGTAGCAGAGAAACACCAGCTCCGCCCCGCGCTGCGCGTGGAAGTCGATGAGCCCCAGCGCCGGGTCCTTCACCTCGATTCCGTGCCGCGCCAGCGCCTCGAAGAGCCGCTTGCGCTCCGCCAGGTTGGCGTCGAGCCGCACCTCCAGCTCGATGCGGTCGCGCGCCGGCCCCTTGCCCGAGTCCTGCCCGGCCTCAATCAGCAGCTCCTCCAGCTGCTCGCGCTCGGCGCATTTGTCGGCCAACGCGACCAGCAGCGGCCGCAGGACCGGCAGCATCGCGTTCGC